>CAYLYZ010000136.1:0-14229 GCA_964387885.1 uncultured bacterium | reverse complement strand
TTTACTGTAAAAGATATGTTTCAGTAGCGCAGGTAGGAATCTTATTCCGACGTTTTCAAAACGAGTTCATTCTTGTCGGAATAAGATTCCGACCTACATATCCTGTGCAAAATATTGATGTTAATGTTTATTTTGGATCGCGCTATTAGCGCGATTTACTCCCCCTAACCCCTCCCTGCGAAGCAGAAGCCCGGAATTCCTGATACCGAGGAACACACCACAACACCCAAACACCCCAACCATCTCCCCTGAGTCACAGAGGCATACGCACATTCGATGAAATTAGGCATAAGATTGTCGTCTGACCTTGCAGCATCCGCTGTAAATATCATTATTACCAACTTACCAACTTAAATAAGGACAACGACCAAATCCGTTTAATCCGCTTCATCCGTTGTGAATATCACCTTTCCGTCACTTCCATCACCAATCTGTCACTTCTGTTACTTTTTTGATACTTCCATCACTTTCCGTCACTTCCGTCACATTTCCGTCACACCCTCAATCCCCCACCCACAAACGCTTACCGCCAAAAGTGTGACGATGTGACGATAATTTAGGGTATCACCTCTCTCTCCTGTGCGCTGTGGCGAGACTTGACTTTTGCAGAGAAATGTTGTATATTGTCAACATAATGTTCGTATATATCACAAATCGAGTTCTTTGAAATATTCATGAGTTCTGTAGGTCGGATTCTTGTAATCGGCCTGCCGCTGTGACTGAAAGGAACAATATCTGGGAATCTCCAACTATGAAACGCCCAAAATCTCATTCAAATTAGTCGGCAGGATAATAGTAAACGTCGTACCTTTCCCAACCTCGCTTTCGACCTTGATTTCACCGTGATGATCCTGAATAATCTGGTAGCATATTGAAAGCCCGAGCCCGGTGCCGACACCTACTCCCTTTGTGGTGAATCCCGGATCGAACACCCGGCTGAGTTTATCCTTTGGAATTCCCACGCCGTTATCTGCGAATTGGATGTGAACATTTCCGTTTTCGTGGAGAGTGGATATTGTTATCTGTCCTTTTTCCTTAATCGCCTGCTTGGCGTTGATCAGGATGTTGAGGAAAACCTGGTTCAAACGTCCAGGGAAACATGAGATGATTGGGATTTTACCGTAGTCGCGGATGACCTCTATGTTGTGTTTAGTTTCATGATGAATAAGTACCAGGGTATCTTCAATTCCCTCATGCAAATCCGCTTCCTTAACTTCAGCTTCATCTAAACGGGCAAAGGATCTCAGGCGCTTAACAATTGTAGTGACTCGTTCAATCCCGGATTCGATTACATTGTTTGAGTTGCTGATTAATTGGAAAGTCTTGATAATTTTATCTTCTTTAAGACACTCGGCATCACAGAAGTCTCTGAGGTTTTCCTTGAGCTTTTCAACAGCACGAATTGAGGTGTTATGCATGCTGCTGACGGCTCCAATCGGAGTGTTGATCTCGTGGGCAATGCCTGCAACCAGCATCCCGAGCGAAGCCATCTTCTCCGATTGTACGAGATGTCCCTGCGTTTCAACTAAATGCTGGTTAGCTTTTTCGAGGTCAACTAAACTGACACGTAGAGCTTCTGCTGCTTGTCGACGGGTTATATAACCTCCGATCATATCAGCAGCGGTACGGAGTAATCGAATTTCCTCTTTATCCCACTCCCGCTCCTCTTTCACATCATCAAAACCAATATGTCCCCACCACTCATTATTTACCGAGAGTGGAATATTGATACTAGATAGAGTTCCAGAGCTATCCAGAATCACTTGAATTTCAGGGGGAAGTTCGCTTCGTGTACAACTAAATGGTTCATTTTTTGATAGTGGTTCAAGCCATTCTTCGGGAAATGAATCCGTAGGTATGCATTGCATAAGTGGATTATCTAAATCTGATTTCACACCTTCAGCACAGTATTCCCAACCCTGTCGCATACAAAGTCCATGTTCTGTATCTTCAAAATTCTCAAATATAAATACTCTGTCAGTATCAGCGGCTTCTAATAAATGTTTAAGGGCATGATTGAGAGTCTCATCCATATCTCCTACACTGAGCAGTGCCTGGGAACATCCCGCCAATCCGATTTCATAGCGCAGCCTGGTTGCGATAACTTCCTCATCCCGTTTACGTTGAGTAATATTCCGACCCATTCCCACGTAATATACCAGTTCCTTTTTATCATTGAAAAGTGGGAATAATGACAGATCTATATAGAATTGGGAACCATCCTTAATCTTGGATCTCACTTCCCCATTGAATACTTCAGCTTTTGCAATCGACTCATGAATTGCCTGATGATCATCTTCATTTAGAAATGTATGACCTTCTTTTTCAAATGAGATGTCTTCTTCAGTAAACCCGGTATATTGCTTATAAGCCGGATTCATTTCGACTATCCCACCATGTGCATCATTTACAATAATACCGTCAGAACAGTTCATGAAAATTTCACGGTAGAGTTTCAGTTTATCGTCGGCAGCACGTTTTTCCGTAATATCCTGACCAATAGAAATGATGTGCTCAACCTTCCCATTTTCATCAAGGAGAATGGAATTATTCCATGATATGAGAGTGCGTTTTCCCGATTTGGAAATCCAGTAGTTTTCTGTTTCCTTAGGTATTTCACCTTCGATCAGCATATCAAACCAGCTTCTGACCAAATCGTTTTCTTCAGGGACAAGCAGAGTTTCCCAGAAGGGTTTTCCGCTCAGTTCAGAAAGCTTGTATTCGGTGATTCGTTCACATGCCCGGTTAAACCGGATTATTTCTCCTTTCCTGTTAAGTACAAGGATCAATGCATCTGCGGTGTCTATAACTGTTGAAACAAAATTGCGTTCAAGTCGCAACTCCAGCTCTGCATTTTTCCGATCTGTAATGTCTTCAACAACACCACAGACGCGATATATTTTACCATTATCATCTCGGATAGGATATGCATTCTCAGCGACCCAATGAATTGAACCATCCGGATGGATAATACGGTACTCAATGGCATATTCTCCGGTATCTTGTTTTGACAGGGCGTTTCTTACATATCCCCTGTCATCATCATGCACGAAATTCAGGAATGATCCCGGTTCCGTTCCCAGCTCAGACCTGTCCCTGCCAAAAATGGTTTCAAACATCGGGCTCAGATAGATCATTTCTTTCACGTCAGGAGTGGTCATCCAGAATAATTCACCGATATTTTCAGTTAACTGGCGGAACCGTTCTTCGCTTTCCCTCAGTTTTTCTTCGGCTTCCTTACGTTCGGAGATTTCATAGAATGTCCCGACGATGACTGTTTCACCGGCGAGTTTCGTTACTATAAAGTTAAAAATCATCCATAATGTCGTACCGTCACCTTTTTTCATTAGTACTTCATGGTTTTTAAGAAAGCCATTTTCTTTTAACTTGGCGACAACTTCTTTACGGTCATCCGGATTTGCATAGAAATCAGGAGCGACATCACCGATAACCTCTTCGGGTGTAACATCGAAAAGGTCAGCAAGAGGTTTATTTACAAAGATTATCTTCCCGTCTTCCAATCTTGTGACTATGGTTGGGATCGGGGATGCTTCAACAAGGGTTTGAATCAGGTCTGTGGTCTTCGAAAGCTGAGTAATATCTACAAACGTAATAATTCTACCGACCAGTTCTCCATCCGGTTTTCGGATATCTTTTGGTAATATGGCGATATTCTTTTTAACGGGACTGATCTGCTTCAATCCCGATCTTGCCATATCGAGAATATTTAGCGAACCGTCCTCATTTCTCGCGAAATTGGCTCTTTCCGCAGCTTCGAGATATGCCTCAGGATCTTCGAAATTACTCTTTACTCTATTATGGAAAACAGTCAGTGGCTTATGAAGAACTTCATCGGCTTTAATATCAAAATACTCTTCAACTGCAGTATTCAAGCCGATTATAGCATCATCAAGATCAAGTCGGAGGATGACATTCTTTGCCGAATCGAAGTAACATCTGATGATATCATTGTCTCTGGCAAGCTGTTCATTAGCCTCCTGTAAAGACTTGATCTGTTTCTTGAGATCTTGTATTTGTGTAGATTTATCGATGTCGTCTCCTGCAGGATCAAATGTACCCATAACCCTTTCCTGATTAATGCACTGTGTATCAATAAGACAATGATAGCAAGATGAAGGTCAAAACGCAATTGAGATTGTGGAAAATAAATGAATCCTGTCATTCCCGAGCAGGTCGGAATCTATATAGGTAGTTGTTAATTCAGGAATATTGTCTATCCGTGTGGCTTGGGCTACTAGTTGCCCAAGTTTCTTTATGATATTAAGGTTCTTACAAAAATGTCAGAAACCATAATTTTTCAATAAGAAACTACAAGAAAAATTTATGATTTCAGAATATATTGACTATCGATACTGCTTACCACAATAATAACCAGCACTTAACAATATGATTTGCAATTTATCCACGATCATTTTTTGTATATTTGCTTGATTTCTCAAGTGCTCTGGATTATATTCGCATTAAAGTAACAGGATTGTCGCTACCCCTAATTGAAATAATTCGTTCTTTTTGATTTCTTTTTAATCAACCATTCCAGTTCAGAATGGCACTTTTTGGGAGGTACTATGAGGAATTTCACATCTATTTTACTCCTTACTATTCTGCTTATCGTTGGCTTCTCCGATGTATCGATTGCACAATTCGAGGAGATTCGTCGCGTAAATCTCGGTGAATTTGGAATTAATTCACTCTATGGGATTGCTACGAATCCTGACGAGGAATTGATTTACTGTATGATACTCAGGCAGAATACAGTTGTCGTGTTCGACCAGAATTTTGAAGAAGAAATCGAAAGAATCCAATTGCAAGGTCCGGAAGACATTTATGGAATGGACTACAATCCTGAAGATAACACCTGGTGGTGTGCAGACAGAAGAAATAATAATATTTACCACTTTGACACCGAAGGCAATCTACTGGATGATTTCCATCCGGGTGATGCCTCTAATAGTGTAACTTTCTGTTCTGAAAATGGTCATCTATACATAGCCGAACATCCCGGTGGCATTCGAGAAGTAACAGTAGATGGTGAACAGGTTGGTCAGTATCAGCAGAATACATCTCTTACAGCAATCGATTACTATCCACCTAATAATTCTTTGCTCGCGATGCATGGAAATGATCAAGTAGTTGAGTTCAGCCTCGACGGAGAACAGTTAGCTGTGATATTTGGTAATGATATTATCGAGAACAATGGTCTTGGTCTGGATTACGATCCTCAGAATCGCCTTTTGTATTGTACGGGATCAGCAGGTGCAGTTCATATTTTTGAGGATAACCACAGTGCGGTTCCCTCGATAACATTTGAACCGGAAGAACTTGATGTAAACTTAGGACTGGGTTTGGACGGAGAGGAAGAATTGACAATTGGTAATGCTGGTGAGGAGGAGAGTATTCTCAGGTTCCGTCTTGAAATAGAAGAAGGTGAAATTGATTGGCTTACTATCAATGATGAACCGGAACAAATTGTTGAGGGTGATGAACAGACTTTTACGCTTCTTATAGCTACAGCAGAACTGGAACCCGGACAATTCGAAAAGACAATTACTATCACCTCGAATGATCCTGAAAACAGGATTGTTGAAATCCCTGTAAATTTAACAGTCATTTCCGGTTTTGGTGAATTGAGAGGTACAGTGATTGATGCTTCGAACGATCAGCCAATTCAGGGAGCTCAAGTAAGTATTCCAAGGTTTGACTTTGTTCGGGAAACGAATGAGGACGGTATCTTCGTTTTCGAAGAGATTCCCGAATGGATTTACACTGTATACGTTTCAGCAGATGATTACCTTCCACAGCGAGCCGAAGAGGTTCAGATAATAGAGGACGAGGTGACAGTTCTCGATTTCGAGCTCCTGCACTCGATTTGTGATCTATCGACTGACAACATTACTGAAGAACTTGATGTTGACGAGGAAATCGAAGTCGGTTTCACAATGTCTAATCCCGGCAACGGGATTTTAACATGGACTGCCGATCTTGTCTTCCCGGAGGGAATGGAGGCGGAAGCATGGGAACTCAGAGACGATGTTCCAGCTGGCGTAGTTACTGAAGATTCCCGAATTCAGGGCGCAGTATTCATCAATGATTATTTCTATCTATCCGGAGCCAATAATAGAGATCCGGTGATGTACGTATTAAACCGTGATCTGGAATTAGTTGATCAATATGGTCAACTCGGCGAGGGGCGATATGGTTATAAAGATCTCGCATCTGACGGTGATCTGATCTACGGATCAGGAGAAAGAGTTATTTATGGATTCACTCCCGACGGTGAAGAGGCCACATCTTTTGAAAGCGGAATTTCTCCATGCAATAACCTGGCATGGGATTCTGACCGGGACATTCTGTATGCATCCGGCACTACCACTGATATCGCTGGATTTGACCGTGATGGAAACCAGGTCGCTGAGATCAGCAGGGGGGATCTGCGAGTTTATGGTCTTGCCTACTGGCCGGACGATCCCGACGGATACCAGCTTTACATTTTCCATAAAATCAATGATGTCGGTGATTTGATGACAGCAAAAATCGATTTAGAGAATAACGATATCATGGACGTCGCTATCCTCGAGCATGAGGCGGGAGGAGTTGCACAGGGTTGTTTCATAACCAACCAGTGGGACTATTACAGCTGGGTCTTCATGGGGGTTGCTAATAGTGGAGCTGAGGATCGGATTGACATCTGGCATCTTCAAGCCAATACCGGTTGGGTTGCTGTCGAACCGGTTGAGGGGATTCTTGAGTCCGGAGCGGATATTGACCTTACTACAAACTTAAATACCTTTGGATTTCCAGTTAATTTAGAATTCACCGTTGATCTGGTTTTCAGTCATGATGGTGTTGGCGGAGAAACTGTCCTGCCTGTTAGTTTGACTGCAGTAGGAGAGGGAGGAGGTCCTGAAGAACGCACGGTTGCTCTGGACTTCGGGTGGAATATGATATCGGTAAATGTTGAGCCTGAAGATAATGACGTCATTGCTCTCACGCAGGCTCTTGTTGATGAAGACTTGATGGAAATGATGAAAAATGGTGCCGGACAGTTTTACAGCCCTGCATTTGGTTTCAGTAACATTCCCGGTTGGGAAGTCGATGAGGGCTATATGATCAAGACTACCGCCGAGTGTGAACTGACGATTGAGGGCATGCCCGTTGCGGCTGATGCCCCGATCCCATTGGGAATTGGCTGGCAAATGATAGCATATTTCCCACGTGTTCCTGTCGATGCTGTTGTTGCGTTATCAGGAATCGTAGATAATCTTGAGATAGCAAAGGACGGAGCCGGTCGTTTCTATAGCCCTGCATTCGGATTCAGTAATATGGGTGATTTGACAGAAGGTCGTGGATATATGCTGAAAATGTCGGAAGCGATGGATCTCGTATATGTTGTAGAAGAGAACCGGTTAGCACAAATTTTTGCATCCCCCGAAATTCTCCCGATAGTCAAACCAACATCCCAGAACATGAGCCTCCTTGTCCTTTCCGGAACCTCTCCTGAAATAGATGAGCTGGAAATAGGAGTATATTCAAGTGAGATCCTTGTTGGCTCTGGTCGCTTGATTAATGGCGAATGCGGAATAGCAGTCTGGGGTGACGATGAGACAACAGAATCTCGTGATGGAGCTTCTGCCGGAGAAAATCTCGAGCTGCGTTTCCTGAACCAATCCGGAGAACATCTCACGTACGATTCTGAAACAATTTCCGGTGGTGGTGTCTATAAATCCAATGAGCTCTGGGTTGTGGAATTAAGCCCGAATTCTTCAATCCCTGAAGAGTTCGGATTCGTCACTGCATATCCAAATCCGTTTAACAGTGCAACACAAATATCATTCAGTTTAACAAAATCGAGTACCATAAATTTAGCCCTATTCGATCTCAATGGACGCCGGGTGATCGACCTGATTATTGGTAGATTTGATGTCGGTATGCACACCGTAATGCTGAATGGTTCACAGCTTTCAAGTGGTTTATACATAGCGAAATTGACTTCAATTGAGGGTAGCTCAAAGTTGAAACTCTCTTTTGTGAAATAGAGAGAGTTAGTCATTTTATTTCGAAAAAAGAACATAGAGTTTATATACAATTATTTTTAAAATGACAGTGGCGTAGGGCGGGATCTTATCCCGCCGAAATTCCCATTTCAGATAGAAATGTTCGTCGGATTAAGAATCCGCTCTACGTACTGCCACAAAGCGGACAGGAATGTTCGCGCGCCCCGGATATGGTGATTCCTATATCAATTTACTTCAAATATACAACCTTCCCCATCTCCCTCCTGCCCTGGTGTTTCATGACTATCAAATAAGCCCCGGTCGTCAATCCCTCTGCTGACATTATCACAGTGTGCAGTCCGGTGTTTTGGGTTTTGTTTGTGAGGGTATTCAGAAAACGTCCTCTCAGGTCGCAGATACTCAGGTCGACCTCCCCCATTCGGTCTAAGGTATATTTAATATTGAGTTGACTGTTAAACGGGTTTGGGGAAAGTTCGACGAAACCGAAAGAATGTGCTACACCTGGATTTTCTGTTACTGAAAACTCAGTTACTGCCCGACCGATAAGGACGATCTCCTTATCTTCCTCCTCATAACTTATCATAATAGTTCCCGTATAATCCATATCAACCCATGGTCCGAATGCTACTCTGGCGACAAGTGAATCTCCCGGCTCGAGCTGGAAATCACCTTCCTGGTTGCAGGTGAATGCGCCTCCTGTCGGACGTCCGACGTTGACGTGGGCAACCTCATTCCCGGTACTTCTTATAATGAGATTTCGGATTCGTCTGTTTTCAACCAGGATTTCTCCGAAATCAATAGTATCATGCGAAGTCTCGACCATTGCCCGGAATGCTCCCGAACCGGTTAATGCCACAGATAAATCATCAACCTGATAGGCGATTACCAGTTCAGTCGAGTAATCTATACCACGATCGGGCTCGAATGTAACCGGGATAATCAGCGAGTCGCCGGGATTCAAAGATTGTCCATCGATCGGCTCAATGTGAAATGCCCGGTTTTCGGATCTTGGGACGTTGATGTCCGCCGGTTCATCACCAAGACTGTGAATTACTACTTCCATTTCAGCGCTACCATTTACGAGCACCTCTCCGAAATCGAGCTCTTCAGATGAAAGCCCAAGTGCTGCCTGACCAAAACCGAAACCGGTCAAATCGGTTGATATCTCATCTGCCTGATATCTTAGTGTCAGAGTTTGTTGAACAGCTCCATATCTTTCCGGGGAAAATCTTATTGGGATAGCAATCGAGTTTTCTGGTCGAATTATTTCGTCTTCTATATCCTCCCAGGTGAATGCAACACCTACAGAGCCAGTGACATTGACAACCGCATCATCGTCACCAGTATTACGCGCAATTAACTCAAATGATTGCGCTTCTCCAACCTGAACCCTACCGAAATCGACAGCATCCTCCTCAAATTCAACTAATGGTCCGATATACCCTTCAGTTGTACAGATCAACCAGACCTCTTCATTACCACCATCCGAATTCACAAGGATAAAGTCATCCCAGAAACCCTCATCGGGAGGATCGCAGGTGACCATAAGTTCAACTGAACTTTCAGCCTCAAGCACGAACTCCTCGCCTTCTCGCTCAATGAAGAACGCATTGCCGTTAGCGAGCTCAATCGGTTCGACAGTAAGATCTGCAAATCCGGTGTTGGTAAATGTGAGTGGACGTTCAATAGGTTGTCCGATCTCAACATCCCGGAACTCCATCCTCAGTGGTTCTACAGTCAGCATTGGCAGAGCTTCACCACCAATAATTGTGAATGGTTCATCCGAGATTACCTCAACGACCTCATCCCCAACATCAAGGACGAACCTCAGATGGCAGTTCCTCGATTCAACTTGTGGAACCGTCCACTGGAACCTGCCGCCATTGGCGATGCCTTCTGCGATTGGATCCCATTCATCATCAGGGCCAAGTGCGCTGAAAAATATATCAACGACTGCCCTGTCGGCATCGAAATCTCCGGGAATGGCAGCTGCCCAGTCTATGAACCTGACCGATCCGGCTACGAATACCTCCCCACCAGCAGGTTCAACAGGTCTGATCCACAGCTCCTCAGCTACACTTGTCTCTCGCAGGATATGCAGGAAATTTTGAGTCTGCATAAATCCGGTGCGCATGCGAACGAGGAGGACAATATCCGGCATTCCATTATGATCAATGTCACCACCTGCCCTGATTGCCTGAATCCCGGAATAATCCTCACCAAACCCCATCATCCAGTCCCGACTCCAGCGCGGATTCCCATCAGGATCCTGCAGCCATACTTCTATCCCTTCAGATCCCGAAAATACTACATCCTTGAAGCCGTCCATGTCCATATCGTGCAGGTCAATTCGCCATGCCCCCCTGTTTCCAGGTAAACCGACTGAGATGTTATCCCATCTCTCGCGCTCTGGATCAAATGTATAAACGCACACCCGAGCCTCGTGGTCAGCAATTGCTAGATCATCAGCACCATCATTATCTACATCTCCAAGGTCCACTCCGAGGTATACCTCAAATTCAGGTGGGTCAGGCAGATTGTGTAGGTTATATTCGAAATTTCCCTCACCATCACCCCAGTGAACTTCCATTTCCTCGAGAGCACATGCGAAATCTAAATTCCCATCATTATTCATATCGCCAAATACAAAATCCATTGCGGAATTATTGCGCCAGAAATGATATAAGGCATCTTCCCAGGTTCCGTCACCATTGTTTGTATAAACATGTAATCCCGTTCCCGAGCCAAACGAGTTAGCACCAATATCAAGTAATCCATCATTATTGAAATCACCAAAATCCGCACCGAACATTCCATACCAGTCATCGTCCCCCCTCGGTACAGCCAAACCATCATCGTAGGGCTCCCAGTTTTCACCCGAACCATCTCCGATTGCGACCTCGATGCATTGATCTCCAAAATCATTATCAGAATAGGGGTGATGGTTAGCATAACCCACATCCCAATCACCATCATTATTGACGTCACCAATAGCGATCCCCCCATACCCAAATTCACCACTCATAGCAACGTTCCAGCGCCCCGTACCATCACCAAAAAAGACCATTATCCCATGCTGATTGGTGTTGATATGTGGAGAACCATGATCGCCAATACAGAGTATATCGACATGACCATCATTGTTAATATCTGCAAACTCAAACTCAGTACGCCCTCCCTCAAATTCTACACCGAGAGCTCCCTCTTCAGAATACTCATATTCGACAGCAGAGATGTTTGTCGTAAAAACCAGCGTTAAGGTTAACCCTAAATGCAGTGAAATGGATAAGAATTGTCGAAATGCAAACATTATATTCCTCCGAAATGGTGGTTCGGGAATGAGTAGGGTACTTATTGGGAATATAAGGGGTGGGGGGGGTGGATAGCAAGTTGTTTGTGATTGTGTTGTTTGAAATGGTGTGGTTTTTGTGAAGAGGTGGTTTTTGCTTGCGATTTTGTGGGTTTATTTGTAAATAGAATGTTAAGAAGAAATAACAACATTGCTTGTTTGGCGATAAGCCAGATGATAAAAAGCCAGAGACAATATGCCTGATAGCCAATCCATTCATGAGATCAATGCTCGTATCGATACAGCCCTCGATCGAGCCAATCGTCTTGAGACCATCGTGACAACCATGGCGGCATGTCTCTTTGGTGTTGGAATGGTTGTATTCTTCTTGGGATTCCTACTTGATAAGAACGTGGCAATCGGTGCTGGAGCTTTGGTCGAACTGACAATTCTGTGGCCAATAAAGAAACTCATCCAAATTCGTGAGCAAAACATCAAACTTGGCATTATTCCCAGCCTGACACTTACACTCGACAAAGAATCAGATCAAGCTAAAGTCCTCATAAAACTCTTAGGGCAGATATAAGTCCATGAACACAAAAGCGACATGATTGACAAATACATATCATCGAGGTATCAGGATCAGGTTTTCTTTTACGAGCAAAAGGCGATGCGTAATAAAAGGATTCATATGATCTCATCGTTTACTCTCATCGTCATTTCTGTGTTGTTTCCATTCGGGATTACATTATTACCTCTGCAGTTACAAATAATCAACGTGGTGGCAGCTATGGTGATTGCTCTCCTAGTTTCCATGTCGATGGTGTTCAGGTATAAGGAGCAATGGGTGAACTATAGGTTGACTGCTGAACTCTTGAAACGTGAGAAGCTGATGTACGACACGAAAACGGGGAAGTACTCCAAGTCTGACACTCCAGAACAGGAATTCATTAATGGGATAGAGAGAATAATTAGCAATGAGAATACGATATGGCTATCAGCGATTGTCACTAGACAGGAACCAAGATGAAATATACAACTATTCTTCTGCGCCCGAGTATAAAGCTATATCCGCTTTACTCTCCGGTTCCGCGATGCATGATTACTACATTATGTTTAAAAATTTGGGGAGTCTATTATGGAATCGTCATTAAAGAATACTGTCGAGATAATATCAAATTTATGGTTGCCCGTTCTTACCATTGCTATTTTTCCTTTTTTATGGCGGGTGGCATTGTCTTGCTCGTCAAGACATGTTTCTCCTAAAGTGTCTCAAGAATAAAACACACCTGTCCGTCATTACATACGAGATTCATCAATAAAAAATGTAAAATTTTGAATGCATCGAATAGATGATACATGTCTATGCCACCCTTTTTTTCGGGGCGGCGCTAAATCCAGTTTCTGCTGCAGAAACTGGATTTAGTTAGTGTTAAACAATACATTGAACTGTAAGATAAGATATGAACCTTTTCACATCATCCCAGCCCAATTCCCTTGCTCCCTTGATCACTTTCTCCCTTTCACCCTTCATCACTTCATCACTTCCGTCACATTTCCGTCACACCCTCAAACCCATACCCACAAACACTTTCCGCCAAAAGTGTGACGATGTGACGATAATTTTTGGTATCACCCTTCTCTCCTGTGCACTGTAGTAAGACTTGACTTTCGTAGAAAATTGTTGTATATTATGTACACGGATGACGCATATACCATATATTTGGATGAAGAAGTTTAGCAGTTCAGACGGGTGACATGTCTTGCTTGTCAAGACATGTTTCTCCTCAAAAAATGAGTACAAAATCAGAAAAGAAGACTTTACTAACAATTTTCATGTAAGTTTTACCTATAATACCGTTAAATTCCTGCTTGGGTAGATTCCGAAAATTTCGCACAGATTATTTGATAAACATTCACATAAATCGTCAGTCGGTTTCAGCATTAACGGAATAGATGAAACATGTCTGGGCAAGCCAGACAATGCCACCCCTGCAACGTTCGGAAAGGAGTGAAAATGAAAACCGTACTACTCGTTATAGACCTCCAGCGATACTACCTCGAACGAGGTGAGCAGGAGAAGTTGAAACGCGTTGGAGAACTGATTACCAAAACCAACGAATTAATCGACCTCTTCCACGAGACCTCCCAGCCGGTTGTGTTGGTGCAGAACGTTCACAAAGCGGACGGCAGCACCTGGAATCAAATGATGAAGCCGCACTGGACGGGGGAGTTGTTAGAGGGAACAGTGATTGAAAGGACATGGGAGGCAGAACTTCACCCCGATCTGCACACGAACGATGGGGATGTTGTCCAGACGAAGACACGGGCAAGTGCGTTTCTTCGTACGGAACTTGAAGAGATCCTGCGGGAACGACAGGTGGATACAGTTGTAATAACGGGTTACGCTATCAACCGATGTGTTGGATTGACGGCTATCGAGGCATGGGAAAGGGATTTCAAGGTTATACTTGCTGGTGAAGCAATACTCGGTACCACCGTTGCCGATGGTGACTTGATGTTGGACTATCTGAAAAAGGGATTTGGGATTGAAACGGTGTCGAACGCTACGATAGGGGAGCTTGTGAAAGGGAATATAGGGCTGTAAATTCCACGACCACAAGGGATCGCGGCTACTTCACTAATGTGTAGGGCGGATTCTTAATCCGCCAAAATAATCATATTAAACAGCAATATTCGGTGGGTAGAGAATCCGCCCTGCGAAACTTGTTCCAATAAGCAAGTTAAGCTATATTCAGGTATATTTCTAACCTTTTATCCGGGAGAGAATAATGTCAGAAAACTCAACTCCTGTTCATCCGTTAGCACGGAACTCGTTAATCCTCTCTGTTTTGTCACTACTCTTTTCCTTTTTTACCATTATTCTACGATTAATATTCAATATAG
>CAYLYZ010000135.1:0-14316 GCA_964387885.1 uncultured bacterium | reverse complement strand
AAAAGTGTCTTAAATTACGATCCCAAAATTCCAATTTCAACTGGGGCAGGACAAGGTGAGGGCACCTGACACCACTCCTCTAACACCTGACACCACTCCTCTAACACCTGACACCACTCCTCTAATCTGGCAGACGAGGGCGTCTGCCAGCGCGTTTCGTAAGGAATTACTCCACCAAAACAACCTTGCTAACTTCAGCCTGCCCGGAAACTTCTGCTCTAAGTAGATACACACCAGTTGTCAATACATCCACAGAAATAGTTGAATGGTAATTATAGAGATATCCATCTCTATTATTATGAGATATCGCTACTTCTTATAAGCAGATTGCCGGTGTTTGATGTGTTCGATACAAATGAGCCTCTTTTCAGCAATTATTGTGTAGAATATCCGATAGACGCCAACTCGGATACGGTAGATTTCCTCACCAGACTCAAGCTTCACACATCCGCGCGGAAATGGATCAACAGCTAGAGCCTCAATATGACTCCAGATTCGTCGATGATACCGGATGTCAATCTGCTTGAAGTCCTTTTCAATTGAAGGTCGGGCTTCAACTCGGTATTTCTGTGGAGCCATAGAGCCGTTTCTTCAGTTCGTCAAGGCTGATTGAATCCTCATCTTTTCTTGCAGCGATTACCACAAGGTCATGAAGGTCTTCGAGCAATTCCTCGTAATCTTTCATCGGCATAATGGCATGAGTTCGTTTCCCACGCTCGTTCACGATGTATTTGACCTTTCTGGTCGCCGTTTCTGCGCTCATTGATTCCTTCCTTTTTAATCATTCTAAAGGTAAAAATGGTAATCGTTTTGTACTTTGTCAAGTTTTATTGTTGGATTCAGTAAAGTTGGATAACCGTAGAGGTGGATAATTGTTCGCCCCGACAACGAATCCGCAAAAAATCACTCTACTAATACAACCTTCCGTACGTCAACCTGCCCTGAAACCTCTGCTCTCAGGAGATATACACCTGTAGTCAATGCATCGGAAGAAATTGCGATGCTGTGAGTTCCTGCAGTTTGCACTCTGTTAACGAGCTGCCTAATAGCTCTTCCGTGAAGGTCGTGCAATGTGATTGAAACCGGGGTAGAGGTTGGAATATTGTATGTAACAACTGCTGTCGAGTTAAAGGGATTGGGGTAAATACTCTGTATGTTGAATGTTGCGGGTAATTGATCATTGTTCTGTTCAACTGTTAAAGCTGATCCTGTAATCGGGATATCTATCATATCGCGCGGTGCGTTAGATCCGATCCTGTAGAAGGCTTCGAACCATCCCTCATCAACAGGTGAGAAAACAATCCATGTCGTATGGCTAGAATCAACCTCTAGATCAAATTCTTCGCCCCCCATACCAACTGAAAAGACAGCATGGTCAGGCACAATTATCTGCGATGTTACACTTAAAATCGCGTTACCGACATTGCTTATGGTTACTGCGATGCTGTCAATGGCGCCGGTGTCGAACACCCAGAAATCTATATGATCCGGCTCAATATGAATATCCGGTAAGTCTTCACCCTGTTCTTGTAGTCGAGGATATGCACCAATATCTGCACGGCTACCGTCTTCATCCGGAGGTGAATCGGGATCTCCGGCATCAATGCAAGGTGAGTCTTCTGTCAGGTGATAATCACGTTCATCAGGATTTTCGAATAGAGGATCAGCTGATATCGAACCTTCGCCAGCCTCAACATTATTGCCGTAATCACCACCATTATTGTTCCAGACATCGTTGTAAGTAAGGATTATATTTTGTGCGTTCCAGCCTGAAATTGCTCCGCCCTGTCCGCTTGGATTTTCAGTTACAATGTTGTTTGTAATCTGTACTCCATTTGCAAAAGGAAGTCCGATTGCAGCTCCATCTCTACCAGCGGAGTTATTAACTATCGTGTTGTTGATGAGTCTGCTGCCACATTGGTAAATTGATACTGCACCACCGATCTCAGGAGTCTCATTATTGTAAAAGAGATTACGGAAAATCAATGGATTTGCACCATCTCCGGAGACTGATATTCCGCCACCTCCCTGTGCAGCAAGATTTCCAAAAAAGATATTGTTTTTGACTATCGGTGATGATCCTTCGATCAATATGCCACCACCGTAACCCTGACCGGTTGCAACTCCGTTAGTAAGTGTAAAGCCCTCAAGAATACTGTTCTCATCTTCACCACTTAAGAAAGCAACACAACGTACGGCTCCTCTTCCGTTGATGATTGTTACCAGTGGTCCTTCAGAGGATAAAACAAGAATTGCTTTTCCGTCAAAATCGATATCCCCCGGATACTCACCTTGAGCAACCAATACAGTATCCCCATCAACAGATGCGTTTATTGCACCTTGAATTGAATCGTGATCCTCAGGTACATTTATAACCAGTGCGAAAGCTGATGAAATGCAGAATACTGTTAAAAATGATATGAATGAAAGAGCTTTTTTTGAAAAACTCATATCTTCTCCAAAAATAAAATAATGAAAAAACTAGTACTTATCCTGAAAGTTAACAATGTGTCAACTTTATATTCGGACAGCTCAAATAATGGTCAGCTTTTATAGTTACACTTTGTAAACTTTAATGATTAGTGAAAATGCTATCGGATCAGCATGACTTTAGTAAACAAATCTTTATCCGAAGTTCTCAATCTTACAAAATACACACCGGCGGATTTGCTGTTTGCTACCCAGGTTTCCGAATGAAATCCAGTCACCTTCACTCCGTCAATCAAACGAGTGATTTCCCTGCCGGAGATGTCAAATATACTCAGTGTAATCCTTTGGGTAGCAACGATATCGAAGGATATGTCAACAGACGAGTTGAAAGGATTTGGTGCTGCTGGATACAGGATATTTGACACAGGGGTTACACCATCATCATGCTTAACAGCCTCCGGTTCAATCACTGAAATCTCCCATGTCACATCATCACGTTCTTCACCTTCACGCACGGTTGCGTTTACAGAGTGTAAACCTGCCTCTTCAAATACAACTGTCTTCCAAAAACCTCGTCCTCTATGGTTTGAAAGATCATAATACCAGTTACACTGGGTCGAATCGAGGTTTGGATTAAATGGTGTAACATTGAATAGTAATGTGTCACCGAGATGACATGTCAGATTAAGAGAGTGAGGCCACCACCAGTATATTATAGATCGCACCTCAATCTGCCAGGTGACGAGATCAAAATCTTCATCATCAAAAGCCTGCGCAGCAAGTTGATGCCTTCCCGTCAGGTTGAAATCTATCGAGACGTTTGGATCAGAACTAATATCTTCCTGTTGGTTATCCCTTCCGGTTAAAGTCCAAACATAGTTTACTTCATCGATATTGATCGCGACGACATCAATTGAGAAGTTAACATTCTGTTCTCTTCTGATAGTCATAGAGAGGCTGTCTGGCTGATATGTATCGATATAAAATGCCCTGACACTAATCTGCCATGTTTTCGAAGCATGATGTTCCCCATCAGTGACGAGCGAAGTAACCTCAAATTCTCCCATTTCCTCGAAGTGGATGGTCAATGTCGTATCATACCCAAGTGTATCCTCTCCCATTATCCAGGAATACCAGATTTCATCATCCTGAAGGTCAATTACCCGAACAGAAAAGCTTATTGAATCTCCTGGTATTACTCTTAACGTAGTATCATCCGGACTCCAGTCTATATATATGGGAGCATATCGATCCGGTTCAAGTTTCATAATCATTGCGTCTTTGCCCATTTCATCTTCATCCGTCCGAATTACACCCCCGGCAAGAAGTGAGTTATCGTGACCGATTATAACGGAACCTAGGTCACCTTCAAAGTCATATTTTCTGCGCCATTGTTCTTCTCCGACAGCATTGGTATTTACCACCATAGGTGTATAGATCCGCGGACCCCATACGTCACGTTCTGAGCCGACAACGGCATATCCCATATTATTCAGACGTGTAATACATGCAGCTTTTGCCATGTTATCAGGATGCATTCCATCATATGTTTGCATCCACTCACGTTGTCCTTCATCATCAATCTTGAGAATAAAGAACTTAAACGGTTCGCCAAATATTCCTGTTCCAGTCATTGCAAAACCGTCATCACAACCTGAGACCATTGAGTAGGCTGTTGATGAATGGCCAAACCGGTGAGTTTCGTCCCAGATGATGCCACCATCAAAATCAACCTTAATTACCCAGGTTTCAAATCTCATCACCCCTACGTACTTGTGCCCGGCTAATACTATACCGCCATCTGTTTCCCGCATTGCGAACAAGTCACAGTAGACTCCGGGATCGTAGGATTGACTCCAGAGCAACCGGCCATCTCCATTAACCATCAGCAACTTACCAATCTTATGCTGCATGCCAAATCGTTCTTCATCATGACCGGAAAGTAAAAATTCACCACTTTTCAATTCTATTACTGAGTGACAAATACCTTCGAAATAATCATTCCACCAAATCCGGTTACCATTGCCATTAATCAGCAGGGCAGAAAAATGATCCTGATTTCTCCCACCAATCAGGAAATTTCCATCGTCGGTCTCAACCACAGTCCAGGCGGATTGGTGTTCCTGTCCCTCACCGTAAGTGTTTGACCAGATTTCGTTTCCCTCTCCGTCACATCTGATTACAAGGAATTCAGATTCACCGGAATACCCGCAGAGAATATAGTCTCCATCGGAAACAGGATAAACATCCCTGATTCCATCATCACCGGGATTCTGAAAGCTATGCAGCCATACATCATCGGGTTGGCTGAAAAGTGTGGTTGTTAGAATTATGTTAAAGAATAATACAACAATCGCGCGAAACATTCGTCCTCCTTTTCAGGATTCACCACTCAGTTAATCATTTGATAATTCTATAAAAACACCAATCTTCTGTCCTATCGGCAATCCCAATTCTGCCTCGCCACCTGTTAATTGTAAGCAGAGCATCACTCTGGGATATTAGCCCATTTCTAATCATTACCTCATCCAGTTCAAGAGGGATTTTTTTTCTGGTAGCAATTGCTACCAGCGCTTCGACCGAGGTTTCACTTCCTGGCAACAGGCTGGCAGGGAGATCCCAGAAGGCATCCTCAGGTGGGATTCGAAGAGTATCTTCCAGGGCAATGAAGTTATTTTTCATCTCTGAATTGGGATATATAATAAGGAGAGAATCGTTCGAGTATAAATTGAAAATAGTCACATAACATTCTTTTGATGCTGTACACAGAATTTGAACCGGGTCTCCCTCACGAAATACATCCTCATTTAACTTCATTGAAATACTGAACTCCGGATCAGTCTCCTCTCTTTCAATTAGGATTTCAGCATTAATTTCTACTCGATGTTGAAGGATTGTGTTTCCACCGGGGATATCGACAGATTGGAGTTTGTCAACCAATGTGTCTATTTCCGTTATCAAGCCGTTAGTTCTTGTAAATGTGAATTGGATGAAGTTATCGTACATTTCACCTTCCGACTGTTCCATTCGACTCAATCCGTCAACACTCGTCACTTCAATTCCGGCTTTAGCCAGCGCATTGTTCAGTGCCCTTTCAAATGCTTTCTTGCGAGCCTGTTCACGAGTCATGTTCTCAAGGAGATCGGCATTACCGGTGCCAAAGTATTTATTTTTGCCATATGAATTGCTGGTGACAGAAAAAAAGATCAGGATCAGAAAAAAGAAACAAAATAAGGAGGTTTTTGGTTGAGGATATGGAAGCATTTGTTTTAACTAACTCTGTTTGTGAAATAGGTCAACCTTAAAGATAAATCCTATTACATAAAAAGTCAATATTCCGGCTTTTTACTGAAAATGGAGTTGGTTGTGTTCTGTGATGCAAACTGATGAGAAGGGTGACACGTATTTTTAGTAACAATTCTCATTACTGTGAAGTTTTTAAAAGAAAATGGATTCAAACCAAGCATACAGGATGACCAAACAACGCAAGATCATTGTTGATGTATTAAAGAGAACAAATGATCATCCAACCGCAGATTTAATTTACCAGAAGGTGAGGAGAAAACTCCCTCGAATCAGCCTGGGAACGGTTTATCGAAATCTCGAAATACTTGAACAAATAGGAATAATCAGGAAGATTAATTCTGACGGAACACGTATGCGTTTTGAGTTCAGCTCTGAGGAACACCATCATATCCGGTGTGTAAAATGCGGTATGATAGAAGATCTGAAAGTTAACAACACTCCACCTTTGGATCGTATAAGTAGAGAGAGTGGTTACGAAGTACTTGGGTGTGATCAGGAATATTATGGTGTTTGTCCGGATTGCCTGAACAGGGGCAAGGAAATTCCTCTGAAGACTAAAGCACAAAACAATAATTAATAAGGATAATCGAAAATTGTCTTCGGCTATGAGCATAAAAACTCGCATCACAGATTTATTTGGAATCAAGTACCCTATTGTACAGGGTGGGATGATTTGGACATCCGGATGGAAACTTGCAACTGCAGTTTCAAAAGCCGGTGGTCTGGGGCTAATCGGTGCAGGTTCGATGACTCCGGAGTTATTGGATGAACACATTACCAAAGCAAAAAGAAATTGGAATGGTCCTCTCGGAGTTAACATACCCCTGATGAGAGGTGATGTTGATGAACTAATCAGGATTACGATTGAATCCGGGATAAAGATAGTGTTTTCATCAGCTGGAAATCCGGGGAAATATACCGATCTATTACATAAGAATGGCATAACTGTAGCACACGTGGTTCCATCTTTAAAGCTTGCACTTAAAGCAGAGGCGAGAGGAGTTGATGCTATCGTTGGTGAAGGAACCGAAGCTGGCGGTCATAATGGGATTGAAGAGATTCCCACTTTTCCATTGATTCAGCGATTGGCAGATAATATAAGAATTCCGATTATTGCCGCTGGTGGGATAAGAGATGGCAGAGGTCTGACGGCTGCTTTGGCATTGGGGGCGGATGGAGCCCAGGTCGGGACGAGGTTCGCATGTTCGGTTGAGAGTTCAGCATCCGATGAATATAAGAAAGCAGTTGTAAACTCTTCCGAACCTGCGACATCATTGATATTAAAAAAAATCGGACCAACGCGAATTTTAGATGGTGAAGTCGCCAGAGAATTTAAGTATGCGGAATCCGTTGGTGCTTCAGAATCTGAACTCGGTGAGATGCGTGGAGTTGGAAGAGCACGGAAAGGATTATTCCTCGGAGACTTGATGGAAGGTTACATGGAGGCTGGAGAGATAGCCGGAGATATCAAATCCATTCTCTCAGCTGGTGAAATAGTGAGGGATATTGTTTCTGGTTATTGTAAGACGATTGGGGGATTACCTGTCGGATTAGACTGAGCAAAAAAGAATTTGTGACATCTCGTTCAATGGTTTATCCCTACATTAAAATTCCGAAAACTAAACATAAAATAGGGAGAGAACATGATTATTAAAGAACTACTTGCGAAAAAAGGATCTGACGTTTTAACATCTGATGGTAATGTAACTGTATTAGAAGCAGCTAAACTAATGAACGGTAAAAGGGTTGGAAGTGTGGTCGTTGTTGATGAAAACACAATACCGGTAGGAATTTTGACTGAACGAGATGTATTGAAGCTGGTTGCGGAGGATATTACACAGATATCAAACTTGAAACTATCTGAAGTTATGACTACTGATTTGATTATTGCAACGCCTGAAGATGATACCGAAGCCGTTCAAAACATTATGACTGAAAAACACCTGCGTCACCTGCCGGTGATGGATGACAGAAAAATTGTGGGACTTATATCAATTGGTGATATTGTCAAAGTAAGTCTTACTCACTGCAAATTTGAAGTTCACCATATGCGTGATTATATAATGGGCAAGATTTAACAACATAAACATTGATTCGAAGGATCAACTTAAGAAAGGAAGAGAAGAATGTCAAACATGACACCTGAAGGGCATCCGATTCACACTCTCATGGAAGAGCACAATTCCCTGCTCGGGTATTCAGAAGAACTTGTTAAACTGAGCGAAGAACTGAGTCAACTCAGTGAATATAAGCAAGCAGTTTCGCAGCTGTCAAGAATCTCTGAAATTGTAACGATACTAAGGGATTCACAGAAACATTATTTGCGCGAGGAGAATGTAGTTTTTCCATATCTTGAGAAGTATGGTATTACAGGACCAACAGCACAGATGTGGAATGAACATGATCAGGTTCGCGCAACCGAGAAGGAGATTATTCGGTTAATCAAAGGCGCCAGCGAAATTGAATTTTCAGCATTTGCCACTCAGCTTGCAGGAAACTGCAGGACATTGAATGAACTGCTAGCGACACATTTTCAGAAAGAGAACACTATACTGTTCCCGATGGCACTGCGATCATTTAGTGAAGATGAATGGGCTAAAACACTTGAACAGTTCAACCAGATAGGGTATTGTGATTTTTCACCGCAATCCGCAAAAGATTTAGTGGCAGATTCGTCGGATTCCGATAGTGGTAAAATGGAAGATGGACAGATTGACACTGGATCTGGGAAATTGTCTCCAAAAGAGATGATTGCAATGCTTGATAGTTTACCTGTTGAGATAACTTTTGTTGACAAGAACGACATTTTCAGGTACTTTAATAAAATTAAGGATCAAATTTTCGCCAGGACTGTCGCCTCGGTAGGTCTGCCGGTTCAACGTTGTCACCCTGAGAAAAGTGTTCATAAGGTGAATGAAATCATTGAAGGATTCAGAAGTGGCGAAAAGGATGAAGTATCATTCTGGATTCACCTCGGTGAAAAATATGTATATATAAGATATCATGCGGTTAGAGATGCCTCCGGAGAGTACCTTGGGTGCATGGAGACCACAATGGATATTGCTCCCATTCAAAACATCACCGGTGAAAAACGGTTGATGGATAAATAGATGCATGACTGATTGGGTTGATTAGATCGTTATTATGGATGGGATGTTTCGGGATTTAACTCAGTCCATCCCATCCGGATTATAATTATACCTGAATGGTTTGAAATATTTTAGTTTTGTGAAGAGGAATTATTAGTTGGAGTCTTTAATGACCGATAAAGGCACACCTGTAGAAAAAACAGAAGTTGCTGTAATTGGTGCAGGTCCGGGAGGTTACATTGCTGCTATAAGGCTTGCAGATCTTGGCAAGCAGGTGGTTTTAATCGATGAACATAAGGATCCTGGTGGTGTTTGTTTGCTGGAAGGATGTATTCCATCAAAAGTCCTCATAAATGTTGTGGAGCTTGGTAATTCGGTGAAATCCGCCTCAAGCCTTGGATTAAACGTTGAAGACCTGAGCTATGATATTGATAAATTAAGATTTTGGACTAATACAGTTATTAAAAGATTGACCGGGAATATTAGAGACCTGCTCGAAAAACGAAAAATCAAGCGGATAAATGGCAGGGCAAAATTCCTGAATAACAATCAACTGTCAATTGATGATGGAAAACAAACTGTAACATTCGAGCACTGCATTATTGCCACAGGTTCACGGATAAATAGATTGCCATCGGGGTATGATCTTCCGCTCTGGTCTTCAGCAGAAGCTTTGAAACTACCTGAAATTCCCAAAAGACTGGTCGTTATCGGAGGTGGTTACATCGGACTTGAAATGGGAATGGTCTATGCCGGACTGGGTTCAGAGGTCACAATTGTTGAGTTTTCCAAACATCTTCTTATGAGCGCAGATGCTGATCTTGTTGATATTATGGTTGGAAGGTGTGAGCGCAAGGTTGATTGTATTAAGTATGAATCAAGAGTGCAAAATGTTGAGCAATCGGAAGACGGCTATACAGTGACAATCAACCATAACGGTCAGATTGAACAAATTAGTACAGATCAGGTGTTAGTTGCAATTGGAAGGTGTCCAAACACAGACAATATCGGGCTTGAGAATACCGATATTAAGATCGGGGATCGAGGATTAATAGAAGTAAATAAGGAGTGTCGAACATCCGTCCCCAATATTTTCGCGATCGGAGATATTGTACCGGGTCACGCACTCGCTCACAAAGCCAGCAGGGAAGCAAAAGTTGCTGCTGAGGTAATCGTCAATAATAAAACCGAGTTTGATGGCCGGGCGATACCGGCTGTGGTTTTCACTGATCCCGAAATTGCATGGTGTGGATTAACGGAACTTGAAGCAAATAATGATGGTATAGAATACAATGTGGGTAAGTTTCCATTACGGGGACTTGGTCGAGCACAGGCTATTGGCAGGACTGACGGATTGGTGAAGGTGTTGTCAGATCCTGAGAATAACAAGGTAATTGGTGTGGGTATGGTCGGACCTCATGTATCAGAGCTCATTGCCGAAGCAGCTCTGGCTATTCAAACCGGTGTAACGCTGGAAGATATGATGGTTACGATTCATCCGCATCCTACGATTTCAGAAGCGATTCTTGAAGCTGTTGAAGTTACTGCCGGAGTACCGATACACAAATAAACTTAACATACAGAGGATAGTAAGAAATGAATTTTAGTTCTTTTAACGAAGCAATTGATTTCGCGGTTGAACGCGAAGAAGCTGCAAACAGGTTTTACCTGAAGCTTGCGGATCAAATGGAGCATGCTGCAATGAAAGCGGTGTTCGAAGATTTTGCCGCTGAGGAGAAACTACACAAGGAAAAACTACTGGCAATAAAAGAGGGTAAGATTGATACTCCGGCAGTAGAAAAGGTTATGGACTTAAAAATTGGTGATTACCTTGTTGATGTTCAACCAAATCCGGGTCTTGATTATCAGCAGGCTCTGGTAGTTGCCATGAAGCAGGAAAAGGCAGCATTCAAGATGTATATGGATATTGCGGGAAAGGTTAGTGATGTCAGCCTGCAAAATACATTTCTGATGCTCGCAAACGAAGAAGCTAAACACAAGCTTCGGTTTGAAGTCGAATATGACGATTTAATTGATGAAAACTAAAAGTTACAACCAGGAAATAAGGAGGAAAGGATGGAGTTAAAAGGATCAAGGACAGAAACAAATCTCATGGCAGCATTTGCCGGTGAGTCACAGGCACGGAATCGTTATACTTTTTTTGCCAGTAAGGCAAAAAAGGAAGGATATGTTCAGATAAGCCATATTTTCGAAGAGACAGCCAACCAGGAAAAAGAACACGCTAAACGCTTGTTTAAATTCTTCGAAGGTGGAGAAGCTGAGATTACAGGTTCTTTCCCAGCCGGTGTCATTGGTAGCACACTCGAAAACCTGCTGGGCTCGGCAGATGGTGAGAACCATGAGCATACTGTAATGTACCCCGAGTTTGCCAAAATAGCTCGTGAAGAGGGATTTAATGCGATAGCTGTTGTCTTTGAGAAAATAGCAGTTGCAGAAAAACATCACGAAAAACGCTACAGAGATCTTGCTGCAAATATTGAAGCAGGTCGGGTATTCAAACGTGACGGTGTCGCTATCTGGCGCTGTAGAAATTGTGGTTACCTGCATGAAGCCACCGATGCGCCTGAAATGTGCCCGGCATGTGCGCATCCTAAGGCTCACTTTGAAGAGCTGGGTGAAAACTGGTAGAAAAAAGTCTTCCAATCAGGGGAGTGCGGACATCTGTCCGAAAATGGCAAAAAGAGTGTCGTCAGGCGTCCCCGCCTGACGGAAAATCAACGACCTAACAGGTAGACGAGGGCGTCTGCCTGTGCGATTCAGGCATTCTCGGACAGCCTGGTAACGACCGTCATCCCCGATACTGAAAAACAAAATAACTAATAATCAGGAGAAAGAAATGCATATATTAGGACAGGTTTACAGGTGTGAACTGTGCGGAAACATCGTACAGTTTGTACATCCTGCAGCCGGAAAACTGGTATGTTGCAACAAACCGATGACTCTGTTAGAGGAAGGCTCGGTCGATGCGGCAACAGAGAAACATGTTCCGGTGATAACTAAAACTGCCGATGGATTTCACGTTTCGGTCGGAAGTGTGGAACATCCGATGGCAGATGATCACTACATCGAATGGATTGAGCTTATCGCAGACGGTATTTCATACCATGCTTTCCTCAATCCAGGTGATAAGCCTGAGGCTGATTTTTGTGTCAAGGCAGACAAAGTGACAGCTCGTGAATACTGCAACTTGCACGGTTTGTGGAAAGGAGAATAAAATGTTGAACAAGAAAGTCGAAGAAGCCCTCAATAACCAGATCAATGCAGAACTCTTTTCAGCGTATTTATATATGTCAATGGCAGCATATTTCGATACCAAGAATCTTGCCGGTTTTTCAAACTGGATGCATATTCAGGTTCAGGAAGAATTGTCGCATGTTGAAAAGTTTTATCACTATATAAACGAGCGTGGAGGAAGAGTAGTTCTTGATGCAATCGACAAGCCACAATCCGACTGGGACTCGGTACTCGCAGTATTTGAAGCGACTTATGAACATGAACAGAAGGTTACCAGCCTGATAAACGGATTGGTCGATGTAGCTCGTGCAGAGAATGATAATGCAACTTATAATTTCCTTCAATGGTTCGTCTCTGAACAGGTTGAAGAAGAAGCTTCAGCTGATGGGATGGTTCAAAAATTGAAATTGATCGGTGACTTCGGTCCTGGTATTTTTATGATCGATCAAGAAGCAACCCAACGTGTATTCGTACCTCCAGCTGCTACTGAAGGTGCATGATAATTTGACTGTATCATTTAGTATCAGCGGTTGCTTTCAATGCGATCGCTGATACTGTATTTTATATTAATAGTTTCCTGAAATTTCAAGCATTAAAAAATCCAACAACCTGTTTCGCGAGAGGAGAAAACGATGGATATATACGTATGTTCAGTTTGCGGTTATGAATACAATCCTGAGGATGGAATACCCGAAGATGGCATAGAACCTGGAACCACTTTTGATGATTTACCCGATGACTGGATCTGTCCGGTTTGTGGTGCTGAAAAGGACGTATTTGAACCACTGTAGAGTTGTTAGAAGAAATCGGAACTTTATACTTTAAAGAGTTTTCTTCTTTTTAACGTAGATAGCTCATTCCCTCCACCAAAGTCCAATCCAGAATAGTAATAGTTCGTATTATCACTAAAGATTTAATTAACAACTCTAATATGGAGAAAAGATGTCCTCACTCGTGACACAACCTGCCCCTGATTTTAAGGCTCAGGCAGTAACAGCAGAAAATTCATTTGAAGAGCTCGAACTTTCCTCTTACAAAGGGAAATACGTAATCCTCTTTTTCTATCCATTAGACTTTACATTTGTTTGTCCTACAGAAATTATCGCATTTGATAAAGCACTTGATAAATTTAAGGAAAGAAATGCAGAAGTCGTTGGTGTCTCAATCGATTCCCATTTCTCGCACTGGGCATGGAAGAATACACCTGTCAATGAAGGTGGTATCGGGCAGGTGAAATATCCTTTAGTTTCAGATTTAGATAAGAACATATCTCGCGACTACGGAGTACTTGTAAATGATTCAGTGGCGCTCCGAGGTTTATTCCTTATTGATAAGGAAGGAATTGTCAGGCATTCATTAGTAAATGACCTGGGGTTAGGCAGGAATGTTGATGAAGCAATCCGGTTGCTGGATGCTCTGCAATATCTTGAAGAGCATGGTGAAGTTTGTCCAGCTAATTGGAAATCAGGAGATGATGCAATGTTGCCTACATCGGAAGGCGTTGCTGATTATCTATCCAAACATAACGAATAGTTACGTTTATACGAAGTAGTATGTTTCAACTCTCGATTGATTTATAGTGATAAAGACGGACAGGAATGTTCATCCTCCCCGGGTACTGGAGTGCAAACATTCCTGTCTGCGTTAATGGTCTTAAAACGGACAGGAATGTTCATTCTCTCCTGCAGTATCAAATCAGATTTTTAACTTTCAGTATCTGCATTCTTACTCTTTTCCCATCGTTCTACTTTCTCAAAGGTTTCTGATACAACCTTGACTACATATTCAAGTTTAAATGGTTTAATAAAATAATCGTCAAAACCAGCCTCGCGACATTTCACCAAATCATAAACCGATGCATATCCTGTCATTGAGAAGAAGAAAGATGCGGGATTGTCTTTTTTTAGTAATTTGCAAAGCTCAATTCCGCTCATCTTTGGTAGTTTAATATCTATGAAAAAGACTTCAAATTTCTCTTTTTCAGCAATACTCAATGCTTCTTCAGCACTATCAGCAATCGTAGGACTGAAGCCAGCGATTGTAAATGCTTTTTCTAATAATTTCCCAATAGCAACTTCATCATCAACAATGAGAATTCGTTTTTCCATGAGAATTTATGTTTCCTTTTAGTTCGAAACTTTGTAAACATCTTTGTTAACATGTGTTCATTCAAAGATAGATATGTCAAGTCCTAATTTGTGTGTAGATTCATTTTGTATCCGGGATGCTGCTGTTT
>CAYLYZ010000134.1:0-14354 GCA_964387885.1 uncultured bacterium | reverse complement strand
AAAGTGTCTTAAATTACGATCCCAAAATTCCAATTTCAACTGGGGCAGGACAGTTTCACTGGCTATGCAACCTGGAAAGACCAGGACACAGTTCAGAGATGGTACACGAATGATATATTCAAGGATGAGATCTGCCCGATACTGTTCGCACATGGAAGTTACGAAAAAAGCGACACAATTGTCTTAGGAATCAAGGAGTACAGAGAAGCTTATAATACACGAGTCTACAGGTCATTATTCGAAAAGCTGTGGGGTCAGGATAAATTGGTCTTTATTGGTTTCGGATTCTCAGACACCTATCTCGATTTTATTGTTGATGATGTGATCGACCAAACGACAGGTTTCGCTGCATCAGATCATAGACATATAGCAATTCTCGACCTCCCTGATTCAGAGCAATATGCAAGCGAAAGCAGGGAAATGTACCGCGATCAGTATAATATGGAGGTTATTTATTATCCGGTTCACACGGTAAAGGATGGGGGTAAGGACTTTAGTGAATTGCAACGGGTACTTGAGGTATTCGCAGCAGATGAAGCGGATGAAGCAGATTCTGCCCCTTCTGTTGAAATTCCACCTGCACCCGAAGCAGTGAGAGTGGAGGTAGTGACCAGGAAGGAAAAAGAAATCCCTCAAAAATGGACACATGAGACGACCAATGATGATAAATATCTGTCTCGACAGAGCAATATAGACCGTCTAAACCATTGGAGTAATGATTCATCGGTGAAAATTATCTCTGTTACCGGAATCGGTGGACTTGGTAAAACTTCGCTGATTGGGTACTGGCTGAAAGAGTTAGATGGATTTAAGAAACGTGATTATGCGGGAGTGTTCTACTGGAGTTTTTATAACAATAGATCTGTTAGCGGTTTTATCAAAGAATTGTTGAAATTTGCATCTGACAACAAGATTTCAGATGCAATAAAAATAAAGGACAATATTAAGAAAACTGAACTTTTAAAAATTATAAAAGAATTTATCGATCAGAATCCGCTCCTTATCGTCCTTGACGGATTAGAGGTCATTCAAGAACGTCCTGACAAAGCAAACTACGGATCTCTTCTCGACACAGATTTGCGTGAGATATTAGAAATGGGTTGCAAGGTGGAACATTCCGGATTGTTCATACTCACCAGCCGCTTTCCGTTTGTGGATATGGTTCCATATCTGGGAAGGGGTTTCAGAGCCCTTGATCTTGATCAATTGAATCCTATTGAGGGTGCAGATCTGATGAAATCTTTTCAAATTGATAAGTACACTGACTCCAACCCCGAAGAAATCAGTAGAAGATTAGAGGGTCATCCACTAGCATTGAAGATTTTTGTCACAACAATAATTCATCAAGTTGGATCAGGAAATAAATACGAAATAAATTTCAATCAGAAAGCTCTCGATGAAAATGAAACGCTCGACCGAAAGATGCATCACCTGTTAGGCTTCTATGAGCAGTGTCTACCAGAAGAGCATCGGGCGTTATTGGGTGTAATTTCCCTTTTCCGCGAACCAGTTGAGCCCGAAACAATTTTTACTTTAACAGATAAGCTGGGCAAGATCAAAGGAGATTCGGTTGAGATTTCTACGGAAATAATTTCCGCTGAATTGAACAAGCTTCATAACGACAAATTATTAATCCGCGATATCGATAATGAGGGCAAAACGAGCTGGTCATGTCACCCGATCCTCCGGGATCATTTCCGACACCTGCTGCTGAGCGAGAGACCTGGCATCGCCACAGAAACAGCATCGTTTTTAACGGATAGACCTTCATCGGAGAATCCGAAAACCTTGGAGGAGATTCGTCCAATTACAACAGCGATCGAACTGCTGCTCGAAGCTGGTGATTTCAAACGAGCGGATGAATTATACAGCGGAAGATTAAGAAATGGAAAAGTTTTTTCGTGGATTCCCGCAATTGAAGAAGGCAGAAAATGCAGTTTGAATTTTGTTAGGGATGATGATGCGCGAAAAAAATGTAAGGAAGATTTTGATGAAAGTAGACTCTCAAGTTATTTATCATGGGTTGGTGGACTTTCAATGGTTATGGGCGATTTTCAGACGGGATTGGATTATTTCAAACAACAAGTTGAGATGGTAGAGCAACTCGGTGATAAAACAAATCTTTCCATTGGTTATCAGAATATTTGCGATCTTCAAATCACCCGTGGCGAGTTAAGTGCAGCGGAGAAAACCGGAATCCAAGCTTTGAGTTTGGCAAAAGAGGGTGAACATAAAAAGGCGATAATAGGAGCTCTAAGATTATTAGGAAATCTGTGGACAAAACAGGGAAGGATTAATGCTGCCCAAGAGAAGTTCGCTGAGGCAAATGAGATTGAAAATAAGGAACATAAATATGATCTAATCTCAAGAAGAGGCATTAATTGGGCTGAGCTGATGCTCCATTTGAACTGGCAGGCACGTGCATTCGACCTGACTGAAAACAACCTGAAAGTGTCCAAAGATCAAGGATGGCAGGAAAACGTCGCGAGATGCCAATGGATTTTTGGAAGGGTAGAGTCAATAAGAGGAAATTATTATAATGCCAAATACAACCTCGATAATGCTGAGGGTACTATCAGAAATGGTCAAATGATTTCTGAGTTGCCATCAGTCCTTCTATCCCAAGCAGAACTAAACTTGCACCAAAAATCATGGCAGGAGTGCGAGCGCTACATCGAAGAGACCTTGCACATCGCATCTCCACGCGGAATGAAACTCGATCATGCGGATGGGCTGGTGTTGCGAGGACGGTTGAATTATGAGAGGGCGTTGGCAGAGTACAACCGCGAATCAACCAAATTCCGACAGAGTCTCGAACGAGCACAGGATGATGGAGAGAGTGGGCTTCGTATTGCTCAGGGGTGTGGGTATGCCTGGGCGGAGAGGGATGCGTTGTTGTTGTTGGGGGATGTGCTGCGGGATTTGGGGGATGTGGATAAGGGGTTACGATATAAAAGGGATGGGGAGTTTTTGGCTAAGAAATTGAGTATGACGGAAGAGGAATGGGAGGCGATAAAAAGGGCTAAGGCTTCGGGATCAGCAGATACTGCTGAATCTGAGGATTAAGGGTGCTTTTGTGGTTATTCTTTTTGGGTTGAAAATATTCAACCCCTACGGGTGGCCTCCATGACCGCTATCGCGGCTATTCTTGAATTTTTTGTCGGAATGAGATTCCGACCTACGAGATTTCTACTAAGCAATCTCTTTGTTGATTTAGGTGATGGGATTGCTTCGCTTTGCTCGCAATGACGTAACCAGGAAACAACCTCCCCAATCCGCCTAACCCGGATTGGGGAGGTTTTGTTTCGACCTGGCTGAAGATCAGGTCGATTGAATGGTGTCGGGTGTTTCGACAATATTGAAATTTCTCGATCTTTTTGAGTCCAGCGAAAAACGCAGTAACTTTCTGGATGCACTTCGCAAGCGAAGCAGCTATCCCGCCTTCGCGGGAATGGGCATATTAATCACAGATGTGTGCTGTGAGATTTGTTAAACCCTTTCCCTGATTGGTATTTTGGGTTGAAGATATTCAACCCCTACGAGTGTTTTCCACGACCGCGACCATCGCGACTACTGTCTCTATTTCAGCAGTGTCACTTGCTGTATGGCGTTAAAGCCGGGAGACTCGAGGTGGATGAAATATCTGCCTGCTGCTGCGTAACCAGCGTTCCAAACTACGGTGTGGTGTCCTGACGTTTGCGTGCCACTAAATAATGTTGTTATCGTCTGTCCGGTGATGTCGTAAACGGCAATTTTAATATGATCGGTATGGGGTAAACCATAGGCAATCCGAGTTGTCATGTTAAATGGATTGGGATAACTGTTGTTGAAATAGTAATTATCCGGAGCTGTAGACACCGATGGAACAGAAAGCTCTTCGATTACGCTCATGAATACCCCAATTACTATATCGGGATCGTCGGGATCGTTGGAATTGATGTGTATATCGGCTTCGTAGTCTCCTAAAAAGCAATCCTCTGTGTTGAGGGTTACAAATACCTCTATATCATCACCGGCTTCAATAACTCCATCAGTAGGTTCGTAGGTCAACCAGCTGACCTCGCTGACACCGTCATCGATCACATACCAATTGCCCTCTCCGGCTGCATACCAGAAGTTCTCACTGTCATGTCCAATTCCGAAAGCCTGATCATTGGGGAGCTGAACCTGCTGGATAACTTCGAGTTGTTCTTCACCGATATTAAGCTGCAACAGTTCACTTGTCTGCCAATTCATGAACCATAGTTTTCCATCCTCATGCTCCGGAACAATAGTTATGCAGCCGTGTGCGTTCTGCAGTGTTTCCTGGCAATTAACTTCCTGCAAAAAGTCACCACCATAGGAAAATTGCAGTAATGATTTCTGCTGCATCATTGGACGAGAACCGTAGATCCAAATTCCATCTTCGTCCAGTCCTATTCCGAGTATGAAAAATGCTGCGATCTGTATTGCAGATATAAAGTTCCCCTGTCTATCCAAACGAATAAGAGAACCGACATTCGCGTCGTTAAAATCACCTACCCAGAATCCTTCTCCGTCAAAAGCAAATCCATAACCCTGAGCTAATATCTGAATGGTTTCGACGATTTCCTCAGCGTTCGGATCAAATGCTAATAATCGTTGATCCTGGCTGTTTCTCGCCCACATCAACTCACCATCCCAGGCTAATCCGGAAACAAAGCCGGCTTCGACAGCGTAGCTTACGATCTCTTCGCCAAGTTCGTCGCGAAGCGGTCCATTTGAAACGTCCTCATCAGGTTCGTCGATAATATCATGAGATATATCAAATCTCAGAGACGAACCACCGTCATTGAAGATGTTGAAGAAATGCTCGCTGGTATCTCCGATCTCTATCTCATCTTCAATCATATTCACCTCCGTTGAAATAATCGGGGGCAATGCTGAGTGCGCTCGCATCTCGATCTCTATTTCATTTTCATCGGGATCATTTGAGCGGATCGTCAGAACACCATTAAACCACCCGGTTTCATCCTCTTCCGCCTGGAAATTAACGGGGACATTAGCCATTTCTCCCGGTTCGAGGGTAAAATCATCAAGACCTGCTGTAAACATATTGTTATCAGAGAATATCTCAATTACTTCAAGAACTGCAAGCCCGGAGTTTTCAATCTCAACAATTACTTCATAGGGATTACCGGAATATAAATCCGTATAAACCCTACTCCAGTTGATTTCCTCTGACCATCCCGCTTCTTCAGGCCACCAGACACCGATATCTGGTGCCTCTACAACTGATAACTGAATATTGACAACAAACTCCGGAGTCTCCGGATCATTTGAATTGAGGATAAAGTCAGCTTCGTAATCTCCGGCTTTCAAATGATTCGTGCTGATTGTAACCTCGATTTCTCCTGACTGGTTGCCTGGGATTTCTCCTTCACTCGGATTTGCGGATAACCAGTCAACATTGTTCAATTCCTGAATACCTTGATTTCTATCTGGATAGCGAGCTGCAGAGGTTTCTCTTACAGATGCTCCTCGATTATCATTTTCCGGTTCTGCAACAATCTCGAATTCAGCCTTAAATCGCAAATTGGCAGCACCTCCGTTCGAAACCGTGACAATATGCGAATTACTAGTTCCATAGGGTAGCACATCTTCAATGGCATTGAGATCAACATCTATGACGGGAGGTGCACTTGCCTGCCCTCTAACCGGGATAACAAAATTCACATTATCGGGTGAATTCCAGAAGATTGTAATGGCTGATTCATAGATCCCATCTTCTTCCGGATTCATTATTATCATCATTTCCGTCCCCGCACCAGGTTCGATCACAAATTGTCTTTCTTCAATTGTGAAAACCTCATCTCCAGAGACAATATCTGATATTTCAATATTTGCAGTACCCTTATTCTGAATCGCAAATGCTACTGGATATGAGTCTCCAGTAAAGAGATCTTGAAATCCATTGTTCCAATCAACCATATCTGGCCAACCCAGATCTTCAGACCAGGTTACCTCGATTTCCGGAACACCCGTGACATGCATTTCAACAGGTACTTCTACATCCGGACGAGCAGGATCATTTGACAGGAAATGCAGCACTGCCTGATAATCACCAGTAAGGAGACCTGCGGCATCTAATAACACAACTATGTCAATATCACCAAATGGCTCTAAATCTGCGCCAGTCGGTTCAGAAGTAATCCATTTGGGGGGTTCGTCAATACCGTCGTCGATTTCATACCAGACATCACCAATGCCGGTAAACCACAGGTTCTCGCCATCATGCTCGAGCCCTGCTCCCGTTCGACGTTCAGTCTGAAACTCTTGTATTAATTCGGGGATTTCTCCTTCAACATTTAGTTGGTAGAAAATACCACTTATGCAATCAACTGCCCATAGTTGACCCTCTTCATGTTCCGGTACCCATGCGAGACCAACGAAAAGATTCATGTTTCTCATTATGATGTCACTGCAATTAATTTCGCGGACATGTACACCATCAGTTGTCAGTTCTCTGATGAAATTCCGGTTCTCCATATCGGCACTGTAGTACCAGATATTCTCACCATCATAAGTTACACCGGTTGTCATCGAACCCGGTACGGCAAAGTTATTCAGTTGATTACCATTACGGTCAAGTTGAACTACTGCAGGTAGTTCATCATCAGCACTGATTCGACCAGTCCAAAATGTCTCACCATCGTAGACTAAGCCACAGAATTGATCTTCAAATTGAAACTCTTCAACAATTTCCATCTCACCAGGATCATAGGCAATCATCCGGCCACCCTCACCGGATATTCCCCACATCAACTCTCCATCCCAGGCAATGCCCATCCATTGGGTGGGTCCTACTCTGTGTTCGTTTATCAAATCACCAAAACCATCGCGGCTGGGTCCGGTTTGATTTCTGTCGTGAATTGAGGTTACTGATCGGCTTAAATCGTCCCGATCTTGTTCGATTTGTTCACACCTGATCTGAAAGGTTAGGTTTTCGTTACTGTTGTTAAATACATTGATAATACTCTCATCGAATTCACCTGAAAGAAGGTTTCGTTCGAGAGAATCTGGATCAATCATTATTACAGGATCAGCTAAAAGTGTGGTTGGATTAATTGCAATTAGAAATGCAATCAGTAAAATCGTAAAAAACTTGCGGTACATTAGACTCTCCTAAATCATGTAAGCTGTACAAAAAAATGTTCTCGCTTTTAAATTCACAAATACTGTGCCAGTTTTATATATTCAGATAATTCAAGCATATAACAAGACTTGCGGTGGTCAATCTGTTGAATTATGCATAATCTTGTGCACAATCTGCACTTTAAAAAATAGGTTTATAACACGGCTTAAAAGTATTTTCGTATAGATATATTAGATGTTTCTGGTTGTTTTCAAATGAACGAAGTGAATGTAAACTGCCAGATTACGCTTCGCTTGAAATCAGGCAGTAACCGTTTTCTAAAAGATATAGGAAATACTTATAAGCACTGCTATAAGTAGACTTAAATTTTCAAATAATAAGTAGGATTAGTAGAAACAAAAACTCCCCGAATCAACTGTGAGTGAATCGGGGAGCTAAATTCATTTTATCTGATGGAAAATCAATCTTATTTCATCAGGATTACACGTTGTGTTGCTACAAATCCGGATGTCTCCAACCTGACTAAGTAAATACCTGCTGCAATTGGAGCTTTCCATATCAATGTATGATGACCGGATGATTTTACACCATCTTGTAAGATCGCTACCACCTTACCTGTAATGTCATAAATTTGAATTCTGACATGTTCCGACCTCGATAAACCGTAGACGATTCGAGTATTAGAGTTGAATGGATTTGGATAACACTCGTTCAAGTAGTGTGTATTCGGTATTTCTGAAACAGATGATACTCCATCCGGATCAAATACTGTCATACTGATATTGATAACCATTTCCTGATTGACAGGATCGTTGGACATGATATGCAGCTCAGCTTCATATTCACCTAATGGACATTCGGAAGCATCAAGTGTTACAAACACATCCTCTTCATCATCAGCCTCTATTTCAACCTCTTTTGGCTCATAACTCATCCAATTATTCTCCCTCACACCATCATCGATAACATACCAGATTCCTGCATCAGTTGAAACCCAAAGATTTTCACCATCATGACCGATGCCATAAAAATTGCTCCGAACAAACTGCACTTCTTGAATGAAGACGAGGTCATCACCTTCAACTCTGATCTGAGACAACATCCGGGTTGTCCAATTTAGAAACCATAAAGGACCATCTTCATGATCAGGAACAACTGAAAGACATCCATTACCATTCTGCATAATCTCGCCACAATCAATTTCCTGGAGCATATCATCATCATACGATATGTGTCTCAAGAATACCTGTGGGGGAACCAGTTGCGAGCAGTAGTACCATATTCCTTCTTCATCAAGTCCAACTCCGAAGACTCTTAAATCTCCTGTTTCAAATTGGTTCAGGATGTTTGCTTCTCTATCCATTTGAACAATTGCGCCTTGTTCTTGCTCATTAAAGGTACCATACCAGAAGAACTCTCCGTCGTAAGCGAGACCTAAACCTGGGTCTGGAATTTGAATAATATCAGCAACCTGCTCGTTTTCTCTATCAAAGGCTATTAATTGCTGACCATCACTATTCATACACCACATGAACTCCCCATCCCAGGCAAAACCGGTTATTGCTCCTTCTACTTCATACCGGCAAATTTCATCACCCAGTTCGTCTCGATACGGCGTGATCCTTTGGTCATTTCCAGTGCCGCGAATAGAGCGCACTATCAAGTCTCTTTCCGGTTCAGAAATTATCACATCTGAAATCTCACATTTTAAGGGGTAACCACCATCATTAAAAATGTTTATTACGCGCTCAACTGAGTCACCGATTCTTATATCCTCCTCTATCATATCCTGGTTAATCGAAAATACCGGAGGGAAAAATGAATGGGCACGCATTGGTATCTCTATAACTTCTTCATCCGGATCATCCGAGAATATCGACAGTACACCTTCAAATAAGCCTGTTTCATCCTCAGCGGTCTGGAAAGTAATATTTACAGATGCGGCCTCACCCGGTTCAAGAATTATACTATCAAAATCAACAGTGAAATATTCACTGCTAGATGAAACCTCATCAATTTCAAGGTCAGCCGAGCCGTAGTTTTCAATTTCAACAGGAACTTCATAAACTTGTCCAGAAAATATTTCGGGATGAACGAGATTCCAATTGATATTTTCATCCCATCCAGCTTCTTCCGCCCAATAAACACCAATATCGGGAGCATCAGTAACCGTCAGTAGAACATTAACTGATATTTCCGGTGTTGCAGGATCGTTTGAGAATAAGATCATATCAGCTTCATATTCTCCACCTGTGAGTCCATTTGTATCAATAGAAATTTCGATATCCAAAGATTCGTTCGATGGGACTCGACCCTCACGTGGTTCAACAGAAATCCAGTCAAATCCAGTGAATCCAGGAAGTGGTTCCAGCTCTTCAGCATCAGGAGGCTGCCAGAATAATATGGCAGTTGCAAAAGCGTTCCGTTCACACATTTCAAAGGTGACATCATGTATACCATGATTTAAGGTTACTTCTATAATCTCAGTACGAGGTCCCTCATTATTCCATGAGTCAACTATTAAGGATTCATCTAAAAAAAGTCTTGAGCCATCATCAGATGTAACGGAAAAGAGATAATCACCATTTTCTTCAACCTGTATTTTACCAGTCCACCTTACAGAGAAATTATCATTGGGCATATTCCCCATGGGACCATCAAGTTCCCACCTGAAATTAATATGATCATCCTGTCTGGAAGTCACCAATTCATCAAAGTTGACTCCTTCAAAATATTCTCCCAGGAAACCGGGGATAATTCGATCGCGAGTTGGATAATTACATCCTTTGGTGTCCCTTATATTTCTTTGAATAATATCGTCTTCAGGTTCTGAAATAAGCTCAAATCCGACATTAAAACGTAAATCAGCATCTCCCTCATTTGATACGGCAACGAGATGATTACGCCTTTCCCCGGTTAAAAGTTCATCCTCAATTGCGTCCGGATCAATCCGGAAAACAGGCGGTGAACTTGTCTCTCCCGTTAGAGACGTTACAAAATTATCACCCTCTGGTGAATTCCAGACTATTGTTAAGTCTGTCTCATGTACACCATTTTCATTTGCATTCAAAGTAACTTGAATTTCAGATTCTTCTCCGGGTTCTATCGATAATTGTACAGGCTCTACAGTGAATAAATCATTCGCAACAGTAATATCCTCAATATTAATTATTGCAGTACCCATATTTTGTGCAACAATTGAGATTGAATAAGGACCACCTGAAAACAGGTCTTCAAATTCCCTGTTCCAGTCAATAATATCAGGCCAACCGATGTCTTCAGACCATACCACTTCAAGTTCCGGGATACCTGATATATGCATTGCTACCGGGATTTCTACAACCGGATTATCCGGATCATCGGACAGAAAGTGCATTATCGCCTCATAATCTCCCTCTACGACACCTGCAGCATCTAAAGTAACAATTATATCAAGATCAGATTCGGGATTTAGGACAGCACTTTCTGGATTATATGATAACCAACGACCAGCCTCACTGATACCATCGTCCACAACATACCAGAATCCATTTATACTTGAAAGCCAAAAATTATCACCATCGTGGTCAAAACCCACATATTGCATTTGGTTGATCTCTATCTGTTGAATCAGCTCTGGTTCCTCTCCCTCGACATTTAACTGGTAAAAAATGCTATTTATTCCATCATATGCCCAAAGAGGTCCGTCCTCATGCGTGGGAACCCACAAAAGACTGACCAGGAAGTTCATATCACCGCCGAATAATTCATTACAGTCAACTTCCCTGATCATTTCTCCTTCAACCGATACCTGCCTGATAATTCCCATTCTATTCATTTCAGCACTATAAAACCATACATTTTCACCATCAAACGCAACCCCGGTGATAATCTCTCCTGGCATTGCGTAGGTGTTAAGCTCGTTACCTTCACGGTCAAATTGTACAAGTAAAACCTCTCCATCATCACGATTATTCACACCGCTCCAGAATGTCTCACCATCGCAGGCCAAACCACTATGCTGACCTCGAACTATAGTCTCTGCAACTATTTGCTCTATCTGTGGATCAAATGCAATGACATTCCCTTCGTCAGCCTCAATCCCCCACATCAAATTTCCATCCCAAGCTAATCCTGTCCACTGTGCTTGATCCAATTGATATTCATCGATAATATCACCAAAATCATCACGCTGTGGTCCGTTTTTATGTTTCTTTTCAATTGAAGATACTGATCTAGGCCTTGAATCCCGCTCTTGTTCGATGATCTCATGTTCAATACTGAAGATCAGTTCCTCATCACCTTCATTTGTGACATTCAAGACATATTCTCCATTTTCACCTGCATTCAGATCATCCTCAATCGAATTAGGTTCAATGATAATAATTGGATTTGCAAAAATCGAAATAGGATTGACTAATACGACTAATGCAATAATTATGCATGTCAGGTACCTTGCAGACATTTGAATCTCCTTAACAAATCAAAAAAGTAAACTGTGATTAAGATGCAAAACAAAAATACAAGATTCATGCCATTTTCTCATCTGCTTTTTATTCAACTACTTAGCTATTTTAGTTTTGTTTATATGTGCATGAGATGCGTTTTACCTTTCTTTTATTACATAAATTGCATTATTGAATGATTACTCCATCATTAAATAAGAAATAAAAAATCCGACATCTCATTTGAATCAGAATGAGATGTCGGGATTTTCATTAGAAAGTCTATTTAATCAGCTATGCTTCTTTACTGAACATTGTCCAGCTGTTTTAATCTCTATAAAGTAAGTTCCATTTAATAGTTCTCCGAGGTAATTTCAGAACATACTATATATCCGTATACCTCTCCATCACCAATTCATACATTTCATCAAATGGAAACTTGTTCCTAAACAGAAAATATTGGATGCGGAAACCGGAAAGAATAGCGGGTAATAATCTCGCTTCTTTTTCCGGTTCAGCGAGATCCATTTCGATAAAAATACGCTCAAGATTGTCATAAACATGCTGATGGTAGTCTCTCAGGATTTGAATCATTTTTTTTGTTGCATTTGGCTGTACTTGAACCAGTATTATCAATTTCGACATGTTTTCCACTTTCGGCTTGCTCATTCTGTATATGGTTCTGTTCACAAATCTCTCGATCTGATCAAATGGATCATCCAATTCCAGAATCACATCCAGCGACTTTTTTGATATTTCAACCACCACAACAAGCAATTCTTCAAGTAATTGATCTTTACTTTTAAAGTAGTTATACATCAATCCTGTAGAAACACCAGCCTTTTTTGAAATTTTGGAAATGGGAGTATTATCATATCCGTTTCTGGTAAACAATTCAAGGGCTGCATCCATAATCTTCTTTCTGCTTTCGGTACGCATTTGTTCGAATTGTTCTGAAGTCCGGGGAGTCATGTTCTTTCCTGGTTAGTTGAACGTTAATTCAATAAATAATATTAATTTTTACTAATGTCAAGGTTGAAATTGTTATTCTATTGATGTGAATGAAAAATTGACTTTTAAGATATTTTTTTCGGTTGACTTCACCTTATTTCTTACAAAGCAATGCATAAATTGCTTTATGAGGAGCAAACTTACCAACCACTTCGATTGTTTTTAGTTCTTTAATTTTAAAAAATTGAGAGAACAGTTCTTCAATTTCCTCTTCGGAGGAAAAATACAGCTCAGTATTAATTGGAGTTTTTCGATATTTTCCAATCCCACCGAACTGAGGACTATCCTCACTGAAACAGACTGATAAATACTGACCGTTTGATTTAAGAAATCGGTGAACATTTTCGATGTACTTCAAGCGATCTGCAGGAAAAATATGGTGCAGAAGTTCATAATCGAAAATAAAATCGAATTGACCTCTCATATCGTCCATTCCACCTCTCACATCTGCTGCAAGGAAATTACAGGTAACTCTTTGTTGCTCGGCAGATTTTCTTGCTTCTGCTATTGCCGTTTCAGAAACATCAATCCCATGTGCTTCAAATCCTTTTTCAGCCAGATATAAAACATTTCTGCCCAATCCACATCCAAGTTCGAGAGCTCTTCCCGGCTTTACCTTTTCACCTTCAATCAGATCAGTCAGGATTTCCGGAATCGAGGGTAAATTCCACGGTATCCTGTCATGAGGAGTATTCTTATAGATCTGCTCCATTTGTTCTTTAATCATAGTATCGACCAAACTTTATTTCACAAATAGTAGTGTCTTTGTAGAACTCTTCCCATTAGTTTTCAACCTCAGAATATATGTACCACTGCACCATCCATCCGCTTGGATATCAAATCGTTGTAGTCCGGATTTCAGCATTGGATAACATGTTGATGAAACCAATCTCCCATACTGATCCCAAATTGAAAATGACACAGGTGATGGCTCCAAAAGTTGAAAATTAACTATTGCTCGAGAATTAAATGGATTTGGATTAACTGAAATCAACTCAAATGTCGCGGGTTGATTTTCTTCCACAGAAATTTTATTTGGTCGCTGAAGCCTGATTATTAGGTCTAATTCTCTTTCCCCGTCGAACGAGAATAATTGCCGGTAGATTGAAAAATAACCCTGACAATCCACATCAAGTCTGAAGTTTTCGCGGGGAAGACCTGCGAACTCAAATCTTCCATCAACATCAGTTGTCAATGATTTGTTGCATCCTGCTACTGATATTGTAGCATTCTCAACAGGTTCATTTGTATTATCGTCAATTATGATTCCTGTCAGGTGTCCCTGATATCCGGCTAGTTTATCCAGAATATCTCCGAAAAACTCAGCTCTGTCGAAATCATACTCGTTGTTCATCCCCAGCAGACAAATACTTTGTGCGTAAGTTCGATAAGCCTGTCCATCATAGAGTACACCTCGTACATGATCATTACTCTCGATCAGGATGTTCTCAGCACCTATACCAGCTTCTATCCTATCGGGAGCTGTTGCAACGAGAGGATCACGACCCCCCTGATAATATCCAAAACTGCCTGGAGAAAGTCGACAGTCCTCAACAACATTAATCCGTTCAATTTCGTTGTCTTCTCCATCGGACAGAAACTCTACTCTGAATCTCTCAAACAGATCGGTGCGCTGATGAATATCGCACCAGTCGTTCCCTTCGATGTACAATCCACCGTTACTATCAAGGTATTCATTCAGGACTTCACCGTCTTCCAGGCTGATCCAGCCTGCGGGTGTTCCGTCCTCTCTGTCCTGGTTCAGCGGGATTTGGAATTTTGGCCTGCTTTTCTTAGTTGGTACG
>CAYLYZ010000133.1:0-14681 GCA_964387885.1 uncultured bacterium | reverse complement strand
AAGCACACCTTAACTTTTTGTCCAATTATGTCCATAATGTTCTGACGTCAAACACCAGTCAGGATATCACCGTTAGTTTCACGCCTGAGACTTATGGAAGTGTTAACGGAAATCTCTTCATCTCCTCAGATGATCCCGATGATCCGGAAGTATCTGTAGAACTGAGTGGAATGGGATTAGCAGCGGATATTGAATTATCCGATGAAGCTGTTGACTTCGGAGACGTTGAATTCAGACGAAGTGATACAATGTCATTTGACATCAGCAACGATGGCAACGTAGACCTGATAATTAGCGGAATGGATATAGATAATGAAGAATTCGTGGTTGACTTCAGTGATGAATTAACAATCGAGCCGGGTGGCAGTGTTAACATAGGAGTCGTCTATAATGCTAACACTCTTGGGGATGTTGCAGGTGAGATCATAATTACCTGTAATGATCCTGCAGATCCTGAAGTTACCGTCGACCTTATGGGAACATCCGTTTGGGTCAGCGAATTTGAACTGCTGTCAAGGATTTGCGATCGGGCATGGCAGCTTCGTGACGAGGGCGTTATAAATCGTGGTCAGGCGAACTCGATTTGTGTCAAACCCTGTCACGCAGAACGTCACCTGCGACGTGACAGAACCCGGACAGCGATCAACAATCTCAACGCACTTATTAATCATATCGAGGACTTCGTTGAAGAGGGAGTACTGTCACAGGAAGACGGCGCCTGGTTTGTATTTGAAACCAACTTCATCATCGATCTTATTCAGGAATTCGGAGTTGCCGGACAAGGTGGACAGGATTTAATTTCAGAACTAATACCTGAAACTGTTCAGATAGAGTCGGTATATCCTAACCCCTTCAACTCAAGCACAAATATCCGCTATGGATTACCTGAAGAAGCAAATATTTCTATCGAGATATTCGACATTTCGGGTCGTCAGGTTGCTGAATTAGTCAGCGGAGTACAACCCGCTGGTTATCACACAGTGACCTGGAATGCAAACGGTTTTTCTGTCGGACTGTATCTCGTAAAATACACCAATTCGAGTAATGTGTTAGTCAGTAAGGTGCTGCTGACTAAATAAATCAAAATAGACCCACCCATTTTAACCGAAATCCCATCCCGATTCGTCGGGATGGGATTTTTATTCATCTTCAGCATTATTACGAAAAAAGCCCGGTTAATTTACCGGGCTTTAAACTCTTACTATCAGCGGAGAGGGCGGGATTCGAACCCGCGGTACGCGAACGTACACACGCTTTCCAAGCGTGCTCCTTCGGCCTCTCGGACACCTCTCCGTTTTGGCTGAACAAACTTCGAAAGTGCTAATATAGTAAAAAGCGATTGTATAAGCAAGAAAATCGTCAGATATGTGTTTTATCCTGAGAGATTGTGGTGATTAGATTGTTCAATCTTCCCTTAATTGGTAAAAATTGGGGTCAAGAAGTTTATTGAATTTCTTAATTCTACCCGGTCAGAAAATGAACTTGATCTATTAGATCGATTTTTGCTTTTCCTTTGCACATAAATGTTGAGCCATCAACATTTACAGGAAAATCGAGGTCAAGAGATGGTATGATCTCAAGTGAATTCTTTATACAATGAGACTCAAATCCCCATTTTTCCGGATTTTTAAGTATTGATGAATCCCATGCATGACGCAGTTGTCCAATTATTCTCAACTGACCGAGGTATTTAAAAGTAAACAGGTAAAAATCTCCCGATCCGAGTGGAACGCCTTGCGCAAACGGGAGGTTTGGACCCAGATCACCGTTTACGATTAACATAACTTGGTATTCTCCTTCAGCAACCTGTTTTCCGTCGACTTTGATTTTCCAATCCGGTCGTTTCTTGAATGCATATCGAAAAAAGCGTCGGATCATCGCCAGATTTGTACCGACGAAGAATGGTCCCAAGTCACCTAATAATTGGCTCAGTATTCCTTTGTAGTATTTTATAAACCGGTTTTCGGTAAAGTAAGGAATCTCTCCGAATAATTCAGCACCGCCATACCCGACAAATCGCCTTGGAGTAACACCCTCTCCCCCGCTCCTCACACTCAGCACATCGCACGGCAATGTTCTGTTTGACCTGATAGCTTCCACAAATACGCGTATTGCTTCTGTAATCTCATCAGGCATTTTGAGTACTTTACCAATTAAATCAGCGGAGCCTTTTCTTAAAAATCCAATTTTTACTTCGGACAGATCTACTCCCGCATCAAAACAGCCTTCAACCACAGCATTGAAAGTTCCGGAGCCACCAGCGGAAATCACAATTTTGCTGCCGTTTTTTACAACCTCGCATGCTCTAGAACGCGCATCTTTGTGAGTATCGACAGAGATCAGGTTAACGTCGTCTTCTCCGTGTTCTTTGAAGAGTGGGACGATGCGTTTAACTTTGCTCCAGTCGGAAACGGAACCTGAAATTGTGGTTGCGATTACGTCGATATGGTTACTCATGATTTTCACCGTCTGTTTGGACTAATGGTTCGATAATTTCCGTGCAGTCCGACAGCACCTTTTCTTTAACGGATTCACCGGAAATGATATGTACGGGGTTTTCACGCTGTATCTTTATCACGTTGCAAAGCTGGAGGTATGCATGGCGCAGCTTCGATAGTTTGTCTTCGGTTTCATGTATCTGCTTCTCTTCCCCCCTGCTGTCAATTCTATTAATTGATGTTGAAGGGAGAACGTCTATCATAAAGATCGCGTCGGGAATGATAAGGTTATTCAGTTTGAGTCGCTTGAGAAAGGTGAGTTCCTGGAATTCCCTGAATATTGGATCTGAATCAGGAATTTCTCTATCCTCGCCACTTAGGATTGTAATCAGTTTTGAACAGCTCTCATCCGAGAACACATCACCCTTGTAAAGTATAGCCCAGGCTACAATGTTCAGGAGCGGTGCGCCGTCGAGTACGATCAATCCCGGGTTATACCATTTTCGAACTTCGGCACACAGGGCATTTCGCAAAATCAACTCGGTCAGTTTCGGTATTTTGTACAGTTTCAGGGATTTGGCGGTTTTAGCGTAACTGCCGATTGCGTGCCTGATTCGTTCCATGTTCAATTTTTGGACTCGCAACAGGTTACCGTCTTCGTACAGCTCAATATTGTCGCTAATCAAGCATACTCTTTTTGAGTTGGAATAATTCTTTGCAATTGCCCTGGAAACAGTGCTCTTACCGGAGCCGTCAATTCCGAGGAAAGTGATTGACAGAGGAGTTTGTGATTTTGAGATATTTCGTTTATGACGACTCGTTGATTCTGACTCAGAAAGTTCTGTTAATATGTTCTCAAGAAAGCGGGTAATTTGATGATGCGCTCCTACACAGTATTGAGGAGGACCGACTATTACCTGGTTCCAAAAAGGTAAGAGCAGCCAACTGTTCTTTGGCAGCACTCGCTCTGGTCCAGAAAGGAATACCGGCAGGATTGGAATATCGGGATATTGCTGCACAAGCCTGCCGATCCCGCTTTTGAATTTTATAATTTCTCCGGGTTTGCCTCGTGTTCCTTCAGGAAATATGATGATATTCTCTCCCCTATCGAGAATCAACTTAGTGCCCTTAAATGGATCTTCTTTCTTTTCGAGTTTTCCCCGTTTCACCCATATCGGATCGAGTGCGAATTTTACAAATTTAAATACTAATTGGTATTTCGAAAAATAAATTTCTTCTGCTATCGGATGAGTTGACGTGATTTTCTGGACAGGAAGCAAGTTAAAGAGCAACAATACATCCAGATGGCTGTTATGGTTGGCTATGATAATAAACTGTTTTAGACCAGAGAGGTTTTCCCTGCCTATTACGCCGACACCGAATATTAGTTTGACTATTGGACGGAATATGAGAAGGTGAAAGTACTTTCTGAGCAGTTTTGTCCGGGATTCCTGTTTCATGACAAGAAGTACCTGGTGTAATGGAATACAACCGGGGCTGTGAAGAAAAAGGATTTCAGATTGTCAAGAATCTGTCCCCGTCCCGGAAACAAGGCTTCATCAGAGACGCCTAAATCCTCTTTTATGTAGTCACCGAGGTGATGTCCCATTAGGACTAATATTGGGATCATAGCTCCAATTGCGCATGAGTGGAAGGCGGGAATCTGCGTCCAATCAGATAACAAACATGAAAGTCCGATTGTGAAAGGCAGTGGCAATAGAAGTTTAATTATATACTCCTGCCAGGCTTTATTTGTCCTTCCTCTCAAGCTAAGACATACAGCATCGCAGATCAAAATGTTCAACACGAGAAGAATCGGTTTCCAGAATCCATAATGCAGGAGATATCCTATATGGCCGAGGCAAAAAACAAAGAGAAATAATCCAAAATCTATTGCACCGATAGAAAACACAGTGCCATTTGCTTTCTTCCCGCCTAATGTAACAAGAAGAGGTATTGCCAGAAAACTATAGACCGGAATTGAAATAATAAACATCCCATACCATTCCGTTTTTACGAAATGGTACATGAAAGGAATTGTAAGATATGCCCCGAGGATACCGAGACGATCCTGGAGTCTGATGTCAATGAGAGAAAGGTATTCGCGAAGTGCAATGAAAGATAGGAGTGCAAGTACCCAGACCCCGATAGTGAATGACAGCTGTTTTACACAAATAAAACTCAGGAAGAATATCCAGGTATATGTAAGGTAAGAACCAAATTGAAACCTCTTTTGTTTTAAATAATTGAGAATTACAATTAAGGTCAGAGAACCAAATATGCCTGTTAACACCCAGGATTGCATCGAATCAATCATTTTCTTGTGTAAGTAAATTGATGTAGTAATTTAAAGGAATGTAAGCCTTTATTTCCGAAGTCTCAAGGTTAAAATGAGGTTTATGTAATCTTTTAGCAAAGATAAGGGATAATTTAAAATGGTTATATATAAGTCTTTAAACATGAAACTGCCGGGTTAAATATGAATTATCTTCACCCGGCAGTCCATGTTACTATACCGCAGCATAGGTATTTGTAATTATTTTAACACAGTCACTTTAGTGATGTGATTTCTTCCCTGAGTTTCTAACCGTACAAGATAAAGACCTGATGATGTGAGATTTGTGTTCCAAGTCACCTGATAGTAACCGGCTTTCATTTCTTGATTTACAAGGGTTTTTGCCAAACGGCCATTCAAATCGTAAATTTTTAGCGATACCTTTGCGTCTACATCTAATCCATAAATAAGCTTCACAGGTCCATTTGTCGGGTTCGGGTATGCTTTTTGTATACCGAATGATAATGGTGCAGTAGCTTCACTAAGCAATTCTCCCACAAGATAAGCATCCTTCTGCCATGATTTACTTCCAGCTAAATGTGCAATAGCGGCATCGGATTCTCTGGAACCATTCCATAGACGGAAAGCTAAGGCTTCATTTGGGAGGGCGCCATCTACATCGTCAGTTATCGTATTATCGCCCCAAACGGCTATGCCGCAGCGACCTGTTTCATCAAATCGTCCAGCTCCGATCAATTCTCCTGAAGCTGAATAGACTCCAAGTTCCATTTCCTTTTGAGCTTTTGATCCTAAGACAAGTATGGACATATTGTTATCGGAGTAATTATTGACGTTAAAGTGCTCAGGTTTGATCACACTCGTTTCAGCAGCCACAACCTCACCGAGTTGATAAATCAGTTCAACTTCTTCAAGAGTTTTAATTTGATAACCCAAGCCCTCTCTTAAATCACCCATATTACTGAAACCGAATTCGGGAAGGTAGAAATTACCTATCCCATCTTTTGCAATTTCAAATAAATCGGCAATACCAGATAGGGCAGCAATCGCATCAATTGGCTGGCGCGGTAAATATGCAACCATATTCCAGCCGTCTCTAAGTGGGATTGGATGATCAGGTTCGATTATTGCGCCCCTGAATTCAATATCAACTGCTTCGGTGACATTCACCTGATATCCCTGGGTGACATCCCAGTGATCAATATTGTTAAAGTTCTGCTGTGGTAAATAGAACTGACCTAAACCGTTTTTAGCAATAATCAGCTGTTCAGCTTCTACAAGAGGTGAAAACATCTCTACAATATCAACAACTTCCGGTTGAACATTGATTGAAATTAAGTTCCACCCTTCCATTAATTCAAGATTGAGAATCCGCTCTCCACCAAGAACGTCCAACGAGATTGGCAATGACCATTCTGCTTCAATAGCATTATGAAAGAAATTCAAATCTGCTTCAAATAGAACTTGAGGAGGTAAACCCGTTGCATCAAGAGTTAATACGAAATCCTGGGATTCCGCAGCATTAATTACACCGGTCATCGGATCAAGATCAAACCAATCTTTTCGTGCGTCTACCTGCCAGATATCTATTCGATCTTCGGCTCCGCTATTTGTAACTCCGAGGAACACCCAACTATACACATCAAATTGATTTGTAATAAACGATCCTGCCGGTGTACCTCCTTCTTCAGGTTCAAGAATTTCAACCAGTGTCGTGTCACCATTCTCAGGATTCATTTTGTGAATGATCAGGTCGCCGACATCTCTCAACTTATGGAAGATATAAAGCTGGTATCCATCAGGATCATCAGGCCAATATGTCAGACCATAGATTCTCAACCCACTTCGACTAAGTTCTCCTAAAACATTTCCTTCACGATCAAGACCGACAATATCTGAAGTTGTACTGGCGACCCACAATATTTCTCTATCGGTATCCCATGTAAAATTATTGTTCGGATTGAATGGTCCTTCAAATGAACGTTCCAATTCACCCTCTGGTGTAAATCCATGAATTGTACCCGAACCACCACCCCAGATCAACTCTCCATCATAAGCAAGGTCTTTGTATCCGTAGCTACCTTCTCTATCAAATTGAGCAAATTGATCGATGAGTTCACCATCTCTATTCAGGATATATATCTGAGGATCCCTATCATTAGAACCTGCAGCATAGAATTGATCCTCAATGTATACCGCGCCTTGAATTCGATTATCGCCCACAATTTCACCCACCGGATATTGACGTCGTAATTCCCATGGGGCTGCATTGGCATCTCCTCGCAATTCACCTATTGCTGACCAGCTTAAGGGTCCGTTTCCTGTGTTACTGATTGAAAATTCAAGTTCTGTAGATTCATCCACAGGCAATTCAGCATCGAGTCTCTCCACTGAAGGGACAAATTCCGGATGTAACAGACCAAAGTTGATTTCAAGCGTATCGTCTTCAGCTACTTCAATATCAACGAGTGTTGAATCGTTATAGCCCTGAGCTGAAGCAGTTATCTGGAAGGGAATTTCAGCGAGTGCATTATTAATAATCCAACTTCCATCTTCCTCGACCAATCCGATAAAACCATGCTCGGTAAATACGATTGCATCATCGATGGGTTCTCCGGTCTCTGCATCCGTAACAGTTCCAAACAAAACGCAGGATCTGAAACGAGGTGACGTTGCAAATAAAATAGCACGTCGATTTGCCAACGGAGCGGAGGTTACGGGGTAATCATTATCCCATGTGTAGCTGATACCTGATGATCCATCCGGATTGGATATTCCTACCGAAGCGTAGTATGTGTTTTTCTCCCGAGTTCCGCCGTCGCTCTGTCCTCTGACGTTAGATATTGTTTTGTATTGGAAAAGAACATTCTGATCACCCGTTTCTGTGATCCAAACATCGTTATCGTATAGGATTACCTGGAAATTGAGATCTGAGTTTCCACCTGAATGGTGTCTGAGCCTGTGCCATTGAACGATAAAACGCGCGTTTTCTTCATCATGAAAGTAGAAGACTTTTGAGTTATTATTAATATCCAACCAATCCCAGAATGGAGCAATCATTCCAACTCCTCCACCCATGGCGCGATCTAAGGGCCAGTTCTGCAGATTTGTCATACGAGGCTGCGCTCCTACCGAGATAAATCCGTTCGATGAAATAGTTATCCGGTCATAGAGGTTGCCGTAGAACTGCATGTTCATTCCCATTTCAACGACCTCAGCTTCACCAATGTCAAATTGGCTCTGACCGTCGAAATCACACTCTTCACCCTCGTAATCTGCGTCATCGTCACGTGGATTGATCTCTACCCATTCGTATTCCGGAGAAACATCCCAGTCCCGGTCAGTATCATCGAAACAGATATAGCCGTAGCCATCGGGACCTTGAGGGGCTCTCTCTCTTGGCTCCTCGACCTGAAGATCAAAGTAGGCTGAATCGACGAATCCAGCACCGGTTCTGATTGCAAGCAGAAGCGGATGAGTTGAACCCGGAACGGCAATTGAGTTACCTGAGACGGTAAATCTATTGCCCTGAATCCGGGCATGGCCATCAGATTCAATTGCGGGATAGTTCGCGTCGCCATTTATGACACTAACACCTATTCCACGGGTGACTATCCGAGCTGTAGCTGGAGGGGCATCCATACTTCCGACATTTTCGATGTCAATATCGAGAACATGTTGCTCAGCAGGAACCTGATTACCACCAATTATGTTTCTAACCTGATAATTCGGTGCAGATGGAGTTAGTCTGATGGCAGATTGGAATGTTTCCTCGCCACTTGTGAAAGTGATATTAATTACCGGCCTGGTTCCCGGTCGACTGACACCATCCGGGCATGAGGCATGAATATTCAGCGTTACCGGCTCATCCCCATCTGCAGTTTCCTCTGCTGCGATATCTCCGAATGATATCTCGCTTTCTTCAACTTCTATCCAGGGTGAAGCACTTGTTACAACAGCGGTGACCCCTTCGAGAGCATTCTGATTGCCAAGATTAACAGCGGTTAAGTCAAGATTGAATATTTCACCGGGATTGATATCATCATTCTCATTCCCTTCAACTTCTGTGAGAGTATACCCAGCCAAATCGACTGATGAGACATTTCCAACAATATCAATATCTCCGAAAAACGGGCGGATATCTCTCCCTGTTACTGTCACATTAGCTTCGTTTCCGTCAAACTCTAAACCATCTTCAAAAACGAATCGGGCGTTACCTTCTTCATCGCTGGTGGTTGTTACCATGAACATGTCTTCGTAATCTCGATAGTCATCATCATCGTAATCAGGCATAGCTCCCGGAACATAGAAACTTACCTGTGCACCGGAAACAGGTTCATCATCACTATTGATAACGTTAACTTCAACCACACGAGTACCGGCTGTAATTCTCTCAGGAAAAGTGGCTTCTACAACTCTTGGGGTACCGAACCAGGGTTGAAGCCCCGGATCTCCATAACAGTTGAAGTCAGTCTTTACACACTCATAATAATTGGTGCGGTTACCCATCCAGTTCTCATTCGGGAAATATCTTTCTATCGCCATTATTGCTGCTGAATAACTCCAACCAAGGGGAATATCCTGTAGCATTACACTCCGAACAGTCTCCATCCAGACTGCACTCCAGGGTGCTGTAGGAGGACCTCCCCAGCCAAATGTTGTTGCAACCGGGCCCTTAAGGTTTTGAGCGGAACCGTTTGGTAATCCCAGCCATGCACACCAGGCCGCCCATTCACCATGCCCGCTTGCTACGAGACGCATTGGGAACATAGTGTTATTATTTACACCATTGAAGTTTCTTCGCCAAAAGTAGTTTTCTGCTCTTCCGAGAAAAACACATGCACCTTCATTGTAAATATCTCTAACCCAGGGGCCTATTATCTGTCCCTGCTGATCCCACTGATAACGTTCATAGAACCTTACATCGTCGTAGCCTCTATATTTCAGTACCTCTTCACCCCACCTTGCATTCGTGTGTATTGTGATATGCCATGCGGTCTGTTCTCCATTTCCCCAGTGTTGAGAATAATTCGCAGCCCGTTCAAACCAGTCGGGATCATTCATAGGAGGATTAGCTTCATAGAGCATTGTCCGACCCATTGCCAGCCCAAGCCTCTGGACGTTTCCGGCTGCCCACCGACTGAATCCGACATCCGGATGTTGATCATTATTACCGTTCATGCAGGCGAAAAGGTAATCAGCATGAGGGATGTCCACACTCCAGCATGATCTTCCACGTTGGGGTATTAGTTGCCATTGGCCATTGATACCCACGTTGTCATACCTGGTTAAATCACCAACGATCATCATATAATCAAAAGGATCTAATCCCTGCTGTAAGTATTCGTTATATCTGGCTCGAATCTGATTCTGTGTAGTACCCGGATTTGTAGGGTTTGAGGCAACGAGTATCTCAACTTTGTAACCGCTTTTACGACGCCACTCAATAAAATCTCCGATATGCTCGAGGCAATTCCCATGAGTCACTATCAGATAATGTCCAAGATAGGGTGGTGTTTCATCTCTATCGGGATCATCTCGACCCACAATATCTCCGTTAATTGCGAAGTCGCGAATGAACTTGAGGAAGGTCTGGCTTCTGTTACGTCTGATTGGAACTTCAACCGGATTTATCGGTCCATCGTCTGTGTGTAAAATGGATGTCCTGATATTTTCGTTGTGAATATATTCATCAGTTACAGGATCATACTGGATTGGATAGGTTGTTACTTTGACGATCCTTGCACCTCTTATTATGAAAGGTTCGCTCATTTCAGCAACAACCGGAGGGTATACATCTTTTGCACCGATCTCCACATTGCGGGGACCTGCAATTGCCTTTTCTTCGAGATAGAGCTTTGGTGGTAAATCTGCCTTTTCTCTCCACTGATTGCCAACAGCAAATTCAAGTGCTACACCGACATCCGGAGGAACGACTACAAATCTGCTAACCATTGGCAAAATTGGTTTACCATAGCTGAATGTTGCACCCTCACCTGTAATCCTTATCGCTTTGAAATCCTCACCCTGAATCAGAACAGGTTCAGACTCCAGACCGGACAGGTTGAACTCAAGCTCGATCGTACCGGCATCAGAATCAATGATTGTGGCATGTTCGTCAAGATTTTGGAGGTTAGCACCGAAAACGCTGCTGTAAATTGCTACAAGAATTAGCAGTAAAAAAACTGAGAGAAAAGGTCTTGTCATGTCAAAACTCTCCGGTGTTTGTCAAATACAATGTTGAAAAGAGAAGATCGCAACCGAACTGATAGTAATAATTATCAAATCACTCGCGTTCAAAAAACTCTAACTTAAAAAGTTACAAAATTTACTATCTTGTGTCAAGTAAGTATTTGCCATGAAATAAATTAATTAGCTTCATGGCTCAACTCGCCAAATTATCACCCATAGGGGTGAATTCTCAAACCAGTATTTATTTTAAGCTGACTAAATATCATACGAGTTGTAATAGTCACACCTTTGTTCTATATTCAATGAGATAGAAAAAGTTCAATTCCTAACATATTTTGACACTCAGAACAATCTTCCAAAACCGGAATCTCACACTTCTTTGGATTGGTCAACTTATCAGTCAAAGTGGTGATTCAATATACCAGATCGGATTACTTTGGCTCGTTCTTGAGATTTCCGGTTCTGAATCCATAACCGGTCTTGTTGCAATGGCAGCGTATTTGCCAGCGGTTATTCTCTCACTCGCAGCAGGTGTAACTGCCGATCGAGGTGACAGACGAGGAATAATGCTCATATCGGATGTTATCCGTTGTTTTGTTGTTCTTCTAATTCCTGCGTTATTCCTTCTGGATTTTCTGAGTCCTCTTTTTCTTGCCTTAAATGCATTTGCAATTGCCATTGCTGCCACATTCTTTAATCCGGCACGAGATGCAATAATTCCGCAAATTGTCCCCCCATCCGGTTTAATGAGGGCAAATTCTCTTATTCAGACATCCTGGCAGTTTTCGCTTCTCTTAGGACCTGCATTAGCTGGATTTCTCATCCACTTAACCGGTAATATATCTTTGTTCTCAGTTGTTTCAGGAGCTTATGCCCTGTCATTTTTAAGTATTCTGTTCATCCGAATGCGTTCTGCCCCGCAAAAAGTTGTTAAAAAGGGTTTTGGACTCAGAGATCTGCATGAAGGACTTACATTTGTAGTTAAACACAAAGTTTTATTACCCTTGCTACTGATAACTATCGCGGATAACATCTTTATAATGGGGCCTGCAATAGTTGGTACTCCGGTACTCGTAAAGAATGATCTCGGACATGGTGCTGAAGCTTATGCATTAATTCAGGGATGTTATGCCGTGGGAATGTTGATAGGTACTGCTGGTTTACTCTGGATAGGGAATCGATTTGGTAAAGGGAAAATTCTTCTCACCGGTATGTTTTTTGATGGGCTGACCTTTGTCCCCATTTTCTGGGTACAATCCTTAACAGTACTGGCAATTATTATCATCATACATTCCCTTGCAATCCCCTTGCTCACAATTAGTCGAACATCAATGATTCAGGACCTCGTGCCACAAAATCTAACAGGAAGAGTGTTTGCACTTGTTAATCTCGCTGTTGTTGGAATGTCAGCAATATCAGCAGGTTTGACCGGTTTTGCAGTTGAAGCAATCGGTGTGAAGATGGTTTTCCTGATAATTGGTATCGGTGGAACGCTATGTGGATGTATTGGATGGCTTTTTGCACGAAAACTAAAGACAACGTTGTAACTTACGTCAATATTTAGCAGTAATATTTAACTTTTACGGAGATTTTGTCAAAGAACGCATTGCTTTGTAAAAGTGCAAAAAAGTTTAGTGGCGTTTAATCATAAAGCTTAGCGAAAAACGACAGTCCGCAACGTCCGTCGTTAAAGTTGACCCGTAGCAATCAACAGCATTTGCCTTACCTCGGATTAAACGCCACCCGGGGATCTTGTTCGTCTTTTGTAAAGACAACCCGAAGTCAAGTATGATACAAGGTCAATAAGTCTTGCAAAATGATTCTGACCCGCAGCGCTCAGAACCAAAATCCTACTTGACCTCGGGAAAATAAAATTATAAAGAACTGTTTTCTTTTTAATTAAAGTTACTGAGTAAAAGATATATAAGTTTATTTAAATTTCCAAGAACTTTCATATTTTTCAGAAAATGTGGGTTAACTGATGATTATAACTGAAGATCAACTTTGCAAAATCGATTTATCAAGACAATTCTTCAGTTTTCCAAACAGAAAATCAAATCATAATTTACAGAAATCAGATCAGAATTTTTGGAATAGGTGATTTTATGATTGCTCTTGCATGGATACATTTCCTTATTATAAAGAAGGAACAGGATCGTTATTCGTTAACATTTTTTGATCAATTTACACTTGAGTGAGAATCACATCCTGTTGAAGATCTGGTTTGTATGTGACTTATTTGGGGTGAGACATTGAGCAACATAAATGAAAAACCCGGCCATCCTCCCTATACTAGAGGAGTATATCCCGAGATGTATAGGAAACGTCTCTGGACAATGAGGCAATATGCCGGTTACGCAACTGCTGCAGAATCAAATGCTCGTTACAGGTTAATGCTTGAACAGGGACAAACCGGTATATCGGTTGCATTTGATCTGCCAACTCAAATCGGGTATGATTCTGATGATGAGATGGCAGGTGGTGAAGTTGGAAAGGTTGGAGTAGCAATTGATTCCCTGGAGGATATGGAACAACTCTTTGATCGGATTCCTCTTGATAAGGTTTCGACTTCGATGACTATCAACGCAACGGCACCGATATTACTTGCTATGTATGTTGCATTGGCAAAAAAGCACAACATCGATACCAGGCTGCTACGTGGAACTGTTCAAAACGATATCCTGAAAGAGTATATTGCTCGAGGGACGTACATATTTCCTCCTCAACCCTCTATGCGGCTGATAGTTGATTTGATGCGATTCTGTCATGATGATGTGCCCTTGTGGAATACAATCTCTATTTCCGGCTATCACATCAGAGAAGCTGGATCAACAGCTGTCCAGGAGATAGCCTTTACCCTATCTGATGGGATTGCCTATGTAAAGGCTGCATTGGAAGCCGGGCTTGATATTGATGAATTTGGACCGCGATTGTCATTTTTCTTTAACTCGCACCTGAACCTGTTTGAGGAGGTTGCAAAATTCAGAGCGGCAAGGAGACTCTGGTGTAAAATAATGCGCGACATACTTGGTGCAAAAAATCCAAAGTCATGGATGTTAAGGTTTCACACACAGACCGCAGGATCATCACTGACGGCTCAGCAGCCTGAAGTAAACGTTATAAGAACAACTCTTGAAGCGCTGGCTGCAGTGCTTGGAGGTACACAATCCTTACATACGAACTCTTACGATGAAGCTCTCGGATTGCCAACTGAGCACACAGCTCGGATTGCACTCCGCACACAGCAGATAATTGGTTTTGAATCCGGAGTTGCAGATGAGCCCGATCCTCTGTATGGAAGTGTTTATATTGAGAAGTTGACTGATAAGCTTGAATCCGAAGCATATAAGGAAATTAACAGGATAGAGGAAATGGGAGGGGCAGTTAAAGCAGTTGAATTGAATTATTTCCAGAATGCAATCGCGCGCTCAGCATACCTGTACCAGAAAGAAATCGATTCACAAGAGCGGATTGTTGTTGGAGTCAACAAGTTTGAGCTCGAAGAAGAAGAAAAAACCGAAATTCTGAAGATCACTTTGGAAGCTGAGCAAGAACAGGTCAGAAAACTTGCAGAATTAAGACAAAAAAGAGATTCTAAAAAGGTTGAAGATTGTCTCAGTCTGTTGAAAATAGCTGCAGGAGAACCAGATGCACCACTGATGGAACCGATATTAGCAGCAGTTGAAGCTTATTGCACAATTGGAGAAATTTCCAATGTATTGAGAGATGTATGGGGAGAATATGGACGGAAGTATTAG
>CAYLYZ010000132.1:0-14690 GCA_964387885.1 uncultured bacterium | reverse complement strand
CTACTCCTTAAGTTAACACACTTATAGGGTGTCAACCTATTTCAGGACAAGACATCGACTCCTCATTCCCGACTTGATTGGGAATGAGGAAATTGTGTCTTGTCCTCTTCCTACACAAAACCCTACCGCAACACCATCAATTTCTTCGTAACTGTTTTCCCTCCCGTTTTCATCCTGCACAAGTAAATCCCTGATGACATTGTTGATGCATCCCATGACTTGGAATAGCTTCCAGCAGACATTTCGCAGTTAGCTAATGTAGTAACAAGTCTACCTTTTAAATCAAGGATATCTACCTTGACTTGATCGTTTCTTACCAGGGCAAATTCAATCCTGATTGCTGAGTTTACTGGATTGGGATACAAAGATATCATATTATGGGATTCCGGAGTCTCGTTGGAATCACTCACAAAATCCGGCTCCTGATCTGATAATACTTGCACCATGTGAATAATAGGAAAATAATTCGGATTGTATATAATCCAATCACCTCTGACACCAAATGGGTGAAGAGTTCTGTGCTGTGTAATAATTGCGAGTTTCCCTTCAGACGGATAGATGTATGATCTACCAGCTTCAAATCGTGTTTCGTAGGCTTTTAAACCTTCCTCAGTCCAACCCTCAACTAATTCTCCATCAGCATTAAAGTGTATAACCGATGGATTGGGATTATTGTAGGAAAACCATAATCCTCCCCTCCTATCAGAGCAGCCATTATAGGAAGCACTCCTGAAAACCTCTCTCGGAATGAATCCATCTTCACCTAACAGGCGTTCACCATCTTCCGAAATTCCCTGGACAGCCATACAATTTGCATCGAAATCAGTAGTTCGAACAATCCAGAAAGGACTGGTATCACTCACCATCTTGAATAGAAGACGACGTGCCACACCTCCACTACTAATTGGTTCTTCTGTTAGAAATAATGGTTCATCAATCCTCTCACCGTTTTCACCTATGGCAAGTAACTCAATATTCAGATTGTCGCTATCAAGAGTTATTTGTTTTGCATACCAGAGTCCTCCCTGGGACCTGTTAGAAATCCCAAATACAATTTCATTGTTTTCTAAATTCATTCTGAAAGGCCTATCCCAGGCAGGATTCCCTTCATTATCAAATTTGATTGCCTCAACGAATGAATGCTCAAGACTATAAACTAAATATATCCCATCCTCGACCGCAAAAAGCCAATGTTCCGTATCATCATCATCATGTGCTGGAACTGAGACTGTCCACCTTATTTCACCAATTTCACAATTTACAGCGTAAAGATTATAAAAGAACGTTTCATCTTCCAATCGCTTTATAATGAGATACGCAATTTCACCATTAGGTGCAATATCTATTTTCACTGTTGAAAACATCAGGTTCAAAGGTTCGTCAAGTTCAAGACTCCACTCAAATTGGGACTCCCTCGTGAAGCTGGTCATCACTGGAGTTTTCACGAACTGATCCTGTCCCGTTTTATAGCCCGTAATTATTCTATTTGTTGATATTTTGCTATCAAAATGACTCAAACCTTCCACAGCATTGATCAATTCGCCTTCGGGATTGCCTGAAAATTCACCTGAACTATCGATAGATAAATGTACAAATCCATTTTCCCAACTACTTCTTCCCGGAAATAGAATATTGTAATTATCTTCTGAACTCCATAAAGTTGCCTGTGAGAACCTCGCTTTCCTTCTCGTCGGGATTGGCAGAACTGGCCATTGGTCTCCGAAATCACCATCCTGATCAATACGATATACTTTAAGAGGTTGTTCAAGCGGAAGTGTACTCTGCTCCTGTCCAAATAACCAAAGTTCATTTTCTCCAGCAATTGTTCCAAATTGAGCTCTCCCGAAGTCCTCTAATCTCAATCCATCTCTCTCCCACCTTCTTTCCAATTCGTTAGAATACAGGTGGTATTCTCCTTCATATTCAGGGGTATCATAAAGGCCAATTCCTAGAAACAGATCCCCATTTACAAACTCCGTTACACCTCGAGGACTAATATCCCATTGATCCCAGGAATTTACTATCACTCCTCTATTGTTTTCAACAAAAACATTTTCCTGAGGATCGTAAATCGTTAGCCAGTATTCATGAAAGTCTCTTTCAGGTTCTCTCTCGTATGAAATAGCAATTCTCCCATCTCTAAGTTTTGTAATAAGTCGTTGGTGTAAAGCCATGCTGCCAGGAGAATCACGGATCACATGAGTAAATTCATCACCGACGTACCCACCGTTTTCATCCATGAAGAATATTCCCACAATTCTATTCTCATCCTCACGTTGGCTAAACTCCAACATCAATCCACCATTCATCCCACACAATGGATAATTGACATCTGCACCATCAGGAAAATCTTCATTACTTATTGATCTCATCTCATCCCATAGCTTGTCACCTGCATAGTTTATTCTATTCATAAACGAGCTCTCACTCGAAATATACCAGAAACCTCCCAGTCCATCACTTATGGCATCGCGGAATTGACGATGCTCAGGATCAGGTCTCCGCCCATTCCATTCCCAGTCACCGCGGAGATTACAATCCTCATCAATCGCCACAAATCCTCCATTTGAAAGAACATACACTCCACCCTGGTCGTCAGGTATTAAAGAAAACAATCCCGGGGAGTTTGGTTCAAATTCGAGGGTAGTAACATTCTGAGGATTATCTCCCCAGAGGGTATTTCCATTTCGATCATACTTCTGGGCATACAGATCAACACTTTCCCTGGTATCAATTGTTGTCGCAAACCATGCAACAAAGAGATTCCCCTCAGCGTCTTCAGCGATCCTTCCGTCATCGGAAGTTAGATCGTCCTCAGTAAGTCGAACTGGATTTTCAAATCGGAATTCACCGGCTTCATTTACTATCTGGTAGTAGATACCTCGGAATGCATCTTCCGTTCTGAACTCACTCCAGAAAACCATGAGTTCCTGATTATCGTTTATTGAGTATATACCAAGAGGTAAGTGTCCACTATTGGAATGCAGATAGGAACCTTCATTTCCGAAAAGACGGGTCGGTTCGGAATAAAGATCATTTACTGTGGTAAAACAAGCTGTGAACATTAAGATACAAACGATAAATCGAAACATAGTCCTTACTCCTCCATTTTCAAGATTACATTATCTACTATCTAAGAACCAGATGCATAACAATACAACTAAAACATAGAGATTTATCCCATGTCAAACAACCTAACCTCCTTTCTATACACTAATATTTGTAATTGAACGCTACAAACCAATATAGTTACTTCGTCCAATTGGGCGGAATAATAATTCTCGACAAAAAAAAAGTGCCGGGTATAAACCCGACACTTACAGGCTGTCCGAGAATACCAAAATCTGCCTGTCAGGTGTCCTCACCTGACGGTTAAGTCGTTGTTTATCCGTCAGGCGAGGACGCCTGACGGGCACTCCAAGTGTATTCTCGGACAGTCTGCTTAAGATAGTCCGCATTAGGAAGCAAGAGAAGAAACTACTTCTTCATTTTCTCCATTTCTTCTTTCATCTTTTTCATTTCCTTCTTCATCTCATCCATGTCTTTACGATATTCTCCACACTCGTGTTTGAAATCTTTGCAGATATCGTCGAAGTCGCAATCTTCTAATCCTTTTTTAATAATGATCTCGAGATCCTCCAGACCTTCTAAACCTTCGAGGTGTTCAAGGTGCTTAAATACTTGCATTCCGTGAAGACCCTCGAGACCTTCAAAATCAAAGTCAAAATCCATGTTACTGCAATGATGAGATCTCTCGGCTTCACCCAAAGTGCATTTGAGGGTTTTGCTTTCGCCCTTGCGGTTAATGAAGAGATTGATTTCTGCTTTGGGATCAAAATCTCGAATTACTTCATATGCACCCTCGAAGCTCTCAATGGCCTTATCGTTGATCTTGTAAAGAATATCACCGACTATCAGACCTGATTTTTCAGCGGGAGAATCTTCACCGACGGTTTCAACCATTACCCCGGATTTGACGCCGAAAAACTTGGACAGTTTTTCATTGAGTGTATGCCCCGTGATCCCAAGATAACCACCCATTTCAGGATTTTCGCATTTCTCACAGGATTTTTTAACCTTGAGAATTTTCCGTTCTCTTACCGGTCTCTCGCCTAATTTGGCTTTCATTTTCTCTTTCTTGCCATCACGGATGACCACAAATTTAATCTTATCGCCGGGTTTCATCTCGCTGATGATTTTTCCGGGTTGTCCAACCTCTGTTATCTCCTTACCTTCCATCTCAATAAGGATGTCTCCGTGCTTCAGACCTGCTTTCTCAGCACCGGTTCCTTCCACAACTTCCGTAATCAGGATTCCGGTTTTGCCCTTGTAATCAAGTGCTTCGCGGGTTTCTTCATCAATATTGCTTGTTACTATCCCCAAAAACGGCTTCACGGCTTTCTTTTCACCAGCAATTGCACCCGACGGGATAAGTGCAAAACTGAATGCCAGAAGCAAACACAGTGCAAGAACGGAATAATTTAATTTCAAACTTGCCTTCATTTTCTCCTCCAGAGAGATTTCTATATTTAATGGAAACTATGCCGTATTTCCTATTAGACTACTGCGTTTTAATGAAGGTTTCCGGTTTTGAGGAAGAGATTTCTTTTTTCGGATAAAAAGTGAAAATGAGTGTTACCTTTCGGTGTGGATATGAGTGCTTTTTAGGCTACTCCGAGATCCTTAAGATATTCAGCTTTTGATAGGTTTTGTCATTCCCGCGAAGAGCCTGTCCTCGACCTGATCGGGGACGGGAATCCTGGAAACACAGCAACTTACTGGATTCCCGCCTGCGCGGGAACGACGTACTTTCTTTACTGCAAAATTAGAGAATTTAAATCAAACCAATCTGACTGCTCTGAACCCATCCATGTTTGTTCTTCCCAACTGATATTTCATGCCACCCGGTCATACTTCGGATTACCCTGACTTTAGTGCCCTCATGAAGACTGAACAACAATTTGCCAGTCCCCATCGCAGGAGCACTTAGAACCTCAACTTCTCTGACAATCATTACCCCTTCACGCTTCGAGCTGTCGTCCTTAATTTGTAAACCGATCAGTCCAAGGTTAAGTATTAATATCACCAGAACTATCCAGGCAAAAATCGCAATTGTTGATTTGCCTTTTGTCCGTTTGGTGATCCACTTACGAATACTCAGCAATCCAAACAGAGTCAGGCAGAACAGAACCGCACTCCAGGTCAGGAAACCATCCGACAACATAGAGCGAAATTGATCGAACCAATCCCACACCGGGAGCCGTACTTCCTCTTCAAGCTTATCGACCAGTTTAAACCTGGCAATGGCCAAGTTTGCTTTCAGGTCTTCATCTTCACCGAGTAATAATGATGCTTTCTCCCAGTATTGTATCGCTTCACCGAGTTCATTAACCTTGAAATAGGCATTTCCGATGTTATAATACAATTCCGCAGCCTGATATTCGTCCTTCTCGATCTGCAACCAACGATCGAGTGCTTCGATATAATTGCCATCTAAATATTCCCGGTTTCCAGCTTCAAAGAGAAGGTCAGGGCTGGCTGCAAGCAACATTGTTGTATTTAAAAGGAAAATTAATAAAAACAATTCCAATGATCGTAAACGGCTGATTCCTGTCTTTCTTTCAGTATTATTGGAGTGTCTTTGATGTTTATTCTTCATCTCAGTTTCTCCAGTAATTCTGATGTCCCCTTGAATTGCTCAATTAACTCTTGAGTTTCACCCCGGTTAATCTCAGCGCCACTGAAACGTAAATGATCGACCTGATTCAGAAGCTGCCGAACCCGAGTGATTAGCTCAGGCTCTGCTCCTGCTTCTTTTAATCCCTTTTCTATGATCACACCTGTCAATCCTGCTGCAGGTTCGCGAATCAAAGCCCCAGTCAACTCAGCAAGACCATGTGCTGCTAATGATACAGCTTCTCTAAATTGATCCTGATTAATTAACTTTTGAGCCTGCGTCAGATCTCGTCTCATTGATTCGGGTGCCTTTCGAAGCCTTACTAATTCCGGATCTGACATCCTGCGCTGAATTATCACATCCGCCCCGAGACCGGAAACGAATAAAGTGGGAGCCAGTAGCAACAGGAACAAAAACCATCCGGATTCCCAGGCTTTGTGTTCGACCGGTGCAAGAGGAGACTGCAACTCTTTAATATACCTGATATCGCTGCCGAGAATTGCAATTTCCTCGGCTGAATAACCACCACTCCCACCAAACGCATCTTCTTCTCCCGGTGAAACCACAATGCGTTTAGCACCGGATTTGACTGTTTTATACTTCCCCGTCTTGGGATTAAAAAATGAAAATTCAATTGCCTCGAGATTAAACGTCCCCGACCTTCGTGGGATTACGAGATATGAGAACGTTTTCTTCCCGCGCATTTTTTGACCGGAAGTCGTAATGTTCTCAGACACTGTTGGATCAAACTTCTCAAAACCATCTGGCACTTTCAATTTCGGTGGTTTAATCGATTTCAGGTATCCGGTTCCGTCGATTTTGATTGTGACATTGAGGGCTTCATGCTGTTCAATCTCGTAGTTGTCGTATGATACGTTTATCCTGAAATCCCCGACATCACCCTTGAAGCTCCTCGGTTTCCCAACATTTGGTAGCGGTTTTACGACCAATTCCAAAGGTTGAGTTACAATATCTCGACTCTCCGACCGATTTCGAGAGAAGAATGGGTCATCAAAAATCGACCTGCTTCTCCGCCTGCTCCTTGGAACTTCGACCGTTACTTCAGCCTTTAAGGGTTCAATGGTCAAAGTTCCCTTACGTGTAGGGAACAGACCGACTTTGCGGATGGTCGCAACTTTATAATTAACTCCTCGGACAGTGGCATCCCGTATTGGGGGGCGACTCGCAGTTTTAAATTCTTCCTTCCAGAATCCTGTAGCACGAGGCAGACTGGGAAAACCGTAGTTGGTAACATTAACCTTAAAATACAGATCGTATGTCACCGTTATCATCTCTCGCAGATAGACAGAATCTTTATCAGCACTCGCTACGAGAAAAACATCCGGCAAACTGCCTGATTTTGTTCTTGAAACATCCTTCAGGTTGCTCTTAGCTGAGGCAGTTGGAGGAGGAGAGGTTTTTTGCACTTTCAATGAAACCGAATTGCTCTTAATGACCTTCCGTTTGTCTTTCACAGAGGCCGGAGAGATTATTATCCTGCCGATTTTGCGTGGTCGCAGCACATAAGAGAGTGATTTACTTCGCGTTACCCGTCCGTTTACCATCTGGATTTCAGTTGACGATGATGGACCGGAAATTATATCAAAGCTGCCAAAAGTCGGTGGTTTTATGTCCGGTAGGGATTCTTTCCCAGTTACAGTTACCGTATATGTTACCCGTTCTCCGAAAGTACAAATGTTTGGTTCGATTGATGCTGAAATCTTGATTTGAGCGTTTGCCTTTAGAGCAAAAACCAGAACAATTATTGCATAAAGAAATGTGAGTCTACGATATGTGGAAAAATATCCTACCAATCCTTCTCTGCCCTCTTCGGTTTACCAAACTGACGTTTAAGCTTTTCCTTCATTGCCTCCAACTCTTCATTCTCCATCGCCTGCAGTAACTGCATCGCCTCTTCTTCGCTCATTTCTGTATCCTGCTCTTCCTGTTGCTGAGCCTGTTGAGTCGAGTCAGGTGGTGATTGTTCCTGTTGTTCCTGCTGTTGTTGCTGCTGCTGCTGTTCCTCTTCTTTCTTTTCTTCGTTTTGCTGTTTTTGTTGTTGCTGCTGCTCCTGTTGTTCCTGCTGCTGTGTGGAATCCTGTTCTCCGCCCTGTTGCTGCTGTTGTTGCTGTTGCTGCTGCTGCATCATCCTGAGAACTGTCTCGAGATTGTACTTTGCATCTTCATCATCACTACGCAGTCTGAGTGAGTTCTTAAATGCTCCGAGAGATTCTTCAAATTTACCAGCTTGTGCAAGTGAATTGCCAAGATTGTACCAGGCATCTGCTGCAAGCTCAGGTTCTTCTTTTTCAATTACCTTCGCAAACGCTCCCATTGCTTCCGGATATTTCTGAAGCTTATAAAGCGCTGCCCCAAGATCATAGTCTAATTCCTCCCGATCTGGTGCTTCCTGACGGGCTGCCATGAATTCGGCAAGTGCTCTATCATACTCTTTATCGTTGTAAAGATCAATGCCCTTCTTGACAGTCTCACGGGGATTTCCTGCAAAAGAAACTGAAAAACTGAAAGCAGCAAAAAGCATGATCATCATAATTCTGTTCATACTTTTCTCCTTCGTCCTGCAGGGATAATCATTTCCAGAACGATCAAAATAAACGCCAAAGCTGCGGGCCACTGGAAGCGATCCTCGTAGTCTGTGAATTGTTTCGATTCAAACTCTTCGGTATCCATTCCTGAAATCTTCTTGTAAATGTTTTCAAACTCTCGACCGGTCTTTGTAGCTCTAAAATACTCACCCCCGGTAACTTGGGCAATCTCCATTAAGATATTTTCATTAAGTCTGGAAACTACTGTGTTACCATTAAACTCTTTGTATCCGGTTATTCTTCCCCGTCCATCCGTTATCGGAATAGGCCCTCCCTGTGGAGTTGCCATACCTACTGTAAAGATTTTAACACCTTGCTTCCCAACTTCTTCAGCCATCTTTACCGCGTCTGAGCTGTGATCCTCACTGTCTGTTATCAGAATCAGAATTTGTTGTGCCTTACTTTCAATCCTGAATGCCTTCTGCCCCTGTTTGATTGCCTCAGTGAGTGATGTTCCGGGGTACGGAATAATTTCGGGATCAATGGCGTTTAGTGCAGTGACCACAGCCGAATAATCAAGCGTAAGAGGTATCTGAACGAATGCTACCTCAGCAAATGGGACGAGTGCAACACGATCCCCGCGAAGTTTCTTCATCAAACGTGTGATTTCGTGTCGTGCTTTTATCAATCTGCTGGGAGCAATATCCGTAGCGTACATAGAACGAGACACATCAAGAGCGATAACTACGTCTGTTCCCTCACGTTTGACTTCTATTTGACGGGTTCCGACCTGAGGGCCGGATATTGCCAGTATCAACAGACCAATCGCAGAAATTCCCAACAAACGTTTCAGAAGCACATTCCTTGGTGCACGGTGCGGGAAGGCAGTGTCCCACATCTGCTCATTTGACCATCTCAACATTGCAGCCTTGCGCCATCTCAGCTCAAGAAATGCGAGAAAAACAAGAACCGGCAAAGCATACAGGAGATAAAGGTATTCAGGGTGAGCAAATCTAATCATGCGAGCCGCCTCATCACAACTACTGATAATAACCATCCAAAACTAAGAAGTGCCAGCGCTGCAATCGCCCATTGATAGAATAACTCAGCATATCTACGAAAAGCCCTGACCTCGACCTTAGTTTTCTCCATCTTGTCAATTTCCTGGAAAATCGTACGCAGCTTCTTGTCATCTGTAGCCCGGAAGTACTTTCCACCTGTAGCATTTGCAATCTCTGTTAAAAGGTCCTCATCTATGGAGACCTTTACCTGTTGATATCTTGTCCTGCCAAACATGTCTGTTCCCGGATATGGAGCAGTCCCTTTGGTTCCAACACCAATTGTGTAAACTCTGACACCCATTGCTTGAGCAGCTTCAGCAAGAGTTGTGGGTGGTTGTCCGTAGTTATTTTCTCCATCGGTTAGAAGAATAACAACCCTCGATTTGGACTCGGTGGCTTTCAACCGATTAAGCGAAACTCCGAGAGCCTGCCCGATGGCGGTATTATCCGGATCGACCAGACCAACCTGTATCCCCTCAATAAGCTCAAGCAGAATTGCATGGTCAACTGTTAGTGGACATTGGGTAAATGCCTGCTTGGCAAAAAGTACAACACCGATCCTGTCATTTGGTCGAAGATCGATAAATTCGGCTGCTACCCGTTTAGCCGCTTCAGCCCTGTCAGGTTTAAAATCCTGAGCTCTCATTGATCCGGAAATATCAAGGGCAAGTATGATGTCGATTCCCTCAGTATTGACATCCTGCCCCTTACTGACCGATTGTGGACGAGCTATTACTATTGCAAGTAACAATAGTGCAAGAATTTTTGTGACGAACGGAACATGACGCAGCATTGGCTTGAAACTTCCGGCACTGATCTGCCGAATGAAATTAACCGTCGGGTAAGGAACTGTCGGGAATCCCCTTCGTTGCCGTTTGATATATATCCAGATCAGAGGTATAATAAAACCTGCCAGACCGAGCATGAATATATGTGCGAATTGCATCATCTCTCATCCTCTGCAGCGACTGGTTCTTCGTCGCTGTTATTTTCTGTCATTGCTGTTTCATCAAACAGAGGCTTTGTTAGCTTTACGTATTCAAATCCGGCATCCATACAGGATGAATGATCTTCTCGAGTTGGGTTGAATTTTGCAAATTTAACAATATCCGCACAGGTGATAATCCTCTTTATCAAACTAATTTCTTTCTCATTTTTCGCCCATTTTTTCTGCGCTTGCATAAGTTCATAAGTCGTCATTTCCGGAGCGTCGAAATGGAATCTACCATCCATATAGTGCTTGATAATCTCTGTTAATTCGCTATAATACTCCCTGATGTATCCATCTTGCCATAGACGCCTAATCCTCAGATCTTCAAGACGTCGCATTGCTACATCGTAGGCTGGCGGTAGCGGCGGGACATATTCCGGAATTTCACCGATCTTTCTCTTATACCTCCGCCAGAAATAGAATCCGAGAACTCCAAGTAGTATCAGGCCAACACCAGCAATAGCAAAAGGCATGATGTCTTTCCATGTCCATTTAAGTCTTACTGGCGGACGGATATCCTTTAAGTTGGCGAGGCTGTCCTCTGCCGAGAGCACACTTACGACCTCAACATCCCCAAGAAATACCATCACAGAGTCCATTCTATCGTCATATTTCGCTATAACGGGCAATTCCGGGAGTTCGGTTAATTCGGGTTTGTATAGAGACACCGTGTATCTGATCGAGTGGTTGTTGCCTTTAGTTTCAAGAGTGTCAACAGAGATTATTTCTGCTGGTGCAAAATGTTCTTCTATTGGCCAGATAATTAGCGCATTGTCATCAGCCGTTACATCGATGACGATTTCAATAGGATCACCAACTGTGATTTTACGTGGTTCGAGACTTACCGATGCATTTGGGGAAGCATCCGGACACTGAAAATATAAGACCAAAACGAGCAGCACAATTGCAAACTTCAAAATTTGTGTTTTCATTGCACTCATCAACGTCTCTTTTCCCGTGTTCGGAAGAATTTCACGAGTTCCATGAAATACGGTTTATCCATCGGTAGTTCAATACGATCGACACTGATCTGCTTGAAGAACAAATCCCGCTCGTGAGTTTGCCTCGTCATTTCCTCCGAATATTTCTGCCTTATACTCTTCGACGATGTATCAGTCCACACAACCTCGCCCGATTCTTTGTCTCTAAGGGGAACGAGACCGGCATTTGGCAGTTCACGCTCGCGAGGATCGTAGAGTTCAAGTGCGACTAAATCGTGCTTTCGACTCGCAACCCTGACAACATTTTGATAGTCTTCATCCATGAAATCGCTCATCAGGAACACAACGGAACGTTTCCGCATGGCGTGAAGTGCATACTTCATTGCAACACTGACAGATGTACCCTTGGATTCAGGTTTAAACGCGAGAACATCACGGATCATGCGCAGTACGTGCCGTCTGCCCTTTTTGGGAGCGACAAAATGCTCGACCTTGTCGGAGAAAAGAATGAGTCCAACTTTATCGTTGTTTGTCAGAGCACACAACGCAAACAGAGCCGTCATCTCAGCAGCAATTTCACGCTTCAGAGAAGTGTGAGTACCGAACTCACCAGAAGCTGACACATCAACCACCAACAGAACTGTCAGCTCGCGCTCTTCGCGATAAATCTTGACGTAAGGGCTGTCCATACGGGCGGATACATTCCAATCGATGGAGCGAACATCATCACCGGGGAAGTATTCACGGACTTCATCGAAGTCCATTCCCTGTCCCTTGAAAATGGATTGGTATCTACCGCCGAAAACATCTCGCACCTGGAGGCGAGTTCTTAACTCAAGCAGTCTTACTTTTTTGAGCAATTCACTTGTTATCGGGCTTGAGGAGTTCTCCTCCCCGGAGTTCTTATGAGATTTATCTGAAGTCAATTGTAGGAATAATCAGTTTTCAAATAACCATTAAGGTACTTCAAAGTGTCCGAAGATCTGCCTGATAATATCATCGGATGTTTGTTCATCGGCTTCAGCCTCAAACGAGACCATTACGCGATGCCTCAAAACCTCATATCCTACTGCTCGAATGTCTTCCGGAACAACATAAGCTCGATTCTGGAGGAAAGCATGGGCTTTTGCAGCTTTCGCCAGGTAAATAGAAGCTCGTGGTGAAGCCCCATAACGAATTTTATCCCTTAGGTTCTTCAATCCGTATTTCTCGGGATCTCGTGTAGCAAAAACAATGTCGAGGATGTAGTTCTCGACCTTTTCATCAAGATGGATCTGGTCAACGAGTTTTTGTGCTGCAATAATCTGTTCCGGCTTTGCTACTGCTGATGCCTGATTCGCATGGGAAGTATCTCCCTGCCGCAGGATTATCATCTCCTCTTCTCTTTCGGGATAGTCAATCAACACTTTGAACATGAACCTGTCAACCTGTGCTTCTGGTAGCGGGTAGGTTCCTTCCTGCTCAATCGGGTTTTGCGTTGCAAGAACAAAAAAAGGCGGTTCAAGCGGGTAAGTCTCATCACCGATTGTTACCTGACTTTCCTGCATTGATTCGAGTAAAGCTGACTGAACCTTAGCTGCTGCACGGTTAATTTCGTCAGCAAGGATGAAATTCGCAAAAATAGGTCCCTTCTTTACTTGGAATGTGGCTTCGCGTTGGTTATAAATTAGAGTGCCAATTAAATCCGCAGGTAAAAGGTCGGGTGTGAACTGTAACCTGTGGAATGAGGCATCGATGGCTTTGGAGAGCGCTTTAACGGCGGTAGTCTTTGCCAGACCGGGAACACCTTCGAGCAGGATGTGACCATTTGCAAGCAGTCCGATCAACAGATGATGAATCATCTGCCGCTGACCGACAATAACTTTGCTGACTTCGCGCTCAATATCCTGGAGGAAATGACCCTGCTTCTGAATTTCATCACTCAGGGCGCTGATGCTTTCGTAGTTCATTAATGTTTTCCTTCGCAATCATTAAAATGCATTTGTCGCATTTCGGAAAAATTTCATTTCCGTTGTTGACATTTTGTCTCTTTCAACTAACGCAAATAAAACGTCCAAAGTTCCAAACAGAACAATTTAAGACTAAATTTTGTCTAAATTGTCTAACTAAAGATAAGAAATCTTTTTTTTAAGCAAAAATGTCAGATACCGAAAAAGATCAAACTCCCGAAATCGAAGAGAGTCAATTCCCAAAAGTCCTGCGACGAGTTGAAATTCTGATTCCTGCGCAGAAGGGACCAGAGCGACTGGATGTCTTTCTTGGACGTCAGGTTGCAGAGCTCACGAGATCCGCAGCAAGGGAGATGATCGCCTCCGGTGCAATCACCGTCAGTGAGAAGAAGGTTAAACCTTCATATAAGGTTAAGCCAGGTGATTTCATAGCGTTTGAGGTGCAATCCCGTCCACCACTTGAGGTTGAAGCTGAAGATATTCCACTCGATATTCTATACGAGGATGAGTGGTTGGTCATTATAAATAAACCGGCAGGTATGGTCATGCATCCGGCTTCAGGGAACCGATACGGAACCATGGTTAACGCCTTACTGCATCACATCGAATCGCTGGCTGAGTCGGATGATCCTAATCGACCCGGGCTTGTACATCGTCTCGATAAAGCCACAACTGGCGTTATCGTTGTCTGCAAGGACCATGCTGCATTGTCTGCAATGGCGAGAGCTTTTCGAGAACGTACAATACGCCGCGAATATGTGGCACTTGTCTGGTGGAATATGCCTTCAGAGGTCGGTGTAGTAGATGCAGGGATAGCACGTGATCCGCGTGACAGGTTGAAATATACGACGAATCCATCGGGGAAGCATGCGAGAACGCATTGGCGCGAGGTCGAGAGATTCGACTTTCTGTCGCTTTGTAAACTGAGGCTTGAAACCGGTCGTACACATCAAATCCGTGTACACATGCAGAGCATAAAACACCCGGTTTTCGGTGATCCCGATTACTCAGGTCGCAACCGTCAGTTAGGGAAGTTAAGCTCAGCCCAACGCAAAGAAGTTGCAGGTTATCTACAACAGGTTGACCGTCAGATGCTTCATGCGCGAACCCTTGGTTTCACTCATCCGATGACAGGTGAAGAGATGGAATTCAGTGCTGACATCCCGTCAGATTTCGCAGGGGTATTAAAAGAGCTGCGTGAAATAAAAAAAGCCCGTGAACGTGGTAGATTAGTTTAGGCTTTCGGTCGGGCAAAATGAAATCCGAACTGTGTGATCCGGGCTAATTATTGCTTGGATCTATTTAGAGAAAAACCAGCAATATTTGATTCATGATGAATTACCCACCGTAGGAAACTTGGGTAACAAGTAACCCAAGCCACACACCAACCATCCAAATTCCCACAATACGCCGATTAGTTTTCAAAACCCTTGACTCCCCGAAAAAATTGTATTATCATTATTGCACACCGCGGGGTGGAGCAGTCTGGTAGCTCGTCGGGCTCATAACCCGAAGGTCGTAGGTT
>CAYLYZ010000131.1:0-15383 GCA_964387885.1 uncultured bacterium | reverse complement strand
CTAAATTAATTAAACAAAACTCAAATTGCAGATTTGGAACTTCAGTTCGGTAAAATCTTTAGTAAATCGAAGATATAAGACCTGAATTCTCTCGGAAAGATCGGGGAATTTTCCGACATAAAATACAACCCCAGATTCAAGAATCCGGGCTACGCACTGCTAAATCCGGATTATTCAGAACCTATACATTCCCGGGTTCGGAGAACCCGACCTACCTAACAGCAGAATATAGGGCGAATAATTATTCGCCCCTACATGTCCTCCCATAATTCCTGAAGTTTGACGGGCTTCAGCGGTTTATTCCCAATCGCTTCAATTGCTGCAACAACCGCTTTGGCTGCAGGTAATGTTGTTATAAGGGGCAACCCCATTCGATAAGCGGTTTCCCCTACTATACGTTCATCGTAGTAGGATTCGCTTCCGAGTGGGGTGTTAATCAAAAGCTGAACATCGTTGTTCTTCATGTGGTCGATAATATTTGGTCGACCCTCTTTGACTTTGAAGACAAATTCCGCTTCGATGTCGTGACTAAGGAGCGTTTCACTCGTGCCCCTTGTGGCAATTATTTTGAATCCGAGTTCATCAAGCTTTTTCGCTATAGGTACAACTTTCTCATGATCACGTTCATTTATGGAAATAAAAACTTTGCCTTCAGTGGGAAGGTAATCTCCGGAAGCATACAACGCCTTTGAATATGCTTCACTGAAGCTGTCCGCAATGCCCATCACCTCTCCGGTTGAGCGCATTTCAGGACCTAAAAAAGTACTCACACCTTCGAAACGATTAAATGGGAAAACCACCTCTTTTACGGCATAATGATTGACGTTCAAATTCTCGATGATTCCCTGTTCATTCAAAGATTGTCCTACTATACAGCGGGTCGCAACCTGCACCCAATTGACACCAGTGGCTTTAGATACGAACGGAACCGTTCGGCTGGCTCGTGGATTGACTTCAAGGACAAACAGTTTGTCACCCTGAAGCGCAAATTGAATATTTAGCAATCCTATTACATCCAGTGCTTCTGCCAGCTTGTTTGTAGTATCAATCATCCTATTTCGTACTTCCTCGGTCAAAACCAGTGGCGGTAGAACACACGCGCTATCACCACTGTGTATTCCTGCTTCTTCAATGTGCTGCATGATCCCGCAAATAACAGTTTCATTTCCGTCACAAACTGCATCGACATCGAACTCGAACGCATCCTCTATAAAGTGGTCGATTAGTACGGGATGTTCATGGGATATTTCACCTGCTGATTCACGCAGGTACTTGGTCAATCCTCCCTGGTCATATACGATTTCCATCGCCCTTCCACCGAGTACAAAACTGGGACGCACCAATATTGGGAAACCAATACTATCGGCGATTTCTTCGGCTTCGCGGAAGTCATGAGCGATTCCGTATGGTGGATGTAGAATGTTGAGCGATTTAATTAGTGCTCCAAACTTCTGCCTGTCTTCTGCATCGGCTATTCTCGCAGGTAAAGTGCCGAGTATTTTGACTCCGTTTTCTTCTAACTGTTTGGCGATCTTGAGTGGAGTTTGTCCACCAAACTGGACAATAACACCGTCCGGCTTCTCATTCATGCAGATTTCGAGTACATCCTCAAGTGTTACAGGCTCGAAGTAAAGCCGTCCTGAGATATCATAGTCAGTCGAAACAGTTTCAGGATTGCAGTTTATCATAATACTAGTATAGCCCTCGTCCCGCAATGCAAACGAGGCGTGAACACAGCAATAATCAAATTCAATTCCTTGACCTATTCGGTTTGGACCACTCCCGAGGACTATAATTCTGGGTTTGTTTCCGATTTCTACCTCATCATTTCCGGTTTCATATGAAGAATAGTAGTAAGGTGTATGAGCCTCAAACTCAGCAGCACATGTATCAACCGAAAGGTACTTCGGTTTCACATTATGTACATCACGCAATCGTCTTATATTATCCGCACTGGTTTTCAGGAGATGGGCAAGTTGAACATCTGAAAAACCGGTTTGTTTTGCAGCAAATAGTAATCCGGATGAAATCGCTTTCCGAAGTTGAGTGAAATCTTGATAACCGTGTGACACAAGTGAAGATAGTTGCTTTTCAAGTTCAACGATCACAGCTATTTGATCTAGAAACCATGGATCGATTCCCGTTATTTGAGCGACCTCTTCTACAGAAATCCCCAATTGAATAGCATACCTGAGATAGAAGACATTTTCTGGTCGAGGCGTGGATAATTTACGTCGTACAATTGCCCTCCATTCAGGCAATAAATGAGCTTCAACATGATCGGATGATATAACATCTCGATCGTCCGCACCAAGTCCATACCGATCCTGTTCTAAACTGCGCAGTGCTTTCTGCAGGGCTTCCGGAAAGGTTCTTCCGATTGCCATAACCTCACCAACAGACTTCATCTGGGAACCCAGTGTCTGGTTCACCGTCGGGAATTTCTCGAATGTCCAGCGTGGGATTTTTACAACTATATAGTCGAGTGCGGGTTCGAAACAAGCCGGTGTTTTTAAGGTGATTGCATTTGTTATTTCATCAAGCCTGTACCCTATTGCCAATTTAGCTGCTATCCGCGCAATTGGGAATCCAGTGGCTTTGGAAGCGAGTGCTGATGAGCGACTCACTCTCGGATTCATTTCGATTACTACTAAGCGACCATTTTTTGGATTTACCGCGAACTGAATATTACTGCCTCCTGTGTCAACTCCTATTTCTCGGATAACCGCAAAAGCAGCATCACGCATCTGCTGATACTCTTTATCGGTCAAGGTCATTGCGGGAGCGACTGTAATACTATCACCGGTGTGAACGCCTAATGGGTCAAGGTTTTCTATAGAACAAATGACCACACACTGGTCGGCTGAATCCCGCATAACTTCGAGCTCGAATTCCTTCCAACCAATCAGGGCTTCTTCAATTAACACTTCATTTATCGGGCTTCCTGCAAGGCCCCAGGACACAGCTTTTTCAAATTCCTCATTATTATAAACTACTGACCCACCTACTCCTCCTAATGTGAAGGAAGGTCTGATAATTGCTGGTAGTTTTGTCTTCTCTAAAATCTCTTTCGCATCATCCACCGATTTCGCAAATCCACCGACCGGCATATCGAGACCGATCCTGCACATCGCACCGTGAAACTGCTCTCTATCCTCCGCCATTCTGATCGATCGCACCGACGCACCAAGTAGACGGACACCATGCCGCTGGAACACACCAACTGCATCCAAATCCATCGCGAGGTTCAGTGCAGTCTGTCCACCCATTGTTGGAAGAACAGAATCCGGACGCTCTCGCTCGATGATTCGCTCGATCATATCCGCTTCGAGTGGCTCTACGTATGTAGCATCAGCAATTGACGGATCAGTCATGATCGTCGCTGGATTACTGTTAACCAGAATTACACGAATTCCTTCCTCTTTAAGGGCCCGGATTGCCTGGGTTCCCGAGTAATCAAACTCGCAAGCCTGCCCGATTACGATAGGACCGCTACCCAACACCATAATTGATTTTATCTTTTCGTTTTTAGGCATGTCGCATCTCACTAATAAAACGATCAAAGTAAAATTGACCATCGTGTGGTCCTGGATTTGCTTCCGGATGATATTGTATTGAAAAAACCGACTGTTTTTTATGCTCGAGTCCTTCAACCGTCCCATCGTTCAGATTCAAGTGTGTAACACACCAATCTTTTGGAATATCATTTGATTGAACTGCAAAACCATGATTCTGTGAACTGATCTCGACTGTTTTATCTTTGAGTCTCTGAATCGGATGGTTGGCTCCTCGATGCCCGAAAGGTAACTTAAAAGTTTTCAAACCAGCGGCAAGTGCGATAAGTTGATGTCCTAAACAGATACCAAACATTGGAATCTGAGACACCAACAATGATTTTACTGTTCTGATTCCTATTTTCACCGCAGCGGGATCACCAGGTCCATTAGACACCAACACTCCATCGTAACCACCAGCTATGATATCTTTCGCCTCCGTTGTAGCTGGTAATACAGTCACATCACAGCCTCTACGCACCAACTCGCGCAAAATACTTGTCTTGACACCAAAGTCGAGAACTGCTACATGCAGACCTTCACCGTTTTCAAATGACGGATGCCATCGGTCCGACAATTCATCTGAATTGTACACAGAAATCGATACTCGCGAGACTTTAGTTGCCAGATCAGATCCGGCCATTTTCGGAGATGCTTTGACCTGTTCTATGGCCTCGGAGGGTGCTGTATTCCCTGTAAACATACCTGAACGCATGGCGCCATGCTGACGGATATGAAGTGTTAATGCACGCGTATCAACACCTGTAATCAAGGGAACTCCTGCTTCCTTCAGCCAAGATCCGAGGTCACCTTCTGCACGCCAATTGCGAGGTCTACTTACTAAACTCCGAACAACAACACCTGCCACCTGAACCTTATCGGATTCATAATCTTCCTGATTTATTCCAACGTTTCCGATATGAGGAGCTGTGAAGACTACTATTTGACGAAAGTACGAAGGATCGGTGAGGATTTCCTGATAGCCCGTATGAGAGGTGTTGAAGACCACCTCTCCAAGACACATTGTGTCCCCGAAAGGACTTGTCCCGAGAAACTTAGTTCCATCCTCGAGCTGCAGAAAGGAACTGTCTGATTGCTTATGGTTCAATTACCGTAACCTTTATAAAAGGGCAACTTTAAAACTTTGCTTCGATAGTATACAAAAGAAAAAATGCGATTCCAAACCACACCAATCAAAATAAAAATTTTATACTCACACCACTTTCAAGGTACGATACCTCGGAATCTTAACCGGTCTGACTTGCTGTAAGTAAACAAAGAGTGTGAGAACACCCAGATGAATCCAATTTGAAGTTCAATTGACTTGCACCGCGTGAATCACAGGATTAATTTGTTTAAAACATAAATACCCAACAAACAACTTACATAATGAAGTACTTTACTCTGATACTGATACTGCTGGTGATACCATTGATCTTCTCCGGATGTGGTGGGATAGAACTCCAAAGCTTCTGGATAAAAACCGATATCAAAATCGACGGTAACACTGTCGACTGGTTTGAGGTGCCAATTCATACTTTCAAAAATCATGCAGCAACACTTGGAGTTTGCAATAACAAAGAGAATCTGTATCTACTGTTCCGATTTACCAATCCTGAATGGTTGAGAGTCGCTTCGGATCGGGGTTTTGTTATCTGGTTCGATCCTTCAGGTGAAAGGGAGAAGAACCTCGGTTTAAGATATTTGAACCGGCCACCTTATAAGCTGAAAGAATCCTCTGACAAACCCGTTATTATAGAAGATTACTGGGGTGGGTGGCAACCAAAGCAGGGATTGGAACCAGAAGCTAAAGAAAGACTTCTGTTACTGCGCAATCCGGAAAAACCTGGCAAACAAATCCGCACCGATGGAATGGATGGACCGCAGGTCAAACTCGGACACTATGAGGGAATCTTCATTTATGAGCTAATTCTCCCGTTTAAACTGCTAAAACCTGTACCAAACGTTACAGATACCTTGCCCCATGTGCCATATGAATTGGATATTTGCTTGGAATTTGGTGGTTTAAATGAAGCTTCACTGGCAAAACTTAAGCAACAAATGCAGGACACTCATGAGCCGGTAATCGATCCGAAACCTATTGGTGAACTTGGACAGGGGGGGGCAATTGGTAACTGGGGTGGTAAAATTAATAAGGACGGTGTACGTGGTGCGAAAAGAGGCACAAGGGGCAGAACCTCCGGTTTTCCTGATGATCGTGAACGGATTTGGATAACGGTTGTTTTGGCCGATAGACCTATAGTGCGATTGAACACACCATATCGGTAAACCTTAAGAGTACTTACAACGAGACTATTAATCCTTAAGCATGTTTACAATTTCCGTATTGTTTTGCAATTCCGCCAGTTTAAGAGGTGTGTAACCAGCGGCCTCTACAGACCGATCAGCATCATTCTTGAGCAGGATTTCAACGATCTCGGAAAATCCACCCTCAGCAGCTTTATGCAATGCTGTGAATCCATCATCATTACAGTGGTTTATCTCAACCCCAGAATCGATCAGCAGATTCAAATGATCCACACGGTTATTCTCTGCAGCTGTCATGACCGGAGTCTCACCAAATACTGACCTAATATTCGTGTCAGTTCCAGCTTCTATCAGCATTTGCATAGCTCCGGGATCACGGGCGAGAATAGACCAGTGAAGAGGAGCCTGCCCATCCTGAGCAATTAAGCCAAGTGGTATTCCCTTTTCAATCTGTTTCTTTAGTCCTGACAGGTCGTTTCTCGCGGCAGATATATGCAGGAGTGAATTGGATCGTAAAGGATCTTGAATTGTGTGGTCAAAATCGGGATCTGGTGTGCCGAGAACTGCCATATTACCAAAAATAGACATAGCCCAGAGCCCGGCTGCTTTAGGTTCAGTTGAAAGGTCGTTTGGCAAAGGTGCAGGATATATCTGCTGCAAATTATGGCTGACCAACAGGAACTTGGTTATCCGCCGGGTAAAATCCGGATTCTCGTTTTCAGAAAATTGTCCCTTAATTCTGACAATACGCAGTACACCATTTTCCTGCTCTGCTTCTGCTGTTACGGAGATCTTCCTAAGCCAGCTTCGGACGAAAATTATCCTCTCATTGTAGAAGAAAATTGCCCATTTCTGCTCCATTTCTGTCGGGGCATATAGAACTCCCGGAGCCAAAAAAGGATCTACTGGAAACGAGATATCTGCCTCAATCTCGGTTGCTTGATCGGGAATCTGATCGGCAAATTCCAGCCCGTCATCTCCGATAAAGGATATTGCATTTCGAGCACAATCAGGATTTTTGGAAGTTGAGGTTACATTTTGAGTAATTGGCCGCAAGTCCAGTAATCTGATGTCAAGGGCATTCTCCGATGCCTCAACCCATTTTAATTCCGGAATCTCTGATTCTGGTTCAACCTTTTTCCCGAACATATTCTTGAAGAAATTCATTACCTCTCCCTTTATTAATCATCAAATTATCTTAGTCAAAAATCACTGGTCAGGTGATTTCTGACTCCGTAATTAAAAGTACAACCTACTTGCAATCATTACTGGAGTTGTCCATATGTAAGTTCTGCTAAGAGCAGTCTGATTTACCATAACAGCTCTTACATTCAATTGACTTTCAATTCCTAAAGAAACCTGTTGATTAAAGAAGTATTCCGCTCCGAACACCATCCCGGCGTCAACATCTACTCTCGGGGGTTCACCGGCTCTTATTGCACCCAGATGCAATCCCAGATATGGCATTCTATCTGCTAAATCCAAATAATATCTAAAAGTTGAACCTAATTGAAAAATGATGAAATTCAGGCTACCTTTCTGTTGACGGGAAAAAGAGAAGGATGGCTCGATTACAAAGTCATCAGTGAATCTTAATGGTACTAGCAAATCCAATCCCATCTCGCGCTGAATATAGACATTTGCGGTGGTGTTTCCAAACCGAACCGGGTGATTTAGCGAATAGTAACCCACTCCAATACCAGCATAAGATTCCGAAAGCGGTAAAAGCAAAGTAAAAAGCACTAAAAGCGCAATGATTCGTTTCATTGTTGCTCCTGTTATTCGTCTAATGTGAACTGTTATACATCCTTGTGTGATATACAAAATGGAACCAAACTCACATTACTACCCAACAATCTCTATCACCAACCCATCCGGATCGCGAATGAAAAAATAACTGCAATCCTCTTTCAACTCCATTTCAAACTCGACATCGTTATCCTTAAAATAATTAAAAGCAATCTGGATATCCTGAACCATGAGATCAAAGGAAACTCCCGGTTCAACACAGTAAGGTTTCTTGTCAGATGCATTCATAGCTACTGGCAGCAACAGGAACGCAACACCCCCGCATAACAAATGCCATGCCCCATCCTCCTCAGATAACACCTCGAATCCGAGAAGATCTCTATAAAACGTCATCGACCTCTCAATGTCAGTGCAAATTATATTTATTTCGCCTACTTTGAATTTCATACATTATGCTCTTTGTTTATCTGCTTTTCCGTAATCTTTCGAGATTGAGGATTTGAGTTCAAAATGCGATATATATAAGTTGTTCACCGCTACCTGACTTTTCCAACAGTAGCTAAATACACCGTGAATTCATCCACTCCGTCCAGATCCAAAATAACATCGAATCCTGACTGATGATATCCACCGATGGCACATACACCACAATTTAAGGATTCTGCAGAAAGATAAAGATTCTGACAGATATGTCCAACATCTATTAACATGGATTTGTGTGCTTTTGAGTTATATCTCCATTCTCCCCGGTAAGGAATACAACTCCAAACAAAGCAGACGGGAGCATCTGCTACAAATTGTTCGCTATAACTTGCAGAATATACTCTATCTCTTGTACACGATTCATCAGAAATGAACAGCAATTCATGAGTTAGTGACAAGTAACGGTACACACCATTTTCCAAACCATCCACGAGATTGATAATAAGATATGTCTCGTAGGGATGGCGTGCTCCAGCCGATGGGACGGTACGTATCGTCCATTCCAGGTTCTTTTTTACGTGTATTACTCCTTGCGTTGCCCACAACATATATGACAGTTCCTTAAGAGATATCGGAATATCTCTATATTTCCTCCTGCTCCTCCTTTTCTTAATCACTTCAAGGATGTTGGATTCCTTCAGGATTGTTGCATCAAATTCCGGAAGTGGGATTACGTGAGTGTTAGAATTGGTTATCTCCTTTTGTAAAGGAGGTGGCTCCATACCCTTCTGCTGGTCGGAAAAATTAAAATCATTATCCGGACTGTCAAAATCATCAACGGAGTATCCTTTCATTATGTCACGCAGGAATTGTAATGTATCGTTCATATCTTATTTTTCCACAGTTGCAACACACTCGTGTGTATGGGATTCTAATTTTCAAGATGAATCAGGTTTAAGTTTCAATATAACCATTAGAACAGCAGATTCAATCAAGTAGCGAGGTTTTACTGTATCCTCCCTGTTGCGACGAACCTCTTCATTTTAATCACAATTTTTTCGCCAACTTCGTAATTGGACAACCTGAACAACCGGTGTTTATGACCGGATTTAGTCTGAATTGAAATGACGTAATAATAACTCGTCCCGCCTTCACTTCGTTGGGCGGATTCCTTTAGATGAAAGCTAAGAACATCGGAATAATTAAGCAGAAACTTGTCATTTTTATAAATCATCCCGGTGTTATTATCGAGTCTTAATTCACATTCAAGGAAAATAGAAATCCCACCATACAGCGCGCATGAAATCCAGAATAAGATGAACACTGTCGTGAGCGATCCTCCCGCTGTGGAAAAATTGAATAGTAATTCCCCGAATAGGATAAATGGCAGGAAGCACAACAACGCAAAAATACCAAGCATCCCATATCTGTTCAAATCCGATCTGCGGACAGTCAGCGTGTTTTTATCCTCGATAAACTCGAATGGTTGTTTAAACATAATAATCTCCCATCCAGATTGATAAACGGCGAAGTCGGTGTTGTCGCGTAATCGTGCTGTCACACGCCCTCGAGTTCTTTGAAATATTCTACTCTTGTGAAATCACGTCGTTCCCGCGAAGGCGGGAATCCAGAATACACAAGCACTTATAAAATCGCTATTCCTGGAAAATCACAAGATTCGAAGAAAACTATGAATATTTCAAAGGTCTCGCCCTCGTGTGACAGTGACAGTAGCCTGGATTCTTGAATCCGGGATTCCCAACAAAATAAATATAACTACGAAACTTCCATGATCTTTTTAAAGAAAATCCAATCCCGGTCGCGGATGTATCCGAGTCGTTCATTTATTGCTAACATCGGCCGGTTGTTGACTTCATTATCGGTTTTTACCAATGAATAACCCATTTTCTTCGCATGTTGAATTGACCTGACTTTCAGACATAGAGCTATACCTCGTCGTCGGTAATCCCTTCTCACTCCAGTTGCTCCATGATAGACGGAATTGTCCGCTTTATGGTGAGTAAATGAACACAAACCGACGTATTCGTCCCCATGTACAGCAACGAAGTAACCATCCTGGAGCCTTGCGGGAGTCTCAAGTATATCACTCACATATTTATTAAAGTCCAATTGTGTGGAATTTTCGGAATGGGGAACATCAAGGGCTATCTGCCAATCCAGATCATAAATCTTGCGATTCCGGTTTGGATCAACCTTCAATTCACGCAGGGTCTTAATCTCGATCCCCTGCGCAGATAGCTTTCCTTCGAACTGTTTATATGGTGTGAAATCGAATTTCGCAGGATCAAGAATCGAGACTCCCTCGCGCATATATTCGCAGAAACCTCTTTTTTCAAGAAAGCTGATACCGTGAACTCGATCATCACGTACATGTGAGTCCAGGAGCCGGGGATTAGACTGCTTGAGTGCGTCAATGACTATATTATACAACTTTGCACCAATCCCCTGCCTGTAGAATTCCTCCAGCACTGCACCGCTCAGATAGAATTTATGCGGATCGAACTTGTACATGTACTGAGTGTATTGCCCCCAGCCGATGATCCGGTCATCCAAAACTGCAACGAATCGACCGAATTTACATCTTGAGTCCCGTTTCTCATCAAGTTCAACCATTTCATCCACGGTCATCGCAATGTCAGGATAAACGAGATTGAAGAGTTGCACATAATCCTTGTAGTGTGCAGGTTCAAACTCTTTTATTGTAACTTTTGAATTCATTAGTTTTTATGTTTTATAAATTGCACGTCGTTCCTTTACAGCCCCGTAGCCCGGATTCTTGAATCCGGGAATCCCAAACAAAACACACAAAAACTACCCCACTCAAAGTAGTGGATTCTAACTCTAAGAAGCAGAAAATCTCTCATCGTCAACTTTCCTTCCCCCCAATCCACTCCCCCCCCTCATCCACCACATTCCTGACCCTATCCGCCAACTGCCCGACGTGGTGCTGGATGTGGCGGAGATTGTTGAACTGGTGTTCTAACTTGCCCATACCTTTGTACCACCAGAAGCCGCATTTGGGATCGGTCAGGTCGAGGAGGTCTATCCAGTCGGATATGTTTGCCTCGCAGAAATTTATGTAGTCCAAGATGTCTGCTCGACTGTAAGGCGCGTCTGGTTTGCTGCGAGGAGGCCAAGGGATTGTTCCTCGGAACTGCTCCGGTTTTGGGTGATTCTTCAGGCGTTTGAAAGTGTAGTCGTTTATCTGGGCATACATGTGTGTGTAGAAGATTGCGTGATATGCTATCCACCAGGTTTGGTTTATATGGGAATCGTCAAACCAAAGGTCGTCCGTGCAGAGCTCGATTGATTGGCGTAACATCTGGAATGTTGCGCAGTACTGGCTTTTCAGAGTGGTTTTTATTGTGACTGTTCGTATTTCGGTTTGTGGTGGTTCTTGTTTTTTGTTCATACGGATTCTCCGTTGGAGTATTGGTTTTTATTCGTAGGGCGGAATCTTATTCCACCGAAGTATTGCTACTTGTATTATTGTCGGAATGAGATTCCGACCTACGAGATTTCTACATCATTTGACATATCCCATGACCGCAAGGGATCGCGGCAACGAGTTAATTTTGTCGGAACAGGATTCCGACCTGCGACTCTGCTTAAAGCCTAATTATAACAAAAGATTCGGATTGTGTCAAGGGAAACTTTAGAATGTTATTTAATCAAATATCGTGATTTCTGGGCTCCCGCCTGCGTGTATACAATGTGTCGTTCAATGATGTTGGATTGAAGATATGCAATCCCTACGGGAGTAAATCCACAAATCCGGTTGAATTTCGGAATATACCTAAATACAACGTGAGAAGGGGTTGCCTGCAGTTTAAGAAAGTTGTACTTTGGAAATATATGTAATTTATCTTTGCTCCGGAGAGAAAATGAAAAAGATTATTCTGATCGTCGCAGTTTTACTGACGGTTTCCTATGCAGCCACCACCCCAACGCATGTTATTCACATGAATAACGGTGACATTCATGTTGTCAAACTTGTTGAATCAACTTCAAAATTCTTCATTGTAGAAACCTCTGATGGGGAAAACATGGTTATCCCGATTCTTGATGTGAAGATGATCAAGAAAATTGAAGTCGAAGAATCTGAAGGTACCCAACCGACCAATCAGGAATCAATATCAAGAGATAGACCTACCGAAGAACGCGTTCCTGCCCCGGTGATCGAAACTCAACCTGATTTAGTAGAAACGCCAATACCGGTATTAGAAGAGAAATCCTCTAATGAGCAGTTTAGAAGAATAACTATCGGTTTAGCAGTCCCTGGCAGCCCTACAAATTTCGTTGATTATTGGAACAACGGATTCCATCTCGGATTTGAGCAGATTACCAAACTGAATGAAGGTCTGCATATGGGCGTTGAGGTTGATTACAGTTTCTTCTCGTTGGATGAAGATGCAATGAAGGCTTCGGTTGGTGCAGACGATCGTATCAATATTAGCGGAGGAGATGCAAGTATTTATAATATTCTTGTTAAATTTAAAGTAGGGATTAAACCACCCCCGGAAAATCCTGTTTATGTACAATTAGGATTTGGATATTACAGACTCAAATTCTCCGACTTAACTGTTTCAGGAGGAGGCGAATCTGAAAGCGTGAGTGTTTCAGATGAACATGCATTTGGTATTAATCCAGGTCTTGGTCTCCTGATACCAATTAAAAACAGCAAAACTAGTCTCTGTTTTGAAATAGGCTATATGATTGGATTTACAGAGAGCGACATTACCACTCACCTCCCTATAAAGGTTGGCGTGGTTTTCTAAAGAATCATTTCATATTTAAACCTTCGACAAAGTCTGCTGCTCTCATATTAACGAAGCAACAGAATTTTTCGGGACATATTACTCTTTCCGGTACTCACTTCAACAAAGTATAACCCGGATGTCATTCCATTGGAATTGACTGTAATTTGGTGATTACCTGCGCATTGACTGATATTGTCTCTACTCCAGACTTCAGTTCCTTTAAGAGTGTAAAGCCTTATGGAAATCGAGGAGCTCTTTAATAAGAGATAATTGATAGAGAATTGTGAATTAAACGGATTTGGGAAAACGGAATTCAATTCTACTTGAGCTGTGATGACATCCGTCTCTCTTTTGATACTCGTTTCGGTATCCCAGTTAATTATTACAGGTACCTGTGTTATTCGCAATGTATCGACTTCACCTGGTTCAAACCGATCTATTTCTTCTCCGAGAATGTCAAAAACACGTGCAACTCTGAATTCCTCCGGAACTACTGGGTAATACGAGAATTCGCTTTCATCCGTATCGAACAGGGCATCATACCAGAATACATCGACCAATCCAATTTCTTCTTCAAAACGAAAAGCTCTAAGGGGATATTCCGACATTTCCTTTGGCTCACTTGTTGGTTGAATGATCGATCTTAAAAACCGGAATGAAGTCGCAGATAGGTACTCCTGCTGTTGGTCATCAAATAGACCGAAAAAGTGTTCCGGAGGGAAACCGGTCATTGGTGTACATATCCCTTCAAGTCCAAACGCGATTCCGGAAATCCACTTACGCACCATATCTCCGGCATGAAATCGTGCTTCATAGTCGGTCAGTCCACCTTGTGCGAGCTGCATTGCCGCCTCTGCTGCCAACCAGGGCTTGACTTCACCTCCAGAATCCTGCACCATCTCCTCGAATGCCCCCAGTTCTTCAAAGATAAAACGAGGTTTCCAGTGGTAGTGAATATCAAACCAGTCCAACCATTCGGTCTGACCTGCCATAACATCACTCCAGTAGTTTGGCGGCATTCCTCCTCGCCCAACAACTAATCTTTGGACATCTTCCCAGGTGTTAATTCTTGTAGCATGACGTTCAAAACGGGACTGCAATAGTGTGATCAAACTGTCCTGCAACTCTGCATTTTCCTCACCGATCCGGTAATATTTTCGAGCGAGTTGTTTAACCAGATAAAATCCTCCGTGCGAAACATGCACCTCAATCTCATTGGCATCTGCAGCAGCATGAGCTGCGATGTAAAACGTCCTGAGACAGCGGACATAATCCTCAACATCCTGTTGATAGTTCCGACCAACTTCCCAGTTATATTCAGGCTCATTAACAAACCTCAGGTATTTAACCACCGGATTTTCACGTTGACCGATGTGATTAACTACATTATAGGCAAAGTCGTACAGGGACTCTGAATAACCATGTTCGGGAGGATCATTTTCAAGCGGTGTTCTTCGGTCAAGGTCGTTCGGAGCTCTTGTTCCTCCACCACAAGCCCATCTGGCATTACAGGAAACTACCAAAACGACTTCACCATCAAATCGCTGCGCGAAATTCAGGCTGTTATCGAGTGCATTCCAGGTAAATTCGTCGTCATTTACTTCAGTTCGTGCCCATGAAAGGGGATAAGCATAGTAATCTGCATCGAAACCTACATAAACCGAATCGTCCATACGTGAGGCTATGTTGCGTAAGCCCCAGTAGTCATGGGCGGACAGGCAGTTTATATGGATAGTTACTAAACATAGCATAATAATCAGTTTTCGAATGCGCATGTAGGCTCCTTAAGGCTGGTGTTGTACGTTTCCCTTGTTTCGTTGAAAATATATGAAGTGTTCCCTATTTACAACTGTCATTTAATGATATTGGCTCAAATCACAGAATTTTCAATTGTAAGGTTCACCCGTAGAGGCGCATGGCATGCGCCTAAAATCGTAATCAGATCATGGTTGGGCGCACGCCGTGCGCCCAAACCATGCTGTGTGGTGTCAGGTGCCCTCACCTGATACATCAATTTATTCCCCAAATCCAACCTTTCCCCTCCCCCATATTTGCAATCCAGCAACAAATTATTATCATATAAGAAGATATCCAAATTAATATCCTGAAAAACCCATGAAAAGTTATGAAGACATTCCCGGCAATGCTGCTGTAATTGAAAAATTAAAAGAAACTATCGAATCCGGTGAAGCTATTGCTTTTGTCGGTGCAGGGGCTTCTGCGGGGCATTATCCACTCTGGGATGAGTTGATTAATAAGCTCGCTAAAGAAGTCTTAGACCGCGATAAGGTTGATCAAGCGGGATATGAGTACTGGATTATAAATGCCAGCAAACGCCCCCATCAGGTTGTTAGAGGCATTCGCGACAAACTCGGATCGAACCTCTTTGGTAACAGCCTCCGTGAAATTTTCCGCCCGAAAGTTGGATCAAATGGCTACAAATTCACCCAAACCCACGAAAAACTCCTCAAAATTCCGTTCAAAGGTTACGTCACAACCAATTACGATCCCGGATTATTAGAAGCTCGATACGAGATTCGTCGTGATACCGGTTTTGTCCTGGTTCAGCGGGATTTGGAATTTTGGCCTGCTTTTCTTAGTTGGTACG
>CAYLYZ010000130.1:0-15455 GCA_964387885.1 uncultured bacterium | reverse complement strand
ATAAATATTTCGGTGATTGTCTCTTTTGATTCACCTGCCGCCAGCCTTTTCGTCAGCGTTATTGATCAGGAAACGGAGGAACCTATTGAGGGAGTTAGTGTAACTCCTGATCGGTACCTGATGGAGTATTTCACCGATGAAGATGGCAGATGTGAGTTTGAGGCACTTCCGACGGGTGATTATGAGATTACCTTCACAGCTATGGATTATCTACCGCTAACCGAACAATATCGAATTGATGGTGAGGGAGAACTTCGGCTTGATGTTGAAATGCTCTATGCCGAATTCACAACTGAATTGGACGAAATATCCATAGAAATGGGCATTGACGAAATCAGAGAAATAGATTTCGAAGTTACGAATACCGGAAATGGAGCATTAAGTTTCACTAATGAACTTTGTTTGCTGGGTGATGCAAATGCAGAGCCATTTGATATTCGAAACCAGATACCAGTTGGAGAACTCTTGAACGAAAGCAGAGTTCAGGGTGCTATCTTCACAGATGAGCTTTTTTACCTCGCCTGCGCAAACAACCGTGATCCTCAGATTGTAATATTGAATCGTGAAGGTGATATCGTAAACAGATATGATCAATTTGGGGATGGAGGCCGATATGGTTATAAGGATCTTGCCTTTGATGGTGAGTTAATCTGGGGGGCAGAAAACAGAACACTATTTGTTTTTACTCCGGAAGGAGAATTGAGAAGTGAAATGCGCAGCCCCTTCAATCCGACGACTAACATTGCCTTTGATAACGACCGGGAACTGCTATGGATATCAAGTACTACTACCAATATTGTCGGAATCGATCGCGAGGGCAGACAGATTGCCGAACTTGATCGAGATGGGTTACGGATTTATGGGCTGGCTTATTGGGCAGATGATCCCGACGGATTCCCATTATACGCTTTCCATAAAGATAACAACTTAGGCAGGCAGCTCATTTCAAAATTCAATCCCGAGAACGGTGAACGTATACTTATACGCAACCTTGAACCGGAAAACGGTGGTGAAGCTGCTGCTGCTTTTATTACTAACCAGTATGACATCTATAGCTGGGTATTCATGAGTGTTATTAATAATGGAGCTGACGACCGAATAGACATTTGGCAACTCGATGCAAGAACAGATTGGATGGAGATTGAACCCGCGGTGGGAATTATTGATCCCGATGAAATTTCTGAATTTGCACTGACTCTCGATGCAACAGGCTTACCACCTGAAGTGTTCGAGGCTGAGATTGTATTTAGCCATAATGGTAGAGGGCGGGAAACACATATTCCAATCACAATGACAATCCTCGCTGATAATGCACCGGAAGAACGTCAACTGCAGCTTCATCGAGGCTGGAACATGGTCTCCGTAAACGTCGAACCGGAAAATAATGATATAATTGACCTGACTCAAGAACTGGTTGATAACGATCTATTGCGGTTGATGAAAGATGGCGCTGGTCGGTTCTACGTTCCTGAGCACAATTTTAACAATATACCAGGTTGGAACGTTGCAGAAGGATACCAGATAAATATGATCGAGGCAGGAGAGTTGTTGATTAATGGTATTGAGGTTGAGTTTGAAAGACCGATTCAACTGATTGAAGGCTGGCAGATTGTGAGTTATTACCCGCGAATTGAAGTTGATCCATGGGTGGCATTATCGGGTATTATCGATGTGCTGATTCTTGCAAAAGACGAACAGGGACGCTTCCTCAACACCGAGTTCAACTTCTGCAATCTGCCTGATCTTGCCGAGGGTAATGGCTACCAGATGAAACTTTCTGAAGAGACAGAACTGGTTTGGTGTGTTGAAGGTGATGAAGAAAACGTCGTTGCGAGGTACGAAGAGACAAAGGAACCTCAGAGATTGCTTCACCTCGGTTGCAAAAACGCTACTGGTGAAAATATGAGCCTATTGGTTCTTTCAGAGGCTGTGCAAGATGGAGAAATAGGTGTTTACACAAAAGATAAACTCATCGGCTCAGGGGTAATGCAGAGCGGTAAATGCGGAATTGCCGTTTGGGGTGATGATCAAACAACAGATATGATTGACGGTGCGATTTCAGGTGAAATATTTGAAATAGACCTCCATGTTGATTATGATACACCAACCCGGGGAGCGCGGATATATTATCCGCATTATGAAATCATCAAAGGTGACGGAAAATACCATCCCAACGATTTCCAGGCAATCAGATTACTTGATAGTAACAATGCACCAACCGAATTCGGTATTGTCTCAGCATATCCGAATCCATTCAACAGCAGCACAACAATTACATACAACCTCACTGAATCCGGTTATATCACCCTCCATCTGTTCGACTTAAATGGCAGACAAGTGATGGATAATTATTCCGGGAATGTTTCAGCAGGTTCACATACCCTCACGATTGATGGATCTTCGCTGTCGAGTGGTGTTTATATTGCTGAATTGAAAATGGGTGATAAGGAGTCAAAGAAAAAGTTAACATTGATTCAGTAGGTCGAACATCCTATTCGACTATCCGTTGATTAAACGGATACTGTGTAAGCGACTGTTTTTTCAATCCGTCTATCGACGGATGGTCAGACATGATGCTTGTCCTACTTCCGAAAAATTCTTAACCCGTCGGGACAGTGTTAATCCTGAAATTAAGACATTTATGATTAAAAAGTAAAGCAAAACAAATGAAAAACAAATTGGAGCTGTAATGTTAAAAGTTGGTGTTATGATATTTTTCTGTGTTATAATCGCAATCTTTTTTCTCCCCTCAGAGTCATTCTGTGTTCAACACGTCGCTCTCGAGGAAAGCTTTAACAATAATCAAGAAAATCAAAACCTCCTCTGGCCATGGTTTACCGATGTGCGTAACGGTATCAGGTGGCATTACAATGCAATGCCGCCCCATTTCAGGGCTGAACCTGAATTTACCCCTTTTTCATGGGGTGTCCAGGATTTTATTTTCAATCGAAATGTTATTGCTGATGACGAGTTCAATTTGTCTGCATGGTGCGCTTATACCAATCGAGACAATGTAAATGCTCCTCGCTGGCCTGAAGATGATTTTTATGTGCGAAACCAGAATGCCTGGATGTGGTGGGGTGAATTTGAGCTTATAGATGCGATTGATGGAACAGTTAGTTTTTGGTTATACCTCGAAATGGAGGAGAACGCAGGTGATGTGTTAAGTGTTGTCGCATTTACAGATGAGGAGTTGATAACATCCCAGGGGGAAGAATTTAGCGAGAATGTTCCAGTTGGTATTTCTGTTACGGCTGACAATGGGCAATGGCAAAGGTATGAATTCAACCTCGATGAACTGATCCTGAATGGAGATGAAGACAATCCGGTCACTGTACTGGGTGAAGAAGAAGTCTACCTCGCATTTGTATGGCAAACGGATGACTCAGATGTTAATGGAAATCGCGGAGCCTTTATAGATGACGTTACGCTCGTTTGGGATGACGGTTTAGGACCTCAGGAGATCGCGGTTGATAGAGATGCTATTGATTTTGGCAGAGTACACATTTTCGATGAACAAGAGGCTGATGAAATACTAACGATAACCAACATTGGCGGTGAGGATCTTCTGATTGAGAATATTGAGACAGATAACGAAGTATTTACCGTCGATTTCAATGATGAGATAGTTCTCGAATCTGAAGAATCGGTCGAGATTATGGTCACCTTCGCACCACCGCGAGGACAGTTTTATGAAGGGTTATTAGCAATCACCTCTGATGATCCTGAAAATGAAGTTCTCGAAGTCAATCTGGCTGGGGCTGGTGGCAATGAGGCGTTAGAAGTGGTAAATCCGTTGGATGATGTTTTTATAAATGAGGATTCAGGGTTGGTTGAAATTGCTATTTGGGATGAAGTATTCAGAGGTGATTTGGTTGGTATCTTTTTTGAGGGAGATCCAGAAGAACTGAATATGGAATTCTTTCGTGGTGTTTTAAGCATAAATCCGGAAGAAAACTTCAATATCCCGGATGGTGTTGAAATTACACTAATCGCAATGGATGCATTCGGTCAGGAAATAGAGGATGTGTTTATAATTACAATTGCTCCTGTTAATGATGCCCCTGAGGTTGTTGAGCCGATATGGGATTGCAGATTTCAAGAAGACATAGGATTAGCCTTAATAGCAGATCTTGACGAGGTTTTCTTTGATGTGGATGGTGATGAACTTGAGTTCAGCTTTGATGGTGATGTTGAGGAGCTGAATATGGGAATCAATGAAGATAACATCTTATTCATCGATGCTGAAATGGATTTCATTTTGAATGATGGTGTGGATATAACAGTAGTTGCAGAAGATCCGGACGGTGAAACTGCCGAGGATGTTTTTAATCTTGTTATCCCCGGTGGCGGACAATGGGAGCCAAATCCAATTGACGATATCGATGTAAATGAAGATCCCGGTAGAGTAGAGATTGCTGATCTTGCTGAAGTTTTTGAGGGTTTCGATGACGATGATGAACTAATGTATACTTTCCGTGGTGCACCAAATGAATTGAACATGGGCATCGACGAGGAAAATACCTTGTTCTTCAATCCTGATCTAAATTTCAATTTGCCAGACGGTGCTGAAATAACAGTTAGCGCAGAAAATCCCAATGGTGAATCGGTGGATGATGTTTTCTGGCTTGTAATAATACCTGTTAACGATCCGCCTGAGGTAGTAGAACCGATTGAAGACATCGTAATTGAAGAAGATGAAGGACTCGTTCTGATAGATGACCTTGACGAAAAATTCTTTGATGTGGATGGAGATGAGTTGACGTTCAGTTTTGAGGGAGATATGGAGGAGTTAAACATGGGCATAAATGATGAAAATATTCTGTTTGTTGATGCTGACATGAACTTCATTTTGAATGATGGTGTGGATATCACAGTAGTTGCTGAAGACCCGGATGGCGAGACTGTGGAAAACACTTTTAATCTTGTTATCCCCGGTGGTGGACAATGGGAACCAAATCCAATAGATGATATTGTAGTTGATGAAGATCCGGGCAGAGTAGAAGTTGCTGATCTAAATTGGGTTTTCAACGATGAGGATGAGGATTTTGTTTTCTTTATTGGAGATGCACCTGCAGAGCTTAATATGGAAATTGACGAAAATGCCAATTTGTTCTTCAATCCCGATCTAAATTATAATACTCCAAATTGGGAGGAAATTATTGTATTTGCGGAGGATGGGAGGGGTGAGATTTGTGCTGTTTCATTTGGCATTAGAATAAGACCTGTAAACGATCCACCAGAAGTTGTTGGGGAGATTGAAGATATTGTGATCGTTGAAAATGCGGATCGAACTGAAATTGCAGATCTTGATGAAATTTTCTTTGACATCGACGGAGACGAATTTGATTATTCATTTATTGATGCGTTAGAAGAATTAAGAATGAATGTTGATGATGATAATATATTGAGTGTTTTCCCGATTCAGGATTTCTTTCTGGAAGACCCGGTTGAAATAACGGTTGTCGGAACAGATGAGGGGGAGGAGACTGCCGAGACCAGTTTCTTATTGATGGTTAATCCGGAAGAACTTGAAGTTGAGATAAATCCCATCGAGGATGTTGAATATCCGGAGGATATCGGAATTACTACAGTTGCCGATTTAGAAGAGGTGTTCGTACCAAACATCTGGAATATTGGCGCTCGGTATAGCTTCGAGGGAGCAGATGAAGAATTAAACATGCAGTTCGGTATGGATATTGATCGGCTTTATATTCTTCCTGAAAGAAATTACAATAATCCTGATGGAAATGTTATAACTGTTTTCGCAGATTTCGGAGAAGGCAACATATATCAGGATGAGTTTTTACTGACAATACTTCCTGTCAATGATCCACCACATCTAATAGAACCCCTAGAAATTGCTGTTCTTGAATTGAACCTGGGACGTCAATTGGTTGCAGAACTCGATGATGTTTTCGGAGATATCGACGGAGATCAACTGGAGTATTCATTTGAAGGTGCCCCGGATGAGTTGAATATGTCAATTAACGACCAAAACCGCTTATTGATCGATCCGGAAAGGGATTTCGCCAATCATGCGGGATTTCTAATAACCCTTACTGCAACCGATCCGGAGGGTGAATCTGTCAGTGATGATTTTCGTCTACTACTGGTAGATGGAGAATTTTTTGAGCTGAATCGGTATGGTGATTTTATTGAAAACGATTTGAGTATGGAGCTGATTGTCGAAGAGCTAAGATTGATCGATCAGTTTGCTCCGGTTGGATGGGAGATAGGGATTTTTACTCCAGGAGGTGTTCTCAGCGGTGGAGACGTCTGGTTCTGGGATCGGTTGAGAATAACGATCTACGGAGATGATCCCCAGACTGAGGAAATCGAAGGCTTTAGAGAGGGTGAAAGACTGGAATTCAGAGTGTGGGATAATCAGGCTGAAGTTGAATATGAGGCAGAACCTGAAAGGTGGGTATTCAGGTGGTCTGAGGACAGAGTTGGAAGAACAAATCTTGAAGTCGATATAAGGCACATCATTATCGGTCTGACTGAAGGCTGGAACATGATCTCAACGAATGTTCTTCCTCCGGATGATATGCTAAATGAAGATGGACAGGGTGACATTATTCTAATGACGGAGCAATTAAGAGTAAACGGAAACAACCATCACGTCGAAATTCTGAAAGATGAAATCGGCAGGTTTTACGCTCCGGAATGGAATTTTAACAACATTCCATTCTGGGACGTAACTCGAGGGTATCAAGCCAGGGTAGACTCAGATGTAGAAATTGTCTACACGGGTGAAGCCATTCCTGCTGATGAGGATATACCTTTGACAGATGGCTGGAATATTATTGCCTATTTCCCACACTATGAGTTAGATGCGAGCGAGCCGGAGTATCGTGTCCTTTCACCAATTATTAGAAACGTTATAATGGCAAAGAACAGTGCAGGCCAGTTCATGATACCCAGATTTGGCTTCTCAAACATGCCACCCTGGCGGGAGACGCAGGGGTATCAGGTGAAGGTCGACGCGGATGTTGTTTTAAATTATCCTCCTGAGCAGGAAGAATTTGTCTTTGCGATGAACGCAGAGAAGAAGCAATCTCAATTTTCAGAACACCAAAAGAGATTGCTTCACTTCGTTCGCAACGACAGGACAAGGGGGAAGAATGGGAGTGCTGTCAGGCTTCGCAACATGTCAGATAGTGAGAGTGCTGTCAGGTGCCCTCACCTGACAGATGCAGGTAATCTCACCACCGCACGTCTTTCCTGCAAAGGCAGGAATCCAGAGAGACCAACGACCAATCATGAATCCAGAGTGATCGGGAACGACCAATCTCGCATCTCCCATAATTGTCAGGTGAGGGCACCTGACAACACATTGGGATTGTTTCACTTTGTATGCAATAACAGGACAGGCGAGAACATGAGTGTGCTGATCACTTCATTTTTTGGAACTGAGATTTCCACAGGCAGTGAGATTGCCGCTTTCAATTCTGATGCAAAAGTAGTCGGTTCGGGAATAGTCAACAATAAAGGTCAATGTGGATTGGCTGTTTGGGGAGATGATTCGTCAACCGATTTTATCGACGGAATGCGAAAAGATGAGGCTTTCTCACTGAAATTGTGGGATGTCAGACAGGATCGAGAATTCGACCTTACTCTCGTAAGAACATCTGAAGGTGAGGGATTAGTATATCAAACCGATGGACTCTCTGTCCTCGATATGGAGGTTGAAGCTGTTGTGCCGAATGAGTTTTTCATTTCTGAACCATATCCCAATCCATTTAATTCTACCGTACGATTGGATTTCGGATTACCTGAGGCTTCACTTATTGTAATAAAGGTTTATGATATTGGAGGTCGATTAATTACTACATTATCCAATGATATGTTGGAAGCAGGTTTACATTTAATAACATGGAATGCTAAATCAATAGGTAACGGGACTTATGTGATTAAATTGTCAAAAGGTGAGTTCACTTATGTCCGGAAGTTGACTCTACTAAAATGAGATTCAATATTTAAATATTGAAAATTTAGTGAGTAACCCGGAGTAAGAGATGAAGAACTGCAGCCTGTACTTAGCACTGTTTACAGCAATGATTGCCTTAATTCCCGGCTTATCAAAATCTGAAATTATTAACGTCCCTGAAGATCAGGAGACCATTCAAAACGCAATTGATGCTGCCGATAACGGTGACATCGTTCTCGTTGCGCCTGGTGAATACCCCGAGAATATTAATTTCGACGGTAAAGCAATTACTGTTACCAGCCTGATTCAGGTCGATGGTGATCCCGCCTATATCGACTCGACTATAATTAATGGAGACCGGGAAGGTAGCGTTGTAACCTTCAATAATAACGAGGATGAAAATTCTGTTTTAAGTGGTTTTACAGTTACTAACGGAGCTGGAAATAATGGTGGTGGAATCTTATGCGGCAACGCTGATCCTGTCTTATCAAATCTTTATATCACTGAATGCCGAGCCAATGCATACGGAGGGGGAATTTCCTGTGAGAACGGAGCTGAACCGGTAGTTAGTAATGCAGTTCTTTCTAACAACTCTGCTGTTCATGGCGGAGGACTTTCCAGTCAGAGCAACTCACATCCCGTATTTAATGATGTATTAATTGAGACCAATACTGCACATCAAACCGGTGGGGGGGTATTCTGCGAAGCACTTGCATCGATGAATAATGTTGATATAATTGAAAATCGGTCAGCCTCTTGGGGAACCGCAATAATTGTTTTGGGAAATGGCCAGCTAATATATCATCAAGGTAGGGTTATCAGAAATTCCGGAGATGGGGCATGTATTTTTGTAAATGCAGGGAATGCAAATTTAGACCATATACTTATTCTTGACAACAGAGCAGAAAGGAACTTTTCTCAAATTGCTTGCGCTAATATTCTTAACGGATGCGAGGTGAACCTCTTTAACCTGACAGTAATTTCAACTGTTGGAATTGGTTTGGGCATGGATGTTGAATATCAGGACATCCATATTGTTAACTGTATTGTACGTGGACATGTACATGATCAAATTCATAATTCGTTTCGGAATCCCGCAAGATATTCAAACGTTGAGGACGACGGTGGAGAAAACGGCTGCATCGATCAAGATCCACTGTTCGTCGATCCTGAAAACGATGATTATCATTTACAAAACAACAGCCCTTGTATAGACACCGGTGATCCGGATTTCCCACCCGATCCGGATGGTTCCCGGTCGGACATGGGAGCGTTCCCACTTTCAGGAGGATACGTAGAGGGTATTGTGCTAGATGCTGAAGATGATTCACCAATGGAAGGTGTTGAAATAAATTCAAGTCTCGGACAAATAACTCAATCTGATGAAAATGGATTCTTCAGATTGCAGGTTAGTTCAGGCATAGAATTCGAACTTCAGGCTTCACATATGGGATTCAATCCAAATCTTCTTCAAGGGCTTCAGGTTGATATAAATGACACATTAGAAGTAGAATTTAACATGCTGCATCCCGAGTTATCAGTTTCTGTAAACAGGTTTGAAGTGGAACTTGAAGCAGGTGAAACTAATGAACATCAATTTGAGCTTTCCAATGATGGTAACGGAGAGATGGACTGGTGGGTATCCACACGATTAGCCGGTGAGGCTGGTGCCGATCCATGGACAATTCGCAGGGAAATCTTGGCTGGTCAGGTGTTTGATGATGCAGGTCTTCGTGGAGTTATCTATGTTGATGGGAGGTTTTATATATCGGGCTCTCATAATAGATCTCCTGTAATTTACGTTCTGAATGATGATGGTGAGGAGGTTGCTATTTATGATCAACCAGGTGAAGATGTACGTGGGATGCGTGATCTCGCATATGACGGAGAATTACTGTGGGGATCAGATCCGGATGGGATTTATGCTGTGACACTTGATGGAGAACATCACCTTACAATTGATACACCAGTCAATCCGACAACATGTGTTGTCTGGGACAGCAATAACAATCATCTATGGGTATCGGGCACAACCTCTGATATTATTGCATTGGATGTTGAAGGAAACGAGTTCGGTGAACTGGAACGCCAGGGATTGAGAATTTATGGTCTCGCTTATCACCCCGAAGATCCGGATGGATTCAACCTGTACATTTACAATACCATCCGGCTTGAAGATGGTAATCATCCTGCAGTTCATAAAATGAGTACTGAAACTGGTGAGTTGATGTTTGTGGAATTCCTTGATACGGAACGAGGTGGAAATACCCTCGGAGCCTTTATCACAGATCAATATGATGTTTATAACAGCTGGGTAATGATGGCTGCTGTATCTGCAGGGGGCAATGCAGGAGGTGACAGGGTTGATGTCTGGCAAATAGAAGCCAATTCGGATTGGATGGTTCTTGATCCTTCTGATGGCAGCTTGGACCCCGACGGTTCAATAGATATCACACTTACAATAAACAGTGATGGATTAAATACAGTTGTCTGGGAGGGCGAGTTGGTCTTTAATCATGCTGTTGCCGTTGAAGAGATAATGATTCCAGTGACATTATCTGTATTTGAAGAAAACGAAGATAATGAGCGGGAATTGGTAGTAAACCTACAAGAGGGTTGGAATCTGATATCAATCAACATTTCACCTCTTGAACATTTCTGGACGAGGGAGGAAGGCCCTGACATTATCCGAATGACCGAACAACTGCGTATCGACGAGGATAATCATCACATCATCCTTTTGAAAGATGAGACAGGTCGTTTCTACGCACCCGGATTCAATTTCAATAATATTTCCTACTGGAATCTGACTCAAGCCTACCAATTCAAGCTTGATGAGGTTACCGAAACCGTTTGGCAAGGTGAACAGATTAATCCGGATACAAATATCCCATTAGAAGAAGGATGGAATTTCATCGCATACTTCCCTGAATACGAGTTAGATGCATCTTCTCCGGATTATTACGCTCTTTCACCCATTATCGAATTTGTAGTCATAGCTAAAGATGCTAATGGTCGTTTTATGTCACCAGCATTCAATTTCTCTAACATGTTCCCCTGGCGTGAGACGCAGGGGTATCAGGTTAAAGTTGATGCCGATGTGGTTTTGAATTATCCACCGGAACGGGAGATGGTCTTTGCGAGGAATGAAATGACGAAGCAACCTCAGAGATTGCGTCACTTCGTTCGCAAAGACAGGACGGGTGAGAATATGAGTTTACTAATCAAATCGTTCTCAGAGATGGAAATATCCGCTGGCAGCGAGATTGCTGCATTTGATCCAGATGGAAAAATCGTCGGTTCAGGAAAAGTCGATCATCAGGGTCAATGTGGACTGACAATCTGGGGTGATGATTCATCAACAGACCAAATCGATGGCATGGAAAAAGGGGAAGTATTCTCGTTGAAGCTATGGCATGTAAACCAGGACCAGGAGCTGGAACTTACCCTTGAGAGCATTTTATTCGGAGAGGGATTAGTTTATCAAACTAATGGATATTCTGTTGTTGTGACGGAAGTTGAAGACTTGATGCCTATAGAGTTATTCCTGTCTGAAGTCTATCCAAATCCATTTAATTCGATGGTGCGTGTAGACTACGGTTTACCTGATGCTGCAATAGTCTCCATTTCTGCATACGATATTGCAGGTAGATTGGTTGAAGTACTCGTAAATCAAAAACTACCGGCTGGATACCATACCGCGATTTGGGAATTTACCGACAGGGATGGTGGTGAGATTGGATCAGGAGTTTATTTCATCCGGATGGTGAATAACGGCTACGAATGTATCCAAAAGGCTGTACTTGTGAGATAGTCATTGGTTATTGGCTTTCATACTTACATGATCAAAATCTAATATAAAAGGAATTTTTTTCAAAAGACTTCTAATATCGATATAAATATTGTAAATTGACCAACAGAAGTAGACCAGAGACCTTTACTTTCTGTAAGAAAGTCTATTATGAGGAACCGGGATGGAACTGACGAAGGAAATACTAAACATCATTGTTGGTGTTTGCATTTTAATAGGAGTAGTCTATAGTTTTCTTGGATATCGGATATTCAAATATACTGTTGGTTTAGGCGGATTTATAATTGGGACAATTGGAGGTTGGTTCGGAATATACACAATTACTGATGAGATGATGTTTGCCTCGATAATGTGTGTTGTTTGCGGAGCTGCAGGTGCAATATTGGCGGGAATTTTCTTCTTTGTAGCAATATTCATTCTTGGAGCGAGCATGGGTGGATTATGTGCAGCAATATCCCTTACGTTTTTAGGCAGCTCTCTTAATTTTGTAGTTCTTGGATTATTTGGTGGAATCACTGGTGTTTTAGCTGTAATTTATCGAAGAATCATGATAATAATCTCCACCTCGACTGTAGGTTCCTGGGCTGCAGTTTTTGGTGTAGCATATTTTTTGAGTGGATCAATTGATCCACAGTCTTATGGATGGATGTTCAAACCCCAGATGAAAGGCAGCGGAACAATTGTCTTAACCTGGCTTGTTTTTGCATCACTTTGTATTTTTATTCAATTTCTGACTGCTCCAAAAGAAGAAGAAGATTCAATAATTGATCAAGATAAAAAACGCATGGAGAGTACTCCGGTAAAGGCTTATAAAAAACCAAGAGTAAAAAAGGAAATTGAAGCAGAAAAGGGAAAAAAGCAGGTATCAGTTGAAAATGTAAAGCGGATTAAGCGCTCAAAACAAGTGTCTGCCACGCGCGAACAAACTCCTCAAAAAAGAATCAAACCAGCAAGTCAAGTGAAAACTTCAAAGCGAACTAAACCTGTAGGGCAGGGAAAGCCTGTGAGACGAGCTGAATCGGCAGATCAGCGAAAAACCGTGAGACGAGCTAAACTGGCAGATCAGGAAAAACCTGTGAAACGAGCTAAACCGGTTGGTCAGGAAAAGCCTGTGAAACGACCTAAACCGGTAGGTCAGGAAAAGCCTGTGAAACGAACTAAACCACCAAAACAAGTGGAACCGGTGAAACGGATTAAACCAAAAAAACAGAAAAAGAAAGATGATGATGATTGGATGTCTAAACTATCCTCCTTTGAATAAAGTAAAACTCAAAAGAACGTTCAACTACACAAACTAAATCTTAGAAGTGGTTAATAGTATAAAAGTTGCATGATTATGTTCAGGACAAAAAATCTCTAACTTCTCTGATTAAACTGCAGCAATTCAAAAATATTGCCTGATTTATCCTTAAATGCTACAAAAACTCCGGCAGGAAATTCTAATGGTTCATCATTTAAAAACTCTGCTCCCTGCGATTTAAGAGAATCAATCTCAGAAAGAATATCATCTGTCTCAAATCCAGGAACTACGCACGGGTGAGGAGGGTAACCGTCTTCAATCTTCTCCAGCAATAGAGTTACTCCCTTGCTCTTCAGGTGGATTATGCAATCACCATAGGTCCCTTCAATTTCAAATCCAAGTTGATCGCAATAAAATCTCTTCGCATCTTTGAGCGATTCAACAAATACACTTAGAACACATACTTCCTTTTTCATTTCAAATCCTTGATTATATCTTACTTGTCTACCAGAAAGCCAATAACTTCATCAATAACAGCTCTAGCAGTCTTTCGGAATACACCCAGGGCAATCTGTTCCGAGGCATCATCAGGTGGTTTTGGATCTTCTATGTTAATATGAACTGTCTCAACAGGTTTATGAAATACTGGGCATGTTTCTTTAGCATGATCGCAAACTGTTATTACAAGATCAAAAATTTCCTGATTGTGGAATTCATCTATGGATTTGCTCTTTGCTCCCTTGGGTGAAATGCCCATTTCCATAAGTATTCTTAGAGCTAATGGATTTGGAGTACTCGGATCTACTCCGGCAGAAAAGGCTTGCCAGCGATCACCAAGGTGGTGGTTGATTAAGTATTCTGCCAGGATACTCCTTGCGGAATTCCCGGTGCATAACACAAGAACTTTCTTCTTCTGTTTTAACATTTACATAAAATGAATAACCGCTTGTTAGCTGCTGTTTTCTTTTCTGAATTAACATAGTTAAAAATAGGTGTTTTAAAAAGCTTCAATGAGCTTACGGATGAAGATGATTTATGAAATATACATATTAGGATAGTTCCACAGGAAAAGAGGTACACAGAAATGGAAGTTGGTTCCTTTACTCGTTTCAGAATTCAATTAAAAGTTGTAAAGATTATCTTTACACTGTAAAGAAACATATTTTACACATATCTAAGTACATAGATAATTTTTCTTATCCATAATGTTGACAACCTGCATAATATAATATTAATTGATTGTATAGAAAGATGCAGCAATATTACACTTAGTTTCAGATAAACTGTTTGGAGAACTAAAAATGATCAAGAAGTTTTCATTTATGCTCATGCTGTTGTGTGTATTCGGCTTTTTCATTATCACCGGTTGCGATGATGATGATAGCCCCACTACAAGTGCACCTGTAGAGCTTGAGTATGTAGGATCGGATGCTTGTGCGGAATGTCATGAGGACATTTCAAACAAAATTGATAACAATGGACATGGATATAAGCTTAACAAGGTAGTTGACGGTCAGGCACCAAGCTATCCATATTCAAATGTCCCAAGTCCACCTGAAGGATATACATGGAACGATGTATCCTATGTAATTGGTGGTTTTGGATGGAAGGCAAGATTTGTTGACCTGGATGGATATATTATAACCGGTGATGCAGTTCAGTGGAACCTTGAAACTGAAGCCTGGTCAGGTTACCACGCTGATGAAGATCCGGGTACAAAGCCTTATAATTGCGGCAGATGCCATACAACTGGTTGGAAATCGACAGATGATGGAGGAGCGCATCAGGATGGTCTTCCAGGAATGGCTGGAGAATTCTCGGAACCTGGCGTTCATTGTGAAGCCTGCCATGGTCGTGGCAGCCGCCATGTCGAAAGCAGCTCATCAGATGATATAGTTGTTGACACAAGATCAAGCATGTGCGGTGGTTGCCATTATCGTAATGCAAATCATCTTATCGATGCAAAAGGTGGTTTTATCCGTCATCACGAACAATACGACGAAATGCTCGCTGGTGGTCACCGTGGATTGGATTGTATAGAGTGCCACGATCCTCATCAAGGCATTCAGGACCCCAGCTATTCTCATGCTGCCAGTGTCGCCAAATGCCAATCATGCCATACCGGAGCAAACTATGCTGCCCATAATGGCGCTGATTGCATTAAATGTCATATGCCTGAAGCAACAAAGTCAGCCATCGCTAATAATGTTCACGATGGTGATGTTATGACTCATATATTCGGAATTAATACCGAAGCTGTTGGTAAGGAAGCCATGTGGTATTCAGATGGTGGAAAAGCTTATGGTGAAGTTACACTTGACTTTGTCTGCTACCAGTGCCATAAGGATGCTGATGGTGTTGGAGGAGACGGTTCACCAAAGACCTTAGAGGAACTTTCAACTAAAGCAACCGGAATTCACTCCGTTCCATAGCTTTTTTGAGATTGATTCTTTAAGTAACACTTGTGGTAG
>CAYLYZ010000129.1:0-15489 GCA_964387885.1 uncultured bacterium | reverse complement strand
CTCAAAATCATGGCCATTCACGAAGCTAAGTACGCGTTAGTCGGATGAACCTGAATATTAACAAGATTATTGAAACAAATCCGAAAATTCTGATTGTAGATGACAAAAAGTCAATACACGATGAATTTCGAAAGATTTTGTCGGCTGGCAGCGAAACTGCGAGTCCTTCGGATGAATTAGGGAAGGTGAAAAACCACTTATCTTCTTATGACGTTGATGCAGCCGTCAGTGGTAAATCAGCTCAGAAAAAGGTAGTAGCTGCAAACAACACCGGAAGTCCTTTTTCGGTATGTTTTGTGAATATTCAGTTGCTTTCTGGTTGGGATAGTGTTAAAACCATTAAGAACATTCGGGAAGTTGATAAAGATATTCAAGTTGTAGTTTGCTCAACCTATCCAGATGACTCAAGGGAACAATTATTTTACGAACTCGGCGAAACTGACAATCTGGCTTTTCTTAGAAAACCATTTGACAAGTTAGAATTACTTCAACTGGTAAATACACTTACATGCAAATGGAGGTGTAATATAACCACTCGTAAAAGCATCGAGAAGTTGCAGAAAGCTTTTAAGGATAGAACCACGGAACTCGAAAAGGTGCTGGCAGATCTTGAAGTAAGAAAAGCTGCTGAGCTTGCAGCGAAAAAGGAGCGGGAAGCAGCCTTCCAACAACTTGAGAGGAGTCATCAACAACTTCAGGAACTTGTAACAACCGATGCCCTGACCGGTTTGTCAAATCGTCGCAGCTTTGATGAAAAACTTGACGAGTATGCTCACCTGAGTGAACGGATGAAACAACCTCTAAGCTGCATAATGACAGACATTGATCACTTCAAACGGTTTAACGATAATTACGGTCACCAAACCGGAGATGAAGTTTTAAGGCAGATTTCTCAAACACTCGAAAGTAACATCAGAAAAACAGACCTTATTGCTCGGTATGGTGGAGAAGAGTTCGTGTTATTACTGCCCAATACTACACAGAAGAGAGCTTTTGACGTTGCTGAGAAACTGAGGCAAGCCATTGAAGATACAAAGGTCTTAAGTGCAGGTATTACACATCAAGTTACCGTAAGTATGGGAGTTTATGGAAAGCAGGTGGCGGCAAGCGAGATGTTGGAACTTGTGGATAATGCAGATAAAGCACTTTACAGATCAAAGCATGAAGGACGGAACAGGGTTAGTTGTTATGAAGAGGAATGACCGACTAAAACAGAGATTTATACTACCAAGCAAAGGAGTTGTATAATGCCCAGTATTTTTTACACAGTTCTTTTCTGGATTTATTGGGGTATTGCCGGATTAATGGGTGTAACTCTGTTTACGGTTTTGCTCAGAGAGAGAGATCGTGGTGTTCAGGCTACCGTGGCTATGCTTCTGGTACCTGTGATCCTTAGAATCTTAATGATTAAGTAAGAATCTCTCATTTATCTTGTTAAAAATCTTTGTTGATTTTATATATTTCCGGAGTAGTAATTCTGGCTTTTACAGCCAGTCTTCTCCTTTTTCGGATTCATGTTAAAGGAGAGTTTAGCAGCACACAATCCATTTTTGAAATTGTCTGTATCTGGTTTGCCGCTAGAATGGACTTTAATTTAAACAAGTTCTCAGGTCGGGTCTTGTTTATCAATTTACCTATCAAAAAAAGAGAACAATCGTCGAAATCGGACAAATCATTTAACAATGCCCCAAAACCCAAAAAAAGATCAGATAAGACTGTAAAGTTAGAAAAACCCGTAAAAGAAGAGAAACCGGATAAAGCCCGAGATACAGATCCTGCTCATTCTACAACAGAACCATCCCCAAAAAAGTCCCACATAAAAAAAGTAAAACCTCGAAAGAGGTTCAAATCAAAGTCTAAAAAAGCAAAAAAGAAGTCTCCAGGACAAACCGGAGTTTTGCTCAGATTTTTTTGGGCTGAGCGGAAACTCGTATTCGATATCCTGCGCAGAATAGTTTCCGGAACGGTTAGTTTTGTAAAAAAAATCAGAACGGACTATCTGAAGCTGAATCTTGAATTTGGAGCAGGAGATCCTGCAACAACAGGGATTATTTTCGGGATTTTACAGCCTGTCAGGATTTTGAATAATGATCGGATTCAATTTGATACTGTTCCGGATTTTGAGGATGAACGAATTAACGCAGATTTCACGTGCTCATTTTCTATTATTCCCATCCAGGTATTTTTTGTTGTGGGTAAAGAGATGTTAAGCTTCCCGTGGATAAGAGTCACCAGGACAGGTTGGAGATTTTATCAACATAAAAGACAAAGACGACCCGAAGCTGATAAAAGTAATGAATCTAAAGAGTCACTAAAGTAAACTCCTCAATCATCTCCTGCTTAGTCGAATCCGATTCAAACCAAATTCTCCGATTGCTTCCTCTACTGCCGGATGCGGTGTTAAGTACCAGGCAACGAGGACATGATCTGGTTCAATCGGGATGGCAATTAATCGAGCTTCATTAATCAGGCTACCATTTACTGTTTTATCTACATTCAGGTTCAATTTGTACATTGACCGCCAACCAGCCACTCGAACCCACATCTGGAATTCTCTTTTCGTCATCATAAAATTATTCGGTTCGATAATCAGATTTACTTTTCGATTTACGAGATATTCGAGCGGAGCGATTATCCGGTGACCGGGAACTATTGTAAACTTTTCAGCAATTGTTGGAACTTCAGCATCACATAATCCGAGGAAGTCAACAGCTTTTAGTCCTGAGTAGTATGGAATTGCACCTGCTGCTCCAGCAGCAATACTGACATCGGTTCCTTCAAACATATCGCGCAATTTCTTACCAATACCAGTCCAGTTCTGTTCAACACCCGAAACGTGGTTTACAAGACTTTCAGCCTTTTCGATTCCATATCCCTGAACCGTTTTCTCCAAGGTAAACCTGCTGTTAACATTCCCAATCAGGAGCAGGACCGCAAGAGCGGTCAATGTTGCAGGATTCCTGATTGATCGTGTGAGAACGTATACAATTACAATACCAATAAATGGCAAAACCGGCACCATAAACCGGAACTCCATAAAATCTCCGCCGATATAGACAATGTATAGCATCCAGATTAATGTGAACATTGCTAATCCGCCTACTTTTACATTTGTCCTAAGTAGCCAGTTCCCACGCCAGATTGCCATGATAAGAAATGGCGCCAGCAGATGACAGATCATGAACAGGTACAGATAGTACAGCCCATATCCCGCATGACTAAATCCCTCCAGCTTGACATTCGCGGAATTTGGCAGCATTGATCCGTAGTAATTGTTTTTCCAGAAAAAATAGGTAATAAACAATAATATAAAAGGCAAATTGAATAAAGAGTAATCCAGCACCCTCCGGAATCCGGCATCTTCAGCTTTTGCATCCTTCGTAAATTTCTTAATGTGATTTTTGTAAAATACACCGGAAACAAAAACAATTGGGATTATCGAATCAGGACGTGTGAGCAGAGCGATATTCAGTAAGATACTGGTCGTAACTATTCTCCCGATGCTCCAACCTTCCTGAACTGCTGAAGAGACAATATATGCAATTAAAACAAATAGCATAAATTGCAGAGAAGTTTCCATTCCGCTTTTCGCAAATGCAGCAAGGGAGTGATTCGTTCCAACCCATAGCAGAACCAATAATGGCCATAGATTGGGATTTATAGTCTGGTTGTATGTTTTGTCTGGAGATTGTGAATAGTGAGAGTATTCATTCCGGTCTATTAAGAGTTTTCTTGCGAGGAGATATGTAAATATTAATCCCAATAGGTGAAATGGCATTGCGAGAAAATAGCTGAAGTGTTCCGGTGTCATTCCAAACTTCAGCCCCACAGCCAGCAGTAGCACCCAGAGGAAATTTGAATAACCCTCTACATATTCACCCGGATTCCAAACCAATCCATTTCCCTCAACAAGGTTTTGAGCATATCTATAGGAGATGAATGCATCATCAATCTGTCCATTGTGATGGAATGCCAATAACATTGATGCAGTCAGAATTGCAGATAAAACTATTAAGCGTTGCTTTGCATTTATGTCGAGGACATGTTTCACATCAAAACCAAAGTTAAATGTCGGTTGAATTTCGATCTCAGTATAAATATAGGTGACAGCTTTAGATAAGTCAATGGCGTACTCACGGGATGCTAATTTCTCTAATTATCTCACCTCATCTGGAAAATATATGGTCAATTAGTGCAGTATTAATTGATGGAGTTTCTCTACAATACCTGATGAGTAACTTGTTATTCTATCTGATTTTCTCGTACATTAAAGACTGTTGATTTTCAGACTGGAATTTTCCATTTGTTTGAATCAGCAAATCACAATTTTTCAAGAGCATTTAACGAGTTTTTGCACTTTTCAATGGTTAACAGAACTGAGATTCTTTTTTTCATTTTGATCGCTATAATGTTTCTCATTGGCGGTTGTTACACTGATATTTTCGGTGAGCGTATACAAACCGGCTCAGGTAGTGAAGAGCCGGATCAATCCGAGACTTCTGTAGAAGTCCAGGGTATAAACGGCAATGTTGAACTCCAAAATCCATTCAGCAATACAGATTTTCAACAATTAACCGTAATTGAGAAACTTGACTCATCAGCTCAGTTGATTGAAATAGCGACAAATATGCTCGATGCTGAACAGTTTGCCATGGCTGGATACTGGTTTGCGCTCGCAAAGGTAGCGCTATCGGATGTAGCGCCAGAGGAGGCTGATCCGTATCGAAGCTATTATCAGGATCTGGTTCTTGAGATTAATAATTTTTATACCGAGTATGTATCCGGAATAGAGGTTTTACCTCAAGAAAGTCCGCATGAAGCGATTATTGCCGGAATTATAGAAGCTGAGAGCGATGATGAAACGGCTATTGACACGATACCTGTTGAGGCAGATACTTTCCGCGTAGAATTGGAGAAAATTGAACCTCCTGAAGTGACCTACGATTCGACGGCAATTCAAACTCTATTGGATTCTGTTGTTATCCTTCCACCAATTCCGCTTGTCACAAATAAGAAAGTTGAAAACGCGATTAGCTTCTTTCAAAATAAAGGACGAAAAGTATTTACCATCTGGCTGGAACGGGGTAATCTATATGTTCCCTACCTGAAATCGATTTTACGCGAAGAGGGAATGCCGGAGGATCTGGTTTATCTGGCGATGATAGAGTCGGGTTTCAAACCAAACGCCTATTCTTACGCCCATGCTTCCGGTATATGGCAATTTATATCATCAACGGGCAGGATTTTCGGATTAAAGGTAGGCTGGTGGTATGATGAACGCCGAGATCCGGAGAAGGCGACAAGAGCTTCGATGAAATACCTGAGGGCTCTATATACTGAGTTTGACGACTGGTACCTCGCTTTGGCTTCGTATAACTGCGGGGAAGGAAAGGTTCGAAGACACAGTAGAAAATACAAAACTAAAGATTTCTGGAAGTTAAAACGTCTGCCTCGTCAGACTCGAAACTACATTCCAACTTATATCGCAGCAGCGACTATTGCGAAAAATCCTACTAAATACGGTTTTAAGGAGCCGGAGTACAAAAATTTTGAGCCCGTTGATTCAGTCTTAATAACTGAATGTGTAGACCTCGAACAAATCGCAAAATTTGCCGGAACAACTGAAAAGAAGATAAGCAAACTTAATCCGGCAATTACACGATGGTGCACACCTCCGGATCTGGATGAAATCTGGGTGAGATTACCGGCCGGATCAAAAACCGATATCGCTGAAGATCTGAAGAACCTGCCACCTTCAGAACGAAGAAGGTGGGTCCGGCATAAAGTTCGATCCGGAGAAGCTCTATCTACAATTGCCCGGTCGTACGGCACCACGGTTCGTGCAATTTGCGATGTTCCTGAGAACAAAATCCACAATCGGCATCGTATTCGGGCGGGAAAGATTCTAAATATTCCCGTTCCCTCAGCGCAATATAAGCAACACAAATCAGCATCGGTTCCTTCATATACGTCACCTCCAACTCAGGACAGAGATAAAGTTGTCTATACCGTCAGGAGAGGTGATAATCTTTCAACAATAGCCAGACGTTATGGCACCACAGTCGGGGCGATAAGAAAATGGAATAAACTATATAATAAGAGGTTTATTCACCCGGGTCAGAAATTAACAATATGGGTCAGGCCACTTTATGCAAGTGGAGAGAGCGAATTGGCAGGTTCTAAGTTTCAAGGACCAATACCAGCAACCCATACCGTATCTGCCGGAGAAACAGCCTGGGATATTGCCCAGTATTATGACATTTCTTTAAAAGAACTGCTCAGATTGAACAATCTCTCCAGACGAGGACGCATACATCCCGGAGATAAACTGGAGATACCCTCTCGCCCTGATCAACCATCAAGCGTTTCTATAGAACCGAATCAATCCGCAGATAAGGATTTTGACTATTACGTGGTTCGATCAGGAGATAATCTGACGGGTATATCGAAAAAACTAAATGTAACTGTCAATGAGCTTAAAAGATATAACGGTATCAGGAATAAGAACAGGATAAAAATTGGTCAGAAACTGAAGTTTAAAAGTATTCCGGGTAATGTCGAAAAGCCAAAAATTCAAGATGAGTCTAAATCACAGAAAACTTCGGGGAGAACGTACATTGTAAAAAAAGGTGATACACTCTGGGATATCGCCCATGATTACAACACAAGTATCGCTGAAATTAAAAGATTAAATGGAATCGGCAGGGGGAGTAAGATAAAACCCGGACAGCAGCTAATCATACCGCCCGGATAAAACAGACTTCAAAGTTATCTTAGTCGATGAGTTGAAAGCCTACTCTACTGATTAAAGTATTTAAAAGATCATGAGAGGGAGCTTCGTCATTGTATTCGAGGGTGGCGGTTTTTACGGTATGATCTGCTTTAACAGTCGTTACTCCGGTAATTTTCCCGAGCACGGATTCAACAGTTTTTTCACAGCCTTCGCAACGCATGCCTTCGATTTTTAAGGTCAGTTTTTCCACTTTAACTCCATAATATGGTTATGACTCAGTTTTGCATTTATTAAAATATACGTAGAGTTGGTCATATTTTTGTATTGATTTACTGCTGAAATACGCTTGTTGAGCGGTTTTACTCATGGGCTTTTGAAAATAATCAACAAAAAAAACTGGTTGTTGTACAAAGTGAGTTGAAATCGGACAATTTATATAGTATACTTCAAGAATGAATGTAAAGGGAATTTGAAACCTATTATGGTTGCTCTGCCTTAAGAACATGTTACCTTCCCTGTTCACAGTTTGAAAAGTTCAATCAGGAGAAAATTATGAAGAAAGGGGTTTATTCGGTAGCGACGATCATCGTCCTGGCGGGTATTTTGACCGTTTTTCAACTTACCGGATGTTCTGATCCACCTTTGCCGCCACCATTCATATTTGAACCGGATGCACCAGCAGATTTATCCGCACAAGAGCTCTCCTCCACAGAAATATTTTTAGAGTGGATGGACTTATCTGTGAATGAAGAGGCATTTGAAATTCATGAAATGGTTACTGAGGATGGCAGATTCCGTTTTCTTACCAGCGTAGACGCTGCTGTAGATTTCGAAACCGATTCTACAATGGTTTCAGTTACTCTTGCAGAAAAAGATCCTGCCACCACCTATTTTTATCAGGTTCGGGCTATTAACGAAACCGGTGGAAGTCCATTCAGTAATATTGCATCGGCAACGACGCTGCATAATCCTCCTGCAATGGTCACAGATCTTGAAATACTGGAGTTTACTCAGACCTTAATCAGGTTGAGATGGGCTGATAATGCTTTTAATGAAGATGGTTATCGTATCGAACGTATGGCTGAAGGTGTGGATTGGGCAACCATAGATACAGTTATAACGAATGAAATCACATATAGCGATACAACCGGAATTGAACCTGGTGTAACTTATACTTATCGGATTATTGGATTCAACAACGGTGGTGAATCTGATCCTTCCGAAGAGATCCAGGTTACCTCTTTGCACTGGCCTCCGATTGCTCCAACCGATTTGCGCGGTGAAGGCACTCAACCAGGCGAAATAACACTTTTCTGGACGGACAATTCAGACAATGAATCCGGATTCCGGATTGATCGACGAGGTGAATGGGATGCTCCCTGGACTATCCTTGATACCGTTGATGTTGATGGAGAAACATACAGAGACACGCTAAATCTGTTTTTTAACCGAGTATTCTACTATAGAATAACGGCATTCAGCACCGGAGGAAATTCAGAGACATCCGCTGATATTTCAGTTCCCACGCCTGGTTTGCCGACAGGTTATACTCAATTACAGGTAAATGCTGTGAGTTCTTCGGAAGCATTGATTAGTTGGATTGATTTATCCGAGAACGAGGACGGCTTCAAGGTTTCACGGAGTATTGAAGGTGGTGAATGGGAAGTCATTGGCACTGTTGGTGATAATGAAGAGACCTATTCCGATCCCGACCTTGAACCAAATATGACTTTCAGCTATACGGTCTGGGCATTCAATTTCTACGGAGAATCGGTTCCAAACGATCCAATCTCGATAACAACGCTTGGAGCACCAACGAATTTCGTGGCAACCGGTTTAACGTCTACCCGAGTTCAATTGAGCTGGGAGAATGGTTCATTAGATCGTGAAAATGGTTATCGGGTACAAAAATATATTGCCGATGACGAGGAGTGGATTGATATCGCTGACCTGATTGCAGGAGAGACGAGCTTTGTTGACAATCAGGTTGAAGGCAATATGGGATATACATATCGTGTGGCTGCATTTGGAGACAGGAGCCAATCAGATTATACGCCTGAAATTGTAGTTAACACACTCAGCATGCCTCTCGAGTTCCGGGTTGCGGCAGTTTCGGAAAGTGCCATAAGACTTTACTGGGAAGACAATTCGGAAGCTGAAGAGGGTTTCCAGATCGAAAGACGGGCTACTGAACTCGATGAATGGGAAATTGTAGGTACTGCCGGGCCCAATACGGACACCTATGAAGATCCCGGGCTTGATCGTATAACTAGATATTTCTACAGGATCAGTGCCATAAGCTCTAATTCCATGTCGGATTACACTGAAGTGATGAGCGCAGTGACATTTGATACGCTCCCATTGGTTCCGACTGATCTCAGTGGAGAAATCACGGAAAGCGATGAAATTACATTGACCTGGGTAGATAACGCTGACAATGAATTAGGATTTAAGATTGAACGCAAGCAACAGGGTGGAATCTGGGTTCTCGCTGCAACACTCGAAACTGATGCTGAAGAATACGTAGATAACGGATTAATTCCGGAATTGACGTATTTCTACAAGATTCAGGCTTTCAACAGTGGAGGAAACTCTGACTGGTCAAATGAAATAGAGATTTATCTTTCACTTCAGGAAATCAGAAGGGTTTTCCCGAATGACGCAACTCAGGGAGATAGCTTAACGGTTGAAATTCTTGGATACGAAACTAACTTTACGACAATTCCCGATGCAAATTCTGTCTGGCTTGAAGATCCCAGTGGTGAAATTCACGCTGTTGTTTTAAATGTCACTGACGATGTCACGATGACTGTAGATTTCGAAATTCCGCTTGATGCTGTTACCGGCAGATGGGATTTGAAAGTAGATCAGGCTGAAAACGGGATTGTTGAATTGGATGATGCGTTTAACATTTGGATTCAGGAGATTACTGAGGTTATTCCTGATAACGCCATGCAGGGAGATAGTTTAACTGTTGAAATCCGCGGAACTGGGACACATTTCACATCTGTTGCAGATGCAAATTCGGTTTGGATCGAAGATGCCAACGGTGAAATCCACGCAGTTGTGTTGAATATTACAGATGATGAAATGATGACTGTAGATTTCGATCTTCCTGATGATGCTGCTGTTGGTGAATGGCATCTGAATGTCGATCAGGCAGAACAGGGAATACAGACAAAAAGACGAGCCTTTACAATTAATCCGATGGAATAGGCAGGGAAAAACAATTCAGAATTTATAAACACAGCTTGGGACGAGCGGAATGTTCGTCCCAAGCTGTGTTTTTTTTGAACCTATATGCTGCAAGATTTCAGACACAGCGTAATCTGGCAGTCTACATTCGCTTCGTTTATTTGAAGACAGGTAGAAACAATAAATATACGAAACAATTTTGAGCTGTGATGTAATTGAAGTCCAAATCCTGCTTGGTAAGAACAGCAGGTAATTTTCTGATATTTGCTTTGTTTAATTCGGAACTTTCGTGGGTTCCCGCTATATTTATCACTTCACCAGCATCACCGGCACCATTGACACCGAGTTTGCTAAGCCCACACTAACCATATACGTCCCACTGGGGAGGCTTTCTGGCACCCATGTGATCTGATGGCAACCTGACGGCTTGAAATCATCCACAAGCAGCTCAAGCTCCCTGCTGAAGCTGTCGTAAACTGTTATCCTGACTTTTCCTGAGACCGGAATTCGATACGGGATAGTAACAACACCGTTAAATGGATTGGGATAGGCAGCCTCGACAATGAAATCTGACGGATATGACGGATCGATAAAACGAGGTACGATCAACGGATCGGGCTCGGTGCGAAAAAGGCGGAAATCCTGCTGAAGATTGCCATGTTGAGACCATCCGGCAAATGCATAACCGCCATCATCCATTTGTAAAACTTCAAAGCAATCCCCATCTTCGCGGTCGTCCGAATGAAATGACCATTGCTCCTCACCCACAGAATCAACTCTAATACAGTTAAACGTCCCGAATTCGTCACCCTGATAACCTCTGCCACCCATAACGTATCCAATGTCACTGGTCTGCAAAAGAGAAAATATCACGCCACCGGCATAATGCCGATGATCCCATTCAAGCTCGCCATTTGCATCTGTTTTGACAAGCCACCAGGTGCTGCCAACTTCATCCAGAACCCCACCCAGGGCATAACCACCGTCTGAGGTTTGGATTACACTGTAACATTCCTCACGTCCCTCCCCTTCGTAGGTTGTATGCCACTCTTCATTACCTTCAGAATCAATCTTAACGAGGAAATGGTCACTCCGCCCACCACCATAGGAATTTGAGAAACCTGCTGCTGCATATCCACCATCAGCTGTTGAGATAATGCTACGAAAAAAGTCTGCCCCACCACCACCATAAATATTCTGCCACTCGATTTCTCCATCGCTGTCTGCCTTTACTACCCAAGCATTATTCGTGCCATTACCAAAACTGCTTGTATATCCGGCAGCGATAAATCCACCATCATCCGTTGCCACAACATCCCGGAGATAATCAGATTCTTCACCTCCGTAATATCGAGTCCAAAGTGAATCACCGTCCCGACTGAATTTTGTGGCAGAGCCAATGTATGACCCAATCTCATAGGAGTTTTTTTCTCCTACAATGACATAACCACCATTCGAAAGTTCGCATACACCCCTGCCTTTATCATGCCTTTCCCCCCCCCAATCGATACTCCAGAGTGAATCACCGTTAACACCCGCTTTAACAATAAAATAATTTGATTTGGCGTTTCTATCGTATGTTGTGCCTCCCATGATGAAACCTCCATCCATTGTTTGCTGAGCGGAGTATAGATACTGCACATGCCGTCCACCGTAAAATCCTGCCCAGAGGGTGTCGGGCTGGGCGTGGGCCGATATTGACAATACAATGACCAGTAGCAAAACACTTTTATGCATTTTTCCCTCTAATCGAGAACACAACTTTCGCGCTGTCACACGCCCTCGTGTGACAGTAATAACAACGACTTAACGGGCAGATGAAGGCATTTGCCAGCACGATTAGTTGCGTCAGGTGAGAACGAGTTCTTTGAAATAACAAAACCTACAGGATGCACTTCACAAGTGAAGTAGTTTACCTGCTGCGCGGGAAAAACAGGACCCACACAAAACTAATTCATACCCAATGGGAAGCAAATAAATGCTTCCCATTGAGTAAATCTAAACTATTTACTTTACAAGAACAAGCTTCGCTGTACCGGAGAAGCCACCTGCTTCGTAGCGGCAGAAGTATATTCCTGTCGATTCATTTCCGACATTCCAGATAACTCTGTGCCTGCCTGCCGGAACTTCCTGTTTGATTAACGATTTCACCAAACGCCCCTGAGTATCGTAAACAGAAATGTTTGCAATACCGCTCTTGGGTAATTGGTATTCAATTATCGTTTGGGAATTAAAAGGATTGGGATATATCCCTGTCAGAGCATAATCCGTCGGCAGGTTGGGATTTATTACAAGCTCCTGTCTGGAATCAATCTCTTCAACTAATTCCTCCAGACACATTATTCTGGCTTCATAATCAATCACTCTGTCAACCTGTCCATCATAATCAGCTTCAATGTTCAGGATATCAATCTCAACAATAAGGCTGTCAGACGGCAAGGGGGCTTCAGCCAAAAGATCTTCAAGTTCTGCAAGAGCTTCTTCACATTACGTTAATAAATCAAAAATAGCTGGTATATTACTTAATCTACTAACAATATACAGGTAAACAAATTAATAATCAACAAGTGTCATTTACAGCACATTAGCATTTCTTAAAAGTAATGTCATTGTGAACGAAGTAAAGCAATCTCTTAACTCGCTAATATCCAAATAGATCGCTTCGCCACTTCGTTCCCCGCGAATACACACATTGGTCATTACTTTCGGGAAATGTTATATCCCTTCATTGGTAGTAATTCAGTTGTCCCCGTCAATAGTATCACAGACTACTTCAGAAAAGAAACTTTCAATATCGCTGCATTGCAATTGTGATCATAAATGTAAATCTATGAGCGAGTGTAACTTCACAGCCCGGGAAACAGCGAGATCTTACGGAAGTCGGAAAATTGGTTAGACGGTATATCCAGAATAGTCTGTTGTCTGTATTGTGATCAGGTCCATAATTTGTGTTATAGCATAGAGCGAATTGAAAAAGTTTAAGCAACCCAATGTTACAATTTAGGAAAATCGAGTGATTAACCTACTTCGGTAGAGAGCAAAAAAAATTACCTCAATCCACCAACCTCACTCATAATTGAATACATTACACTCCACAATTCATAATCCCAAGTATTATACTTAAATACGGTGATATTTTGAGTCTGAAAAGAATCTAAAAATGAATGCAACAGAGCATTCTTGAGTCTAAAAACAAAGAGTTACGAGAGAGAAAAAGGCTCGCACTGCTTTATCAATGCCAGCCTTAATCCTTTGTTTTCTTAACTTACTACGAAGTACCCTCGACGTGATTCGAACACGTGACCTACTGATTAGGAATCAGTCTATCGGCAATTATAAATCATTAAATTACACAAGTGTATATAAGGCGTGGGCGAAATAAGGGCGAAAATATCAAACAAGTTACAATTCGTTCACTAACTCTCTGTACCCCTTACAGCCTGTCGAACTCGCTTATCCATTTCGTCAATGATCGGTCTCAAAAGGTGTCCACCTAACACAGCATAAATCTCTGTTGTCTTCGTCGTTGAATGACCAAGTAGTTCCTTGATCTCAAGTGCAGTATGACCACTACCGGCAATATCAGTTGCAAATCCATGTCTGAATCTGTGAAACGTGCCCTGCCCTTTTATTCCCGCTACGTCAAAATACTCCCTGAACCTTGCACGGAGTCTCGTATAAGAAATAGTTCCATGAGGTTTCCCAAATCTTCGACCAGGAAAAACCAGTTCTGTATCTCTTGGTAATTCGCTCAAGGTTTCGACCATTAGGGAACCCAAAGGCAATAACCGCTCTTTGTTCCCTTTTCCTTTCACCACCATAAACTTTTCATCCAGATCAATCTTATCCCAAGCCAGATTTAGAACCTCGCTAATTCGCAATCCGGTACTAAACAAAGTTATTGCAATTCTCCGGTCAACATCCCGCTCTATCGCTTTCAACAGCCTTTCAAATTCTTTAAGCGATATACGGGGTGGAATTTCTTTTGAGACTTTGGGCAGTTCCACTCCCAGAATCGGATTGTTGCTTATCCACCCCTTTTTAACTGCGAAGTTCAAGCCAGCTCGCAAGTGTCGAAAATCAACCGCCATCCCTCCTGGTTTCCTGCCCTTTTTGACTTGGGCGTGAAAATAGTCCTGCAATAGACCTGTATCTAATTCCACGAGGTAACGATCACCGGTAAACTCGATCAACTTCTTAAATCGTTCTTTGATAGTACCAATTGTTCTATCTGCAAGCTGATTCATTTGACTGTTCTCAATCAATTTATCCCTTAAATGAGACAGCTTGACCTTTGAGGTTATCCCAAGTTTGGCTTCTTTGTGGGCTTTGATCCGGGCTTCATAGAAGTCTCGCGCTTCAATCGCATCATTGTAATCTTGAGTATCAAGATGCTTCCGGTTGTTCCTCTCACCATCCCACCACCGGAGAGTGAACTTCCATCCGTTTTTCATGTCTCGGATATTCAGCTTGACAACGTGACCTGAGTTGACCTTCTTCAGTTGTTCAGATGATGGTTTGTAAGGCAAGTTCCCCTCTCATTGTGATTTCAATCCCACTCAAATCCTATTCTCAATAATAACCGGGATCGGTAGCAATGTCAAGTCTTGAATTGGAAATGGAGATAAGTTCAAGGTCACAAATGCTATCAGGGATCCGAATAACGTGTGCAGGATCCACGTTTGCGCGATTAGGCGAGTATTTGGTCTTAAATTTGAAGAAAGGCTATAAAGGACATTTAAAGGAAGAATCTGACTAACACTGAACTACATCAACATCAATATCGATTTTCGGTTCAGCTCCCATTACAATGTTATTAGAAGTACTTATTGGCCAGAATACAGATAGTCATCCATTTTTTCCGGAGTATGAGGTCACGCGTTCGAATCGCGCCGGGGCATACTACATAAAGACGCTGTTTTAGCAAGACATTAGGCACCTCTGTTGATATCATCAAAAGAGGTGCTCTTGTTTCATGCAAGTTTCCACCTCCAATTACAAAACCCACACTGGCTCATTGTTATCAACGTGTAATTGACTACTGACCACCCGTTATAGTTTGGAGGTTTCATCCTGCTTGACATTTAAAGCACATTCCACAGATGCACTCTATTTACCTCTGTATTTGAGAGAATAATATCAGATTCATCAACTCAATAACAAAAATTGTAATATATGCGATAATTTGTTGATTATAACACTGCTTGGAATAATTTTCGCATGTTTCAGCGATTTAGTATTCTCTTCGTGTGGCACGGGCTACTTCGTTGCCCATGTATCCTTATAGGAGATACATCGACATAAGGAGTATCACGGAGGACAACACAGAACAGGGGTACCAAAATAAATCGTCACTTCGTCACCATTTTAGTGGAAAGTGGCTGTGGGTGGGGGATTGAGGTGGTGACGAAAATGACAGAAAGTGATCTAGGGGACAAAGTCCCAGAGAACACACTACTGCAATCCACAGAAACATTACAGTTGTTTTCGGCAGGTTCTGTCTAAGCGAGCCTGTCGGTAATTTTGTGTAAAAGTAAAAATTGGTTATACTAATGTTTATC
>CAYLYZ010000128.1:0-15518 GCA_964387885.1 uncultured bacterium | reverse complement strand
CATATGTTTACTTACAAAGAAAACGTTTTCAAAGAACTGTTCTTGGACAAGCTGATAATGCTGAACTGATCATCATTGAACAACAGAAGGCAGGAATTGGAGTTGTTAAGAACCTGTTGTGGTTGTTGAATGACGATGATTTAGGCTACGGATTCAGGTCATCTGGTTTAATACCCCCGGATTTCAAGCTTGACAATTCCGGTTTCACAGAAGAATATCAGAAAATACTGCGTGCTTTCCTCAACTCATATGTCTCCGCTAAAAAGATGATAGAAGAATGGGTAAATGCTCCACTCCCTGATGAAACCAGTGATTATTTTAAAGAAAACCCAGCCGCGTATCTTCTGCCTGACGGCGACCGAATGAATTCATTGACGGGCAATGTTGACAGTCAGTTTGAATATATCGGACATGCCCGTAAAGTCCGTTGTCGCACCATATTCTGGGCTGCCATGGAACTAACTGAGGCAGTCGAAAGGTATGCAAGAGCAACTCAAAAGTTCAAACTGAGAGATTTCTATTCTGATAAATCAAAAGCTGAAAAGACCTATCGAATCGATGCTTTAAATATTGTCATTTCAGGACTTGGAAACGATACCCATTCCGATAATGCTGGTATATTAATTGACCTCGGTGGAAACGACATCTACACCAATAACGCCGGAGGTACAATCGGTTCAGTTGCAGTTGTGATCGACCATAAAGGTGATGACATCTACAATTCAGATTCCCGATATGTACAAGGTTTTGGAATCCTTGGAGTAGGCTATCTTGTAGATCTCGAGGGTGATGACAGATATACTGCAAAGCACTTCTCTCAAGGTGGTGGGATAATGGGTGTTGGCTGTCTGTGGGATAAGTCCGGTGACGATGAATACTCCGGTCACGGCTTCACACAGGGAGCTGCAATGTTCGGGCTGGGTGCATTACTTGATAACTCAGGTGATGATAAATACGATTGTGCAACTATGGGGCAGGGCGGAGCAACTACACTCGGATTGGGAATCTGCAGCGATCTCTCCGGTGATGACTCATATCTGCTGAACGTTACCAAAGGCAAGGACAACATGGGATCAGCCGGTTATGGTCAGGGAGGTGCATTGTCATTCCGACACAATCCGTGGCAGAAAAACCTAACTGCATATGGAGGCGTCGGATTCCTAATCGATGGTAACGGTAATGACAAGTATCACACCAAAGGTTGGTGTGACCAGGGTGGCAGTTACATTATGTCCCTCGGAGCATTATACGATGGAGACGGGGACGATGAATATATTGCCGGAACCGGTCAGGGCAGCGGGATTCACATAACTAATGCAATACTGATCGATAAATCCGGAGATGATAACTATCAGGGAGGATTCCGAACTGGTGCTTCCGGCAGCGACCGTTCTCCGGGGATATTGATCGATTACGAAGGTGACGATAGGTACGAATCGAAGAGTTCATGTTATGGTACAGGTTGTAAACCTTTCTCGTATTCACTGATGATCGATTACAAAGGTAATGACACGTACATTTCCCCTAATCCCAAAGGACCAATCCTGATGAACAACTGGGATGCATTCGGCGGTGTCTGGCCTGAGTCTGCAAGTAATGCCTGGCCCTGGGCGATGTGTCTTGACCTCGGAGGCAATGATGATTATCAAGTCAGAAATCGAGCTAATAATTCGGAACGTCACAGCTTCGGACATGGTATTCATCTCGATATTGAATATGCTGGTGGTGATATTATCGGAAAAGTTGAAAGACCCCTTCAATATAAGGACTCTCAGATTCTGGATAAAATAATAAGGAGCAACCCTGAAACTCTTGACGCGCTTAAATCGCTTCAATCTGGTAGCACCTTTGGCAGCTTCCGAGCTGTTGGTAAATTAATTTCACGTTCACCGGATGTGGTTACTGACCTCGTATCAGTCTTACTAAATTCGGAAAACAGGGCATTTAATCGTTACGTGATGGAGTGTATTCAGCATTTCTTTTCCAGTGATCAAATTACAGAGGAGCACGCCAGTGATCTACAAAAACTACTGAAAGCCAAAGATCCGGAAGTGCGGACGATTATGGCGGACAACTTCGGAATATGGGAATACTATGCAGCCGAGGGTTCTCTGCTGGAATCTTTAAAAGATCCTGAAGCGTCCGTTCGCAGATACGCGTTGAGTTCACTTATCTCATTGAAATCCGAAGCCGGTCTTAAACATGCCATGGAACTCGCTTTTAATGATCCCTCCATGGACGTGCGTCGAGTCTCTGTAATTTATATATCGAGAATAAATGATCGTGTCGATGCCTATCCACTACTTGTAAATGCCCTGCAGAATGATCCGGCAACTTCGGTGAAAGTCGCAGCAGCAAATGGATTAGGTTCATTGGGCAATCCGGATGCTGTGGATATCTTGCAGGATGCAGCGCAATCGGATGATGTGTATCTCCAGCGTGCAGCGGGTAAAGCACTCGCAGAACTCTATCAGGTCGAAGGAATTGAGATTCTTATTAAGTCATTAACGTTCCCATCAATCGACGCATTCAATAATTACAATTACAATGTCCCGAATTTTATTGCGAATTACTCTGGTTTTGATTTCTCAGAAAAGGAACGATATAATCAGAAAAAGTGGCTGGATTGGTACGGGGAAAACAAGGGTAAAATCGATATCAAATCAAATGTAAACGCATACCATGAATACCGAGACTTACAGGGTGAGATAGCCGCAGAACCTGATTCTGAGAAGATAAACAAACTCGAAGAGTTCCTGAAGAAATACCCTAATCACAGCGGTGCCGGACAATTACTGGTATCTGAATTGAACCGTATTGCGTGGTATATGGTCACGGATGCGAAAGGGACACCTGACTGGAATCCACCTCAAGCAGTAATTTATGCTAAGCGAGCCGTTGAACTGGTTCAGGAAATCAACTATATTGATACTCTGGCAGAAGCATATCTGGCTGATGGCAGAATCGAGGAATCAAAAAAGATTTGCGAAAAATATCCGGATAACAAAATGTTTACGGAACGGTTGGAAAGGATAAAAGAGTTGCTGAAAAAGTAGGACAAGCATTCTGCTTATCCATCACGCGAAGCGGGATTCAGGGAAATCGCATCTGAGCAAAAACTGAATAAATGAATCCGTCTACCGAATGATAGTCGAACAGGGTATACAATCTACCGAGAGATAAACATGAAATCTGAACCGAAAGAAATACAAATACAAGGATTGGGAATACTACCATCACTAGCGATTTACTGCAGCATTACTGTCATATTTTATCTGGAAACCCATCTTTTAATCCCCTTCTTAAGTGAATACACCGGAATCGAGCCGGTCTTTTTCTGGTTCCTCGTTGGCGGATTGGGAACTTTCATGCCACTACTGATCATCTCGGCTGTAATTTTACAGAAGGAAGATTGGTTATTAAAAAAAGGTTGGTGGTCTGACCGACTGCGTTTTAAAAGAATGAATACTGGTGACTGGGGATGGGGTATGGGGGGATTTTTGGTTACAATTATTTCGGCTTATTTAATAATAACTCTTTTGGAAGCACTGGGTGTTAAAGCTTCACATCAGCCTTCCTTCATGACCTTCGAACAGTTGACCTCTGGCAGATACTGGTTACTTGCAGTCTGGTTCCCATTCTGGATTTTTAATATAATGGGTGAAGAAGTACTCTGGCGTGGTGTGATATTGCCCCGTCAGGAATCATCGCTGGGAATGCATGCATGGATATTGAACGGAGCTTGTTGGATAATATTTCATATTCCCTTCGGTTGGCATCTGATCCTGCCAATGCTGCCAATTCTTTTCATTCTCCCTTATATAGTACAGAGACGTAAGAATTCCTGGATCGCTGTGTTCATACATGCCATGATGAATGGTCCGGCGTTTATTGCTATTGCGTTGGGGTGGATGTGATTCAGTTGGCTCGATCTAATTACTTGCTATTATTTCAGAAGATAAGTATATTAATTATTGTGAGAAAGCATGTATAATGATGATTTGGAGTTGCATAATGAAGATTATTTTGTTTCTTGTTGTATTTTTCTTCCTCTTTTCGATAACCGCACCTGCATATTGTGAAGACGGTATCGAACCTGTTTCCAGGATCGGCAATGGTTGGGATAAAGCCCGTGCAATAGAGGTTCGAGGCAATCTGGCATATATAGCGACCGGTGTTTCCGGACTTCAGATTGTCGATATCTCAAATCCAGATTCGCTCTTCATTGTTTCCTTTCTCGATGATATGCCCGGAATCGCTTGCGATATTGTTCTCCGAGATAATTTTGCGCTAATCGCAAACTACAATGCCGGACTTACTATTATCGATATCGACGATCCCGAACATCCCCTTGAATTCGCCAATTGTAGAGATATCGGTGAAGTAAGAACAATATCCCTTTCAGAGACACATGCTTTTCTTACCTGTCTCGATTCGGGTTTTGCAGTCGTAGATATAACGGACATGACTACTCCACAACTTATTAATTTCACAAGAGTTGAGGAAAGTCACCATATGAGAAATCTCTTTATTCACGATAATTATGCAATCCTGTGCAAGGGATTCTATGGACTGCGAATATTTGACATCTCTGATGCTGGCAATCCTGAAGAAATTGAAGTGGAATCGATAGGAGATCTTGTATCATTTGTGATTCGAGACAACTTTGCTTTCGTAATTGGGAGTGTTGGTAGCGCAGGAGGGGAGATTTCAATTTATGACATTTCTGATTTCGAGAGCTGGGAGAGATTAGGATCTCTAATTACTTGGAATAAGGCGAATTGTATTAGTGTTCATGAAAACAATGCGTATTGTCTTGGGGGGGATCTTTACGATCCATACATATCTGTTGTAGATATTTCAAATCCTGAAGATCCTGAACTACAGACAACCGGACGTTCAAAATATCAACCTTACGATATGGTAATCGCAGAAGGTATGGGTTTCGTATCAATGGGTGATTACATCCGGTCATCGCCTGGTTATTACGTTGGGGATGTAGGCGTGTTAGACTTGACCATTACTGATAGCCTGAATTGGATTAGCCATTTAGACCCAACCGGTCATACGAATATCCTAAAAAGAGTTGATAATATTGTTTTTACACGTACCGACGGTCACAACCTGCATTGTTATGACATCTCAGATCCGAACTCGCCGGTGTTATTGAGTATTTATGATAATGAAGTCTATATCATGGATTTTGAGATCAGGGATAATCTCATCTTCATAATTAACCGAACAAAACTCTCCGTAATCGATTTCTCCGATACAGAAAATCCATCCCTGGCAGAACAATTGATATTCGCAAATGGACTTAACGCTCAGACAATAAACATCTCCGGAAATTACGCATATATTCACTCAGATCAAGCGAATAGAAATGATAGGCTTTATGTGTTTGATATTGAAGATATTCACTTCATTGATGATATCAGATCTATCGGATTGCGCCAGAGTCGGGAAAATCCGAAGACCAGGATTAACGGTAATCGAATTTATATCTCAGATAGACACTCATGTGATGTTTTCGATATCTCCAATCCGGAACGCCCTGTCCAAACCGACATCACAATTCGATCAACCAGTTGTTGTGCTTTCAAGGAAGATTACATCTTTACAGCCTATGATAATCGGATTGTAATCAGGTCCCTTGCCGATCCTGATACAATCGTGCCTGTAGATACACTCTATACAAGAGCGGATATTAAAAGCATGGGAGTATCCGGTGATTACCTCTATATTGCAGAGAGCAGGGATGGATTTGAAATCTACAGTGTTGAGGACATTGAGAATTGTTATCCTGTCGGTTACTATGACACTCCCGGGGGAGCTTTTGATATTAATGTCTTTAACCAATACGTGTTAGTGGCAGACTGGACTAATCTGGGAATATATGATTGCACGGGAGTTCTGGCGGTTGATAGAAACATCAATCACCACATCCCCGAAACGACAATGTTATATCCCGGTTATCCAAACCCATTTAATTCGGAAGTAACGATTCAATACCAACTCCCTCATAATGGTCTAACAAAATTATCAGTAATTGATCCATTGGGGAGGGAGGTTAAAACTTTATTTGTCGGGGAATCCTCTCCGGGGAGCTACAAGCGAATCTGGGATGCAGGAACATTTCCTTCAGGAATCTACTTTGCAGTATTAGAGGTAAATAGTGCTATCTTGATGAAAAAGTTAGTGTTGTTGCGATAATTATGTTATTGTGTTAAAAAAACGGTAATCCCGAAATCCGGCATACCCCCCTGTGATAACCATCCGGGAAGAGTTCGATTAGTTCTTTAAAGTCGAGGTTGGTCGATTTGCATGCTTCAAAGACATTAGGGATGCTTTTATTTTTAGTATAAAAATCGCGCATGAAATTTATAATTTCCCTGTGGCGATCGGTTAAACCCTGAGGTAGTTTCCATTCTCGGATAATTAACTCTGCGAACCTCTCATTCCATTTATTGAAGTCCGAGAGGTATCCACGAGGTGTGACGGTGTGATCAACCCGTGGCATAGTTGAGGTTTCGTAAGTGAGCCAGTAATTCGATTCATACATGAAGTCGTAATTTATTCCTGCAATCCTGCAGGCACCACGATGATACCCAGTTGGGAAAAGAAAACGGAGATCTGACAGGCGCAGATTATTGTCTGCACAAGCCATCACAACAACCGGAACAACATGCTCTTTGGTGAATTTCTTTCTTAGATAATTAATAATCTGCCAGTGCTGATCGGTCAATTCCTCCCAAATCCCCTGCTCCCTCGCCATACATTTCGCGAAACGCTCATCCCACTGATCGGGAGGATTCAGGAAACCCTGATCGTCTAATTGATAGGTTTTACCACAATCGAAGGTAATGGTTTTGGGCTCTTTTTTTGACACAGGATATTCCCTCTTAAAATTTCGGACGTTTGGCTCGGACTACTTGTTGCCCGAGTTTCTTTATAAACTAAAACTAAAAAGAATTCCGGTAGATTTGAATCTAAATCGTCAAGTAAGGAAACCCGGGTAATAAATAACCCGGGCCACTCCTTACCTGAAAATATATAACTCTTTTTTCGCTAATAATCAAGAAAGAAAATGTAAGGGCGAATGATTATTCGCCCCTACGGATTCAATACTTGTTTAACTCAACCTTCCCAATCGACACGCTCAGCCGCTTTTCCGTTAATCAGAATAGATCTGGAAAGCATATCGTGAACCCCACCGACTGCAAAATCGGTTTTGTGAGTTTCGATTAGCTGCATGAATTGACGTTTGCAGTTTGAGCAAGCCGTTGCCACATATTTTGCACCGGTAGCTTTGACCTGTTCCATCTTCTTCACACTGGAAACCTCCATCCGGAAATCCCGAATGTCATCCATTGCAGACAGACCGCCTCCTCCTCCACAGCACCAGTTTTCGCCGCGATTGGGATACATCTCCCGGAAATCTGCACAGGCCGCGTTCAGAATCTCGCGAGGATCATCTACAATCCCACAGCTTCTCCCGAAATTACATGGGTCGTGATATGTCACAGGCATCGGATTCTTACTCTTGTCGAACTCCAGTTTCCCTTCCCTGATTCTATCGGCAGTCCATTCCATACAATTGATGACTTTAAATGGTAATTCACCCCACCACTTGCCTTTCTCCATCATCATTTTCATAATTCTGTATGCATGTCCACACTCGCCCATAAACATGTATTTCGCGCCAAATCGCTTGGCTTCTTCAACATAAGGTTTATTGTCCGCTTTCATATCGGCATCATTACCGGTAAACAGCCCATAATTAGCTCCGTCAAAGCACTTCGAGCTCATTGTCCATTTATCCTGCATTCCAAGAACGTAAAAGACTTTTGCGATCCCGGTTGTAGCTTCCGGATTGACAAGAACATCTCCTGATGGTGGGACATAAAAATATTCAGCCCCTACTACATCAACCGGAATCTTGATGTCAATCCCATGCTCATCCTTCATTTCCTCTTCGAGGAACTCAATGGAAGCCTTGAATGCTTCTGGAGAAGCGCCATCAGTGTTGCACGTTTCAAGGGACGTCTTGACGACTTTCTTCATTGTGTCAGGAGTATAGCCGGTTGCATCAGCTATAGCTCTACCCTTTCTGGTAATCACCGAATTATCTATTCCAAATGGGCAATATGTAGCACAGCGACGGCACCCGGTGCACTCGTAAAATGAATCTACCCATTTTTTCATATCACCGTCAAAATCGGAAGCACCGACCGCTGATCCTAGGAATTTACCGGAAGTAGTCATGTACTTTTTATATATTCCACGAATGAAGTCTGATCTCACAACCGGATTTCTCAGTTCGGTGGGACCACCCCGGTAAACAGGGCATACTTCAGCGCATGTACCACATCTGGCACAAACATCCATGTATAAGTTCAGGACTTTGGGTCCGTTTTTGATAACCTTAACAGACTCAACTACCTTATCGTGCAGTTCCTGTCCCGTAATTTTTTCACCGTTTCCCACTGTTTTATCTCCTTCTAAGACTGTTTAACAAGAGTTTGTGTAAAGAATATTCCACCAAAGTGCAAAATCTTGCTGAAGGGAATATAGATGAACAGGAGCTGAACCAACAGGAAATGAGCTCTGAACATGGAATCTGCCGGTACTGCCATTGACGAGAACGAGAATGTGAGCATCGATGAGAAATATGCACGTGTCAGCTCAAGGTCAAAATGATGACCGCTGAAGCGCATCATATTACCGGTAATAATCACAGCCAGTACCAATATCAACGCAAAATAGTCTGCGAGATTGGAAATCTCTCGCACTCGTCCGACCGCCAACCGTCGCAGTAGGAGGAGTATTAACGTTGCCATTACAAGAATTCCTGCTATCCCACCTGAAGTAGCACTCATGTTGTCTGCGTTAATGTTAAGTGCTGCCCACAATGCCGGGAAGTCCGTAAACACTCTGACATGCCCGATGAAAATTAAAGCAAGGGTTGCATGAAATATCCAGGAGAAACTCCAAAGTGTTTTATCCCCTTTAAATAAACTGGGGAAAAATAGAGCCTCTTTTATCACACCAGGCACTTCAGAACCCTGTGTGGCAGGGAAAAGTGTCATTTTGCCAGGTTGCGGACTTTTTGCCCATGCTCGTATCCTGAAGATCACTCCCAGGACAAACACCAGGAGAGTGATGTATGGCAAAAACATGAAAATAAAATCGTTCAACGCTAAATCCTTTCGTAAATGTATTTGTGAAGCTGTTAATCTCTGATAAACACAGAGATGTTATGAATTTGAAGTACTTGTGATTTTTCTTACGTTATAGCGAGAATTGAAGATAGGGAGCAATCTGAGTGTTTAAATCAGAGTTACGAGGCTGCCGCACCAAACCATTCGGATTCGCTATAACGAGACTTTAAAAAAACCTATAAGCAACCGAATGGTCTTGGCAAGCCGGCTAATCTATACGCTCCCTTTGCTACTCCGCATGGGAACATTTCACAGATGTGCTTAGCTGTAAAACCGGTTTGTTTGCCGATCTTGACAATTGGGGGACCTTCACCCCATTCAAGGTAATAATCTCGAACAAAGTCAATAACCTTCCAATGATCTTCCGTTAGTGGTCCGAGGTTATTCTTTTCAGCCAAATGTTTGGCGATTTCTCTTGTCCAACCAGACATTTCTGTCAAAAAACCATCTTCGTTTTCAACTGGCACAGTTGCAAACTCGGGAGTTGCCATTTCAAACCTCCTGTGTATCGTTATTAATCTGTTTTAGAATAATCGATTGATACAATCAGATCTGTAATGAGTTCGTAACAATTAATGACACAGACTCTTATCAACAGAACTGATGTTAGAGAGCTCGATCCTTTGGAATTACTGAGTAGAACGTGAGTTTTTTACGGGGGAGATCGATACTGCTCAACATTATTGACAAATACTAAGACAGTATCGTAATTTAAAGAATAACGGGCAGGACTCCGGACAAAAAAACCGGAATCCATGCCGTTACCGTTGACTCGACGGGTTGTACTTGCAGGTGCTCCCGTCGGGTCGCGCTCTTTTTTGCCCTCCCCTTTTATAGGGCAATCATTCAAAGTTCTTTTAGGTCGAGTCTAATTTTCTCCTAATACTTCCTGGTTTTGATGTTTAAAACTATCTTGAATCATACAATCTTTTCTTTTGATTTTTACCTACTTGAAATCGAAGCAAAGCTGGACTTTTTTGTAGATTGAATTTCTCTCTTCTCTGAATCAGTCAAATTCAGGAAAAATTCTTTTAGTTTTGGAAGATCTAAGGGTGTCTCGACATATGCAAACGTCTCCTTATCACATTCCTTTGGAAAACTTGTCCTTTCTCCGACAAGAATGATTCGGATGAAGGGAATACGTGGATCGGCGTATAGATTGTGTACAAAATCCCTCGCACGTTCAACTCCCATTGAGCAATCGATAATTCCATAATCGGGTCGATAATTCTCAACTAACATCGAACACTTATATTCACATTCTGTGTATTTTAGGTTCACATCAGTGTCACGCATTCCAGCCTCAATTTCATCCCGCATTGTCTGCTTGTCGCTCACAACTAAAACATTGAGGGGCTGCTCTTTCACAAGATGGTAATATTCACATTCTTCACAGGATTCATCACAATACAACTTTGCATGACCAGCATCATCGGGAAGTGTACTCATTTCATAACATCTCAGAGCCCGAGATTTATAGACCACACAGAGATGACAGCCTTCTTTGAGCTCACCGGTAGGTGAGTTGAATTCCCAGCAGTATTGGAATGCGCGAGGATTGGTTTTTTTGATGCCAATGGAAATAGTGTTAGGTTGAGTGATTACATCGAGGTCACCCCTTCTGATGCGGTAGTGCCCTCCAGGGGTTCGACTCGCGGGAATTTTTCCGGCTTTTATCCACTTCAGCACAGAGTCAGGGGTAACGGAACAGAGCTCGGCAGCTTGACCTGTGGTGACAAATTCAGACAATTTATGGTTTTTCGGTCTTTTCAAGGAATTATGCGTAATTGTTAATTTATGGCATTTATGGGTTTTATTGCAATATAACAATAATCTCAGAATTGTCAAGGGAATTTATGAATTTATTTTTATAATTTTCGCTCCAATCTAAAAAATCAGGTTTTTTTTTATTAACCTTTAATTGCAGTAACATAAATACCCATTGTAAAGTCTAATAAAATGAAACATGAACAAATATTAAGAAAAGGAGCAAACAATGACTGAGATAATTATTCCGATTGCGTTTTTTGCAACAGCAATACTCATAGTCTATTTTGCTATCCAGGCTCGCTCGAAGCAAAACCAACATGAACACGAAGAACGGATGATGGCACTCGAAAAAGGTGTTGATATCCCAATGTTACCCGCAAAACGGAGAAGCGGTGGTTCAGATGAAGATGACCCCGGTCACCGAAATCCTTATGTCTGGCCTCTGGTTCTTATCTCACTTGGACTCGCAATCGCTGTCAGATCTTTACTTGAAGGTGATTTCTCTCTTTCCTGGAGTTTGATTCCATTACTAATTGGTGTCGGTCTACTATTAGCACATCATCTTTTCCAAAAACAAAAAGAAAAACACGAGAAAATTGAAGATACTTCGCATGATCATATTGCATAACACCCCGAAAATCCTTATATTTCTGATGGGGAGATAATATTTCGCTATTTCACTTTACCTTTCACCAGTTCCATCCGCAACGTGTAAAGTCGCTGGGAATAATCCCGACGGCCGGGTATTCATAATTTGGAATCCCTAAAATAATTGCATCAGTCGGTAGATCATCTCATGTATTTATATAGTACTATCTTGAGAACCTATCGCTCCAACTAACAGCCTCTGTCTCAAAAGAGGTTTAATTAAAATCTAAATATCTGTAATCCATTATTTTCCCGTAGCGAGAAAGTCATAGTTCACCTCACCACAGGAGTTTGTATCATGAGAGTTTTCCTTTTTTGTTTGCTTTTGGCACTCGCCACCTTTGTTCAGGCACAAGAACAAGTTGAAATCCAACTTGTACCCGGATATAACCTGATTTCTATCAACATTACTCCTCAGGATAATATGTTCGTCGGGAACAACCCGGGCCCTGATGTACCACGAATGTTTGAACAGCTAAGAGATCCCGACGGTAATCATCTGGCTGAAATAGTTAAAAATGTAATTGGACAATTCTATGCACCTCGCTGGCAATTCTGTAATATTGCTTTCTGGAATCTCGAGCAAGGTTTAAGTATACTTGTTATGGAGAATGCAGATTTAGTTTGGGAGGGAGAGAGAATTCCACCTGACACGGATATTACACTTAACAGAGGCTGGAACCTGGTTGCCTATTACCCACAGTTTGATCTTAACGCAAATGCAGATGATTTTTACGTGCTTTCTCCGATTATTGATGATATTGTCATCGCAAAAAACGGACAAGGTAAATTCATGCTGCCGGAATTTAACTTCTCTAACATGAATCCCTGGACTCAAGGAGAAGGATACTATGTTCAGGTCCCGGAAAATGTAGTCTTGAATTATCCCGAGGAACTCGAGGAAGATCCAGTTGCGTTTGCAGGGGGAGACCATTGGCGTCTTGGTCCTGTAACTGACGTCAACATGAGTGTATTAGTTACTGCTATAGAAGGGCCCGACGGATTTGATCCTGGCGAGGGCGACCAGATTGGAGTGTTCACCAATGGCGGAGATTTTGTTGGATACGGTGATGTATTTGATGGAAATTGCGGTATTGCTGCATGGGGACGGGATCAAAATAATGATCAAATTCCCGGATTAGCACCAGGTGACGGATTTTGGCTACTTTACTGGGACGCAGACCTTGAGGAAGAGTTCTTTATTGATATAGAAAACATTGTAGAAGGCCGAGGATTATCCTTCTCAGCAAATAGTATTACTATCATTGAGATTTTCGTCGACGCTGAAATCCCGGGACGTGATCAGTTAGTTCCGCTTGCACAGGGCTGGAACATGATATCGATCAATATTGTACCAAATCAGGAAATGTGGGATGAAGAAGAAGGTCCAGATATCGAACTTATGATGGCGGAGGCAGTTGAGGCTGATGTTCTCGAGTTGCTGAAGAACGAAGATGGAATGTTTTATTCCCCCGGATTCAACTTCATCAATGTACCCTGTTGGGATCTCACAGAAGGATATCTCGTAAATGTGAACGCTGACTTCGTGTGTGAATGGTCAGGTAATCCAATTCCATTTGACAATGAGATTCCCATAGAAGAAGGTTGGAATTACATTGCTTACTATCCTGAATGCGACCTCGAAGCAAGCAGCCCGGACTTTTATGTGCTTTCTCCCATTATAGACAATGTGTTGCTTGCCAAGAACGGAAATGGTGACTTCATGACTCCTGCTTTTAACTTCTCTAATATGCCACCCTGGACAGCTGGTCAGGGTTATCAGGTCAGGGTCGATGCTGATGTTGTTCTGCAGTACCCGGAAGAGCGAGATGAAGAAGACGCGTTTTCCGCTCCGGTTGAGCCACATAGGACGGGAATAGTCCAAACTGACAATAACATGAGCCTCCTCCTGAATTCTATCTCAGGAATCGAACCTTCAACAGGAAGTCAAATTACTGCATACTCTTCCGATGGTCAGATTGCTGGTGTCGGAAGCGTCCGAAACGGAAGATGTGGATTAGCCATCTGGGGAGCTGAATCAGGAAAATCGGGTCTGCAACCCGGAGAAGAATTCGAATTGAGATTGTGGGATCAAAGAAATGCTATTGAATCTAATCTTACTGTATCGGCTGTACTCAGAGGGAATGGTTTAATTTACGAAGTAGATGGATTCTCAGTGTTAGAGGTCGCAATTTCGACCGCAGCACCGGACAACTACTACCTTTCGGGAGCGTTCCCAAATCCTTTTAACAATCACACAACTGTGAAATACGGGCTGCCTGAGGCGGGTCTGATTAATCTTGCTGTCTATGATTTATCAGGAAGAATGATGATGGAATTGGCAAACGGTGAACAATCTGCAGGTATTCACGAACTGGATATTAATTGCTCTGAATTGACGAGTGGAATTTATATTCTGTCTATGAATGCTAATCGTATGAGTTTCACCCAGAAGATCGTGTTGGTGAAGTGATTGTTGGTGTGCATGGCTGTACGTCCATGCTGGATTGAATACGAAATATGCAAATATGTTGGCACGAGTAATAATCAATGGCAAACGCGCTATCTCGTGCTAACATATTGCCTGCCAGCGTGTGCTGGTGAAATTTCTTCTAACCTTTATTTGGGAGTTTGCATCATGAGATCTTGTTTGATTATCTTCTTGCTATTGCTTGCTATAGGTGCTCATGCACAAGACCAAATCGAAATACAGCTTACGCCCGGTTTCAACCTGATATCAATCAATGTTGTTCCACCTCAAGAGATGTTTCTCGAGGATGAGGATCGGGGTCCGGATGTTCCATTAATGTTTGAACAACTCCGAAATCCTGATGGTGTACATAATGTTATTTGGGTTATTGAAGGGAACGGAAGATTTTACTGTCCAGAATTCAATTTCTGCAACATCCCTTTCTGGAACCTGACACGGGGATATAAAGTATGTGTTGAAGAGCCGACGATTGCTATCTGGGAAGGTGAACTTATTCCGGCTGATACCGACATTCCGATAGGAGGGGAAGGTAATACAATAGTCGCCTATTATCCGACATATGAACTGAACGCCAATGCAGATGATTTTTTTGTACTATCACCAATAATAGACAATGTATTGTATGCAAAAGATGGACAGGGCGGAGTAATGGTCCCGGAGTTTAATTTCTCAAACATGAATCCATGGCGAGCGGGTTCAGCATATTGGATATTAACTGATGAGGATGTGGTTCTGAATTATCCGGAGGAGCAAGATGAAGAACCTGTGATATTCGAAAATGGGAACCATTGGGAATTACCAACTACACATAGCAATACCAGGCCAATACTTATTTCGGTGATTGAAGGTCCTGATGGTTTTGCCCCGGGAGAAGGAGATCAGGTCGCTGCATTTCGCGAAAACGGTGATTATTGTGGGTGCGGAACAGTGTTTGACGGCATGTGCGCTTTAACACTTCTCGGAGCAAATCAGGGTCAGGACGATGGTCTGCAATTTGGTGAACACTTCATGCTCAGATATTGGGACGAAGATTGGAGAGCTGAATATGATGTCAATATTGAACTCATTAGAGGACATGAACGAGATGGATTCTCAAGGTGCGAAGTTTGCATGTTAAGTATTTTCGAAATTTCTGTCGAAGCAGAAATTCCCGAGCAGCTAATTGAATTAAATCAGGGATGGAATATAATCTCTATCAACTTAGAACCTTTTGAAAATCTGTGGGAGCGTGAGGAAGGTCCGGATATCGAGTTGATGATGGTTCAACTTGTAGAGGATGAAATTCTTGTTCTGATGAAAGATGAAGATGGCAGGTTCTATTCAACGGAGTTCGAATTCAATAATATCCCCTACTGGAATCTAACTGAAGGTTATCAAGTAAACATCAA
>CAYLYZ010000127.1:0-15555 GCA_964387885.1 uncultured bacterium | reverse complement strand
TTATAAACTCGAGATCGGGATTTGTGAAAGGGTCACATAACCGATGGTATGTGACTGTTTTCAATCCGGTTTCTGCAGATTGTTTGGAAAAGTCAAAATTCAAAGCTCGAAGGCACTCCGCAGGGCAAAGTGTAAATGGTGTATTCGCGGGGGACAAGTATTCAAATCTTCCGGTGGGAATTGATGAGGTAAAAATACCCTCAAACCCTTGCCTACAGAGTTTCGAGGGCATCTTCGAAGGTCTCATCGATCAGGTGAGAATAGATCATCGTTGTTCTAATCGAACTATGTCCGAGTGCCTGCTGAACGACAAGGATATTCGAAGTTCTGGCATACAAGCCAGTTGCGAAGCTGTGCCTGAGACTGTGCGGTGTAATTCGTTTATCAATGCCTGCTTTGGCTATCCATTGATCGAGACGACGTTGGATCTGCCGGGTTGTAATTCTCTTTTGCAACTGGCTGAGGACAAGGGCTTGGGTCTCTGCGAATATTTGTTTCCGTTCTTTCAGATATCTATTCAAGATCGACCGCAATTTACTGTTAATGAAGCGAGTTACTTTCTCTCCCCCCTTGGCTTGAATGGTAATTCGCTTCTCCAGAAGATTAACATCGTTGATATTCAGATTAACCAGTTCAGACAGCCTTATTCCGGTATGCAGGAAGAGATTGATAATAGCCAGATCTCGATTTGCCTGCCAGCCTTTTTGCGACCGGATTGTCTTCAAAAGATTTCGTTTCTCGTCCTCTGTCAGAAATACCGGAGGCTTCCGGTTCTTGTGCTTAATCTGGATGCCTGCAGTCGGATTATGATCGATATAACCGGTCTCAGTCAACCATCTGAAGAATCCCTTGATGGATGCCCGGGTTCGATTGATGGAAGAGGCTTGTTTCGGTTGTCCGTTGGATTGGGTTTGAACCGGTTGGGAAAGAAAGAATCTGTCGATTTCTACGGGAGTGATAGTCTCGATATTGTGGTCATCTCCAAAATGGTTGAGCAGCAAATTCAAGTCGCGTTGTTGAGCACCGATAGTATGGGGCGATCTGCTGTTGGCGAGCTGATGATCCATGTAATTTTTGATTGCATTCTCGAGTGTCATGATTTCTCCTTACCTGGTCAGTCCGACAAGTTTACCTTCGCCCGAGATACTGAGCTTCGAATAGTATCCCGATCGAATTCTTACCCAGCCAGATCTGGATTTTACTTCATAACGCACGGCAACTCTGGACAGCTTGAAGCGGTATGTTTTCCCATTTGCTTCTTTCTTAAGATGACCGTAGCGGTCAAGTTTCCACCCTTGAGACTCTGCCCAAGTAATGAACTGTTCTTTCTTCATTTTCTTCACTGTGGACTCCTGTTTGGATTAATAATGACTTTAAAATTGACAACCCAACAGTGCAGTGAAATTGTGGATAAATCAAGGTATATGCGAATAACTCGGCTGGAAAATGATTAAAGCAAATACAGATTTATCAACACTGTCCGCAAAGGATGAAAAGGCTTTACTGAAGATCCTGACCGATCCGGTCAAATGGGGTGAGATGTTTCTCAGCAACCGTGATGGCAGTTCTCGATTGTTCTGGGATCATCAAAAGGAAGACCTCCGTTGCCGTTCGAAGAACATCATACATCAGGATGGGCGTGATGTGGGAAAGTCGGTCTGTATCATTACCGATCTTCTGCATTATGCCTTTACAACCATGGGTGGCAGCGGATTAGTTGCAGCTCCTCATCAAGGACATTTGGATACCCTGATCGATGAATTTGAATTTCAGCTCAGTGAGAATCCTGACCTAATGTCTGCCATTGCAATCAATAAATCGGGACGTCCAACTATCACCCGGAAACCATATTTCAAAGCACAATTTGTATCCGGAACTGTGGTTCATTTTCGACCTGGAGGTGACTATGGCAAAGCATTCAGGTCACTGCATGTTGACAGAGTATGGGTGGATGAGGCTGCATGGCTGCCGGAACAAGCCTGGCGTGCAGTAAGACAGTGTCTGAATGCCGGAGGGAAATTTAGGATTTATTCCAATCCGAATGGACTGAGAGACACCACATACTATCGACTCACGAAAGAAAGAAAACGGTGGAAGATTTTTCATTGGCCTTCGTCCCTCAATCCCAGCTGGTCAGATGATCGGGAGAATGAATTAAGTGAATTCTATGGCGGTCGGGATACTCCTGGCTTTCAACATGAGGTTTTGGGTGAACATGGCAGGCCATCGTATGGGGCTTTCAACCACGAGCAGTTCAAACTCTGCCAGAAATACTATGATGGATACCGCGCTGTCAGCATCCCGGGTGAGGAGCTGTCCGATTGCGACAGTGAAGATGATGTCCGCGATCGTCTGGACCTGTTGATGTGCCTGGCACCCGAGGATGGATTGTACTGGGTTGGCGCGGATACCGGATACACAAACGATCCGTCTGAAATCACAGTATGGCGGGAAGAGGAATTGGGAACAATGCGTTTGGTTTTTCGATTGCACGCAACTCACGTTCCCTATCCCGCTCTGGCAGAGGTTATTGCCCTGGTAGATCGATATTACAATCCGCGAGGAATCGGAATTGATAACGGTGGGAATGGACTTTCCGTGGTTCAGGATTTGAAGAATCTGGACAAATTCCGAGGGCAAGATTTTGAGACTAAAGTTCGTGGATTCGATTTCGGAGGCGCAACTGTAATCGGTTACGATGATGAAACCAAACCGGTTCGCAAACGCACGAAGGAATATATGACAGCGCTTATCAATCGGGCACTTGCCAAACGGAAAGCCATTTTCCCGATCGATGATATCGACATCGAAAACGAGTTTACAACACATACATACACCTTGCACAACGGTCGGGTAGTTTATTCCAAGGGCAATGATCACATCGTGGATTCAACCCGATGTGCATTTCTGAGAAGAGAGACTGAAAAATTAGACGGACTTGATCCGCATTACGAAGAAGTTTACGTCGCGCCCATGGCGACAAATCCAATATTCTAAGAGGACAAAATGACAAACAAGATTGTAAGAACACATTTCAGTGATAAAGAGGTTGATTGCGGTTGTGGTTGTAAAAAGACTGTAGCTCCCGAACTTCTGGCGCGCCTGGAGGCTCTGCGAGCATTGGTTGACAGACCATTGCCGGTCACATCCGGTGCACGTTGCACAACTCATAATCGTGAGGTTGGGGGCAAACAGCATTCCTGGCATTTGAAAGGATTGGCGGTTGACATTGCATGTTCAGATGGTAATATGCGCGTTGATATACTTCGCAATGCAGGCAAACTTGGATTCAATGGAATCGGCATTGCTAAAACCTTCATCCATCTCGATCTGCGACCGGAATCTGAAACGGTCTGTTTTCTCTATGATTGACGGAATTGCAAAATTTGAAAGCGGAGTGATCTTATGAAGACTGAAACGAAAATGCCCTCTTCTCCAGAAAATGGTATTGAAAACTTCGAAATCGCAAATGCCATTATCGTGGATTCTGAATTGATGGGAACTGCTGCTAATATCTCCTCAGGTGTATTTAGTTCAGAATATGAGATTAAAGGTATTCCCTCAGACTGGAAGGAACGTGCGACAAAATCGTGGGAATATTTTTGCGAAGAACCTATAGTCTCAAATACCATCAATACCTGGCGTACATTTGCGATTGGAGACCAAGTAAAGATCACTTCCGATGATGATGAAGTCAGAACTGAGGGATCGCAACTATTTAACTCGCTTAAAGTCAATCGCTTCATCAAGGATATGATTCTACAGTTGCTGGTCAAGGGTGAATGCATCGGTTACAAGCGTTATGGTTCGGGTGGTAAAGCTTCAAAGGGTGAGCATAACGATATCGTTAAGTTAATCTGCGTTAATCCCTCCTCGGTAGATTTCGAGTTTGAAAACGGTGAACTGATGAAGGCTGTTCAGAAACCAGAATCCGATGGTAGCTCTATCAGCGAGGAAATTGAACTTCCCCTCGAACAAATGATACACCGGAAATGGAATGCCCCACAGTTTTCAGCTCGTGGAAATTCAATGGTAATTCCTGCATTTGAATCAATCGAACTTCTCCGGGACTATCGGAGGGCACAGCGTGCCATTGCCAAGAGATGGACAACACCTCTGAGATTCATCCTTGTCGGTGGCAAATATGGCGATAAGGTGATCATGCCGACGCAGAAGATGATCTCGACCATCCGCGACCAGGTTAACAAGATGGATCTGAAATCCGGACTGGTGGTTCCCTTCTATGTCAGGGCTGAGACTTATGGCACCGAAGGACAGGTTCTGAACACCGAGGATAAAGTCAAGGAAGTCAAAGAGGATATCATCGTCGCCCTCGGTGTCGCCAAATCTTTAGTGACCGGTGATGGACCTAACTTTGCCACCGCATCCATTGCCTTCCAGAAGATGGTCATCATGTTGAAGGAGATCAAGCAGGTTGCCCGTGAAATCCTCGACTGGATATTCGATGACTGGAAGGAATTAAAGGAATATTCTGAGAAGAACATTCAATACATATTCTCCGATGTTGACCTCACCAATGAAATTGATGTCAAGAAACTACTGATAGAGTTGTACGACCGCAATCTAATATCTAAAAACACTATCCAGACCAAGATGGATTTGAATCCCGATGTGGAAAAGTCCAACCGTTCCAAAGAAGGAACACTAGTTGATATGTCCTGGGATATCAAGGATATTGTCTCCCTGGTGCAGATGGGCGTGATGTCGGTACAGACAGCACAGGAGATGCTGGGACTCGATCAGTTGAAAGAAACTGACCGGGTGCAGAAGCAAGAAAAGGCAGAATCTGAGGGAATGTACGCTTCTGCTGATGAAGATAAAATCTGTGATGAGTGTGGCTTTTTCGATGCTGAAAACAACTCATGTTCGGTAAGAGATGAAGAACGCCGATTCGATCAACCTGCCTGCCGTCAATTTCTGAAAGCTGAATCTGTGGAGATACTGGATTGAATCAGGCGCAATTAATCCAACAGGCTGTCCTGCGTAGTCTTCATGCACGGGATCTGTACACCGAACGCCAAGTGAATACTATGCTTAAATCACTCCATACAGCCGAGATGCACATCAAATCCCAACTGGCTGAGATTGGTGATAAGCAGATCCTGAAGAAGGGACATGAAATCAGACGTGAGCAGTTGCGTGGCATTCAGAAAGGTATTGATGAGATTATCAGCGACCTGAAGAAGAACCACACTGTGGTCATGCGTAATGCTGTTAAGGAATCTTATCAGAACGGCATCTCAGGCAGTATCGGAGAATTCAGTGAACTTAAATTTCCGCATTATGAAAATCTATCCCAGGATGATCGTGTAAAATTGGCTGGACAGGTTATGAGTTTGACCGATCGATCGGCGCTGGATTTTCTGGTAAACTATGATCTACAACTCTTAGGTAATGTCACCAGAGAACTGGCGGATAACATCAAACAGCAGATTTCGGTTGGAATTATCAGTGGCGATTCGATTGCCAAAATCAGTGAGAAGATTGGTGGCGTCATTACCGATCCGAATGAATTTCGATTGGCGGGTAAGAAAGTTTTCAAAACTGCGCAGACAAGGGTCGAGGTGATTATGCGTACAGAAACCTTAAGAGCTTACGGTCAGGGGCGGAATAAACTCTATAGTCAAATCGGTGTGAAACGAGTGGTCTGGGTAACTGCCGGTGATGAGCGCACCTGCCCCGAGTGCGGTCCACTAGATGGAAAAGAGTTTCCGATAGATCAAATGCCTTCGATGATTCATCCTAATTGTAGATGTTCATCCTTTGCAGCCCGTGCAAGAATCTGCCGTGCGGGAGTACCGGTACATTGAGATTGTATAATCCAAACCCACAGCTCTATGCCTGGGCGATTGCTATTCAGGCGGCCTCGAAGAAGAAGAATTTCGATTGCATTCTGGTGCCATCTGAAATTGCAGACATGGCTACTAAGAAGCAAGGTGAAGCAGTTAAAGTCGGGACTGCAGTTTCACAAGGTGATTTTGATAAACTCACAATCAAGCAACTGCAGAAACTTGCACAGAACAACGGTATAGCCATTGCCAGAACCAAGAAGGATTTTATCCATCTCCTGAAACCTCTCGAACCGAATGTCGATCTGGAATCTCTGAAAGGTGTGGAACTTAAGACGTTTATCAAGAAACACAAAATTGGCGCGCTGAGGTCGAAGGATGAGCTGATATCCCTTCTAAAAATGAAACTGGCTAAGAATGCTATTCAGGAGAAGACTAAGGAACTCGCGATCAAACAGATTAAAGTTCTTAAGCAGAAGATGTCTCTTCACCTCGGGCAGCTTCCAGGATTGAAACCGCAGGAATTCAAGCTCGCATTGAACCACCTCGAGAAGATATCAGAATCGTTAAAGGAAGCCAAATCCATTATGCCTGATGTGGAATGGTCTGCACTGAAACAGCAATATGATTATGCCCGAAATTCCTTCTCCGAATCTTTGAAGGTTCTGAAGGGCAAAGATTTGAAGACCATCGCCAAACAGAATAAACTCTACCACTACCAGTGGGCATCGAAGGATGATCTGATTACCCTAATGACTTCGGAGAATCCGGTTGAGATCAAAATTGCCACAGAAAACATTGAAATCAAATGGGTGAAATGGGCTGAGAAACACGGTAAGAAGGCAAAGAAAACAAAACCTGTCTCCACACCTGTTGCAGCAAAACCACATAAGATTCCAACATATCCCGCGAATTTCACCAACTCTGATGCAGCCTGGGAGACATTTGTCAAAGGCAAACCGTTTACTTTTCAGGGACATGCGGATATTGAAGGTGCACATACTAAGTATTTCTTCCAGGATAAACAGGGCGACAGATGGTTGTTTAAACCGGTTTCAGAGGAATTTCGGGCTCATGGTGATGAGGTAGCATTCCGGATTGGCAGACTGATCGATCCGGATGCAATTGAAGTGCGATTCATCGAACTGGATGTTCCGGGCAGAGGTAAAATCAAAGGATCGATTCAGAAATGGCGCACCGATCTGGCAAAGGATTTCGATTTCAGAGATGTGGTGGTTGAGAATCTGTCTGCATATGATCTGGAGCAGATTCAACGGGAGCATGTCATCGACTGGCTGATTTCCAACCATGATGCCCACGGTAAACAATTCCTCAGGCTGAAAAACGGTGAAATCAAGGGAATTGATAAGGGTCAACTTTTCAAATATTTCGGAGATGATCGTCTGTCGATTGACTACCATCCTAATCGCAAGTTTGGTGAGAGTGAACCACTTTACAATACAATTATGCGTGGATGGCGTGACGGTAAGATTGAAATGAATTTGCAGGCAACTTACAAATGCATCAGTTCAATAGAATCCATAACAGATGATGCGTATCTGGAATTTCTCAAGCCTTACGCAGAAAGGAGATTCCGCAAACAACGGCTGAAATTGAAGCAGTTTTACGAGAATGCTCTTTTTCGGAAGAATAATTTGAAGCGTGATTTTGAAGAATTCTACACTGAACTTTTGCGGAAGAAATCAAAGGACAAGAAGGCTGTTTTCCGTTTCGATGTGGACACCAAATCCTCACCTGCAGAGAAATCAGTTAAAGGATTCAAGCGCATCCCAGAGGATGCAGAAATCCTGATCCATGAAGCTGAGGAATCTGGTTGGCAGGGCAAATCACTCCCGATTGATGTGGATGATATCGAAGATCAGAATGTGCTTCTATATACCGAAAGTGTAAAAGGTAAAACGCGAACGGTAATGCGCATGAAGATCCGACCAGAAGCGGAAAAGAAACTGCTGGCAAATCTTTCAACAGGTCCCGGAGACACCATCGGTCAATCTGCAGGGCATATTTTGGTTGATGATATGTTTTTCGATGATATCCTGGCTGCAGTCAAAACTCTGAATTATCACATCGATAAAGGAGACTATGTTTTCAATAAATCTACAATTGATTCTGCTTTAGCGCATCGCTCTTCATTGTCAAAATTGCTGAAGAAACGTGATCCTGATTTGAAAGCTATGGCAAAGCAATATCTAAAAGCTCTTGATAAAATCGAGACATCAGTTTCTGCTGGTGGTCGCAAGAAGATCGGATCATTCAGTCAGTATCTGAAGAAAGAAAAGCCGATCAAACCATCTGGCGATAAGATTCCAACCGTGAAAAGAACGACTGTTTATGGAGATCAGAAAGCAGTTCACAAGGGTAAAATCGAAGTCATGGATGAGGATGTGACACTGAGGAAACTGCATTCCAGTTTCAAGGCTAAAGGTTTGGAATACAAGATCGACCTCGGTGATGGTGTTGAGGGTATATATCGTCCGTGGATAAAGGAGAATTATTATGCACACCAGGGACAACTCGAAATCCGCATTCTTGCAGATTGCACTCCCGAATCAGCGGAACGATTGCTCGAAGGGCTTGAACGTCTTGGAGTCGAAGCAGTCTTCTCATCTGCCGATGAAGTTGAATATATGTATTTAATGAAGCAAGCCTATATCCTGCAGGAAGATACTACGCCCGGTTGGAAAAAAATGATAAAATCTTTGAAATCACAAAAAGCTTCCAAAGCGGAACAGGTGAAAGCTCTCAGGCAATACTGGTCTGATAAGTTAGGGGTCAAAGATGTGACTCAAATACCGGGATACAATCCACAAGGAAAATATTCCATCATGTCTTCTGCCTGGAAGAAAAAGAAAGATGCTGGGTACCGGCATCAGCTCCGGTTTGATATTTCTGATGAGCAGGTGAAACGGGAATTGGGCGACTATGGCTTATTCCACCGATTGACCAACGGCAGCGATGTGTCTTCAGTGATCGATGAAATCCTGAAGCATAATGGAGCAATGGTCTCAACAGTTGAGAAAATGCGAGTCGGTATTCCTGTGGGCGGTATGAGTCCCAGCTCCGATATGGGAACTGGTGGCGCTAGTTATTTCTTCACCCGTATTCGCAAGCTGCCCGGTGTGGAATACGAACGAGGTGAAACTGGATTTTACTTCAAATCGCAACTGCTGAGGCGCATGGATGCGATTACTTATGAAGGTGATAATTACGGTAAAGTAACAGGTAATCATGTCCGAAATCACCGTAGGGTTAATATCAGCGAGTACAAGACAATTGCCAATTGGAAAAGTTCGGATGAAACAATACTTAAGAACGAGGTTACACTTCTGGATAATCTGCAATATGTGACTGTGAACAGTGAAACTGAAAAGCGAAAAGTAATAAGCGTTTTCCGGAAGCACGGTGTGACAAAATTACCCGATGGCAGGCAGATTAAAAATATTGTGAGGAAAGTTAATTGAAAGAAACGATTGTTCAAGCTCAGGAAGAATTGCAGAATCGAATGAATAAACTCCTTCAGGATGGTGCTCAATGTCGAATTATGGATGGAAAGGAATTCGTTACCTCATTTTACATTGCATCGTTTGAAATACTGCAGGCGGTACCATTCTTCTCCAGATCGACGGGAAAAGTGCTTCGTTTTACATTCTGGTGCTGGTTTCAGGAGGTTCATTTTGAAACTGCCATGAACAAGTCTCACCAGATCCAGGCAAAGGAATTGAACTGGATTAATGATCGCAATTTGGAGATCGTCACGCAGGATAACAGAATATTGATCAGCGCAATCGATCCTCCAGAAGTCGAACCGGAAGCAAACTCAATTTATGATGAGTGGAAGTCGTTTCAAGAAACTAATCCCTGGTTGGAGGAAATCACTAATCAACAGAGAGAGGAATTCATCGATATGGTAAAGAGGGCTATCTCATGAGAGTTAAATATTTTATCGATTATAGGTTTGACGAAAAATTGCAGCAATTCCTGCCGATCGGTATCTGGATTCAGGATCAGGATGACTTGGGAACCGACTTTTACTACCAAAATGAGGATTCAGATGAATATGCAGATGCGTTGTGGGTGATGAACCGGTTGGTTGAAAATGATCTGAACGCACCAGCTGATTTCCTGGAATTTTATCAGGCGAGGGCCGGACAAAAGGGAATGAGGTCGAAGGTGTTTGAGGAGGTGACTAATTTGGGAGTTGATGAATTCATGAAGAATACTCTTAATAAATTTGTGAAGGGTGAGAGTTAAATGGAGCAGGTAAAAGAGAAAGATGTTCTGATCAATCGAACTCAAATGGTCGAAATAGCAAAGGAATTTAATATTTTCGTCTCACAGGGTACGCTTCATCGGTGGGCTAACGAACCGGATTTTCCAATAGTTGTTGGAAAGAAAGGGAAGTTCTATCTTTATGCCAAATCAAAATACATTAAATACCTCCATAACAAGAAAAAGAGAATTCAGGAAGACCATTGAAATATTTATGCCAATGAATTTAAAATCAACGAATTAACATAATCTTGTAGTTTTGATTAAATCTATTAGTTTTATACCTGGTGAAGTAAATACCAGAGGGGAGATTTAATGCATCCCATGAAAAATGATATTTTCCAGATTCAAGGTATTTATCAATCAAGTTAGCAACTACGCGACCAGAAACATCCAGTATATCAATGGTTACTTTTTCAGGATGTATAACCTCATAATTAATGTTAATTGAAGAGTTAAAGGGATTTGGATAGAGCTCTTGAATACCGAAGCTAAGTGGTAATAATTTCTCCTCATTTATTGTATTGGGTAAATATCCTCTTCCGGAAAGTGCAACAACAGCTTCCTTCTCCTGGCTGATGATAGATAATGTCGAGGAATAAAGACTATCTGCAAATGGAGTGAAAAAAATCGTGATAGTGGTATCAGAATCGTCAGACAAGTCAAACGGAAGTTCTACATTAGAATAAAAGGTCGTGTCTTCAAAGACGAAATCGGTTATCTCACGGTCATTAACCGAGGAGTTGGTTAGAGTTAGTTCCCATTGTGATGTCGAATCTACTGCTGTGGAATCAAAGAAATGGGATTCTGCTGATAACTCGAGGTACCATAAACCCTGTATTCGGCTAATATCATACACTCCCAGGTCACTCCCGTCCGTGATAAACAGATTATCCTCCTGAAATACTAAACAACTCACGATATCGGGAGTATCATAGAAACCGGCTAACTCAGGATGTTCAGGATCGTCCAGTGAATAAACCCGAACGCCAAATTCTTTACATGACATGTAGAGTATTCCATCCCTCTCCACTAATTCTGATCCGTGAAAAACAGATTCAAACTCCCTTAACAATCTAGGATTACGGGGATCCTCGATTGACACAATCCAGGAAGAATTACCATCAAATCCACTGAGATATACATAATCTCCGAATATAGCCACACCAAGAGGAATATCCATTTCAACCGTGTTCAGTTCACCAATCTTTTCCACATTAAGTGGATCAGCAATATCCCAAACATTTATTCCTTCAAATCCTTCACCATTATTAAAGCATGTAATGATCAAATTCCCTTCTATATCCATGCGGGATGCCTGCCTGTTATCATCATAAACATGGATGAGTTCCGGTTCTTCAGGATTCTCAAGTGAAAATACCATCAATCCGGAACTGTAAGAATTGGCATACAAGTAGTCCCCATCCATAATCATATCAAAAGGTTTATGATCGCCGTGTAAAACCAGCTCGTTTATCAACTCAGGTCTGCCAGGATTTTCGAGGGAATAGGTATAGACTCCTCTTCGATCTGCATCATCTCCATTCTCATCTTCGGCATCAAAATATTGATACATATACAGGTAATTTTCTGTAATCACCATTGGCTGTTCAGAAAAGATTGTTCTAAGCCTGAAATTATCCCATTCTTCTGTAAATACTTCTTCAGGATTTTCAATGTCATCCAGAGAGATAGTAACGATTCGACCATGTAAATCTAAAACATAGGCATAACCGCCCTGAACAGCGATATTTCGAAAATTGGCATAGTTTGAATAGATTGATACTTCTGAAGGATTGTCCCAATCCCTGAAGTCGCAAATTGTAAATCCATCCGAGCTATGTGTTGTAAAAATAAAGTCATCAACGTATTCCAGGTCGTTTAAATTGCCGGTCTGGACAGGACATACTGTCAACAATTCAGGACTTTCAGGATTTTCAATATTAAAGCAGGAAACAAACGGATATCGGTACTCACGAGTGCCGCCAAAAAGAATGAGAATATTATCCAATAAATAATGACATTCACTCCCGATAGGGTTATTTCTATAAATAAGCTCTGGTTCCACTCTGTTTTCAAGACTATAAAACATCAAAGGACCAAATAGGATTTCATTGTACACCGACATTTCTCCGCTGAAAGCATATTCACTTGAGTTAAGAAGTTCAGGATTATTGGGATTTTCAATGTCAATAATATTGATATAGTTCCCTCCCATATAAGCGTAATTATCAAGCAGAGCAATACCATCACACTCTCGACCAATTCTACCAATTTGTTCTGGTGTGGTTGGATCGGAAACGTCTAGAACACTCATTCCTGATCTTCCACAGCTCACGTAGGCATAATCATCTCTAAGGATTATGCGTCCAGCTCCTACACAGTCTACACATTCGCCAATCAGCAGAGGGATCTCGGGATCGTGCAGGGAATAAATCTTTAATCCAGCATAACCATCACAAAGATAGAGCAGAGAATCTCTGAGTTCTAAACCTTTCACAAATCCGTTCGTTTCAATCCTGCTGTGAACAACCGGATTTTCTTTATCACTGACATCCATCAACACTAAACCGAAATCAGTTGCACAATAAGCGATATCACTCATAACCTGCACATTGTTGAAAATGTCGGTTGTGAGACCACCTGTACGGGCAATGTTCCATGATTCAGCTGTAGCTGTATTCACTATGGAAAGAATAAAAAGAACTATGAGTATTTTCTTCATAACGATGTGCCTTAAAAGCAACTTACTTGAAATATACATCTGGTGCATTTGCTATAATTATGATAACAAATGCACCAGTTTCCAACTCATAAAAGTAAATTTTTACTTAACAAGAGTTAATTTGATTGATTGATGCAAGTTCCCAGATTCCAACCTGCAAATGTAGGTTCCAGATGTGAAATCATCAGCATTCCACACGATGTTATGAAATCCTGCTTTTACAATGCCCTGCTTTAGACATGTGACCATGCGTCCAGCCTGATCATAGATGCTTATCGAGATATCAACATCCTCATTTAACGCGTAACCTATAGTAACAGTAGAGTTAAAGGGATTTGGATAAGCATAATTTAAAGCAAATTCCTTAGGGAGATTAGATTCATTTTGAGCAGTATCCAAGTTACGCATTTCCTTAAAAATGCTTCTGATTTTATTAGAAATGTCCCGCTCTGTCGTGGCATCAATCTGGTCACAATCGATGATTAAATCCAATTCGAGACTTTGTACATGTGCCAGTCCCCTAAGAATACCATTATCACCATTCTCAGCGAGTGCATTAAAAGCACTCTGCGCATCCTCAAATCTACGTTCCTCAATTAATGTCCTGGCATTTAGCAGTGATGCTGCATTACATAGTTCAGTGTTGTCAAATTCCTCTATCACTTCCGAATAGTACTCTCGCAAATCTGACATATCTAGGCCACCTGTTTCATAACAGGAAAAAACATGACGTATTGAATTTGCAGCTTCCCAGGAATTAGGATCATTAGAGATTACACGTTCAAATAATGATATCGCATCACTAAATCTACCTGATTCCTGAAGTTGTTTAGCCTGCGAGTAAAGCGAAACATCCGCCGTCCAATCATTATCATTATTTGCATTATTTCGGGCGTTGGTATAAACAACACGTGCTGTGTTGTTTATGAAATTGCCTTCATTTCCATTGAAGTTATTTGCTTCTACACCCCAGTAGCAATTATCTGCATCAACTAAGCTGGAACCATCTACCCAAACTGCATAACTTCGTGGATCGTCATTTTGATCAACGTCCTGAAAATCACACTCATCAGCACTGATTTGCGATGCACCACAATATTGAACATAAATTTCTGCACCATTGCCACTGTTAGTTTCATTAACAGTTAATCCATTGTCTTTCAAGTCAGCTGAATTATTTGTATTATCATCTATTGCGTTCAGATCAGGCGTGCAAAAAGTTATCCACATACCGGTATTTCCATTCTGCAGAATCGATGCATCGTTCATAGCAATATCAGCACTGAATAAATATATACCGGTTTCATCAAAATCATCCTCTGCGTTTTCATTTCCACAGAGGTAAACTTTTGTACCGGTGATTGTGACCTCATCTTCAGTACTTACTTTGATTCCCATTGAAGGTACTCCGCCGCGAATCTGTCGAACCGTATTCCATCGATTTTCCTCTTCATCTGCCAGCCAATTCTCTAAATCTGCCTGATTATTTTCGGTTGGAGCTTCTGAATTACCTGTTATTTCTACTTTTGTGTTGTAGATATCAATTCCAATTGTACTGCAATTCATAACTATACAGTCTGTCACTGGGATAGCTTCGTTGCCATCAGGAACAGACATGAATCTGACACCCACATCTGCATAGCTTATATGGCAATATTCAAGATTACTTTCAGCATTGGCAGTTGTCGTAAATTTGATTCCATACCATTCATTTTCATCGAGATTGGTAAAGTAAATCGGTCCGTCTAAATCTCCATTTGCATTAAGTTGACCATTCACTGTGAATTTAACATCAGTATCGTGCTCAATAAAGGTTCCCGGTTCTATGGTGAGATTATCACCCTGTGGGATTTCAAAATCCGCAGAAGCCTTATAATAATCATTTCGCAATGTGCCATCGAGTTCATCACAATCAGTGTCAATAACACAGTATGGATCCCAACCAAAATCCTGTTCTTCTGGACCTCGATTAATAGCATTGTGATCAATGATGCCGTTAGCATATAAACCTCCATACGCGCCAATATCGTTTGTTGAGCCAGTTGTTGGATCATCTTGTTGTACGTCACGATTGACAGACTCACCTAGTTCATTGAAATCACTTAGGTTCATAACAGCGTCATATGTAAAATCACCAAATGGGTCAAGGATAGGAACATTCGCATTATTGTCGTTGTTAATCATTGGGGAAGACCATTCTAAATGATAGTCGGTTGTGCCGACATTGACAAATAATGGATCTCCCACAACGTCTGAGTTGCCATCAATCGCTTCAGCTCCGATTATATGGCCATCATCATTATTAAAAAAACCGTTGAAATGATATGCAGGTTGACCTCCTCCACCAGTGTATTGAATTCCTATTAGCCCATTTATATCAACGTATGACCCAAATATATTGAAAGATAGTTCATTATCAATCTCCTCACCAGCTCCTACTAAATTCGGAGTTTCAACTCTAATCCCAGCTTCATCATTTCCCCAGAAAACATTGTTATAGACAGCATCGGGACGATTTGCAACCAAGCTTTCTATTATTATTCCATATTTTGTAAGAACACCTCCGTTATCAGCCCCAGCTTGCTTATTATTATATACTTTTAGTTCTCTTGGACAATGAGTATGCCAGACAGGACCTTCTTCTCGATTCCACCAATCAGACAGGTCTTCAATATATATAACGAACTGAAGTTCCAAACCTGCGAAGTGAGTTTAGTTTGATTAATTTAT
>CAYLYZ010000126.1:0-15643 GCA_964387885.1 uncultured bacterium | reverse complement strand
AATGCACTTGGTTGACAAACCGAATCAAGATACCCGGTCTCACTATAATCTATGGACCTCCAGGCATTGGAAAAAGCCGGTTGGTCGAAGAATTGCTTAACGATCCCTTTATTCAGAATAATTATCTATGTGGTTATGAACGATGTGGTGCTACATCTTTCGACATCTTAATGCGAACAATATCTGATCTCTATGAGAGGTGGTTTTCTACATCAACGAAATTAGAACAGGGTAAAATCTTAGTTGAATTGACTAGACTTTCTGATTCGATCGTCGTAAAACTGGGGAAAACGGTCGGAAAAACCTTAACAAAATTTCTGAATCTCAAAGATCCAACAAAATCAACCTCAAAAGTAGCAGCCAATCTGCTTGATGAGCTTGTTAAAGCTGACCATCTTCTCCGTTCTGGTGGATTGGGAGTTCCCAAGGTGAGTATTGAACGCGCGAGAGATATGCTCGAAATCCTTTATAATATTTCGAAAAAACCAGCTTTCCTAATATTTGACGCACTCGAACAATTAAGCGAAGATCGCATTAATGCTGAATTGGATCCTCTTAAGCAGTGTTTTTCCGAAATACCAAACTGGCCTCCATATCATGCCTTTATGGTTGTAAGGGATAACAAACCATTTCATCAAGCTTTCATATATACGAGGAAACTGGAAAAAGACATCCCAGAAGCTGACGCAAATACAGTAGAAAATATCGAATATAAAAACAATCTTGAAGTCCATGATCAAATCCTTATGTGGTTGCATACGTGTGTTCCAATTACTCAACAAATGGATGACGAGGAGGTTCTTCAAGCAATTAATGGCTACCCTTACGCGCTCGAGTATCTCCTCCGGAGAAATCGAATTGACTCAAGTCCTCAATTCCTTGAGGAAATCAAGCGTGCCCACACCCATAAGTTTCCAGAACTCGACGAGTTCTCTACGGAAATCTTGAAGACGGGGGGTAACCTCTGCAAATTGTTTGCTAGACTTGCGGTATTCCCCGAAATCAAAAATGTGGATATGTGGAATTATCATAAGAAGATGATTATGGGAGATATTTCAGATGATTTGATTGTAGAACTACAAACTGAGCGAATCTTAAGTGACGAACAATTTCCATCATTTGGTCATACATCACGTTATGAATATGTTCATGGCTGGTGGATGAGTGAAACCTTACCTCGTCAATACAGTCGCAGAGCAATGGAACAACTTATTTGCAGTCACGCAGAAACTATTCGCTCACTTGATTCAAAACATGATGAAACTGTTACTTTTTTGACTATGGCAAAAGAAGATGCAATAAAACTGAGTGTGTCTCCAGCTATTGTGGGTTTGATTTTCTGTTCAACTACATTAATTTCCAACGTACTTGTACCTGGATTGGCAGACGGTATTGCCAAGACATCACATTCAATTTTAGAAAATTATCCTAATGCAAGTCCATTGTTGGCAATGAGTTTAGTCAATGTAATAAACCATTATGAGTCGGTTGGACAACTAGAGAAGCGCGATGAGATGTTAGTGGAATTACAATCCCTGATGCGTAGATATTCGGGATTTCCAGCCGTGCGAAAAGTTTGGGCAAAAGGTGTTTTCAACGTAATGAACCATTATAAATCTGAAAAACGCTTTGAAGAGAGGGATGGACTGTTGCAGGATTTAAGAAATCAAGTATCCGAACATGCCAAAGATCAAGCTTTACGAGAAAAATTCGTTTCAGGATTACTCTTCGTCATCAAACAATATAAGTTAGAATATCGGCTTGCTGAAAGGGATATTCTGTTGCAGGAGTTGCGCAAAATGGAACTCGAATATCCAGAGGATTATGCTGTCGTGAATTGCTTCTCAAATGGTTTGTTTGATGTTCTTTACCATTATGAGGATGAGAACCGACGTGTCGATCACAATTGCCTGTTACAGGAATTACGCGAACTAACAGAGAAACACAAAAATAATGATGGTGTAAGGGAACTTTTAGCAAAAAGCATAGTCGGAACAATGGTATATAATAATTCTGAAAATCAAAATGAGGAAAATACTAAACTCTTGCAGGAACTACGTAAACTTTCGAAAAATCATCCTGATGATGCGATGGTGCGAGAGATATTCGGAATGGGTTTATTCAACGCCGCGGATCAGTTCGACTCTAAAAAACAACTTGAGAAATTAAGCCACCTAATTAAGGAGTTAACCATACTAGTAGAAGAAAACTCAACGGACATCAAACTACGAGAATGGATAGCAAAAGGTTTATATAATAGTCTGAACCATTATGAGTCCGCAGGATGTCTTGACGGAAGAGATATACTTTTAACTGAACTATGCAATCACACTAAACGTTATCCCGGAAATTCTGTAATACGAGGCGAATTGGTGAAGGGATTTGTCAATGTAATGAACCATTACAAGTCCGAGAATCGCTTAGATGACCGGGATAGAGTTTTTAATTTGTTTCGAGAATTATTCGATAATTACCCAGAAGATATTTTTGTACGCGAGCATTTCGCAAAGGGACTTGTCAACGTAACAAACTATTATTTTGAAGAAAATCGCATTGCAGAGAGTGACGGATTATTGGATGAATTACGAAGCTTAATTGATAGAAATCCTGAAGATGCTTCATTGAGAGAAATACTTGGTATGGGTCTATTCAATGCCTTAAATCGCTGCGAATCCGAAAAACAATTTAAGGAGCGTGATAAATTATTGCATGAATTACGAGCTTTTGCTGAGAAATATCCCCACGATAATACGGTTAGGGAAAAATTGGTCTGGGGATTGTTCAACATCTTAAACTACCTCGAAGCTGAAAGGCAATGTAATGAACGCAATGAAGTACTATCTGAAATACATGATTTGGCAAACAGCTTTCCCAAAGATACAATTGTTCGAGAGAAGTTAGCTTGGGCTTTATTTAATGTTTTAAACCAATATCAGTCTGAAAAACAATATGAGGAGCGTGACCAAGTATTGTTGAAACTGAAAACATTGGCAAACAAGCACCCTGAAGACAAAAACATTAGGAAAACATTGGCGAGTGCGCTAAGCAACGTAGTGGGGCACTATAGATCAGAGGACAGATATGATGATCTTAATAAGGTGCTGAAAGACCTACGTAACCTTTCACAAAAGTATTACGAAGACTTTTCTGTTAAAGTGAAATTCGCAGATGGATTGGAAAAAGCAATGGATTACTATAAGCAGGAAAAAAAATATGTTGAGATGGATTGGGCGTTAAAGGAATTGCGAATCTTATCTGTTTATTCAAACAATTTTTCTATAATTATTACAATGACAAATGGACTTGTCAAGATCCTGAACCAATATTTTGAAGAAAAACGTCACTCAGATAGAGACAAAGTCTTACACGATCTGCGCAGATTGGCAGCTAAATATCCTGATAATATTAAAATAAGAGATAATTTAACAATTGCCTTAAACAAAGTAATAACTCATTGTTTACTTGAAAAAAAGTTTATAGAAATGAATCGCTTGCTTAAAGAAATGCGCGTTCGAGTTGATAAATATCCCGAAAATCCACTTGTACGAGATGGATTCGCCATGTGTTTTGTTAATGTCATGAATTTCTACAGTTCAGAAAATAATACTAACGATTACGAAAAGTTGTGGAAAGAATCATGTGAAATGATTTATAAATATCCAGATGACCCATTTTTCAAGCAATTAATCTCCAATTATAAGTGACATAGCCCGGAGTCTTGCAATCCCGGATTTTTCTGTATTTTGATGGAGGTCCCTGGAATGCGAGATTCCAGGCTACTTTTTCTGTGAATTTCTTAGGAGTGCAATAAGCCTCGTAGCCCGTGGTCCTAGCTCGTCATGCTTCGTTTCCGTAGCAGTATCCAGGAGCCCACGAAAGCTGCAGCCATTAACCACAGAACAAAGCAGCTTGTAAATGATAAAGTAGAAAGTTCACAAGTTAATTGATTGCAGGCTCTAAAACTTGATAACTTGTAACTTGCTAACTTTCCATCACATTTCCGTCATTTCCGTCACATTTCCGTCACACCCTCAAACCCCCACCCACAACCACTTTCCGCCAAAAGTGTGACGATGTGACGATAATTTATGATATCCCCCTTTTTCCCCTGCCCTGTGATAAAGCTTGATTTTCACAAAATAATGTTGTATATTATCAACATGAAGGACGCATATGTCATGTATACTAATAAGGAGATTCTAACTCTTCCCTATTGCACACTTAATCGTGGCAAATCGTTTGTTGAGTCTCGTAGCAACCCGCGGATTATGGTTTCTAATTTTTGTTGAGTGCCTGTCAGGTGTCCTCATCCGGCTGAGAAATAACGGCTTAAGTGTCAGGTGAGGGCACCTGACACCACTCCATATTTCGCAGGCAGGGACGCTTGCACTACTTGTTTGTGAGCTCCTTATGAACAACTTCGGCAAGCTTTTTCGTCATCCCCTTAACAGCGGTAATCTCCTCAACACTTGCAGCTGATATTCGTTTTACTGAACCGAATGCCTTGAGCAGCGCCTGACGACGAGCGGGACCGATGCCGGGAATGTCGTCGAGTTTGGATTTGATTTGACGTTTTCCGCGTAGAAGGCGGTGTCTCGTAATTGCGAAACGGTGGGCTTCATCTCTTAGTTGCTGCAGTAGTCTCAGGGCTGATGAACTCTTCGGGAGAGAAATAGGCTCCCTTTTTCCAGGGACAAATATCTCTTCGAGTCGCTTTGCAAGGCCAATAACCGGTAAGTTGTGAAGACCAAGGCTGTCTAACTTTTCCCTGGCTCTGGAAAGCTGTCCTTTGCCTCCGTCAATTAGTATTAGATCGGGGTATACAGGCTGGTTTTTACTGGGAACTTCATCCGAATCATCACCATTCAGACGATTAATATCGTCTTTTAATCGTTTGTAACGTCGGTAAACCGCTTCACCAATTGAGGCTACGTCGTTTATCCCGGAAACTGTTTTTATCTTGAAAATCCGGTATCCATTCTTAAAAGGTTTCCCGTCGCGAAAAATGACCATTGAGGCTACGCTGTCGAGCCCGTGCAGATTCGAGATGTCAAATGCTTCAATCAACAATGGAGGATCTGATAACTTCAGGTGTTCCTGCAGTGCTTTCAGTGATCGAGGAATAAAATCCCTCTTTTCCGCCATCAGTCTCTTTTCAGCCATCTGCTGCTCGGCGTTGACAAACGCCAAACCTAACAGGCTGTGCTTTTCACCTCGTTGAGGCGTCAATAAATGGACTTTATGTCCGGCTAATTCTGTCAGGTACTTACACAGATTAGGTGCATCCGGAGGCTCAAAGGACAGGAATATTTCATCGGGAATTCGATCGACAAGGTTGTAATGCCTGGTTAAAAAAGCTTCTAACAATTCAGCCTCGCTCAAATTGGCAGCACGCTTCATGTAAAATGGGCTGTGTCCTACTATTCTGCCACCTCTTACCCTGAGCACCGAGAATGACGCAAAATCATCTTCGCGCACAAATCCTATCGCATCCTGGTTGACCGGCTTCAAATCAACCTTTTTCTGCCTTTCGGTGAACTTCCGCGCAGCCTGGAGTCGGTCTCGAACGCTTGCAGCTTCTTCAAACTGCAATTCACTTGAAAGCTGACGCATTTCTTTCTCAAGATCGGAAATAATGTGGTCGTGATTTCCCTTCAGGAATTGCAAAAACCAGTCAATACCGACTCGATATTCCTCTTCTGTCACTTTACCTTCACACGGACCGCCACATCTATGGATATGGTAATCCAGACAGAGCTTGAATTTCCCCTGCCTGATCTTTTCCGGAGTTAACTGAAGATTACATTCGCGAATATGTAAGATTCGTTTCAGATTACGCAGTAATGCTCTCGTAGGTTTTACATTTGTATAAGGTCCGTAATAGTCTGCCTTTTTAGTGCGGGGTTTCCTGGTGAGTTGTACGCGTGGGAACGGTTCACGGGTTATCTGCAGATATGGATAACTCTTGTCATCCTTCAGGTCAACATTAAAGCGTGGACGGTGAATTCGGATAATAGTTGCTTCCGTGCGCAAAGCTTCAACTTCGTCACGGGTGACAATTAATTCAAGATCCCTGATGGATGAGACCAGCTGGGCGTATTGATATCTGCCGTCATCACCTCCTGTGAAGTAACTGCGAACACGGTTACGGAGGCTTTTTGCCTTCCCGACATATATGATCTTTTGCTTGAGGTCTTTAAAAAGATAAACTCCCGGCTTATCCGGTAAAGCCGCGAGTTTATCTTTTAATTCGTCGGTTGGAGTTCTCTTATTACCATCCGGTTGAGTTGACACGGGGTCGGTTTGATTTTCCTTTGTCATTGTTTCCCGTATCACCGCTACCAGATAAGTGAATTCCTCCAGAGCATGTTCGTGTTTCGAATTCGTGCCGCGATAATAACAGCAATATTTCTCATCAGCAAATAGCCGATCCTTGGCTTTTTCTCGAGTAATGTGTTCAGCAGTTCGAAATCGAAACGACAGGTTGTGACCTTATCCTGGGCAATTACAGATGCGGATCTTGGAGAACCATCAACGAGTGACAGCTCACCGAAAATCTGACCATCATGCATTGTATAAACGATTTCTTCCTTCAGTTCGCCAGATGGAATTGACAACGTAACTGTAGCTCGACCTTTTAGGACGATATACAGATCTCTGGTTTTAGAATCTTCCCTTATTATGGAAATCCCATCGGAAAATTCTCGCTCTTCGGCTATTTGCAAGAGATCATTGATTTCGGTTTGGTCCATTCCTGTGATTAAACCTGCCTTAGTCAAAGCTTCGCGAATTAATACCGCGCTGTCTGAATTAAGGTCAACCATTTTCTACCTCAAATGTATTTTTTAGTCTTACAGTATTTACAATGTCATTCAATGCACTTCAGTGCCTGACCCAGATCGTCACAGATATCTTGCGGATCTTCAATTCCAACAGATAATCTGATCATGGATTCTCCGATTTTCGCCTCTGCTAACTCTTCAGGAGTGTATCTTGCATGTGTTGTACTTGCCGGATGGCAAATTAATGAGTCACAATCACCGAGACTTACAGCAAGTATCGATAATTTAACAGCATTCATCAGGTTTTTACCATCTTCCCTGGTACCCTTTAACTCAAAAGCAATCATACCACCGAATTCACCGTTCATCTGCTTTCTGGCAATATCAATTCCGGGATGATCAGGTAGTCCGGGATAATAGACTTTGTCGACTTTTGGGTGAGAGTTCAGGAAATTGGCAACATACTCAGCATTCTCACAATGTTTGTGAATTCTCACGGAAAGGGTTTTCAAACCTCGTAAGAGCAGCCAGGAATTAAACGGACTGATATTGAGCCCAACCTGACTTAGTGTTTCCTTGCGAATTCGTGTCATAAATTCCTGACTTCCAACGAGTATTCCGGCTACCGCATCACCATGACCACTGATATATTTAGTGGCACTGTGCATTACGATATCTGCCCCGAGTTCAAGGGGACGTGAAAGAATTGGTGTCGCAAATGTGTTGTCTACTGCCAATGGCAATCCGGTTTTACGGGCAATATCCACACATGCTGAAATGTCAATAATATCCAGATTCGGATTAGCCGGGGTTTCGATGAAAATGAGTTTTGTCTTTTCATCGATTGCATTCTCGATGTTACTTAGATCATCCGCAGAAACTTCCCGTGCATCGATATTCATCCTTTTCATGAAATCCTGAAAGAGATAGTGGGTCCCGCCGTATATTGTATTTGAAGATACAATATTATCCCCGGATTGGCATAATGTAAGCACGAGACCTGAAATTGCGGATAATCCGGAAGCAAATGCTAATCCTGCCTCTCCACCCTCAAGTGCAGCCATGTGTCGTTCGACTGCCGCCTGGGTTGGATTTCCCATCCTTGTATAAAGAAAGCCTTCCTGTTCACCCTTGAACAATGCTTCACCGTGATCAGCGTTTTCAAACTGGAAGGTTGAGGTTTGGTATAACGGTGGCGCAACTGCGCCTGTGTGTACATCAACAGCATCCGCACCATGTACGGATATTGTATCAATATGCAAATTCTTCTTGGTCATGATCTTCCTTATATATAAAAGATTAAAAAAACAGAAAACTCCTTGTAAATATCAACATAAAGAAAGTCATCTATTGCAATCGACTACTGTTGACAGAGCTTTCAAGTTATGTAATTATGGTCAAATTACGACTTCAAGTTATAGTTTAGCTTCTAAGTACAACCTGAGCAACCTCAATCCATATTTGTATAAGTATTTATACTTATTTGCGGAAGAAAAGAGGAAATCTTCAGATTTAAGCTAAACAGATTGTGTGAGCTCTATTAAAACTCCTCCTGTTGTTCGTGGATCGAGAAACGCAATTAACTTGCCTTCAGCTCCTTGACGGGGTATGGCATCCAAAGCTCTTATTTCGTTTTCAGCACATATATTAAGAGCTTTTCTGATATCAGCAACCTCAAGAGCTATATGGTGAAGTCCCGCACCTTTTCGAGCAAGAAATTTAGCAACCGGACTGTCGTCCCGGATTGGGCTCAAAAGTTCAATTCGCGCCTGACCGGCAGGAAAGATATAGACTCTAACTCCCTGATCGCTTATATCTTCAGTTGTCACATGATCAAGTCCGATAGTGCTATAGACTTTTATAGCCTGATCCGGATCAGTTACTGCAATGCCGATGTGATCAAGTGATGCACCGACTAAATTTTTGATATATTCCTGATTCATAAATTGAATATACGAATAATCCTTTAACACTGCAATAAGTCTGAAAGGTACTTACTGATTGACTTGTACTTAACTGTATTTTCTCCTGCTCGTTGTATCTATACACTCAAAAATTCTTGCAAAATCAAAACATCAGATATATCTTTATGACGCGGATAGCACGAGCGAAATTTATTTTGTCAACCCGCAATTTCCTTTCATGGGAATTACGTATATTCTGTAGTTCCGATTTTTGGGTTGTCAATCCCATTTTACGACGACATTTACAATTTTAACATAACGGAGTAGCTATGCAAGCTCCCAAAAATATACGATTTGAACCATATAAGATAAAAATGGTTGAAGCGATTCATAACACAGCCCCACTCTCAAGCGAATCACTCGAACAAAGGGCGGAAACGCTTAAACAATCACATTACAATCTGTTTAACGTCCCGGCAAAAGACGTTGTGATCGACCTCTTGACTGACAGTGGAACCGGTGCGATGTCACATGATCAGTGGGCAGCATTAATGCACGGTGACGAGTCTTATGCTCAGGCTACCAGTTTCCAGAGATTTGAAAACAGCATTCAGGAAGTCATTGGTGATGATTTCCTGATCATACCAACTCATCAGGGACGAGCTGCTGAGAATATCCTTTTTTACGTGCTGAATCACCTTGCTGATGAATCCCGCGATCCGGGCACTCCGTTACGTCGGCATGTTCTCATCAACAGCTTTTTCGATACAACAGCAGCCAACGTAATGCTTCACGGTCCTCTAACTGCAGATGACATTCAACAAAGCGGCATTGATTTCTCCACCATTACCGATCCGGACGCACGACATGCACATGAAGCCAACCTGAAGATGGAAACTCTTATCGGTCCGAATCAATTGGTCGTAGACCAGACGAAACCTGAAGAATATGAGCACGGCGTGTTTGGTGGAAACATTGATCTGGACAAGTTCGAGAACATCCTGAAGGACGACTCCTTAAGAAAACAGGTTATGATCGTGATGATGACTGTTACTAATAACACGGGTGGCGGACTGCCTGTGTCAATGGCAAATTTGAAAGCTGTCCGCAGGTTAATTGATAAATATGCTGCCAATGACAAACCACTTATTGAGGGGACGCCTCCACTGATGTTTTTACTGGATGCATGCCGATTTGCAGAAAACGCCTATTTCATCCAGCAGCACGAACCCGGATACTCCGATCATTCAGTAGCAGAAATCGCTAAGGAGATGTACAGCCTCGTCGACGGAGCAACAATGTCCGCCAAAAAAGACGGTATGGTTCATATCGGTGGATTCCTTGCGCTCAAGCACAAAGGACTGCGTGAACACTGCTGGGAATATATGGTCGAGATCGAAGGATTTTACACCTACGGTGGTCTTGCAGGTCGCGACCTGGAAGCAGTCGCTGTCGGTATGCAGGAGGGTGTGGACGACGCCCGGGTCGCTCAGCGTGTCGAGCAGGTGAGGCAAGTCTGGACATGGCTGCACGATGCTGGCGTACCGGTCAAGGAGCCTTGCGGTGGTCATGGTGTTTTCCTTAAGGGGAGAGCATTCTGGACAGCTAACGGAAAGCAGAAAATAGAGGATCGAGACTTGCCGGGACACACATTAGCCATCGAGCTTTTCCGGAAATATGGAATCCGAGGCTGCGAAATCGGCACAATCATGTTCGGTGACTACAATCCCGAAACCGGAAAACCCGACCATGTAGCTCCCGGAGAAGACTACGTCCGTCTTGCAGTCCCCAGACGTGTCTACACCGACTCCCATCTCGAATACGTAGCTGCATCAATAATCGAGCTATTCCTGAACCGTGAGGCATGCCCCTGGCGAGGAATGAAATTCTCCTTCCGACCAAGTGCATTGCCTCATTTCCTGTCTCATTTTGAGCCGATTCCTGTCTAATTATACATCGTTCGTTGGGGTTGAATATCTTCAATCCCACGACCGAAGGTCGTTAAGAAATAAAGCATCCCCAGATTGTAGGGGCACGGCGCGCCGTGCCCAAAACCCCGGGGAGGACAGATATACCTATCCGTCTGAATCTCGCACGGGAACGGCACCCGAAGCCCCACCCGATTACCAGCAATATGTGATTTTGTGATAGGGCTGAAGATATTCAGCCCCTACGGCAGCAGGCACCGTAATTCTTATCAATAATTGCTCCTGAAACTTGTGTTTTTTATACTATTTAGCGATATTAAAATTATTCTCCAGCAGGTTATGAAAGAAATGAGTAATTTCAGAAGAGGCGGCCATGATTAATAAAGTTAACCATTGTCCAACGCTGTTTAATACCACTTTTATAATTCTCCTTATATTGTTTGCTCAAGTATCCTTTTCCAGTCCGGAGTTCCCACTCACCGATAATGGTGCCTTAATCTGGACTACAAACGGAATCCATGTTCACGGAGGATTTCCTGTCAATGGCGGGGATCGACTCTTCGCTCCATTCAGCGTTACGGATGCCTATACAGGCGTCAGACATATTTACCTACAAATTTTCGGTGAAGATGGTGCCCCGGAATATGAGAATCCGGTAATGCTGAGCCGCGAGGATAATCTTTCTGATATGGGTGGATCGGCAATTGATGGGGAAGGGAATATTTTCATAGCCTGGGTCGATGCGGATATTGAAAATCCTAACAACACGCGCCTCTATGCACTGAAATACAATTCCGATGGGCAGTCTGAGTGGGGTGAAGATCCGATACAGGTCGGAGAATTGTTTTTCGGACATTTATCCGGATATAGATCCCCCGCTGTATTACCTGATGATAATGGTGGTTTTTATTTCCTGACAGGTGACCAGTTTCCTGCAATTGATGGGGATGGTAGTTTTCGTCAGGGATGGCCCTGGCAGAATTCCCGCCCGGATGAGCTGATGGCCATAAGGAGTGGGCAACAGAACTCGTGGCACATTTACGAGGATGGTGCGGGTGGATTCTGGTATGAAACCTGGCTGCCGGACAGGATGCATAACAAAGTTAACTATGATGGACAGGTTCTCTGGGAAGAAGCTCAGTTTATTCGGGGAGATAGAACTGAATTTATGCATGGTTTTCGGGGAGGTGGTCTATTTAATGTAATAACCGCTGAAACAGACTCTCTTGTTATCCTGAACGAGAATGGTGAACTCTGGTCTGAAGATCACATTCACAGTTTTTCTGAGGTAGAAGGTCGAGGTCTTAAAACACACCACGGGAAGTTGATTGATGATATTTTCGTTCTGGTACTCTCCGGGCATATGCCTCAAGATCCAGACCGGATCATCCACAGTAACATAACCTTTTATGATCCGATTGAAAACACCTTTCCAGCTGGACTCGAGGGAATTGATGTCGGACGCGGGCTTATACATGCAATGACTCAAACGAGTGATGGCAACGTTTTATATACTCGTTCCCGGGATAGATTCGATACCATTGAGAAACTCACTCTTAACGGTGAACGGGTCGTGCAGGATATCCAACTCGAGGACATTCGAATGACGAACCTCATCTCTGCTCCCGAAAATGGATTCTGGGCTTTTGGAGTTACTAGTCTTGTTGGTGGGACTGACTACAAGTTGTTGGTCAACAGGTATACTGAAAATGGTGCGCCGTTCAGCGATAATTATTCAAGCGGAAATGTTTCAGTCCGGTACGATCCGGTAGATCCGCTCGTGTGGATGAATGACGAAATGTATAACATGACTTTCTGGCAAGCTTATGCAGGTTTAACTCTGCAAACACTTGATGCTGAAGGTGAGATAGCGGGTGATCCGGACGGTGATATTTTACGCGAGGATTTTGACAGGATCAGATTTGATAAACGCTATTTAAGTTCTATCAAAATCGGAGACAGAGTTATTGTCATGAGAGGCTTTCCCTATTTTGTAGATGACATACGAAGCTGGAATGTGTGGTTCTACGGATTTGACCTTGCCGGTGAAGAATTGTGGCAGTCACAACTGGCAGACAGCAGCTATAAATTAGTAACAAGTAATCTCTTTTTTGATTTATACAGAAACCCTGATGATCGTCATATTTACTGGTTTTATCAACACAATGACTATCGGCAGGAAGACCTATATTTACGAATAGCAAGTATTGATGCATTTAATGGTGAAATCGTTTGGGAGAGAGAACTCGACAACAGTGGAGACCATAGATTTGGAAGCTTTCAGCCCAAGTTGGTAATCGGAGAAGATTATATTTACATTGTTTCTCACTCACTGAACAATTTTGGTCTTGAAGTTTATAAAATGGATTTCGACGGGAATTTAATGTGGGAGCAACCCTTTTACCTCGGATTTAATCCTGACTATACCGGTTTTATCGGTTTCGGATTAAAGTCGGACGGAGCCCTTTGGATGGGCAGATTTGAAATGTCGGAAAATGGAGCTGAATTTTATCTGGATGTTCTAACCCCGGATCAACAATATCACGTGGATGAAGAAGGTGTTTATTCCGAGTCACTCTATCTGGGTCATGATCAAAGCGATGTCAGAACCTACGCGGTTGATTCGAGGATGATATCCACCACTGAAAACGCCTGGATTTTGCCTTATGGTCAAACACAAGCCGGAATCCAGTGTCTTTCGAGTGACGGTGAAAGGCTTTTAGGCGATCATGGATATGGCATGGGTGGATTTCCTGAGGAAAGAACTGAAGAGAACTTAAAATTTTGTGAGGATAAAGCCGGGGGAGTTTGGGTCGTATGGAATGGATGGGAAGGAATTAAATGTCAGCATTTCGGTGAAAACGGACTACCACGAGCAGGTTGGGGTAGAAATGGTGTTCAAATTTGGCAGGACACGGGAGTCTATGAGCTATTAAATCTTTTCCCTCACACCGATGAGAATCTTCTCATTTTAGCCGACCAGTCGACGTTCGTCGGTGAATTCAGAGAATGGACTACTAATTCGACGAATTACGGTATCCTGCATGTGTGTGAAAGCGATGTTGAATCAACACCAGCAGATGATGATTTAACTCCCGGATGTTTCGAGATAACTGCTTTGTACCCGAATCCGTTCAATAACAGGATTAACATCGAGTATGAGCTTCCCGGAATAAATTCGATTAATCTACAAGTTTCTGATAATTCCGGTCGAAGTGTATTTTCTGGATTAATTTCTCCCGACAAGCCTGGCAACAACATTCTCACGATTAATGCAAACGATTGGGGTTCAGGGATTTACATAATCTCATGCAGAAATGAAAGAGTATTCAATACTAAAAAAGTGGTTTTACTTAAATAGAAACGTAATTCTGGGGTGGTGAAAAGTATAAAAGTATGACGCTCGTACCCCTGTAGATTGCCAGCGAACGTAGTTGCTTTCGGGGAAAGGGCTGAAGATATTCAGCCCCTACAGGGGCGATTCGTGAATCGCCCATACAAAAAATAGAATCCGGTTCGCCTAAACAAACCGGGTTCATATATTCAAACGGATTTCAAATAAATTATGCCCTGACCAACCTCATCTTCAATCCGAACATTTTCTTCTTTTTACCGTGTTTCTTTCCATGGAAATCTTTTTTGTCTCCATGTTCTTCTTTATCTCCATGTTGTTTCTTGTCACCAAATTCACCGTCTTTGTCGCCAAAATCTTTTTTGTCACCGAATTCCTTAACTCCCTCAAAGCATAACCACGCCAGATAGAGGTCTGATTCCTCGATAAAAGCCGCCATCTTCATGACCTTTTCTTCAATGGTGATTTCGAGGAACTTCTCGCCCAGAGCCCATGCCATCTCGTGATTTTCACCCTCTTTGCTGATATACCCGGAGCCGTCATCCACAAAAGTGAAGCTCACATCGGGAACTTCCTCCTGCATTTTATCGCAGTAAATCTCTTCAAGTACCCAGGTACCGTAAAGGTCTTCCTCTTCAGGCATTGTTAATTGATCTTTTTCTCCCCCCCTCGGATTATCACCCTCAGGGAAAGCGTTTGTCAGGTTCGGATCAGGATCTGAATCAAAGCTGTTTACAGCTGATGGGCTGTCAACTTTGGAACATCCGCTGAAAACAAGGGCTGCGATTAGCAGAACAAGCAGTAACGAGTTTGTTAGCTTCATCATGGCAAGGCTCCTCCGTGTATTCTGTATTACTTGAATTTTCGTTAGGTAAACCGTCACATTACCTATTATACTCAAAAAGAGGATGAAATGTTACTCACAATCAAAAAAAACCTTTCAAAGACTGGATTGAATAATTCAATCCCGACTGTTGTGGGTAATTCACGATACACCATCCCGGCACAATTCATCATATACTGTGAAAGAATCTGAATTTTCCCGTCATCGTAAAAAATCTCAGCTGCGTATAAATTCCACAATTCCGATAACTTTGTACTTTTTGATATAGATGGTTGCATTTTGATTTATTTTTGTTTATTCTAACATTGATGAATAAGAGTCATCTTTGTTTGAGAATTCACTCACATTTTTTCTCATTCATATTAACAACCTAACACACCTTATGGAGGTGTCGATGCGCTATTTAATGGTAGGTTTTCTGGCTGTAATTCTGTTTGCTCTTCCGCTGACTGCCCAGGAATTGGGCACGATAGTCGGGACGGTCATGAATTCAGACGGAGACTACATCTATGGTGCTGAACTAACCCTGACTTCATATGTCCCCGGCAGAGATCCTGGTGGTGGCTGTGGAGGCGGCGGCGGTGGCCGTGGCGGCGGTGGCGACGGCGGTGGCGACGACGGTGATTATGGCGACGACGAAGGTGGTCGCGGTGGTTGCGGTGGCGGTGGCTGCGGTGGTGGCGACGGTGATTACGATGAAGATTGTGATTGCGGCTGCGACGGTGATTGCGACGGTGAATGCGACGACGAAGACTGTGACTGTGGTGGCTGCGGATGCGGCGGCGGCGGTTGCGGAGGGGGTCGAGGAGGCTGTGGCGGCGGTGGATGCGGCG
>CAYLYZ010000125.1:0-15753 GCA_964387885.1 uncultured bacterium | reverse complement strand
GTTATAGAAATTGTTTCGTCCTCAGGTGCTTCCGGAAAGGTAGTACCAGTTGCTATTTCGTCACGATCGGTTTCAACGTGACTGAAACGCATCGCAAAATCAACTTCTATTTCTCCTTCACCAATGATGATATCAGCTATCTGAGAAATGTAGCCTTCAGAATTCACCAGAACGTGATCCTCTCCTGCAGGAGCTCTTTCAAATCGGAAATTTCCATCATTGTCCGTTACTTCATCGAGACCAAAACGAGTCAGTTCAACATCAGCATTTGCTAAGGGTTCATCGGTGGCAAAGTCAGTAACCCGTCCAAAAACAACTCCCTGTCCTTCAATTACAAGAATTTCACCCTCTAAGGGAATTCCATTTCTGTGATAAACCATCCAGTTCAATAGCATTTGCTCGGCAGGAGGATTCTCAAAGTTGATAGTTGCAACACCCTCCTCATTAGTAAATGCAACGAGATAGATTTCATCATTTTCAGACCTTATACAAAATCTCGCGTCCGAGAGTGCCTCATTTTCCATTGAAACTTCGATACTAAGTTCTTCAGCACCGACAGGGATTGCCTCCGGGATGTAACTCGTCCGGAACTTCGATTTTTACTTCAAGCATCGGATCTCCAAGCCAGATATATGTCCTGAAGTTCATCCGTCCAAGGACTGGCCAGCGTGAACCGTCCCATTCGATTACCATCTCGGTTGAAGCCAGATTTGCAGAGTATCCGAGGTCGTATATACCTTCGTTGAACCAGGCTGAAAATATAGTCTCGTCAAACTGAGAATTTGACCAGCGCCAGGTTGAGATTATACAGCCATGTGCAGAGAGTGAACCACCATCATGTTTTTGGAAAGACTCAAGTAGACAATCCAAATTCGCGTTTGGTCCGTGGTCTGCAATATCCCCTGTTTCACAGGCAGAGGAAATCAAAATGAAAGGATTTCCCTGATTTTCTATATTTTCCACATCCCCGGTAGTGAAACTCTGGTTGGCATTGTTCCACTGTGCCCACATATTTTCTGAACCGTGACCACGGTAATTAACAATTCCAACGCCTTCATTCATTCGTTCGATGACGAATTGGTCTGTGATGCCGTTCTGATTACCAAATGCCTGAATGAAATCCGGTGATGGTAAGTTGTAATCTTCTTCAGAAATGCGACGTTTTGTGCCGATGAAAAATTCTCTTTCATCATCATTCTCAAAATTATCTGCTATAACCAGGGTACGCGCGAGGGCATCTCTATCTCTATTTTCTCCATTCCAGTAAATGTAGTTTATAAGTTTGTTAACCTGAACTTCCAACTGATCCAAATTGTTCATTTCATAAACCAAACGACCAATTGCGAGCTCGGGTAAATGATCATCAAATCCATCTTCGTCAGGTGGATCGAGGCACACATACCATGAGTCGCTGTCTGAGTCGGTAGGATCATTGTCAACTGCTTCAGGCGGATCTTCAGGATCCCACCAGTGGAGAGGGACATGGGGATTGTCAGTATATCCATCCCCGATGATAAACACATATTCGAGACCTTCTTCAAACATTTCCGTAATACGGTTCTTGATCTCGAATTCATCCTCAATCTCATCAGCCAGCCAAATATCAGAGCGCATACCGCTGGAGTGGTGAAAATCGATCAGGGGTTGAGCGGTTTCCAAAGCTTCTTCGTGTAGAATGAACAACAACCTCACCGGTTCATTTTCATCAGCATCGAGTGGGCGGGGTAGAACCTGGGGAGGATTGAGGATTGCTGTCTGATGCAGACGGTTCATTTTATGATTAGGCACTCGCGGGACAACAATATTCTGATTCGGATCGGGTATGAAGTTGATTGTTACCGTTACAGACTCTGCGATTTTAAGTTGCTGTGATGAAGGAGTATATCTTACCGGGAAAATTGTTAGACCAGTGACAGGAACTCCACCCCATCCCTGCATGTTGCCGACAGAGGCTATGCCCTTTTCCGGGATTACTCCACTGCTCTGATATGCCTGAGAATCAAACTGGAAATCAGTATCTGTATCTCCATCACGAAGTGGTAGCTGTTGAGGGTAAATCCTGACATTTCCAACGGCAAACCAATCAGCCTCAACTGAGCTTATTTCAGCCTTATATCCGAGAGGTGCGTGGATTATCTCTGTCAATTGCGGAAGAGATGGAGTACCGGGAGCACTCGAAGTGCAGTTAGTCTCATTGTCAAGAGAGATTTTTTTAAACTCTCCATACACTGTATTGACATCTCTTGCATATATTCCTGAGAAATCAAATCGAACTGTCAGATGTCTCGATGATTGATCGAGTACAACAGCAGATGGTGTTTCGGGAGATCTTCCCTGTTGAATCGGGATCCACGTTTGAGCATAAATTGAAGTGCTAAAACAGAAGGCAATAGTAATCAGGTGAAGAAGAAGGGTGATTTTAATCAGATTTGTGACAAATGTTTTCATGTGACTATCCATGGAGTTAATCGATAATCAGTATTTAATGCCCCATAATGATAAAATAGCCTCCATTAGACTTAAAATCAAGTACTAAAATTGAAGATGATCATTATTATTCAATTCAATTTTTTGACAGCAGTGAAGACATTAAAAGTACACGTGAAACACCTTGACATTATTGGAGAATATGGCTATATTCGGTTAATGTGAGCACTCGGTTTCTTTTAGAGCTTTTCCTGATTCTCAATGCCAACATGCAAGCACATCATCAGAAGAAAAAAGTCACAAGTTTTATATATCTGGAGAAAATTGTGAAGAGAATTTCTGCCTGTTTTTTGCTTTTCCTTTTTGTAGTATTATCAACTGTGAATGTTTCATTCGCTCAATTCCGACTTGACAGAAATGTGAACCAACCCAACGGATTGGGAAATATCCATGGGATCACTACAAATCCGGAAAATGATGACATATTTATTTCCGATTTCAGGAATGTTCAGATTTTTAATTCTGACTGGGAACACCAGGGTGCACTGAATCCGAACCAAAACGAGGTGCGTGGATTAGGTTTTGATTTCGATCAGAATAATCTGCTACTCGGTCATGCCGGGCAAAACTCCTATTCCGTCATGGACCTCGAAGGTGAAGTACTGTCAACAACAAATGTAAACGCCTATGTCAACACAATTGCCTATGACTCAGACCGTGAACTCTATATACTTGGCATTTGGGATCGAATGGTAATTATTCACGATCGTGATCATGAGGAGATTGACAGATTCAATGTTGAATGTAATATTACGGGAATTGAGTATTACCCGCTTAACGGAACAATTTTTATCCTTGATACAAATGATCCTCTCCTGGAATATAGTATCGAAGGTGAATTGGTAAATCGTGTAATTGAAAATGATCAATTCGATGGGAATGGACAGGATATCTGCTACAATGCAAATGATCGTGAACTTTACGGAACCTCTCAGGGTGGCTGGATAGGGATTTGGGAAGATAATTATGGTGCATTGGCTGAACCTGAATTTGCTCCGGAAGGTTTTGATTTGCAGGTGCCATTTGGGATGGCTGAGGAGGAGATACTGGTCATCACAAACATTGGTGAGGAGAATAGTAGATTAAACTTTGAAATAAACGATGTTGGGGGAGAACCCGATTGGTTAGATTGTGAACCAGCTGAGGGTGAGATAGAATCAGATGAATCTGTCGAAGTAACTCTTACTATTACAACTGCAGAACTCCAGCCAGGTAACTTTGAAAGAACAATTATTGTTTATACCAATGTTCCCGGATTCAGAGAAGTCGAAATCCCGGTGGCACTTATGGTAATCGCCGGATTTGGAGAACTAAGTGGTACTGTGAATGATGCTGCCACCGAAAATCCAGTTGAAGGCGCATTGATAAATGTTCATGACTTCGATCTCCAGGCAGTGTCAGACGAAAATGGAGAATATGTAATACCTGAAATTCCGGAATGGGTATTTACTGTAAGTATAACTGCTGATGACTACCTTCCTCAAACTGTCGAAGAAATAGAAATTATAGAGGATGCGGTTACCGATCTTGATTTTGACCTGCTTCACTCGGTGTGCGAGCTTTCCCCGGAAGAAATATCAGAAAATATTCCTGTGAATGAAGAAATTGAGGTTCCTGTGAATCTGGCAAATCCCGGTAATGGTCCTCTAACCTGGGCAGCAAATCTTGTGTTCCCTGAGGGGATGGATGCTGATCCCTGGGAGCTCAGAGTTGATGTCTCTGCCGGAGTGATTACCGAGGATTCTCGAGTTCAGGGTGCTGTATTTATCAATGATCATTTCTATCTATCCGGAGCCAATAATCGAGACCCGATGATTTACGTGTTGAATCGTGACCAGGAATTAGTTGATCAATATGGTCAAATCGGTGAAGGACGTTACGGATATAAAGATTTAGCCAGTGATGGTGAAATAATCTGGGGATCAGGAGAAAGGGTTATTTACGGTTTTACACCTGAAGGTGAAGAGGTTACATCATTTGAAAGCGGAATTTCTCCCTGTAACAACGTGGCATGGGATTGTGACCGGGATATCCTCTGGGCATCGGGCACGACAAGTGATATCGTCGGATTTGACCGTGATGGCCGTCAGGTTGCAGAAATCAGCAGGCATGATTTACGCGTTTATGGTCTCGCTTACTGGCCGGATGATCCTGATGGTCACCAGCTTTACGTTTTCCACAAGGTTAATGATGTTGGTGATATGATGATTGCCAAAATTGACATTGAGAATGACAATGCCATGGATGTGGTCACGCTCGAACATGATGCAGGAGGCGTTGCCCAGGGTTGCTTCATCACCAATCAGTATGATTATTACAGTTGGGTATTCATGGGTGTTGCAAACAATGGAGCTGAAGACCGGGTTGATATATGGCATCTTGAAGCCAATACGGGTTGGGTTGGAGTTGATCAGATGGAGGGAATTCTTGAGTCGGACGATGAACTTGAAATAATTGTTAGTCTAAGCACACTTGATTTTCCCGTTGACTTAGAATTCACTGTTGATTTGGTTTTTACCCATGATGGTGTTGGAGGAGAAACAGTACTTCCGATATCACTTACCGCTATGGGAGACGAAGGACCAGAAGTCAGAACCATTGAGATGGCTTTTGGTTGGAACATGGTTTCCGTAAATGTTGAGCCTGAGGACAATGGCATTATAGCTTTGACACAAGCTCTTGTTGATGAAGACCTGATGGAGATGATGAAGAATGGTGCCGGTCAGTTTTACAGCCCCGCATTTGGTTTTAACAATATTCCGGGATGGGAAGTAACCGATGGATACCTGATCAAAACGACTGCAGAGTGTGAGCTGGCTATTGAAGGTATTCCTGTGGCAGCAGATGATCCTATCCCATTATCTCAGGGTTGGCAAATGAAGGGTTATTATCCTCGTGATCCTGTTGAGGCGACACTTGCTCTTTCGGGAATAGTAGATAACCTCGAAATGGCAAAAGATGGTTCAGGTAGATTCTACAGCCCGGCATTCGGCTTCAGCAATATGGGTGATATGATGGAAGGCTGCGGATATATGCTGAAGATGTCCGAGGCAATGGATCTCATATACGTCGTTGAAGAAAATCAGGTTGCACAGTTCCATGTTGAACCTGAACAGCTCCCGATTGTCAGCCCGACTTCTGAGAATATGAGTTTATTGATAACTTCCAATGAGACGACTGACTTAGAGATTGGTGTATATGCAAATAACATCCTTGTCGGTTCAGGTCGCATGTATGATGGTGCTTGTGGAATTGCAGTCTGGGGAGATGATCCAACAACCGAAATTCTAGATGGTGCATTGGGCGGGGACGTCCTCGATCTGCAATACTTAAACGAGTCTGGTGGGAAGATTTCTTGTGACTTTACCATGGTTTCCGGCGGTGGATTTTACCAACGGGATGAACTATGGGTTGTGGAACTTAATCAGATCAGTTCAGTGCCTGAAGTATTCGGTATTATCTCCACCTTTCCAAATCCCTTTAATAACCGGATGTCTCTGAAATATTCTTTGCCGGAAGCTGGGATTGTTAATTTATCCGTGTTTGATTTGACTGGAAGGCAAATGATGAAACTCGCTTCGGGTCAGCATGAAGCCGGTGTTCACTCTCTGATTGTTAATGGTGAGGTATTGACGACCGGCATATATTTCATCAAGCTTGAGGCTTCCGGTCAGGTCTCGGAGCGGAAGATTGTAATGGTGAAATAATTTCACATGTAAATTTGACTTAAATTACTGGTTAGTACCAGATTTTATCTGTTGTGAATTTATTCCAGGTGTTTTGGAATTTCAACTTATTCACGACAGAGTACATATATATAATAATTGGCTTGCTGAACTCCAAAGCACTTAATCTATGAACCCAAGCCGTTACCTCTAACATCAATCGTTGACAATTGTTAATGATAAATACGGGAGATAATCTTGAAAAAAGCACTACTATTTCTTTCCATATCCATGCTCATCGTTGCCTGGATTGCAGTACCCTGTCAGGCTCAGTTTGAGTTGTTATGGGGAAGAGATGACCCGATGGGGATGAACAACATCCATGGTGTTACCGTTGATCCTGAAAACGGGCATCTTTATATTGTGCATTTTGCAAACCAGAATATACAACATTTCGACGAAGAACTCGAACATGTAGAAACGTTCAATATCGGCGTCGGAGGTATACGTGGTATGGGATTCGACACTCAAGAGAACCAATTGATTGTAGCAAACGGGGGTAACATCCGTATAGTCGATCTTAACGGAGAAGTGCTAAGAACCATCCCTAACAACGGAGGTTCCAATACTGTGTGCTACGATCCTGATCGCGACTTATACGTCGTCGGACGTTGGGGAGGACAAGTTGCTTATTTTAATCGGGATGGTGAACAGGTTGGTGGTTTTAATTCAAATATCAGCATCACCGGTATTTGTTATTATCCAATAAACGGCTCAATATTCATCATGCATGGGGACGATCCGGTTTTCGAGTTCAGTATTGAAGGCGAGCAAATCGGAAATCCTCTGCCAAACGATCAGATCAATGAAAACGGTCAGGATCTCGCTTATGATCCCAGACAGCGTATTCTGTATGCCACGGGTCAAATCGCATGGCTCGGAGCATTTGAGGATAATTATGGTGCATTGGGTGAACCACAGTTTGAACCCGAAGCATTTGATTTGCAGGTGCCATTTGGCATGGTTGGGGAGGAAGAGCTGGTTATCACTAATGTAGGTGAGGAGGGAAGCTCACTTTCCTTTGAAATAGAAGATGTTGGTGAGGGAGTAGATTGGCTGGAGTGTGATCCGGTTGAGGGTGAACTAGAATTGGATGAGTCTGCAGAAATAGCACTTACAATTGCGACTGAAGAACTTCAACCGGGTAATTTTGAGAGAATAATTATTGTATACACAAATGCCCCGGAGTTCCGTGAAGTAGAAATTCCTGTAACTCTTATGGTGATAGCCGGATTTGGAGAACTCAGAGGGACAGTTACTGATGCTGCTAATGACAATCCGATTGAAGGAGCAATGATTAACGTTCATAATTTCAATCTTGATGCTGTATCAGATGAGAACGGTGAATATGTTATTGCCGATGTTCCGGAATGGGTATATACAGTAAGTATCACTGCGGAAAATTACCTGCCTCAGACTATTGACAGAGTAGAAATTCTTGAGGATCAAGTCACCGAACTTGATTTTAATATGCTTCATTCGGTGTGTGAACTTTCACCTGAGGATATTACAGAGAATATTCCTGTGAATGAGGAAATTGAAGTTGCTGTAAATATAGCAAATCCGGGAAACGGCCCTCTGACATGGACAGTAGACAAGGTATTTCCTGAGGGAATGGATGCTGAACCATGGACGCTGAGGGATGATGTTCCAGCAGGTGTGATTACCGAGGATTCTCGGATTCAGGGTGCTGTATTTATAGATGATCATTACTATTTATCTGCAGCCAACAATAGAGATCCGATGATATACGTATTGAATCGTGATCAGGAATTAGTTGATCAATTCGGACAACACGGTGAAGGGCGTTATGGTTATAAGGACCTCGCTTTTGATGGTGAATTAATCTGGGGTTCCGGAGAAAGATCTGTGTATGGTTTTACCCCTGAGGGTGAAGAAGTCACATCATTTGACAGTGGAATTTCCCCCTGTAATAATATAGCATGGGATAATGATCGCGAGATTCTCTGGGCATCTGGTACTACTACGGAGATCTTTGGATATGACCGCGAAGGTAACCAGGTAGCAGAAATCAGCAGGCATGAATTACGAGTTTATGGTCTCGCCTACTGGCCGGATGATCCCGATGGTCACCAGCTATATGTCTTCCACAAGATCAATGATGTCGGTGATTTGATGATAGCAAAAATTGATATTGAGAACGACGCTGTCATGGATGTATTCATTCTCGAACCTGAAGCGGGAGGTGTTGCACAGGGTTGCTTTATCACCAACCAGTGGGATTATTACAGCTGGGTATTCATGGGTGTTGCAAACAATGGAGCCGAAGACCGGGTGGACATTATGCATCTCCAGGCGAATACAGGTTGGGTTGAAATCGATCCGGCTGAATGGATTCTTGAAGCAGAGGACGAAATTGAACTTACCGTAAGTTTAAGTACACTAGATTTTCCGGTTAATTTAGAATTTACAGTCGATCTCGTATTTAGCCATGATGGTGTAGGCGGTCAAACTGTATTGCCAGTTTCTCTCACAGCTTCAGGAGATGAAGGACCTGAAATGAGAACCATTGAGATGAATTTCGGTTGGAACATGGTTTCAGTAAATGTTGAGCCGGAGGATAATGATATAATTGCTTTGACACAGGCTCTTGTTGATGAAGACCTGATGGAGATGATGAAGAACGGTTCCGGACAGTTTTACAGTCCAGCATTTGGTTTTAATAATATCCCGGGATGGGAAGTTACTGATGGATATTTAATTAAGACAACGGCTGGGTGTGAACTTGCGATTGAAGGAATGCCTGTAGCAGCAGACGAACCAATTCCATTAGCTCAGGGCTGGCAAATGAAGGGTTATTTCCCTCGAGTTCCTGTTGAGGCTACAGTAGCTCTATCAGGAATAGTGGATAACCTCGAAATGGCAAAAGACGGCAGTGGTCGTTTTTACAGCCCGGCTTTCGGTTTCAGCAATATGGGCAATATGACGGAAGGTTGTGGCTATATGTTTAAGATGTCTGAAGCGATGGATCTGGTATATGTTGTCGAAGAAGATCAGGTGGCACAGAGCAGGATCGAACCGGAAATCCTACCGATTTTAGCTCCGACTTCTGAAAACATGAGTCTTTTGGTCCTTTCTGATATTTCACCGGAATTGAATGAGATGGAAATTGGTGTTTTCTCAGGTGATAAACTTGTTGGTTCAGGTCGAATGAATAACGGAGCATGCGGGATAGCCGTCTGGGGTGATGATCCAACAACTGAATTACGAGAAGGTGCCACCCATGGTGATTTACTCGAGTTGCGGTTCATTAGTAAATCAGCAGACAGATTAGAAAACAATTTCAGTTCAATTTCCGGAAATGGGATCTATGAGCGTGATGAGTTATGGGTTGTAGAATTGGGTTCGAGTGCATCAGTTCCCGAAGAGTTCGGAATAGTTTCAGCCTATCCAAATCCATTTAATAATGCAACACAAATTTCATTCAGGATTACAGAATCAAGCCCTATTGATCTTGCAATATTCGATTTGAATGGACGACGGGTGATTGATCTGGCTAAAGGTCAATACGAAGCTGGGATATATACTTTGACACTTGTTGGTACAGACCTTTCAAGTGGATTGTATCTTGTCAATTTGAAATCAATCGAAGGGAGTTCGAAGTTGAAGCTCTCATTCATTAAGTAGGAAATTTGCTCTAATATGGACAGTAGATTAAACCAAAAAATACATTATAACGTTCCTTTTCTCAGGATCGCGTTAGTTGTTGTCTTTTCCATCTTTGGTGCCTTACCTCTATACGGTCAAGGAGTATGGGTCGAGGACTTCTCAGAGATCAACGAAGACGATTATCATATTGGTGATGATGCGTATTGGTCACAGGATGAGGAGTTCCTCGTCCTGACAGAACCTCAACCCAGTCTTGCAGGACGTATTTACACCATTCAGGACTACCCTATGGCAATTTTTACTGCCGAATTCGACATCAGGATCGGAGGTGGTAATGGTGCCGATGGGATGACTTTTGCCTGGGTAGTTGATTATGATTACGCGCGGGTAAATGGAGGAGCTCTGAATTTCCGGGATGCTGATGGCTTTGCCATTGAATTCGATTGTTATGGTGGTGGAGAAGATCCAAATGGACAGCATATCGGACTCGTTCAAAATGATGCCCGTAACCATCTTGATACATGGGTGACAGACCAGGGAGTAATTGAAGATAATGAATGGCATAATGTGAGAGTGGTCAACTTCCTGGGATTGATTCAGGTTTTCTGGGAGGATGAATTAGTATTGGAGCATCAAATAGAAGACTACGAGCCATTTCTCGGTCATTTTGGTTTTACGGCAGGTACTGGAGCTGTCTATAATTGGCATATTGTTGATAATGTAGAGATCGCAGTTGGTGGTCCTGTCATTGAAGTCGTCGATGAACTCGTCGAGTTTGGTCCGGTACCGGTTGATAATGTATCGGAACAGGTATTTCAAATTGCAAATATCGCCGAAGATGAAGACGAATGGCATGAACTTGAATTCACGGTCACTGATGATGGTGAAGGTCCCGACTGGTTAACAGCTGATCCTGAAGAAGGTGTCGTAGAAGCAGGTCAGGTTATCGATATTACACTCACAGCAAATACCGAAGAATTAGAACTGGGTGAATACGAACGTGATATTATAATCTCATCCAACGATGGTGAAAATCCAGAGGTCGCAATAACCGCTCATATCTTTGTTGTTGAAGGTTTCGGGAGATTATTTGGGATTGTCACGAATGCCGAAAACGGAGAACCGGTTGAAGGTGCATCAGTGACTATTCCAGCTTTTGGTTTCAGCACTGATTCCGATGAAAATGGTATTTATAATTATGCAGAAATTCCCGCATGGGTATATGACATCACTGTTACTCGTGAGGATTTCCTGCCGTTGGAAGTCGCTGATGTTGAGATCAATCCTGATCAGGAGGTAGAACGTGATTTTGCTTTTCTTCATGCCGATTTTGAACCGAGTCGAGAAAGGATTGAAGTTCAACTAGCAAGCGATGAAACACTTGATGTACCAGTTATGATCAGCAATCCGGGGAATGGCGCACTAACATGGGCAGTTCATCGACAATTCCCGGAGGGCATGGAAGCCGAACCCTGGGAACACCGGGCAGGGATTCCTGCTGCCGATATCGTTGAAAACAGTCGACTTGGTGGAGTTGAGTTCGTTGATGGTCATTTTTACCTTACCGGTGGAGTTTCCGATGGTGATAACGTGATTTATGTATTGAATCCGGAAGGTGAACTTGTCCGTCAGTTTAACCAATTCGCAGATTCCCGCTATGGATATCGAGACCTCGCTTATGATGGTGATCTGTTGTGGGGTGTTGATGGCGCAGTTGTTCATGGTTTTACGCTGGAAGGTGAGCTCGAAGTCGAACTTAATTCACCTCTTAACGGTATCCGGGGAATAACCTGGGATCCTGAAAACGAGTTGCTGTGGATGTGTGGGATTACAACCAGAGTATTTGCAATCGATCGCAACGGTGAAGTAGTTCGAGAACTTGACCGATTTGGAGATCTTCGAACATATGGTTTAGCTTGGTACCCGGATGCATCAGACGGTTTTTATCTACGCTTGTTCTGCAGTAATGGAGACTTCAACCGTCAGATATTCAAAGCAAATCCCGAAACAGGTGATTATGAATTTATTACCGAACCCGACATTGAGGGATCTGCCGGTGCCGCCACCGTTAACCGCAGATGGGATCCATTCAGCTGGGTATTAATAGGAGTAACGAATTCTCCTGACCGAATAGAAATATGGCATATTGACGCTCCGACCGGCTGGGTGGATATTAATCCAACCGAAGGAGTGGTTGAACCGGATGAGGAAACGGAGATAATTATTACTCTTGATACTCGGGACTTTCCCGTGAATATTGAGTTTACAGCAGATTTAGTTTTTACTCATGATGGAGTAGGTGGTGAGACGATTATTCCGGTTTCACTGATAGCTTCCGAAGAGGGAGGTGTATCAGAACGAATATTGGACTTGCCATTCGGTTGGAACATGGTTTCTGTCAATGTCGTACCGGAAGAACCCGATGTAGTTGCACTAACAGTTGAACTTGTTGAAAATGATCTACTGGAAATCATGAAGAATGGAGCGGGGCAATTCTACAGCCCGGCATTCAATTTTAACAACATCCCGGGATGGATGGTTGACCAGGGCTACTTGATGAAAACTGCTGATGACTGTCAGTTAACAATAACCGGGGAAACGGTTGCTCCGGATCTTCGAATAGAACTGCACCGTGGTTGGCAAATGATTGCTTATTATCCACGTGTACCTGTTGAGGCAACAGTAGCGCTGTCTGGTATTGTCGAATCACTTGAAATGGCAAAAGATGGGGCGGGACATTTCTATAGCCCAGCTTTCGGATTCAGCAATATTGGTGATATGCGGGAGGGTCAGGGCTATTTAGTGAAGGTTACTGAAGATGTCGACCTCCAATACATTGTCCCCGAGGGTAATTTCATCGGTATGCATTTCCCATTTGTTCAAAATCCGGTACTCACTCCAACGCTTGAACCTACCTCCGAAAATATGAGTCTGTTGCTATTGTCGGAAAATCCTCAAGTTTCAGATAATTTTGATGTAAAGGTTTATGCAGGTGATAAACTTGTTGGCTCCGGATTTCTTGGAAATGAACAGTGTGGTGTTGCAGTTTGGGGCGACGACCCAACAACGGAGATAATCGATGGTGCAGAAAAAGGTCAGGCTCTTAGAATAGAGCTCTGTTCATCTCAGGATAACAACCGAGAATATTCCTTTTCTACTATATCAGGTGCCGGAGAATATTCGAAGAATTCACTCTGGATTGTTGATGTTGACAGTGAAATGTCCCCAATGGAATTTGGAATAGTTGAAACTTACCCGAATCCATTCAACAGCATGACTCGGTTGTCATTTAACATATTTGAATCCGGTGAAGTTAACTTAAGCGTCCTTGATCTCAAAGGAAGGTTAATAAAAACGATAATAACAGAGCATCTGCAGGCTGGAACTCACTCGGTTATGGTAAATGGGGATGATTTAGCAAGCGGTATATACATTGGTAGACTTAATACTAAGGGTAGAACATACAGGAAAAAACTGATTTTGATAAAGTAAAAAATCCTTTAAAACAAGGTGATAGAAATGAAATCGTTGTTAAGAGTTTTGATAGCCCTACTGGTACTGATGATGGCTATGCCGTCATTTGCTCAATTCCGCCAGATACGAACCATTCAACTTGGGAATATTGGGATTGATGATACGTTTGGTATTTCGGTTAATAATGAAGCGGGGCACATATATGTAATCCATCTTCGCAGATCAATTATCGGAGTCTACACTTTTGACTGGGAACAGGTAGAGCGCATTCAGATGCCGGGAGATGACCTTTATGGCATTGATTATAACCCGGAGGATAACTCTATCTGGGCGGCAGATTATGGTGGCAGGCATATCTATCATCTCGATCTGGAAGGTAATTCTATCGATGACTGGGCATATCAGCAGGGACCGCTTGCAATTTGTAAGCACCCAGAAAATGATAATCTGTTTGTGGGTGACGTGAATAGAGTTATGCATGAGATAACAATAGATAATGAAGAAGTTAACTCAGTACAAATGGATGACATTCCAACTTCGGTCGTTTACTACCCACCAAACAATACATTGCTAATAATGACCAGTAATGATAGAGTTCGAGAATACACACTGGATTTGGAACTCGTTGATGTGGTTATGAACGATGACGGTCATGGTGGTAATGGCCTCGGTATGGCATACAATCCCTGGACATCGATTTTGTATTCAACGTGGCAGATGGCGGGAGTAATTGAGTGGGAGGATAATTATGGTGCTATGCCAGAGCTTGCTTTAGAACCGGAAGAGTTTGACATGCAGGTTCCACTCGGGTTAGAGGGAGAAGAAACTCTTACCATCTCGAATGTTGGGGAAGAGGATAGTAATCTCCGCTTCGTGATCGATGACATCGGTGAAGGGGTAGACTGGTTGACCTGCGGTCCAGGTGATGGGATTGTACCTGAGGGAGAAGAACTTGAAGTTGGATTGTTAGTGGTTACCGAAGAACTTGAACCCGGTAACTTTGAGCGGACAATAATCCTTAACACCAATAGTCCCGATGCATTCGAGGTTGAAATTCCTGTCGCACTAACAGTAATAGCCGGTTATGGTGAACTTAGAGGGACGGTAACTGATCCGGCAACTGAAGATCCAATTGCCGGAGTATTGATTTTTGTTGAGAGATTTGGTTTCGAAGCTGTTACTAACGAAGATGGCATTTATGTCTTTGATGAAATCCCGGAGTGGATTTACAATATTCAGATATCAGCAGAAGATTACCTTCCCCAAAGAGCAGTGGAAGTACAGGTGATTGAAGACGAGGTGACAGTTCTCGACTTTGAACTATTGCACTCGATTTGTGATCTTTCAATCGAAAATATCAATGAAGAGCTTGCTGTTAATGAAGAAGTTGAAGTTGATTTTACGATGAATAATCCGGGTAATGGCCCATTAGCCTGGGCTTCGAACCTCGTTTTTCCTGAGGGTATGGACGCTGATCCCTGGACGCTCAGGGTTGATGTTCCTGCTGGAGTTATCACCGAGGATTCTCGAATTCAGGGCGCGGTATTTGTGAATGATCATTTCTATCTGTCAGCCGCCAATAATAGAGATCCATTAATTTACGTTTTGAATCGCGATCAGGAAGTAGTTGATCAATATGGACAACTTGGTGAAGGACGCTACGGTTATAAAGACATCACCTTTGATGGTGAACTGATCTGGGGATCAGGTGAAAGAGTTGTTTACGGTTTTACACCTGACGGAGAAGAGGTTAGATCTTTTGACAGCGGAATATCTCCCTGCAATAATCTGGCATGGGATAGCGACCGGGAAATTCTCTGGGCATCCGGTACTACCACCGATATAACAGGTTTTGACCGTGATGGCAATCAGGTTGCCGAAATCAGCCGACATGATTTACGCGTCTATGGTCTCGCCTACTGGCCTGATGATCCCGATGGTTACCAACTTTACGTTTTCCACAAGATTAATGAGGTTGGTGATATGATGATAGCAAAGATCGACATCGAGAATGACGATGTACTGGATGTAGTATCCCTCGAACATGAAGCCGGAGGTGTTGCTCAGGGCTGTTACATCACCAATCAGTATGACTACTACAGTTGGGTATTCATGGGTGTAGCCAACAACGGTGCCGAAGACCGTGTTGACATCTGGCATCTTGAGGCTAATACCGGTTGGGTAAGTGTTGATCCAATGGAGGGGATTCTTGAGTCGGGAGATGAAGTGGATCTTACTGTGAGCTTAAGTACACTTGATTTTCCACTTGATTTAGAATTTACGGTTGATTTGGTTTTCAGTCACGACGGTGTCGGAGGTGAATCAATAATTCCGATAGCACTAACAGCAACAGGAGAAGGTGGTGGTGGTCCCGAAGAGCGTACAGTCGCAATGAACTTCGGGTGGAATATGATATCCACAAATGTTGAACCTGAGA
>CAYLYZ010000124.1:0-16024 GCA_964387885.1 uncultured bacterium | reverse complement strand
ATTACTAATAATAAAACACTTGCATACGATTTTCCAACTGGGAAATGTTAGTAATTAGCTAATTAGATATTAAACTGATACAGCATTAATCCATCCGTATCCAAACTGCACGTTTATGAACCGGGCAATAAAATACCCGGAATTCATTACAGGTACGAATCGATAATCTGGATTCCGTTTCAAATGGTTTTTCTTAATTTTAAGGATACTTGAGTAACAAGCAACCCAAGCCAGACAGTATAGTAATGATTACTCTTTTTTGTATGACTAAACGTCCATCTTAAGATTTTCTACCAGGAATGTCCATCCATCCGCAGCTTCTTCGATAATTTTTGCTGTCGGTTTTCCCATCCCATGCCCTGCGCGAGTTTCTATCCTTATCATAACCGGTTTCTCTCCAGTTTGAACATGCTGTAACTCCGCAGCATATTTAAAACTATGTGCCGGGAAAACTCTATCATCATGATCCCCGGTTCTCACCAATGTTGCAGGATATTGAACTCCCTTTTTCAAATTATGCAATGGAGAATATTTCAGGATATACTCAAAATCATCCGGATCATCGGGAGAACCATAATCCGATGCCCATGCCCAGCCAATTGTGAATTTGTGGAAACGAAGCATATCCAGCACTCCAACGGACGGCAGACACGCAGCAAACAGATCAGGTCGCTGAGTCATACATGCACCAACAAGCAACCCTCCATTGCTCCCCCCACCTAATGCGAGTTTTTTATTGTTAGTGTAATTATTTGCTATCAACCATTCAGCAGCCGCGATACAATCATCGAACACATTCTGTCGATTATGCATTGAGCCACTCTTATGCCAGGCTGAACCATACTCCCCTCCGCCACGAAGGTTAGCAATAGCAATCACACCACCCATCTCCATCCAGACTGCATTAATGAGAGAAAATGCCGGCGTAAGTGATATATTAAATCCTCCATAACCATATAAATATGTTGGATTAGATCCATTCAATTCCAGGCCTTTCTTATGACAGATAAAGAGTGGTATTTGAGTGCCATCTTTACTTTTGTAAAATATTTGTTTGCTCGAATAATCATCAGGATTGAAATCGACTTTTGCGCGGTTGTAAACTGAGTTCTCCCCGGTTTCGAAGTCATGTCTGTATATAACACTGGGAGTTGTGAATCCTGTAAAAGTGTAAAACCTTTCGGTATTCTCCCTTTTGCCTGAGAATCCACCCACCGTTCCCATACCCGGAAGCTCAAAATCTTCAGAGCTGTCATCTTTAAGATTAAAGGCAACAACCCTACTGCTTGCATCATGCAGGTAAGTCATGATGATATTATCCTTCATAAGGTGCGAAGATTCAAGATTATCCGAGGATTCTGGAACTATCTCTTTCCAATTTTCACGTTCAGGATTGTTAACATCAATCGCAATTATTTTTGAAAAAGGAGCATCAAGATCAGTCTGAAAATAAAAAATGTTGTTATCATTTCCGACAAAGTCATAACTCGCATCAAACTCCGTCAATAACTTTACTACTTCAGCCTTACCATTCTCAAGAGACTTATAGAATATACAATTCTCGCGATTTGTTCCCTGCCAGACTACTATAACCAGGAATTTTCCATCATCTGAGACCTCACCTGAAAATCCCCACTCCTTATTTTCCTTATCCTCATATACAAGTTCATCCTCTATCTGGTCATCACCCACTTTATGATAATAAAGCTTCTGGTAGTAATTTGCTTTTTTGAGCTCCGTTCCTTCTTTAGGTTCATCATAACGACTGTAGAAAAAGCCTTCGCTGTCTTTTGTCCAGGAAGCTCCTGTGAATTTCGCCCATTTGACTACATCATCCCGATCCAAACCTGTTTCAACTTCTCTTACACGCCATTCTTTCCAATCCGAGCCGGCTTCAGCTTTTGAATACGCTACAAGTTTACCATCCGGGCTGACAACTGCCTCGTTCATTGCAACTGTCCCATCGTCCGAAAAGGAATTAGGATCGATGAGAACATTTGACTCACCATCAAGGGCTTCTTTCCAGTATAGAACAGCCTGATTCTGAAGTCCATCATGACTATAAAAGAAGTATTTTCCTCCCCTTAGTGACGGTTGACTTATCTTTTCATAATCCCATAGTTCTGTAAGACGATTTAATACTTTATCCCTTGCAGGGATTTTCTTCAAGTAGTTGAATGTATATTCATTCTGAGAATTGATCCAGTCGAGTGTTTCTTTTGAATCGATGTCCTCCATCCAACGGTATGGATCGGGGATATCTAATCCGTGTAACTTATCTATATGACTTGATCTTCTACTTTCAGGGTAGTTAAACATAGCATCTCCAATACTGTTTATCTGTTGTTTTTTTTATAGCAATTTTACTTTATTTTCTTTAGCGTGTTCTGCAAGTTAGACATTGCCTGTTGATGTATGCAAATTTATGGAACCACCAGGTTACTTATTGACTTTTAGACTCATTTGCAGACTGGATGTCTCAAGAGTTGCAACAATGTCCTTTATTTTAACCATTTGCCTTGATTACGCTGTAGTTCTCGCATCGCATCAATAATCGTCCTACATAATGTATTAACACAACAAGAATATCTCACAGCTTGATTGATCAATGCATTCCGATTTTGAAAAAAACCACGAGTGTTGCAAGCATCCCAACTTGCGTTTGGGCACAATACTCCTGCCCTTTTCGATCCTGGTAAAATGCAATATATAAAACAGCTCTACAGACAATCGAACAGGGGCACAGACGCTGTGCCCATACAGTCAACGTCAGAGAGGGACACCTGACAACACTTGCCGTTCAGACGGACAGGAATGTCCGTCCTCACCGATTAGGTTGCCTTCCAGCCTTGAATCCTTAAAATACAGGTTGTATATTGCTCGCAACCAAACTGGAGATTCTCAATCAAATTAATACGACGTCCATGAACTCCTTAAAAGATAAACGCTACCTGCTTTTCGCATTAATATCCCTCTCTCTTTTCACCGGTTGCGCATTAACAATCAAACCATTGGAGGAGCGCATTGAGGATCACTCCAAACTCAAGCATGTTTACTTCCTCGAATTTAATCGCTATGGGCAGCTTCGCAATCCTTATGAGTTGAACCATGCGATATCGGAAATTGGGGCTCATAATCTTGAAGCAGGGAATGATAGTTCGGTCACCTCAATAGAAAAAATCCTTGTTCTCAGCTTTGGTTGGAACTACGAGAAAGACGAGGCTATTCGAAACTACCTTGAATTCTTCCGGAATTATCAAAAACAGACGAATTCCGATTCAACTGTGTTTGATAATTGGGTGATTTTTTGCGTGGCATGGGATTCTAAGTCTATTGGAATTCGACGAACGATAAATGACCTCATACCCGGAGCTTCAGTGGCTGACCTGCTCGCGATCGGACCGGACACGATATTGCTCCCGTTGACTTTCTGGTCAAAGGCAGCTCTATCTGACAAGATTGGATATTATGATTTGAGGTTTACACTTCAAGAGTTCATTGAGAGTACTTCCGGATTTAAGACCAATCCCGATTTCGATATTCATTTAATCGGACATTCATTCGGATGCCGTGCAATTTCAGCCCTGTCCAAACAAAAACTCGGATTTATAAACATCCCTGAACCATTCAAATATCAGAATCACATCCGCGGAGCTCTCTACATTCAACCCTCAATGGTTGAGGCCAGCATGCCGATTGAAGAGAACAGGTATCCCCTGCTCGTCACACAGAATCGACACGATCACTCAGCGGGTTTTCTCTATCCGGTTGCGAATCTGTTTATAAATGCTTACGCATACACTCAAACAGAAGCACTTTACGCTCCAACGTTGAAGTCACGTGAATTTAAGACCGCCAGTTTCTTTTCAGATCTGTTCCACATCCCATTCACAATCTGTTGGACAGCCGTTGCAATCCCGGTGAACTTTACCTACGCACAGTATAATGAGATAAAAGACACTCACATCAATTACATCCCAAATACTCTCGCTCAATTGCCCATTACCGAAATACCTGTTTACTATCTCGATAAGCTGGTTAATCGCAAGTTTCGGGGTTCGGTCTATGGGTGGGGCGATCGAAACAAAGGTCTGTTTAACCTTGGATCGATTAACGAAACTGCAGGACGAATGAGCACACCAATAATCGGAGACGACAGGATTGAACCGGCTCCGGTTATCCCGTTTGAAGAGCTTTTTGTTGTGCAGAATGCTCCCCTCGGGAAAGGAATAACCTACGTTGATATGTCTAACGTACGTGGGAAAGGAATGTACGGGTTGGACTACAATAATCCACTGTGGGATTTCACGATTGGCTGGTTGGATCCTGTCGGGACGCATTATAAACACATCAGGGATAAGGAGCGCTTTATGTTGATGGAAAAGGTCTTGTTTGGGGTGAAATAACCGCATATTGTTTCTGAGCGGAGTGATTGTGTGGCTCGGATTACTTGTTACCCAAGTTTCTTTACAAACTTCATTTTTCTTTATTGGCAGTGTGGCTCGGATTACTTGTTACCCAAGTTTCTTTACAAACTTCATTTTTCTTTATTGGCAGTGTGGCTCGGATTACTTGTTACCCAAGTTTCTTTACAAAACATCTGAAAAATTGATATAGAATTGCATTTAACTCAGTATTGTAAGTAAACCCGGGCAATAAATAGCCCGGGGCACACGACTATAATATAATCTCAACAACAATTTTCAAACCATCCCTTGCTTTTCTCACCATCCCCGTCTACTTTTCCATAATCAATTCGCATTTTGTAACATCCAATTCCCCGAGGTCGTCAAATGCAAAACTGTTTATTACCTAAAACTATCCTATTTGCAATATTTTTAATTACATGCTGGTTAATTTTACCTGCACAGGCAGAATTATCAAGCAAAGCCGCCACACAAGGATTCCTCAGGTATCCGGATATGCATGATGAGCGGGTAGTCTTTACATCCTCGGGAGATTTATGGTTGAGTTCAGTAAAGGGCGGAGTTGCGACTCGCATCACAGCCCATGAAGGTGAAGAGCGTTTTGCCAGATTCAGCCCGGATGGAAAATGGATTGCATTCAGCGGATTCTACTACGGTAATGAGGATGTATTTGTAATCCCGTCCACAGGTGGTGAACCCCGCCAATTAACCTATCACCCATCTCGCGATCAAGTCGTTGGCTGGGACAAAGAGGGACGAATTATATTCCGAAGCCGTCGGATTGCCCCGTTCTTTTCAAATCAATTATATTCCGTAACCATTGATGGCAGCTTTCCCGATTTACTCCCATATACCCGTGCTTCCACAATCACATATGAGCCTTCTGGTGACCGCGTTGCAATCGTCCCGACATATCGTTCATCCCGTTCATGGAAACGATATAGAGGTGGCTGGGCTGAGAAAATCTGGGTCGGAAATCCGGATACTCCGGAGTTCAACCTCGTTACCTTTACCCTCGGAGATGAAAAATGGCCGATGTGGAACCGCAATGGGCGTATTTATTTCCTCGGTGACAGCCTCGGAAGGATGGATATCTGGTCAACTATACCAGATGGATCAGAACTCAAAAGGGAAACGGATAAACCAGATTATGACGTTCGGTTCCCCAGTATGGACGATAACAACATCATCTTTCAGTATGGTATGGATCTGGCTGTTTTTAACATTGGTGCTCGAAAGGTGGAAATGCTTGATATAACCGTCCCGACAGACCTTTACGTTGCCAGAACAAAATACATCAATCCTAAGAATTATATCACCTCGTGGTCTCTGTCGCACAACGGCAGACGTTTGCTGGTGGCGGCTCGAGGCGAGATTTTCACAATGCCTGTAATAAAGGAAGGGATCATCAGGCAATGGACATATTCCAGTAACAGTCGTGAAAAATGGCCGACTTTTATTCCCAAGGCTGGTGGTGCAATTGCTGTACTATCAGACATTACAGGAGAAGCTCAATTGATGCGGTTGGACAAACCGGGTGCGGATCTTGTAACAATTGAAAACGAACCCATTCCGGGATACAAACTGAATCCTGTGATTTCCGCAGATGGAAAATGGGCGGCGTATTCCGATTGCGAATTTCAACTCTTCATTATCAACCTCAAGAAAGGTTCAAAAAAACATATAGCAACAGGTGGCTGGGATATTAACGATTATGCATGGTCACCCGATGGAAGGTTTCTGGCTTATGCCGTTGAGCAGGAAAACCTGATGTCAACACTTAGCATTTACGACACCAAATCAGGTGAAAGTCATTTAATAAGTGATCCTCGCTTTTCAACTTACAGCCCTGCATGGGATCCAAAAGGCAACTTCCTTTATTGTGTCACCAATCGTAATTTCAGCTCGATTCGTGACTATAACAAAGGCTTATTCTTCTATGATAACGAAGCTACTTTAGCCTTGTACAAGCTAACTGAGCAAACCCCCAGTCCTTTCATAGCACGCGGCGACGCCCCAAAGAAAGACGGACTTCCTGCTGCAACCTGGCTTGCAGGATATGAACCTGAAGATGAAGAAAATGGTGAGGACGAAGATGATGAGGATGAAGATAAAAAAGACAGATGGAAACCGGAACCGGTAAAAATCGATTTTGATGGATTAGTAGAGCGTATGGAATCAATCCCAGAAGTTCCAGGCAATTTCGGTGGATTGCAGGCAGTTGAAAACAAGCTTTACTACATGGCAAACAGGCGTGGCAGAAATTCTGTTGAAGGATATGAAGGTCCCCTTCTGATGTTATTTGACTTAGTAAAGCGTGAAAGCAAGCAGATCGCTACAAAGGTCTCGGGATATCAAATATCGGGCAATAAAAAGAAACTCGTTGTTTACCGCAAGGGAAACTGGTTTTATGGGAATGCGGGTGAAGGTAATATCAACTTCAACGACGAGCACAAAGTTTCAACCGATGGCTGGCGGCTTGAAGTAACTCCCAAAGAAGAATGGCGACAAATATTGCATGAAGCATGGCGGTTGCAGCGTGATTTCTTCTACGATGCTGGAATGCACGGGATTGATTGGGATGAAATCCTGAAACGTTACGGTCACATGATCGACCGTGTCACAACCCGAGATGATCTCGTTGATCTGATAAAAGAAATTCAAGGTGAACTTCACGCAGGACATGCGTATATTGGCGGCGGAGATTCACCTCGACCAAAGAGTGCTCCCGTCGGCTTCCTCGGTGTAGACATTGAACCTGATCCGAAGAGCGGGTACTACCGTATTACAAAGCTTTACAATCCGGAACCTGGTACTAAGAATGGTACTTCACCGCTTGTAAAAGCTGATCCACAAGCAACATCAGGTACATACATACTTGCAGTAAACGGAAAATCCACAGATGCCTCACAGAACACATTACGTCTTTTTCAAGACCAAGCTGGAAAAGAAGTATCTCTTACCCTAAACGAAAAACCAACTCTGAAAGGCTCGCGAGAAGTAATCATTCGCACTATGGATTCAGAAGGACGTCTTCGGTATCTCGAATGGGTGCGTCAACAGCAGGAGTACGTTAAAGAACACTCTGACGGTCGAATTGCTTATGTTCAACTCCCTGACATGGGTGGCGGTGGACTGAGTCAAATCGGACGTGACTATTATTCACAACGCACGCTTCCGGCTATGATAGTTGATGACAGATACAACGGTGGTGGGAATATAGCAGAGTACTTCCTGAAAATCCTCGATTCGAAAGTCTGGGCGGTACAACAGGGAAGACGGGGAACAATTGATGTTAAACCTCATGGTGGATATTTCGGACATATTGCCGTGTTGTGCAACCTCGAAACCTTTTCCGATGGTGAAACATTCGCCGAAGCAACCAAACGTTTGGGCATTGGTAAATTAATAGGTACACGAACATGGGGAGGATGGATCTGGATTTCCTCCCGACATCCGCTGGTAGATAACGCCTTTATTTCCGAGCCCGAGTTTGGTGGATGGGGTTTGGAGGGTGACTGGTTGATCGAAGGACATGGTGTTGAACCTGAGGTAGAGATCGTTAATGATCCAGCAAGTGAGATGATGGGAATTGACAAACAGCTCGATTATGCGATTAAATATCTGCTCGGAGAATTAGAGAAAGATCCTCGGGAATTGCCGAAACGACCTGAAGGTAAGATTGTGAAATAGCCAGGTGGGGGAGGATGGATATATTTATCCGTCTTGGAAATCTGAATCCAGTAGGAAACGCATTCCCAAACTTTCCTAGTATGTGATCTGGTATTAGATATCCTCATTTCCAACTTGATTGGAATATCTGCTTAACTCGTTAAGTGCATCTGGTAAGTACCTATTTACTCTGGATTTCCGCTTTCGCGGGAATGAGGAGCGAGAATATAATTCTTATTTAAAGCATTTTCTGGAGAGCGCATTCCTGCCTGTCTCTCATGCGCAGCGTGAGTCCTAATTGGTAGATTCACATTGCAGAATCCGCCTTTCGGCGGATAGTCGAACAGGAATTGTTCGACCTACCGTTTATTTTAAGAGCGACCAGAGATTTTGCAAAAACATAAAACGAGATACCAATGAAAACAATAATTACCTTTTTAGTTCTTATCCTATTCGTCTCATTCGGAATAGCGAAAGACATTACGGCTGAGAACTTTAAAAAAGAACTTAAAGAACAGGAAAACAACGAAGCAATTGTCGGGCTTTGTAAAGAGTACATTGAAAATACCCTGGACATCGACCTTATCCGCACAGCCCAAACTCAATGGCAGCGAGCTGACAGCAAAGGTGCCTATACTTATTTCGAAGAAAAACAAAAAGAAAATCCGAATTCACCGCAAGCGACTTACCTGTTAGGACGACTTCAGGATGGGGCATTGGGAAAAATCGAATTCGGTCGAAAAGTCATTGATTTGGATGCTAAATGGCCTTATGGATATCGTCTGGTCTTAGCAACTTATTCAGGTCTATTCTCCGGTCGGGAAACACCGGAGGTTCTGAAGATGTTAGAAGCAGAGCTAAATAATGACGATAAATATTATAAGAAATTGATTAAACTCGAACCGGACGAAACATATCCATTAGAATTCCTCTACCAGTACCAGATGTATAGCCAGAAATACAAAAAAGCACTGAAAACACTCCATAAGCGAAAGAAAATTAATCCTAAATCAGTCTCAGACCGTGATTTTGCAATTGTCTCAGCAAAACTGGGAAAATATGACGAGGCTCTGAATTATTCCAGGAAAATGACAGATTCTGCACTTGAAAAGGGCAGGATAGAATCCGAAGAATACGACGGGGTGTTAAATCGTTATTACGTTGGTGCATTACGAGAGGCTGAAGCTTACGAAAATATATTAACCTGGTATAAAAACTGGGAGGGGTATAAGAAGGATAGTGGAGCTCTCTATGATATGGCATGTTATTACGCTCTTACCGGGAAATCTGATTTAGCAATAGAGAGTTTAATTAATGCTGCAGAGAATGGGTGGAATGCTGTCAACCACCTGAAAAACGATACCGACTTGAATTCACTCCATGATCATCCTCACTGGGAGAAAGCGGTTGAACGTGTTATTGCCGCTTGGGATTCAGGAGCTGATAAGCGACGTGAGATTACTTTGGCAAGTAAAATTGAAAAAGATGCACCGGATTGGGCATTGGCAGATATAAACGGTGATACAATCCGCCTATCCGATCTCAGAGGTCAAGTAGTAATCCTTGACTTCTGGGCAACATGGTGTGGTCCTTGCAAGTTAGCGATGCCGGTTCTTGATGAATTCGTTAAAAACAAAAAACCGGATGGCGTTCAGGTATTCTCTATCAATGTCTGGGAAAAAGATCCTGAAAAAGCTAAAGCTTTCTTCGAGGAAACCGGATACGGGATGACACTGCTGTACGGTTACAATGATCTTTCCAAAATGTACGAATTCACTGGGATACCTTACATCTGTATTATCGATAAATCGGGTAAAATTCGGTACGATGAAAAGGGTTATAATGAAGCACTTGGTGAAAGTTTGGTTACCTGGACAGAAGATTTATTGAAGTAGGACAACATCGGGGAGGACGGACATTCCTGTCCGACTTTGAGATTTCGTAGCCCGAAAACGACGCATTCCGGAGTATATCACTCACCTTCCCGGGATGCAGTCGCTCACGGGCTACGAGTGTTGAATGTCTATTCAGTCATTGTTGTTCAATCCTTAACCTTTCCCTATTAATTCTCCGGTGCCCCATCAACAATCCAGGCACGGATAACTCCAATTTCTTCATCACTTAAATATGGACCGCCCTGCGGCATACGATCACCGGACGTACCCTCTATCCTTCGAACAATCAAACTGCCATCTGCGTCATTTGGTACAATCCTGTTGCCACGCATTGCATTCACATAACTTAACATGCTGAATCCACCTGATGCCCCGGATGTATGACATGGCGTACATTTATCATCAAGGAATGAACCGATGTAATTATCCCAGGTTGTCTGAACCGGACCGGTTCCGTTTCCTGTTAATGTGATGTCTGTTGATGCAAAGTTTTCATTATCGGTTTCAACTGTCAGTGTAGCTGAATAACTCTGAGCTGCTTCAGGTGTAAAATAGAGTTTCACTGAATATGATGAATCAGGTTTAACCATGACATCGACCATATTGTTGAAGTCTGCTGTAAAAACTAAAGCATCTACATAATCATCATCAATGTTGGTTATTTTGATGTTATTGAAGGTTTTGTTTGTTATTACCAGAGTTACCTCAGCATCATTTCTCACCGCAACATTTCCGAAATCATACGTACTAAAGGAAAATGTTACGACCTCAGCTGCTGGTACAGGATCGGTGGTAGAATCTTCACAACCAATTACGAACTGTATTACTAATATTAAAAGCAGTACCGGGAATACTTCCTTCCCATTAATTTGAAAAAATCGTAGTTTCATGTTTAAGTCCCCTCTTTCTTTATCTCAAAAATTGTAAATTATTGCACGGATTCACCCCTAATATCGATTATCATTTTACCATTGCAGTGAATGAAATCTCCACACTCTGTTTTTCATCCAGCTTCATTACCAGAAATTGTGGTCGCGGGATATTATAACTTGCAAGAAACAAGTCGAATTTTGCAAGTATATCAATTGATTTTTTGTCTTTATCCCAAATTGCTGTTATATGAGGCTCAATAATGTTGGTTACACCATGGAGGCTGAATTCACCAACCGCTTTGAAGGTTTTCGGGACATGATGCTCCAGCTTTCGACCTGAAACACTTCCAAGAGAGTTCAAAACGAACTTACTCACCGGGAATTGGTCGGTTTCGAGATGATTATCACGCATGTGTTCATTGCGAGTCTTATTACCCGTATCAAGACTTGTCATATCGACAGAAAACTCCGCCATAACCGTATCTGTCATGTCACCTGGATCGAAATGTAAACTACCGTTGATTTGATCCGTTACACCAACAATTGTCTCTAATGGTGCAATTGAGGTGAATTTCACCTGGTTTGGTGTTCCTGGAGTTATTATAAACTCGATAGGTTCTGCAAACATCACAAAAGGAGAAACCAGCAGGAGCACCAAAACAAAAGTTAGTTGTGCAAAGGATCGCATCATCTAATGCCTCTGTTAATACCACACATGCAGTTGAATCTCTCCCGTACCATATTCATCACCATCATACTCCTGCCAGTAGAATGTCGGTACCAGTTCAAGATATCCGGTCAGGAAGATTTCACTTGAAACTTTACCACGCCAGAACGGTGTGTTTTCATCGGCATCAATATCGCTTGTGTAATCATCATAACCAAGAACCAGGTCCCAACCCGGCTTCACTCGGTAACTCAACTGTTGAGTAGCTATCCTCGCGGTAACATCTGGTTCAATCAGCCAATCTATCTCACCGACATAACTCCAGTTGAGGTAATTCACACCCCAGAATCCCCCTCCATATCGCAGGAGAGGATCATCACTGTCTATCTCTCCATATCGGTAACTTCCTCCGGCTGTTAATTGCAGATCACCGACTGCGAGACGTTTTAAGAGACGAGCGGTAAATGCTTTGCCTTTATCGTAATCTACCGGACCACTCCCCCCGTTAGTCAATCCGAACACAGCCTCCCATCCCATTGGATAGAAACCAAGTTCCACTCCTGTATCTTCAATCAAACGCCGCCCAAACTCCGGGTATTGACTGAAGCCAAGAAAATCACGAACAAATGACTTATGATCAACGAACCTCCAGCCATAAGCTGGGACAAACCTGCCAGCCTTAATAACTCCTGACATTGGGAGGTTTTTCAGAAGGGCATATACTTCAAAAGCACTATGTATGCCTTTCTCGATGTAAACGGTCATTTTATCAGATGGTGTAAAGGCGAGATACAGGTCGCCGTGCATTGCCAGAAAACTGTTGCCGACATATTCATTATCCGATTTCCAATATATCGTTCGGAAATCGAAACCAACCTGGACATTTTTGTTTATCATCGGGTCTGTTTTCTTCAACTGATCGAGATCTTCAAGAGGTTTGATTGGTAGCTCGGTATAGCTGAAGAATTGAGCACCATACAGGTTGCGCATCCCACCACCTGTTGGGTTATGGTGGCATAGGCTGCAGCTCTGTTTATATTTGGCGGAATACCTGGGCAGGGCTTGAAGTGAAGATGAAAACAGGACAAAGAGTATTAATGCTGCCAGGATTACAGTAAACATCGGAGGATGAGTTCTCATAATTACCTGCTTGTTTTTAGGACTTGTTTATAATGATGTACGCTAAAACCATGATTGCATTGAATATTTTTTTGAATTTTAGATGCAGTTGCCCAGAAATTCAAAAAACTGACCAAACGATTGCACACCGGAGCAGAATTCTTCACGTAATACTTTTTGTAAATTAAGAAAACATTATCAGAAAACAAAGGAGTTTTTTGTGAAAATATTAGTTGTCTATTATTCGATGTACGGGCATATTCATGCCATGGCACAAGCTATTGCTGAGGGAGCCCTTTCAATTGATGGTGCTGAGGTCGAACTCAGGCGTGTCCCGGAAACACTACCACATGAGATTCTTGGTAAAATGGGTGCTCTTGATTTTCATAAATCGTTAGATAGCATCCCGGCTTGCACCGTTGAAGAGCTGGCTGAAGCAGATGCCATCATCTTTGGTACACCAACCCGGTTCGGGAACATGGCTGGACAGATGCGTCAGTTCATAGATGCCACGGGTGGCTTGTGGGCGCAAGGTAAACTGATTGGAAAGGTAGGCAGCGTTTTTGCCAGTTCTAATACTCAGCACGGCGGTCAGGAATCTACAATCCTCAGCTTCCACACGACTTTACTGCATCACGGAATGCTCGTGGCAGGTCTTCCATACTCATTTAAAGGTCAAATGAACAGTGACGAAATAACTGGTTGCTCACCGTATGGTGCTTCAACAATTGCCGGTGGTGGCAGCAAGATGCCCTCAGAAAACGAACTCGCTGGAGCACGTTTTCAGGGTGAACATGTTGCGAAAATTGCGAAGAAGTTGGTTTCGTAGTGTCGTTGGGTTGTGGTGTTGAGGTGCTGTAGTATTGAATTATGTTACTGTCGGGTTTCAAGCATAGCGTAACCCGACAGTTAACATCCAGCAACTCCGAGTATTCATTGAAATGTTCGGAAATGTATTAAATAAAATTTCCCGAAAATAATGAATTATGCTTGTTTTCGCGAGGAACAAAGTGACGAAGCGATCTGTTTGGATATTGCATGAAAAGAGATTGCTTCACTTCGTTCGCAATGACGTAGGTTTGAAGCACAGCACTATATCTAAAACTTAAACGACAGATGCACGTATGCAGTTCTGTTTGATTCCCTCTCAGAATCCTCATAAGAAAGCATTTGGAAATTCGGGATGATGTGGATGTTCTTATGCGCGATGTAATCTAATCCAACGATAATCAAACTTCCGTTTGTCTCCCATTGATCTTCAGGCAGCAACACTTCACCATCATCAAAACCGGTGCTGTAATAATCATAGCGTGCGAGTATTTTCAGCTCTTCCTGCAAGATATGGAAATTTCCAAAAACTGAATAATTCATCGAGTTTATTATCTCAATTCCATCAAACTTCTTGCCGTTCAAATTTACACCTGCGGTGAATATCCCATTCCGCTTAAACGAAGCCAGCAAATCCCACTGCATATTCATGTACAATTGTCTTTGCCCACCAAGATCAGGGCCATCCCAGGGTTCTACTTCAACATAACCGGAGAGATGTAGGCGGTTGTTTATCATCTTCGTGCCCATTCTAAGCTGGAAATTTTTGTACATATCATTCTCTGCTTTCTTATAACCGGTACCATTAAGTACCATTAATTTCGCATAAGAATTCGTCATCGGTTTGAACTTTAATATCAAACCCATATCAGCCGATGAACCCATTTTTGACCTACCTGCAAGTCTAAGGTTTTCGTACCGTCTCATCAGTTGAAGCCTCTCTTCTGAATCCACACCTGCAGTTCTCCTCGGATCCAAAATATATTCCATATATTTGCTGGATGCTAATCCCCAGTACTTCCCAAATGCCTCCATAGGAGCATATTGAATCGACCGATACCCCCATGCATTTTCTGGTTGTTTCCAATTACTTGTCCCCTGCAATCCCATAATCGCAGTGAGTTTATCATTTATGTTCCAATCTACGTAGGCATATTTCGCAAAAACTTCAAACTTCCCGGTTTTGTCCTCATGCGAAAAATCGCTTAAGTAACGCACTGAAAAGTTATCCGATAACCTATATTTTGCACCGAAGTACATTCTCGAAAAATCGAACCTGTTAGTCTGCCCGTCATCCTCGGACATGTCATGCATGTAATAAAAATATCCCTTACCCTCAATCTTCAACTTCGATAAAGATTCAATCAGATCCCCGACATCGTCAATATCAAATTCGAACGCGAATAGAGGCGCGCTAATTAGAAATACTATCATCGAAATCAATATTAAATTACGCATTCTTACCTCTTCTTTGTGTTAGTTTGTTTCAAATTCAACCTTTCTTCCCCTTTCCACCTGCCAGTACCACACCTCCAATTACTACAGAAGCACTGAGCATCAAGCTGATATCAAGTGGTTCACCTAATATCCACCACCCGCTGACTAATGCAAATACCGGCACTAAATAAATGAACGCTCCTGCCCTCGAGGCGTCCCACGTCTCCAGAACCCAATACCAGACTGCGAATCCGGCAACGGTGCAAATAACTGACAGGAATATTACCGAAATCCAAAGTTCGGAGTTTCCATTTACCATTTTATCGAAGAACTCACCTTTTAGTCCGGGCACAACCATCAGAGTTCCCAATCCGATAATCCACGCCAGTACTACAAGAGAATCATGATCCCTGATGAACTTCTTCCCTATAACCGTAAATCCACCCCAGCTTAAGACGGCACCAAAGGTAATCAACATTCCTATTACTTTCGTCCACACAGACATTACTTCACCGTTACCTGTGTCAATATCCCGACTGAGCGCAATATATGCCAGTGCAATAAATGAGATGGATATCCCACACCAGCGCCGCATCCCAATCTTCTCGCTCAACAACAACGCCGCAAATACCGTTATACAAGCCGGATTAAGAGATATAACAAGACTTGCCCACCCGGCAGGGATGATCGTTAATCCAGTATTAAGGCAAAAATGGTACCCCGGAACCGAGAGAAACGCAGCCACTATCACCCCCCACCTTTGCCTCGGAGTCAGAGTTCCCCAGAATCCTCGTCTGTAGCGGACATCTTTTCGCTTGAATATCGCAATAATCCAAAGCAAAAGCGCAGACGGCACAAATCGGGCTAACACCAGTTCGTAAGGTGTCAAGTACTTCACACCAATCTTCATCGCGATAAAAGATCCACCCCATGACGCCATCAACAGGACTAACGCGATCCAGATTATTATCAGTGGTACTGGTTTTTTGTTCAAATAGGTATATCCGTATGTAGGGGCGAATAATCATTCGCCCTCTAGAGTGGTGTCAGGTGTCCTCGAGTTCTTTGAAATATTCAATTCTTGTGAAAGCACGTCGTTCCCGCGAA
>CAYLYZ010000123.1:0-16028 GCA_964387885.1 uncultured bacterium | reverse complement strand
GTGATGGGGTAGTGGGGTGATGGGGTGGTGGGGTGTTTCAATGGGGATTCTATATTTATCAAACTCTTATTGATATATGTGTATGTTTTTTAGGATTGTGGATTTCGGGTGACTTCACTGTCGTGGAGTTTTTTTGTGAGTACGGCATGCCGTGCGCCTCATAACATGTTCGTAATATCCTCGACGCCATATCGAACTTCTGCTCTTATTTAGCATCAAGGTAATTCTTCGGCTTGCTACAGATTTTAATGACCGAACAATGGTTGGGATAGAGCTCTTTGTTGGTTTTCCGAATTGTTCGCTCGTTGGATTTTTTGGGGATGGGCACGGCACGCCGTGCCCGTACGGTCGATGATAAGACGTCCCCGATTAACTACATTAAGACCAAAGAAAACCAAACACTGCAACACTTGATTTCTAATGAGAAAGTCTGTAACTTATTATTAAATATAGTTATCAGTTTCCCTTTTAATTTTTCACAAATTGTAATCCAGCCCGTCTGCTGGAAATATTCGTTAATCCAAATGTTGTTCTGTTTCGGACACAATATTTGTATGTAGGACGGCATACTTATTCAATTCTGCACCACGTATTGTGATTCAACAAGTAAAAAAGAGATAACAATAAAGGAAAAATAGCAATGAAAAAACAATTATTAATCTCAACTCTTATATTCCTGTCATTGAGTTACCTCTTTGCTCAAGGACCAACACCCACAAGTCGCTACTACTGGCCCGGTATGTGGCATGGTGATAATTGGGGGAGATTCAAACTTGGGAAATTTTATCCTGATAGTTTCACAGTTGAGTGGACAGTTTACAGTTCCGATCCGATGATCGGTTACCCGTATCATTATGGAAACGCTATTGGTATTAATGATACAATCAAAGTCCGAGTCTATTTTGATAATATGACGGAAACGGATTATCCATTGGCTTCGGTTTCCCCGGAGTCATGGTTTTACCCTGAGATATTTGATCCAAATGCAGATGTGTTTACAAGTTCTCCTATCGCTGATACATCAGATTTTGGATATCGTTTCGAGCATTGGATTAAAATGATGAATAATGTAATTACCTCAAAACCTGACACCATATACTCTCGTTCAACTCTTAAAACTGGAAGGGGAACTACATATGGTATTATCTACAGTATTTGGGGACTTTCTCCGGGAACATACCGCGTAATTCTGAAGTCTACAGAAGACTTACCGACTAATATTATGCTGCAACTGAGCACACATTATAATTATTTCACCATGACAAAGGGACGAGTTCTGCTGGATACTCTAAATAGCTATTCAAACATAGCATTACATGCTCTTTTCAGAAAAGAATTTACCCTTTTTGACAGTTATGTCGACAGCATATTCAACCGGAATTCGAGATCGCTGATTGGTTGGGCACTTCGCTATCATGGTTATGCCGCACAGGCTGATACGACAAATGCTATTACGGCATGTGATTCTGTCCAGTATCTGGTCAGCACAGGCGAAGATCCCGCAATTCCCGACAGTGTGGATATGACACCGGTTCACTGGGTCTGGTTAGACCAATGGGGAGTTGATTACAGACATTACAAGTATCGGATGGTTAATCCGGAGGAAAGTCGTCGTAGTTGGGGTTTGTAAACCGGGATATTTGTGAAGGATCTATGACAAAACTAATCTACATTTTGGTTGCGATTACAGCGACATTATCCTTTGTCTTTGCTCAATCAGTAACTAACCGGATTTATTGGCCAGGAATGTGGGAAAATGAGGAGAATTCCGGTAATTTTAAACTTGGATATTGGCATCCGGACACTTTTAGCGTAAGTTGGATTGTTTATAGTTCTTTTCCGGACATCGGGTATCCTTACTATTCAGGTAACATCGTGGGGATTAATGATACTGCGAAAGTGCGTGTGTATTTCGATAACCGGACTGGATCAGATTTCCCGGTAGGTTCGACTTCACCTGAAGAATGGTTCGTCCCGGAGCTTTATGATCCCTATGTCGACGTGTTCACTTCGTCTCCAATTGCAGATACATCTGTTTTCGATTATCGGTTTGAGCACTGGATAACATTAGTCGACGATAAAATCACATCAAAACCTGACACACTATATACTCTATCTTCTCTTAAGCTTAGGGGTACTAGATATTGTCTTGTCTATAGTATTTGGGGAGTGTATCCTGGTAAATATCGTGTAATCCTCAAGCCTACTGCCTCCACTCCAAGTGATATCGTGTTGGTTTTGGACTCACCATATAATTGCTTCACAATGTCTAAGGGGCGGAACATACTTGATACTTTAAATAGCTTTTCTAACATTGCATTAAATGCTCTCCTCAGAAATGAGTCAACTATGTTTAACAATTACGTGGATAGTATTTTTGATATCAATTCAAGATCCGTTGTTGGCTGGGCTTTAGAATATCATGGGCATGCCGATCAGGCTGATACTACAAATGCTTTAATAGCAATAGATTCACTGTTGAATATCCTCGATAACAACCTTGATACGCTGGTAGCAGATACATCAGTCAGAACTCCAATCCACAATGCCTGGTTGAAGCAGATGAGTGTGGATTATAATTACTACAAATATCGTATGAATTATCCCGAGAGGTGGGGAGGGGGATTTATATATCCGAGATAAATAAATTACCGGTGCGCAGGTCGGGTTTTAAAACCTGACAGAATGTCAGGTTTTCGTCGGTATAAGATACCGACCTACGACTGATACTTCAGACAGAACTCCTATCCACAATGCCTGGTTGAGACAAATGAGTGTGGATTACAATTATTTTAAAAATCGTATGGTGTATCCCGAAAGGTGGGGAGGGGGATTTATATATCCGAGGTGATAAATTGCAGTTGCGCAGGTCGGGTTTTAAACCTGATGAAATGTCAGGTTTTCGTCGGTATAAGATACCGACCTACCCCAGTCATCGTAAGGGCACGGCTTGCCGTGCCCCTTTTCTCTGCGATACGGTTTTTCCGATCAAACATACCTGAATTAGAAGTCCGACAAGGGCACATGCCATGTGCCCCTACAAAGGCTGTTGCAAGGAGTCTTGGAGTTTTCTGATCGCCTCAATCCTCGCCAGCACAGGCGGGTGATCATACTCGAGAAATACCTTCAATGGATGCGGGGTCAGGTTTGAGAGATTTGTAACACTTAGTTTTTTGAGCGCACTAATCATGGATTCCGGATCATCGGTTGTTTTACCGGCGAATGCATCAGCCTGATATTCGTGTTTTCTGGATGAAATTGTAGAGATCAGACCGAGTACCATCGAAATCGGTGTGTAAATAAATGAGAAGAATATCAGGCTTGCGTAAATTGAGATATTTTCCATCCCGAAAGCTGCATGAAGTCCTTCATTCCTTATAAACAGACTTAGCACAAATAACATCAATCCCATTTTCAAAATGCCGGAGATTATTGATTTGGGGATGTGACGGAGTTTAAAATGCCCTACTTCATGAGCCAGAACTGTCAGGATTTCTGATACTTCAAATTTCTCGATTAATGTGTCATAGAGTGCTATCCGCTTTGATTTCCCGAAACCGGTAAAGTAGGCATTAGTCTTAGAGGAACGTTTTGATCCGTCAATTGTGAATAATCCTTTCAACTTAAACTTGTGCTTCTGCATGTAGCTTAGAATTGTTTCTTTTAACTCTCCATCCTCAAGAGGTGTGAACTTATTGAATAACGGCAGAATAACCACCGGGCTGATGTAGAGCATAAAAATCTGGAACACAATCATCGCTCCCCAGATGTAAAGCCAGGCATTCCCGCCCATCTCTCCGAAAAACCAGAGAACCATCCAGAAAACTAATCCGCCTATAATGATTGAAATGACTAAACCCTTTAGCAAATCGAGAATAAATGTTTTGGCAGTTGTCCTGTTAAACCCGAATCGTTCTTCAATAACAAAGGTGCCGTAAATTGAAAATGGAATACTGATAATCTGTGTACCAACCATCAATATTCCTGCAAAGATCAATCCGCTGCCGATCTCCCCAAACCCAAATCCTCTCGCGAGCTGGTCGATCCAGTTGAATCCTCCGATTAAAATAAAGACAATAATCAGAATCAAATCGAAAGTTCCGGTAAAAAAACCGAATTTTGTTGTGACTCGTGTGTACTGTTGAGATTTTGCGTACTTTTCTGCATCATAATGTCCTTCAAATTCCTCTGGCAATACCGGAGAAAGTTGTTTGAGGTTTAAATTCTCAATAATCAAACCAAGTATATAATTGCCGACCAGAATCGCAAATATAAAGATCAGATAGCCGTTCCATTCAACCATTCTTACTCCTTGTTTGTCGTTCCCGCGAAGCAGACTGTCCGAGAATGATGCGATAAGTGGGATAGGTATTCCTGCCTGTCCATCCGTCGGTAGACGGATTCAAGAAATAACAGTTACTTACAGAGAATCCGTCTGACGACGGATGGTCGGACAAGAATGGCCGACCTACTGATATCTCATTCTCGGACTTTTCATGAAGCATAAATCTACTCTGAATTCGCTTTGCAGCGGACTGTCGAACAGGAATGTTCGACCTACTGAATTTGCCGAAAAGTATGATTATTCGGGATTACCTCTGTATGTCACCATCAATCTGATTTCGGTCATGTCTTCCATTGCCCATTTCACTCCCTCACGACCGATTCCACTATCTTTAACACCGCCGTAAGGCATACTGTCGACGCGGAATGAAGGGATGTCGTTTATTACTACTCCACCAACTTCGAGCTCATCCCATGCATAATATGCGTTGTTAATGTTATTCGTGAATACTCCTGCCTGTAGTCCATACTTGCTGTCATTGACTTTCTCGATCGCCTCTTTGAAATTGTTGAACCTGTCAAGAATCGCAACCGGACCAAACACCTCCCTGCAACTGACATTGTCTTCAGTGTTGACATTTTCAAGCCAGGTTACGTCATAAAATGCACCATTACGTTTACCTCCGCATAGGATTCTCGCACCGTCATTGACAGCATCCCTTACCCAACCTTCAATACGGATTGCATCACCTTCGCTGATGAGTGGTCCCAATGAAGTTTCTTCATTCAGGGGATCACCGGCTTTCATCTGTCCGGCGCGCTTAATTAATAGCTCCCTCAATTCATCGTATACCGAGTCATGAGCAAAAACTCGTTGTACGCTTATACAGGATTGTCCGGACTGGTAGAAAGCTCCAAAGGTAATTCTATCGGCAACATGGACAAGGTCAGTTGCTTTATCGACAATGCAACCCGCATTCCCACCGAGCTCAAGGACAACCTTTTTCTTTCCGGCTTTGGATTTGAGTGCCCAGCCAACTTCAGGTGAACCGGTAAATGTTAAGAGTTTTAATCGCTCATCTGTCGTAAACAATTCAGCACCTTCCCGCGACACAGGCAGCACACTGAATGCGCCCTTGGGCAGATCAGTCTCAGCAAGGATCTCACCGATTATGAGCGCCCCAACGGGCGTCCAGGAAGCGGGTTTCAGAATAAATGGACAACCCACAGCAATCGCCGGAGCTACTTTATGAGCTACCAGATTCAATGGGAAGTTAAACGGGCTGATACAAGAAACGGGACCAACCGGGACATGTTTATAGACAGATTCATATCCTTTTGCACGTGGCGATATATCGAGCGGCATAAATTCACCACCCCAGCGAACGGTTTCTTCAGCGGCTATGCGGAATGTATCGATCAGCCGCGTAACCTCACCCCGAGAGTCTCTGATCGGTTTACCGGCTTCGATGCAAAGTGCTTCAGCAAGTTCCTCAAACCGTTCTTCGAATCGAATTAAGCAGTGACGTAGGATATCAGCACGATGAAAAGCCGGGAGTTTTCGCATCGGCTTTGCAGCTTTGACAGACCATCCAATTGCTTCATCGATCATTTCATTATCTGCAAGTGCAACCCGGGTTGCAATTTCCCCGGTATATTTGTTTATTACGGCCAATTCGGAATTAGGAGATCGGGCTTCGTTGGCAATGTAAAGGGGATATTTGGTTTGTAACATTATTGACCTCATTAAGTTTACAGGTATCTCGTACAACCTTCAAGGAAATTTGGTGAATTCCAGTGAATAGAACATTTCCCGAAAGTAATGACTTATGTTCGTTTTCGCGAGGAAACGAAGTGACGAAGCGATCTGGTTGAATATATCTAACATATGAGATTGCTTCGCTTTACTCGCCATGACAGTACTTCTAAGAAATGATATTGTCAACCTCTTAGCTAAATGTATATGATGTCTGTTATAAAACAAAACTAAGAAATGCAAAAAAATGTTATTCCAAGTATTTCACTTAATAGAGTTAAATGCTATTATTAGCATATTAGAGTAAATTAGTGTTTGTTTGCGAAGTAGTTTTTGTACACTTTAATCTACGGAATACCTGTTTTCACATCAGTCTATCAAGTGAAACAGGAATAGATAAATTCCGATGTTGATCGATAATCTGGAGGAAAATCAAATGGAGATGCAGGTAACACTCAAGCAGATTGAAGGACTTGCCTTAGCAGCAAAAGGTGGTTCGAACAGTTGGGTTGTTATGGACACAGCCGCAAATGTTGGTGGTCTTGGTGGAGGTACGCGACCTCTGGAATTAATGTTGATGGGCATTGCTGGCTGTGCTTCTATGGATGTTATAGCAATCCTGAAGAAAAAACAGGTAGACCTTCGTGACATTGAAGTTCAGGTAACTGCTGAAAGGCGTGAAAAACATCCTCAGTCTATCAAGGAAATTACCTTCAATTACATCCTCACAGGCAATGGCATTCAGCCTGCTGACGTGGAAAAGGCTATTTCACTCTCAGATTCCACATATTGCGGTGCAATCGACATGATTCGTGGGTGTACTGAAATTAATCACCAGTACACAATTCAGGAAAGCTCTTGAGTTCTCTAAAAAGGGATTAGTATGCTAAATCAAGAAAGTCTGGCGGTAACAGTTGATGCTGTTAACGATGCTCTTTTCAGAGGGACTGTGATTAAGTCTGGTGAATCCAATCAGATATGCAAATGGATAGCTTCCCGACAAGGGATGAAGCGTTCATATGCAGGTATGTTTGCGCCGACTGATAAGGATTTCAAAGATGGAATACGACTTTTTACGGGTGAGAGAATGACATCCGGTGCCGGAACCTCGCATATTCTTGGTGAGGAAGCCTGTCGGATATTGATATTGCTAAACTCCAAAGACAAGCAGGTCAAAGAATCCCTGCAAAGGGCAACATCCGGTATGACAAAAGTCCTGAAGAATCATAAATCTCAGGGCTACACAGTTGGCATGTATTGCTGCGGGACGTGTACAACGGCATTATGGCGTCATTTAGCAGCGGGTGGGCTTTATGATCAGGAACATCTGTTGAAGGGCGGGGCACAGGCTCTGAAATTATGTAGAGATGACAAGGGCAGGTGGAGAAGATTTCCTATGTGGCACACTGCACTTGCTTTATCTGAAATGGATGTCGGGATCGCCAGATCAGAGATGGAGTACATTGCTCCTGCTATTGAGAAAAGTGTCAGGTATCTTCGAAAGGACAACAAATATACATCAAGACGCAAACAAATTGCTGAAAATCTATTAGGAAAAATATAAATGCCGGAAATCACAGTTGAAGTATCCCATTATCTTGGTAAAGAAGAAGCGAAAGAAAAACTCAGACCAATGATTGATAAGTTAGCCTCCAAAATTGAAGGTCTTGGAGCAAGTCTTACAAATTTCAAGAGTGGTTGGAACGAAGACGTAATGACTATTTCAGGGCAGGTTAAAAAGGGTTTTGTTTCTCTGAACATTTCCGGAAAGATGGAAGTATTGGACGAGAAGGTATTATTCACCCTCGATGTCGCTGCTGTAATTCTGAAGTTTATCGATGAAGCTGGGATCAGGAAGGCTTTGACGGAGTCGGTTTCGGAGGTGTTGCTTAAATAAAACTTGAGGAGAAATCATGAAACATCTTAAGACAATTTATACACCATTAATATTATTAACGACTACAACTTTCTGCTTTGCGATGTATATACCTGAATTTACAATTCGAGTCCCCATTGAAAGGCTGATTACTAATCTGGAAAGGGAGGTTGCTTCAAACAAGAAGGATTTTCTGTCCCGATTAAACCTCGGTCGATTGTATGCAATGGCGTATTCTTTAAAAACGGACACTCTTGAAACTAAGAAGGATAGCAGCTTATGGTTTGGCTATGATCCTCCGAGAGTTTTACATAATAAGGTTACTACTACCGAAGATATTGAAAGAAAGAGAATTGCCAATGAACACTTGGAGAAAGCCATATATTGGTACAAGCAAGCAGCGGAACTATCTCCTGATGACTTGGTAATTAAACTTGGATATGCATGGTGTTTGGATCAGGCAGGCAGGGATTCTATAGCGAAGAAACTCTTTATTGATATCGCTGATGAAAGTTATAAGCGTGAAAAAGATAGAGATAAGCAATTCAGTGATGTCTTCTGTTTCAGTTATCGCTCGATTGCTGTGGAGGCTTATAAATATGCTTTAGCATTGCTTGATTCAGTCGAAGAGAAACAAGAAATAAGACGTATCAAACTAATTCTAAGTAGACATAATCAGATATCAGTTATTACTCCGATAGTTTTCCCATTAAATACTGAATTACAAAAGAATCAGATTATAAATCACAATGTTAATGTAAATTTTGACCTCGACGGTACAGGTAAACATGAATGGAACTGGATCAGTCCTGATGCCTGTTGGCTGGTTCATGACAAAGATCACGATGGTATTATTGATTCGGGACGAGACCTTTTCGGTAGTATAACTTTCTGGTTATTCTGGAGGAACGGGTATGATGCCTTGAGAGCATTGGATGATAATGGAGATGGAGAATTGAGAGGTTCTGAACTTGTCGGATTGGCTGGTTGGCAGGATGGAAACAGCAACGGAATCAGTGAAAGTGGGGAAGTTAAAACACTTGACAAAATGGGAGTTATAGCATTGTCCTGCAGTTATAAAAGCACAACGCTTAATGATCAAACAATATGGGTAAGTAAGGGTGGTGTGACTTTCGCAAATGGAAATTCACACCCTACATATGACATAATCCTTGAGATGAAATCAAAACAAAAGGTTGCATTAATTACAGCGGATCAGTGATGTAGCCCGGGTTCTTGCAACCCGGGTTTTGTTTATTTCATTGGGATATCTCTGAATATGAGATTCCGAATAGTTCGTTATTTGAGAAGTATAACCTGCTGCGTATGTGTTTGTGCCCCATTCTTCAGCCTGACAATGTAAACACCTGCTGCGATGTTACCACCATTGAAAGAATACTGGTAATTTCCGGGGCTTTGAATACCATTTTTCAACTCTTTGACCATCCTGCCGCTCAGGTCATAAAGCAATAGGCTGATGTTTTCTTTTACTGCAACGGAGTAATTTAATACTGCGGTGCTGTTAAACGGATTGGGATAAACTCCGCTCAGGCCAAACTGCAAAGGCATAGAAAGTTCCTCAGAGTCAACGGAAACAGCCATATCAATTATCAATAGGCTGTTTTCATTGAACACCGCCTCTCCTTCATCAATCGTGAAACCGGTGTTAAATTCCATATCACTCAACGGGTCCCAATAGAGAAAGCGAAGTTCTTCACCCGCAGTAAATCCCTCTACTATTTCTTCGGTTAACGGTTCATCTCCCCAAACGGCAAATCCCCAAGACGGGGGAAGAGGTCGACTTTCGGGATCTCCGTAAAGTGCCGTTGCCCCGCCAATAACATCTCCGGGAGTAAGGCAGGCAATTTCAGCACCCTCGACATAATCGATCCCACCAAGACTGACAATGAGCACGTTCATTGATACAGACGAGAGGATTTCTTCATCATCAAAATCAAAATGCTGCAGTTCGTCCGGTCCGGCAAAAACCGCAGTAGATAAAAGAAATAAAAGCGTAGTACAGACGATCAGGCTCGTTTTCATAATCAACCTCTGTTCCTTTGATGTTAGTCTCTAACAAAATATAGTAATTAAATCTTGGCTTAAAGTCAAGTTAGAAATGGGTGCAGTCGTTCGTGATTGAATAAGTGAAAGTCAGAAGAGACCTGAAAAATGGTATTACAGAACTTCGTTTCACAACGGATTACAGAGCTTCACTTCGCTCCGGTTAAAGGGATTAAACGGATTCAGTGCAAAACAGAAAACAATCCGTTCAATCTGCTTAATCCGTTGTGAATAAGATCCTTACCTCAACAACATAACCTTCCGTGTACTATGAACACCGCTGCCCTCAAACCGTATCAGATATATCCCCGAAGAAACTCCCCCACAATCCCAGGTAATGGAGTGGTCACCTGTATTTTGAATTCCATCAACGAGATCGGCAACTCTGCGACCTTCGATGTTGAAAATCCCAACGGATACCTGACCTGTTTCAGGCAGTCTGTAGTTCAATTTTAATGTGCTGTTAAACGGATTCGGATAAACCGATATTGAAAATCCAGTTGGAGTTTCGACCGATTTTCCAGGGACGGCAACCTCCTGTTCAATATTGTATCCGGCGTTCAGGTACCGTTCACTCGATATTTCCATAATCCACATATCACGGATATACTCATTAATTTCCAATCTGGCATCTCCCCAACTCTCCCATCTTCCGATTTGAGTCCAGTCGAGATTGATATAGTTGAAGCCTTTGATATTCGGATGGTTCTCCATGAATTGGAAAAATGGTGCAAACCAGAATTCCCAATCTACTTCTCCATGGGTTGAATCGACATCCTCATCATAAGGTGTAATCCAGACATGCCGAGCTGAAAGTTCGTTCAAATAAACAGGTTTTCTTCTGGTTTCTGCAAATCTAAGGAATTTTTCGGTTCTTCCTTTTTTTGAAAGTACCCATTCACCTCGCCTTTCCACTGAATCAGGTTCATCCGGATCGAAATGATTCGCATCAAACGGATCTAAGCCAAACCAATCTACAACATCATCACCGGGATACCACTTCCACCCACCTCTGTCTGTTGAATCCGCGAAATCAGCGGGAGCATCCGGTTCATAGCACCAGACAGTTGCAAAATTGTCAATACCTCGCCGTCTTAGTCCTTCGACAAATTTACGGTATGCTTGCGGAAAGATGTAGGGGTGATAATTATTCCAACTACCGTTCATTTCGAGCCCGGGACGTATGAAAACCGGTCGACCATATTCACGCAGTGCAATAGCTACCGTATCCATATAACTATCATACTGCCGCGTATTGGCAAACTCCTGGTCGATAACTGTACCATCATCCCTGAAATGGAAACTCCATTCGACGTATTGTGTTCTCTGATTAATATTCTCAGCCTGAAAAACCCGCATGAGGTTGCTGACCGTTAGTCCACCACGACCGGATATTCCGGGGATATCTTTCATAAACTGAAACATCAACGGCTGTAAAGTATCGGGCATCATATCCATATATGCAATCTGGGAAGCACCATGCCAACCGAGCCCGTGCAATGTTTTCCCATCCGGTGGTTCGTATTTGGCTCCGTAATGTGCTGAGGAGACGTTGAGAACTCCCAGAAAGAATGAAATAATGAGAAAAGCAATGCCAAATCTTTTCATAAACGACTCCTTGAATGCATGTTGTAAGGCGTTGAGGTAATGTAAACTGCCAAGTTACGCTTCGCTTGAAACCGGGCAGCAACTAAATAAATATAATAATGAGAAAAGCGATTCCTATTCTTTTCATAAACGACTCCTTGGATGTATGAACTTAGGTGTTGAAGTAATGTAGACTGCCAGGTTACGCTTCGCTTGAAACCGGGCAGTAACAAAATCTTGTAAGGTTTCTGCCGGATTTCAAGGGCTTTAGCCCGTAACCTGGCAGCAGCGATAATTATCCTTTCTTTAAAATTTCCCTTAATCTCACCTTTCCACGAAAGAGTAAAGATTCCGCAGACTTATAACTGACATTTAATGATTTTGCAATATCCCCGACGGAAAGGTTTTCGCGATAACGCAGGTGAAGCGCTGCTTTTTGTTTTGGTGCAAGCTTTACGAAAGCACTTTCAAACTTTAAGGATTCTTCCTTCTTAATCAGAGCCTCATCAGGATCAATTTCAGAAGAAGTAGAACTCAATTCTAAACTAAATTCCGGATCGGAATCAGACGAGAACGACAGAAGTGACTTGATCTTTTTAGATCTCTGGACGTTTAATGCCCGGTTGGTCGTCACCCGGAACAACCATGTTGTGAACTTCACCTGCCTCTTGCTAATCAGACTTTGTTTGGGTTTCCACACTCCGGGATTATCCCATATCGTGAAAAAGACCTCCTGGACAATATCGGAGGCATCTTCCCGGTTTCGAACTATGCTCCATGCGAGGTGGTATAACTTTTCTTCGTGCCTGCGGATCAGGATATCAAAAGCATTCTGGTCATGCTTTTTAACTAAGCCCATCAATTCTTCATCGGTGGATGAATCAGATGGTTTGTTTGGCTCTGTAACTGCTTTATTCAACCCTGTTCCTTTTGAACTTCAGTCATCTCTCACGTAAAAAAATGAAGAATTCTCCAAAAATCAATGTACGAATACCTTTCTTTTGCTGGATATATTCTTATATTGAAAGTTTTGCTAATTCCCTTGAGGGAATTTTCAATTGTGTTCTTTTAACAAGTGTCGTCAGGCGTCCTCGCCTGACGAAAAAAAACGACATAACTCAAGTCTTGCAGCTATGGATTTTATGAGAACATACTTCTTATAAGGTAGGATAAGCATTCCTGCTTGTCCCTCATGCGAAAGCATGAGTCCTTCTAACACTTGTGATTCTCGGAATCAGTCTATCGACTGATCATCAAACAGGATTGTTCGATCTACCGGATCGAAAGTTCCAAAATCCCGCAAACCTTGAGATAGTTACCCGTTACAAACTTAATATAAATTGGGATTAATTATGGTACTACATGATGTAGCAAACTTAGACCTGGCTGATGAAGGAAAGCGACGGATCCTGTGGGCAGACGCAGATATGCCTGTGCTCGCAATAATTCGCAAGAGATTTGAAGAAGAGTTGCCATTAAAAGGCATAAAAATGGCAGCATGTCTTCATGTGACTGCAGAAACAGCCAATTTGATGCGGACGTTAAAAGCCGGCGGCGCAGATGTGAGGCTTTGTGCCTCCAATCCACTTTCCACCCAGGATGATGTAGCCGCAGCATTATCAGCTCACTTTGATATTCCGACCTTCGCCATTCATGGTGAAGATAACGAAACCTATTATAAGCATATTTTCCAGACGATAGAACATGAACCGCATTTGACAATGGATGACGGTTGTGACCTCGTCACAACAATTACTCAGCAACGTCCGGAACTTCTGAAGACGATAAAAGCAGGCATGGAAGAGACAACAACCGGTGTGATCAGGTTACAGGCAATGCATAAAGACGGTGAATTAGCATATCCGGTTTTTGCTGTTAACGACGCGATGACCAAGCATTTCTTCGACAACCGTTATGGCACGGGACAATCCACAGTTGACGGAATTATTCGGGCAACTGACGTCCTGCTTGCAGGTCGCAAAGTTGTTGTAGCCGGTTACGGATGGTGCGGACGTGGATTTGCAATGCGTGCTCGCGGAATGGGTGCGATTGTAACAGTTACCGAAGTAGATCCAATCCGCGCACTTGAAGCTGCGATGGACGGATTCAGCGTAATGTCAATGGCTGATGCGGTCAAGTGGGGTGACTTGTTCTGCACATTAACAGGCAACACCAGTGTATTAAGACGCGAACATTTCGCAGAGATGAACGATAATTCGATAGTCGCAAATTCCGGACACTTCAACGTCGAAATCGATATCCCGACATTAGAGGATCTCGCAGTTGAAAAGCACGAAGGCATCCGTGAAAACGTCGATCAATATATAATGGAAGACGGCAGAAGAATCAACCTGCTCGCACAGGGCCGCCTGATCAACCTCGCAGCCGCCGAGGGTCACCCGGCATCGGTAATGGACATGTCTTTCGCAGTTCAATCACTCGCTTCCGAGCACGCCGTGAAGAACGAAGTAGAATTAGGCGTTCACACCGTACCGGCAGAGATTGACGACAATGTAGCAAGGCTCAAGCTTGCTTCGCTCAATCTGACATTTGATGAATTGACTCCAGAACAGGTGAAGTATCTTGCAAGCTGGAAAGAGGGTACATAGGGATTGCTTATATATCGAATCTGATAAAATAGCAGTGTTATTTTCGGGGTGCGATTTTTCGTGCCCCGATTTTTTTTATAACAACGGATTCAGCGGATTAAACAGATGGACTACTAAGTATTGCTGTATGGGTGATTCACGAATCACCCCGCTATTTTAAATCACTATTCTGTTTAACTATTTTGACTTGCACGCTCAATCCGTATACGCGCGTACTCCAGAAATGCTCCGATCTCTGCGAGCATGAACTGCCTGTCTTCTGCTGTTGCCAAACCATCATATGATTTTCTTGCAAGTTCGATTGGACGTTTCCATTCTGACAATGTGGTGCAACCCCAGTTTGCTGTTTGAGCCTTGGATACAACAACGTTCTGAGTCTCGAAACTATAGATCAGGCGGCAAAGATTAAGAATACAATAGTCAGGGTAATCGTGCAGATGCTTTTCAACATAGTCAAGTTCTCCGTACAAAGCACGCTCAATCTCCAGCCAAGACGCAGGTGGATATATCTCTGTGGGATTTGGTCCATAAAGTACAATATGCCGTCCGGCTCGAATGTGTTCGCAGTGTAGAGCCCAAGAATCGTCGGTGGCACATCCCCACATCTGACTTTTGGGAGGAATCTTACGACGAGCGTCGTCAAGAAGGAGATAGTAACCATCCATATCTCCACCGAGAGGTGGATATTTCTCATCCAGAGACTCATGAAACATCTCCAGCTCCGAACGCTCTGAATCAGTTAGACTGCTTTTCAGAATCACGTGGAAGTCAATATCTCCGGAGGGAATTGAATCTGGAAATGCAGCAGCACCGTATATATATGCACCATGGAGTTTCTCACCGAGAATACGCTTGAGTCCTTTCACAAACGCCTTACTGATAAGATTAACATCTTGTGAGACAGGCATTTTCTCTTCCATTACCAGCTTGTTATACTGCACAATCCTCCACTTGGTGTGGACTATTCGTAAACATAGTAAGGAGTAATCCTGAAATCAAGTTGCCGTATGGGTGATTCACGAACCGCCCGCTATTTTAAGTTCCTATTTAATAGCACCCCAAACTGCTCAAACCACATAGCGAAATATTATTATCAAAGCAGTAGGCAGGTTAAAGACAAAATGGCAAAGAATTGGAATGAAAATGTTCCTTGTTTTTTCGAACCAATAGCCAAAAAACAAACCTCCAATGGAAATTGATACCAGTAACCAAATCAACTGAACAGGTGAGTATGTAGTATTGAGTGAAAAATGCATGACTGCAAATAGGATTGAACTAATTAAAACAGGCACACTTAAATGAATCCTGAAGATTTTTATCCTATATAAACTCAAAGGTCTCAAGTAAGTCAGGATTATTCCTCTCATAACAAATTCTTCGACGATTGGAGCATAGAGCAATATAAACAAAACTATTTGAAATGGTTCTAATCCTTGGAAACGATCCTCTAAAATTCTTGGAACAAGTCTCCCAATGCTGCCTAATATAATAGGAATCATCAATCCAATAAGTGGTATAATTATTAACTGCTTAGAGTTTATTCTGCAAAACAGATTTCGCTTGGTTAGTATTTTCCTGAATACAAATGCTAATAGAATGATTGTAAAAAGTGCAAAGCTTCTCGCAATAATTTCATCAATAATGGCACTGCAGGACATCCTGAACGAAAAGGAAAATAAGAGTTTATACAGAAATCCCGGACAAAAATATAGAAGGACTGCAATGCCTAACGCGACAATTACTCTCCCTGCAATATTAGGAATATTTCTATCTTGCATAGTTTTCATCAAATAGCTTAATTTAAGGTTCATCCGACTAACGCGTACTTAGCTTCGTGAATGGCCATGATTTT
>CAYLYZ010000122.1:0-16192 GCA_964387885.1 uncultured bacterium | reverse complement strand
CGCAATTCAATTTCAGCAATATGGGTGAAATGATTCCCGGTCAGGGATATCTTTTGAAGATGGATGAAGCAGCAGAATTGGTGTATACTGTGGACGAAGAAGCAGCGGGTATTTCCCAGCCGTTCAGACAACCTGAGAATCTTCCCATTCACGCCAATACTGGTGAGAACATGAGTCTTCTTGTTCTTTCGGACCTGTCAGAAGGAGAAATCGGAGTATATTGTGACAATAATGTACTTGTAGGCTCCGGAGTTATTCAGGATGGCATGTGTGGCGTATCGGTCTGGGGAGACGATCCGACAACTTACCGAATTGATGGTGCTCTCAATGGTGATGATCTTGAGATCAAATACTGGGACGGAAGCAGGTTAATTGACCCCGGTATTGAAAAAATTCTTGGTGATATCGAGTATACAACCGATGATTTCAACGTAGTTCGATTACTTGATGTAGTTGCAACACCCGACAATTTTGGCATAGTCAGTGCATTCCCGAATCCGTTCAATAACCATACGCGCATTACCTACAATTTGCCGGAAGCTCAGAAAGTTGATCTCGCGCTGTTTGATTTGTCCGGTAGACGAGTGTTAGATATCGCATCGGGAAGTCATAAAGCAGGTCATTATTCGGTTACAATTGAGGGCTCTGACTTAACAAGTGGAATTTACATCGCTCAATGCAAGTCCGGATTAAAGACTTCGCAACGCAAAATAATTCTTGTGAAGTGATTGATATGTTCAACAAAAATTCTATACTGTCATGAAGGGTTAATTCAGGTGTTCTTCATGTCTTGTTGTGAGAAAACTGTAGGAAAAAAAAGGAAAGTAAAATGATCTTTAAACAAATAACTCTGTATACATTATCCCTTTTGCTGACCATGTTTTGTTCTTTTCCCGTTGCGGCTGATGTAACAATTGAACCACATGGAATTGCTGTTTCGGCGGAAGAAGAGGCAGTTGAAACTGTAATAAATATTTTCAACGACGGGGATAATGCACTCACTTTCGAAATTGATCTTGATAAGGTTGATCGTGAAGAACAACGTCATGGTCCACGTCGTGATGAAGTTGACCTGAGTGATATGATGTTTGCCGTATTTCAGGATGCCCAGGCATGGAATTTTTTAGATGTTGAAATGATGGATAACATAGAGGGTATGCAGCGCCTTAATCTGAATGATCAGGGTGAAGGATATCACACATACCGCAATGGTGGAGCCTGGGAGGATGTGGAATTCGAAGACTATAATGTAATTGTCATAGGAGGATGCAGGCAATCACAAAATTTCATCAATGCATACAGGAATAATTACGAGAGATTCTGCGATTACATTGATGGTGGAGGTGCTGCCTATTTTGAAATGGGTGATGCGAACCAGCAGATCAACAGTCCTGGTGATATTACAAATGATGGAGCAGGTTCAGAAGCTAATGGTAGAATGGTGGTGAGCCCTGATCCGGAAGATGATAATTACAGTCTTTTCGCTGAAATCTGCAATGAATCCCAGGGTGATAATCTCTGGACCGAAGGTCACGTAATAATTGGTAACCAGTGGACGCATTGCCATTATTCCACCGGTCAGTTTGAAAATAATGACGAAATTGACTGGTTTGAGGTGATTGCTGTAAAGCAGAATGCAGGTACAGCAGGTGCAATAGCTTATACATATGGGAGTGGTTGTGTCCTGACGCAGGGAGGTCCGACCGGATATAACTGGCGTAACCACCAACAACCCGGAAGGTGGGGTTCTATCGGAGGTGAGATTTTATTCTATCTCACGGAAATGGTAGGACCTGGCTGGATGATACTGGATGTGGAGGAAGGTGAAATCGGTCCGGGTGAAGACCTGGATATAACAGCCCAATTCATGCCGGAAGAGTTGGAGCAAGGTGTATACGAACTACTCGCAGTTTTTGAATTTGATAATCACCCTACATTAGAACTGTCATTGGTGATGTCAGTCAATTCTCCATCTGCAACCGTTGAGGGGATTGTTACTGATGAAGAAACAGAAGAAGCGGTCGAAGGAGTATTTGTAGACCTGTATTATTACGAGATACAAAGATATAGTGGTAATCAAGGTCAGTGGTCTATGACAGACTTGCCATCGATGGAGCACGCTTTCACTTTTTCAGCGGAAGATTATCTTCCGGAGACACATGTAGTCGATCTTGGTGAAGACGATATTGAATTAAACGTCAGTCTTCGTCACTCAGAATTAGCTCTCGAACCGGCTGAATTGGCCGTTGAATTAGCACCAGAGGACAGCGAAGAGTTAGACGTTACCGGAACTAACGCCGGTAACGGTCCTCTGACATACACAACTGACCGCAGATTACTTGGTGACGCCAACGCCGAACCCTGGGAACACCGCGTTGGCGTTCCTGCCGGAGTGATTGCAGAGGATTCCCGCATTCAGGGCGCAGTATTCGTAAATGATCATTTCTATGCATCGGGTGCTAACAATAGAGAACCCCTCATTCATGTGTTTAATCGGGATCAGGAACTTGTCAACCAGTATGCCCAGCTTGGTGAAGGTCGATATGGTTATAAAGATCTCGCATCGGATGGTGAAGTAATCTGGGGATCAGGTGAACGGGCAATCTACGGTTTTAATACTGATGGTGAAGAAGTCATGTCGTTTGACAGCGGTATTTCACCCTGTAACAACCTCGCCTGGGACCCTGACAGGGAAATTTTATGGGTATCAGGAACAACGACCGATATTATTGGTTTTGATCGCGAAGGAAATCAAGTAGGTGATGTTGGCAGACATGGCTACCGTGTTTACGGATTGGCATACTGGCCTGATGATCCCGATGGTTGTCAACTCTATATCTTCCACAAGATTAACGAAGTCGGTGATTTGATGATAGCCAAGGTCGATATTGAAAACGATCGGACGATGGACGTGGCAAACCTTATGCATGATGATGGTGGTGTAGCGCAGGGTTGTTTCATAACCAACCAGTATGATATTTACAGTTGGGTATTCCTTGGTGTTGCCAACAATGGAGCCGAAGACCGGATAGATATCTGGCAGGTCGATGCTCGCAAAGACTGGATGGGAATAGAGCCTTCTGAGGGTGTGATTGAGGCTGGTGAGCAGCAGGATTTTGTTGTAACTCTTGATGCAACAGAGCTACCGCAAGCTCTCTTCGAGGGTGAGATAGTATTTCTTCACGACGGAGTTGGTGGTGAAACACATCTGCCGGTTTCCCTGCAGGTCGGTGAAGGTGGTGGACCTGAAGAACAGGTTCTCAATCTTGACAATGGCTGGAACATGGTTTCGGCCTATGTTCAACCTGATCCTGATGATGTCAGAGAGATCACAGCCGGGTTGGTTGAAGCCGGTACATTAATCATGATGAAAAACAGCATCGGTCAGTTCTACAACCCGCAGTTTAACTTTAATAACATCCCCGGGTGGCGTGTTGAAGAGGGCTATATGATGAAGATGGATGAAGCTGCCGAGTTGACTTTAACAGGTGAACCTGTATCCTGGGACGAACCATTGGCTCTTGATGAAGGTTGGCAGATAATCAGTTACTATCCGCGTGATGGTGTCGATGCAGTGCTTGCACTTTCAGGAATTGTAGATGTTTTAATAATGGCAAAGGACGGTCAGGGCAGGTTCTATAATCCGCAATTCAATTTCAGCAACATGGGTGACATGGTCCCGGGGCAGGGATATTTGCTGAAAATGGATGAAGCTGCTGAGTTGGTCTATACCATGGAGGAAGAAGTAGCGGGAATTTCCACTCCCTTTATCCAGCCGAGTATCCTGCCCGTACACGACAATACCGGTACGAACATGAGTCTCCTCGTTCTCTCGGACATGTTCGAGGGAGAGGTTGGTATTTATTCTAACGACATTCTTGTCGGTTCAGGTGTAATTCAGGATGGCAGGTGCGGCGTATCGGTCTGGGGAGATGATCCAACAACTCCCCGAATTGATGGTGCCTTGAAAGGTGAGAGTCTTGAAATAAGCCTTTATGATGGGAAAAATTTACATGCAGTAGAATTCGAGAGTGTAGCTGGTGAGAATGGATATAGCACAGATGGATTTTTTGTAATTCGTTTGTTGGATATTCAGGGATTGCCAGAGGATTTTAGTATTGTTGATGTTTACCCAAATCCTTTTAACAGCAGCACGAGTTTAACTTATACATTGCCTGAAGCTTCCAGAGTTGAAGTTGCTGTCTTTGATCTCATAGGCAGACAGGTTGTAAGTATTTTACAGGATCAAAAACATGCTGGATTCCACACAATCTCAATAGATGGGACAGAATTATCCAGCGGTGTTTATATTGTACAAATTCAGGCAAACGAAAGAATTTCAAAACGCAAACTTACTTTAATTAAGTGATTAAGATTTATTAGCTAATGATTTAAACACCGGGGAATTTCCTTTTGCTGCAGTGATTGAATAGGATTATTTAACTCCAGATTTATCGCGGCAGCATACATGGAAAAGAATATTTTCCCTTAAGAAAAATGGAGGATGAAATGTCTAAAATTAGTTGCTCGATTTCCTTTTTTCTGTTAACCGGTATTTTGCTGATATTTAGTTCCGCTTCAGCACAAATATCTATTTTACCACATGGATTAGGCATATCTCTTGGGGAGAATGAGAATGCTGATGCTATACTGATCCTTGTTAACGATTATGAAGAACCGGTTGCATTCTCCTTCAAAGTTGGGCTTATCGAGGATGACGAGGAAGGTCGGGGTGCTCCTCTCAGGGATGATGCTGGTGAATTGTTGAGGCAGTTTAATTCAGGTGTCGAAGGAGTAGGGGGTATGTGTTTTGATGGTGAATTACTTTGGGCGGGAGCATATACAGCCCACCAAGTCGTCGGAATGACACTCGAAGGTGATATGGAGTTGATGATTGAAAATGTACGCGATCCGATTTCAATGACATTTGATGGTGAAGTTCTCTGGATAAGTGACTGGAGTACGCCCGGAATGTCCCTCTACGATCTGGAAGGCAATATTCTTGAACAGTTTAATATGAATTTCGATTCTATTTCGGGTATGGCTTCGGATCGCGAGCAATTTGTTTTTATGCATTGTAATGATGACAGGCTCATACATGTGATATCGATAGAGGACCATCGAGAGATTCAATCATTTCAATTCAGGCATGCTATGAACAATGCTGATATTAAAGGGATAGAATGGGTTCCGGATCACCAGAACGGACAGCTCTGGGGGAACTCTCCCAGGCGTTTGTATCAAGCTTTTGTAGATGATGATTGGAATGTTGAGGCTGTTTCCAATTTTGCCTGGAATACCACAGACCACTACATTGAGCCGGCTCATGATGGTGAGAATATGTGGCATGGATCATGGGAAGGAACTACCTGGTATATGTACGATGAAGGTGTATCGGAATTCAATGTTATATCTTTTGATCCCCGTGTTGGTGTGGTTCCAGGTGAAGATTCAATTCCCATTGAAGTATTTTTTACCAGTACCGATATGGAAGCCGGAGTCTATAACTCAGTGGTGTTTGTCGAAACAGAAACCGAAATTATCGAATGTACTATTGTCATCACAATTGACTCCCCTTCAACTCTGCTGATCTGCAATGTTACAGATGCAGAAACCGGAGAAGTGATGCGAGGTGTCAATGTCAGTATGAATGCTTACGATATAATTAGGACAACCAACAGAAGAGGGGAGTGCGAATTTGAGCAGCTTCCGGTTCAAGAGTATTTATTTACTTTTCAGGCTGAAGATTATCTGCCTCTTGTGCAACCTCTTGCGATAGAGGATGAGGGAGAACAATTTCTCGAGATAGAAATGCTGCATGCAGATTGCGTGCCAAGCATTGATAACGTCATTACTGCATTGAGACCAGGTGATATTTTCCAAACTGAGTTTTCAGTCTTCAATGAAGGTAACGGACCCTTAACCTTCGTAACTGATAAACGACTACTTGGTGATGCTAACGCTGAACCCTGGGAATTACGCAGAAGTCTTAATGTCAGTGAATTTGTTGAGGATCCTGATATTCAGGGAGTAGTGTTCTTTGATCAACATTTTTACATTGCGGGATCAAATAACCGCGATCCGGCAATTTATGTCCTCAATCGAGACGGACAGATTGTAGACCAATTTAATCAATTTGGGATCACAAACATCGGATACAGAGATCTTGGCTGGGATGGGGATCTGATCTGGGGTTCAGGTGAACGGCATCTATTTGGATTTACTCCTGAAGGTGAGCTGATTGAATCGTTTAATGCTAATTTGAATCCGTGTACAAACATAGCATGGGACAAAGATCGTGAAATCCTGTGGATTTCAAGTACAACAGCTAATATATTCGGATTTGATCGCGATGGAAATTTGATCGAGGAGTTACCAAGGTATGAAATGCGAACTTATGGCCTCTCATATTGGCCGGATGATCCCGATGGTTACCAGTTATATGTGTTCCATAAAATTGCCCGAACCTGCAATCAAATTGTTACTAAGATGAATGTGGAAACCGGTGATACACTCAATGTTGCGTGGCTCGATCCGGAAGCTGAAGGTAATGCACGTGGGTGTTTTATTACCAATGTATTTGATAATTACAGTTGGGTGTTTATGGCAAGTGTTGAAAATGATGATAATGACAGACTGGATATATGGCAGGTAGATGCTCGTAAAGAGTGGATGGAAATTGATCCTGAGGACGGTGTTATTGAGGCCGGTGAAGAGCAGAATTTCGTAATAACTCTTGATGCAGCCGAACTCCCGGAGGTTTTATTTGAAGGTGAGATAGTATTTGTGCATGATGGTGTCGGGACTGAAACGGTAATCAGTATCTCACTTGAAGTTGGAGATGGTGGTGGGTGGCAAGAGGAGGAGATGAATCTCACCTTCGATGATGGATGGAATATTATCTCCGCGCATGTACAACCAGATCCTGATGATGTTGTCGAAATAATGAGTGAGTTAGTTGATGCAGGACAGCTAATCCTGATGAAAAACGGAAACGGTGAATTCTACAATCCGGCCTTCAATTTTAATAATATCCCGGGCTGGCGTGTAAACGAGGGATATATGGTCAATGTAGAAAATGATGCTGAATTGATAATTCAGGGTGAACCGGTTAATGAAGACGATCCTTTACCTCTGAATGAGGGATGGCAAATTACCAGCTATTATCCCCGAAGGGGAATTGATGCTGTAACTGCTCTTGCCGGAATTGTGGATGTCCTATTGTTGGCAAAGGATGTTGAAGGGAGATTTTACAATCCTGCTTTCAATTTCAGCAATATGGGAGATATGATTCCGGGACAGGGATATCTGTTAAATTTAGAGGAAGCAACCGAATTAGTCTATAATATCAGGGAAGAACTTGCAGGTTATTCAACTCCATATATACCACCAAGTATTCTCCCTATACACGAGAATACTGGTGAGAATATGAGTCTGCTTGTTCTTTCCGAACTTCCTGATGGAGAGGTAGGTGTTTTATCTAATAATAATATCGTAGGCTCAGGGGTAATGTTAAATGGGAAATGTGGTATTGCTGTTTGGGGTGACGATCCGACGACTTCTCGAATTGATGGTGCCGTTAACGGTGAAATGATGGAAATTATGTTTCATAGCGGTCAGGAGTTGAGCACCGTTAATTATGAGACATTTCTCGGTAATGGCAAATATACAACGGATGGATTCCAGTTAATTCACATACTTAACCTGGCAACATCACCCGAACAATATGGAATAGTGGAAGCATATCCGAATCCTTTCAACAGCACAACAAGCATTACAATCAATCTGCCTGAAGTCTCGAAGATTAACCTTGGTCTGTTTGATCTGACAGGAAGGATTGTTGCGGATATTGCCTCGGGAACAATGAAGACGGGTCTGCATACTTATTCTTTAGAGGGTTCCTTCCTGACAAGTGGAGTCTACATTGTCCAGCTCCAATCATCGGGAGGAATTAGTAAACATAAGTTAACATTACTGAAATAAAGGAACAATCGCCCTGTTAAGCATACTCGCAAATCTCAGATCATATGGGGAGGATGGAATGAAGAAAATTGGACTTTTCCTTGTAAATACGTTCCTATTTATCCAGGTTCTATTTATTCCTGCAGTTTTTTCGCAAGTAATTGTCGAGCCATTTGGGACTGCGGTTTTAATCGATGAGGAATTGGAAGTAGAGTTGCTCTTTGATCTTATGAACACAGGTGATGCAGAAGTCAACTTTGAGATTGACATTGATGAATTGGAGATAATTAATCCCGAAGATGAACGAGACAAAACTCGCAGGTCGATTCGCAATATTCGCAGACCGGTCGCCCCGCGTCGCGACCTTGACAGTCGTGGTATTCTAATCCACGAGCGTTGTGGTTGGTATGACTGGGATTTCGAACAGTATTTCGAAGCCATTGATGACTTTGATTACGACCGTTTCCGCTCATGGGATCAGGTTCAGGATGTGGATTTTACCGATTATGATATTATGTGGATCGGTAATCATGAAACTGACGACTGGATTGTACAGTCTAACGAGAACCTCGAAAGAGTTGAAGAATTCGTTAATAATGGTGGAGCATTATACCGCTCAAGTGGAACTAACGATCACGAAGTTCAGCCTGTCAATCCGGGTGGATTGGTTTATGAAGTTACGGAAGGTGAGAACGAATGTCCATTACAGGTTAATCCTGAGGATAACTGGCTTATAAATCTCATGAATGAGACTGATCAATACGGTTGGGAATGGCGTGCAGGTCAGCGTCTTTTTGGGTTTGGTTGTGCTTCAGGGTGCTTTACTCAGGCAGCGATTGATGAAATAGAGAATTCAGACTTCCATCAAGTAATTGCTCTGGGTAATCCGACTGAAGAGCCGATTATTGTCGTTTACGGATTTGGTCGAGGCTTCGTGATAGCTACAACCACAGTAGATGGATATCTTCACCATTCTCCTCACATATTTCATTGGGGTCGAACGGGAATTGCCGTCATTCTCTATCTTGACTTTCTTGCGAATATGAGACGGTGGATCGATATAGAACCAAAGGAAGGTTTATTAGAACCGGGAGGAGGAGTAGACCTGAATGTAGTGTTGATGGCTGAGGAAATGGAAGTCGGTACGCACCATGCGATACTGGAAATCCAATCTGATGATCCGGATCAGCAGGTATTAGAGATTCCGATAATGATGTCAATTAACGCTCCGGTCTTTGATTTACTCGGTGTAGTGGTTGATGAAACCAACGGAGAAACTTTAGACCAGGTAACTGTTTCAACAGATCCATACGACCTTCGACGGCATACAAATGATGACGGAGAGATTGAAATCCTGAATCTACCGAGTAATGATTATGACGTGCATTTATCACTCTCCGATTACCTTCCTCAGGTTTTATCATTTGAAGCCGGTGATAACGATGTGATTAATCTTGAAGTTTCCATGTTGCATGCGCAATGCAATATGGACATAGAGGAAGTTGTTGATCAATTGCCAGTTGATGGTCAATCCGAGATTGTTGTTACGGTTTCCAATGACGGTAACGGACCGCTGACCTATAATACAGAAAAAAGGCTTCTCGGTGATGCAAATGCCGTTCCCTGGGACATTAGAGTTGCTGTGCCTGCAGGAGTGCTTGCACGGGATTCCCGGATTCAGGGTGCTGTTTTTGATGGTGATAATTTCTATCTATCCGGTGCTAATGACAGAGATCCGGTCATTTATATTCTAAATCGTGATCAGGAGGTTATAGATCAATTCGGTCAGCTCGGTGAAGGGAGGTACGGTTATAAAGACCTTTCATTTGATGGTGAGGTAATATGGGGATCGGGTGAAAGGGCAATTTATGGTTTCACAACTGCTGGCGAGGAGGTAACATCATTTGACAGCGGAATTTCACCATGCAATAATCTTGCATGGGATTCGGACAGGGACATTCTGTGGGGTTCCGGAACGACTACAAATATATTTGGTTATGATCGCGAAGGTAATCAGATTGCTGAGGTGGGAAGGCATGATTTACGTGTATACGGTTTGGCTTACTGGACTGACGATCCGGATGGTTATCAACTCTATGCCTTCCATAAAATCAACGAAGTCGGTGACTTGATGATTGCCAAAATCGATGTTGAAAACAATCGAATGATAGATGTTGCGAATCTTGAACACGAAGCAGGTGGAGAGGCACAAGGCTGCTTTATAACCAACCAATATGATATTTATAGTTGGGTGTTTATGGGTATTGCCAATAATGGTGCTGAAGATCGGATAGACATCTGGCAAATCGATGCTCGTAAAGACTGGATGGCTATTGATCCAACTGAGGGAGTTATTGAGCCCGGTGATGAGCAGGATTTTGTGGTGACTCTTGATGCAGAAGAACAACCTCAAGCATTGCTCGAAGGTGATATTGTTTTCCTCCATGATGGTGTAGGTGGAGAAACACATCTTCCTGTTTCACTTCAGGTAGTGGGGGGTGGAGAACCTGAAGAAATGGTTCTCGATCTCAATGGTGGCTGGAACATGGTTTCGTCTTTTGTTCAGCCCGATCCGGACGATGTTGTAGATATCACGGTCGGGTTGGTTGAAGCCGGCACGTTGATCATGATGAAGAACAGTGCCGGACAATTTTACAACCCAGAGTTTGGATTCAATAATATAGCAGGTTGGGGAGTTGATGAAGGCTACATGATGAAGATGGACGGTGCGGATGAATTAACACTTATTGGTGAAGCAGTTCCCTGGAATCAGGCAATCCCACTTGAAGAGGGTTGGCAGATTGTGAGCTACTACCCTCGCCAGGGCGTTGATGCGATATTTGCTCTTTCCGGTATTGGGGATGTTCTTATAATGGCAAAAGACTGTCAGGGAAGGTTCTACAATCCTGCTTTCAATTTCAGCAATATGGGAGATATGATTCCGGGACAGGGATATCTGTTAAATTTAGAGGAAGCAACCGAATTAGTCTATAATATCAGGGAAGAACTTGCAGGTTATTCAACTTCATATATACCACCGGGTAATCTCCAGATACACGAGAATACTGGTGAAAATATGAGTCTGCTGGTTCTGTCCGAGATATCCGAGGGTGAGGTTGGTGTATTTGCTAACGGTGTTCTAGTAGGATCAGGGATTGTGCAAAATGGAATGAGTGGTATTGCAGTATGGGGTGATGATCTGACTACGGATGTCATTGATGGAGCATCGAGAAACCAGGTTCTTGAATTGCGCCTTTATTCTGAAACCGGTGAGGTCAAAGAGTTTGAATCTATCACCATTGCAGGTTCCGGTAGATATAATCCAGATGGATTCTGGGCGGTCAAAATTGATGGTATGACGACCCCGGAAGAATTCGGAATTACTTCGGTTTTTCCAAATCCATTCAATGATGTAACTAATATTAAGTACTCATTACCAGATAATCAGTCGATTACGCTTGAGCTTTACAATGCGAAGGGTCAACTAATTGATGTAGTACTTGAAGGTCAGATAAAAGCAGGACAGCATGTAATAACCTGGGATGCATCCGATTTCCCGTCTGGAGTATATATGCTGAAAATGGATGGATTAAGCTCTATCCAGACCCGAAAGGTCTTGCTGATCAGGTAATACTCGACGTTCAATAGGATTGTTTTTTTACATATTCAGAGAGGTTTGAAATGGAGGCAAAAACGCAGAAATTCTCAGCAGCTTTGATTTGTTTGTTGATATTATTCACAATTACCTCAATTGTAGAGGCTCAGGTTGAATTCAGGGAACATCGTCTACGTCAGGGTTTCGACGGTGCTCAGAGTATCCACTGTGCTGATATTGACGGAGATGGTGATGAGGACATTACAGCGGTATGTTGTTACGGTGATGATCTTGCCTGGTGGGAAAACAACGGAGAACAGGAATTTGAAGAACACATGATCGATGCTAACTATGATGGCGCTGCATTTGTAATTCCGTTGGATTTTGATCAGGATGGAGACATTGACCTTGTTACTTCAGCTCGAAGCTCAGGTGTAGGTTGGTGGGAAAATGACGGAGACCAGAATTTCGAACGCCGAAACATTGGTCCGAACCATAGTTGCTGGGAAATACACGTTCATGACATAGACAGTGACGATGACTGGGATGTTGTAGCTGCTGGAAGGGGCGTTGTGTGGTATGAAAATGACGGTGACCAGAACTTCCGGGAAATTGCAATAGCCGATAATTTTGGAGATTCGAGATCGGTTCACGCGGATGATATCGATTCCGACGGTGATATTGATATTGTAGCATCTGATCACAGTAATCGAATGTGTGCCTGGTGGGAAAACGATGGCGATCAAAATTTTGAGCAGCATATTTTCACCCAGAATGCACCACAGGCCTGGGATATCATGTCCTGGGACCTTGATGAGGATGGTGATGTGGACATTCTCTGTGCTATTGAGGGGAGGCAGACTATTGCCTGGTGGGAGAATGATGGAGATGAGAATTTTGAAGAACACGTAATCGACAACAATTGTCCTACAGCTGGTGGAGTCTATGTCGGAGATATTGATGTTGATGGAGATCTTGATGTCCTCGGTGCCTGTTATGGTTCTAACACAATCGACTGGTATCAGAATGATGGTGACGAGAATTTCCGGGAATTCAACATAGGACAGGGCTTCGGAAATCCATGGCGGGTCTATCCACACGATATTGATTTCGATGGAGACCTTGATGTCTTCGGAGCCGCCTGGGGTGGGGATGAATTACGCTGGTGGGAAAACCTCACAGATCCTGCTCCTCCTGAACCGGAAGTTGATCCAAATCCGTTTGAAGTTGTTGTGCCTTTTCCACTTGAAGATGAGAACATCTTAACTATCACCAATGTCGGAGCTGAAGACAGTGAACTACGGTTCAATCTGTGGGACGAAGGTGAAGGAATCGACTGGCTTTCCTGCGATCCTACAGAGGGTATACTCGAACTGGATGAAATGGCTGAGATAATCTGTACATTCACAACAGAAGAGTTGGAACCGGGTGAGTTTGAACGGACAATATTCATCCGCACCAATGCCCGAGAATTCAGAGAAATTGAAGTACCGGTAGTTATGAGTGTGATCGTAGGTTATGGTCAACTCAGTGGTACGATTACCGATCCGGCTACAGAAAATCCAATTGAAGGCGCACTTTTAACAGTAGAACGATTTGACTTTGAAGCGGTTTCAGATGAGGATGGTGAGTATATATTTGAAGAGATTCCCGAATGGATATATACTATCAATATTCAGGCGGAAGATTACCTTCCTCAAAGGATAGAGGAGGTTGAGGTTATTGAGGATGAGGTAACAGTTCTTGATCTTGAACTATTGCACTCGATCTGTGACCTTTCCATCGAAAATATCGTTGAAGAGCTTGATGTCAACGAAGAAATTGAAGTCGATTTCACACTTACAAATCCCGGTAACGGTCCTTTAACCTGGGCAGCCAATCTCGTATTCCCCGAAGGGATGGATGCTGATCCATGGGAGCTCCGGGTTGATGTTCCCGGGGGAGTGATTACCGAAGATTCTCGAATCCAAGGTGCTGTATTCCTAAATGATAATTTCTATCTGTCAGGAGCTAATAATAGAGATCCGGTCATGTACGTTTTGAATCGTGATCAGGATTTAGTTGGACAATATGGACAACTCGGAGAAGGACGTTACGGATATAAAGACATTGCTTGTGATGGTGAACTGATCTGGGGTTCAGGAGAAAGAGTAATTTACGGCTTTGCACCTGACGGTGAAGAGGTTACATCTTTTAACAGTGGAATTTCTCCATGTAACAACCTTGCCTGGGATAGCGACCGGGAAATTCTCTGGGCATCAGGTACAACAACCGATATCGCGGGTTTTGACCGTGATGGGAACCAAATTGCAGAGGTCAGCAGGCACGATTTACGGGTCTATGGTCTTGCTTACTGGCCGGATGATCCCGATGGATACCAGCTTTATCTGTTCCACAAAATCAATGAAGTTGGCGATATGATGATTGCAAAGGTCGACATCGAGAATGATGAAGTTATGGATGTGATATCCCTTGAGCATGAGGCAGGTGGTGTCGCACAGGGTTGTTTCATTACAAACCAATATGATTTTTACAGCTGGGTATTCATGGGAGTTGCCAACAATGGTGCCGAAGACCGGATTGACATCTGGCATCTTGAGGCAAATACTGGTTGGGTTGAGGCTAATCCGATGGAGGGAATTCTTGAGGCGGGAGATGAGCTTGAAATAATTGTAAGTTTAAACACACTTGATTTTCCGTTTGATTTAGAATTTACAGTTGATTTAGTTTTCAGGCATGATGGTGTCGGAGGTGAGTCAATTATTCCTATTTCGTTGACAGCCGTGGGAGAAGGAGGTGGTGGACCCGAGGAGCGGACAATTGCATTGAACTCCGGCTGGAATATGATCTCTGTGAATGTAGAATCAGAAGAACAGGATATTGTTGCGCTGACTCAAACACTTGTTGATCAGGAATTACTCGAACTGATGAAAAATGGAGTCGGTCAGTTCTACAGCCCAGCTTTCGGATTTAATAATATTCCCGGTTGGGATGTGGCTCAGGGGTACCTGATGAAGGTTACTGAGGATTGCGAATTAATGATCGAAGGTGTGCCCGTTGGTGCGGATCAACCCCTACCCCTCGAGCAGGGATGGCAAATGATCGCTTACTTCCCCCGAGTTGAAGTTGATGCAGTTATTGCTTTATCCGGTGTGGTGGATGTACTCGAAATGGCAAAGGATGGGGCAGGACGATTCTACAGCCCTGCGTTTGGATTCAGCAATATGGGTAATATGCGAGAAGGGCAGGGTTATATGGTGAAGATGAGTGAAGCAGTCGAATTAATATACACAATCGAAGAAAGGATTGCGAATTTAACTATGCCAGATACTCCACCGGAATATCTCCCAATTCACCCAATTACAGGTGAGAATATGAGTTTGCTCATCCTCACTGCTATTTCTGAGGGAGAAATTGGTGTATACTCAGATGAGTGCCTGATAGGCTCAGGTGTTCTTCAAAATGGAATATGCGGTCTTGCAATATGGGGAGATGATCCAACTACTTCTGAGATTGATGGTGCGCTGAATGGAGAGACATTTGATATCCTGTTTCAAGATGGTTCAGGACAACATGAGATTGAAATCGAGATTTTATCGGGAGAGAATAGATTCAAAACAAACGGTTTACTTGCTATCAATATTCTCGGAATTAACGTACTACCTGATAAATTCGGGATAGTTGAGGCATATCCAAATCCCTTTAACAGTTACACAACCATTACATACAAACTTCCTGAAGCATCAAATATTAGAATTGAATTATTTGATCTGGAGGGCAGGCAGGTTAATGATCTTGTTTCTGAGCATTTAAAAGCAGGCGAATACAGTTATATTGTGGATGGGAGAGATTTAACGAGCGGGATTTACATTCTGCGGCTTCAAGCTAACGAAAAGGTATTTAAACATAAAATAATGCTGATTAAGTAACTTTTGGACTGCATTCGATTTGATCTACTCTTGGTAAGAGTTTGGACCGGAACAAACAGAGCTTCGATTCAAAGCCGTCAGCAAATTTTGTAAAGAAGTAATCAAAAAACGAGGGAAAAATGTCCAGGATTAAAGGTTTGAATTCGATTTTTCTGATAATTCTGCTGCTATCTTTCAGTACAGCATCAGCTCAGATTTCAATCATTCCTCATGGAACTGGTGTTTCAATGGAACAGAACGATGAGGTTGACACCGAACTTATTCTGATAAATGATTATGAAGATCCAGTCGCATTTTCGATTGATTATGACCTGATTGAAGACGAGGAACGGCGTAACGGACCTCGAAGGGATGACCCTGGTGAGTTACTCGGACAGTTTCAATCTCCAATAAATAATATTGGTGGTATGGCATTTGATGGGGAATTACTATGGGCTTGTTCCTATGGATCAGATCGGTTAGTTGCAATGACACTTGAAGGTGAAGAAGTTCATAATGTAGGCATCAACCAGGATCCTCTCTCAATGACGTTTGATGGAGAATTACTGTGGTGCAGCCAATGGAATTCAGGCGCGATACACCGCTATGATCTCGAAGGAAACCGGGTTGATCAATTCAATATGAATTTCAATGAAATAGCAGGAATCGGCTCCGATCAGGATGAATTTGTCTACATGCATGCCAGACAGGAGCAACGCATCCATGT
>CAYLYZ010000121.1:0-16510 GCA_964387885.1 uncultured bacterium | reverse complement strand
TTTTAAACTCGATATTCTGGGGAGATGAACCACAGGAAGTCTATGCTTTTGCCCAGAATGCACGGAATTCGATAAGTGTAACCTATTCAGATTTTGATGGAGGCTCGGAAGCCTTCGTTCATAACGACAATCTCGATATTGGTTGGCATGGAATTAATGCCGATCCCCTTTTCGCCGATCCGCAGAACGATGATTTCCACTTGACAGCCAACAGCCCCTGCATTGACACAGGACACCCGGATGAACAGTACAATGATCCGGATGGTACTCGTTCAGATATGGGAGCATACTATTTCGAAGGTGGACGTCAACCCGGAACAATCAATGTACCGGATAATTTCGGAACTATCCAAGCAGCGATTAATGCTGCTGTAGATGGCGACAGGATCATTGTTGCTCCCGGAGGAGGAGATGGTGATAATGGTGAATATGTTGAGAACATTGATTTTATTGGGAAGTCGATTGAGGTAATTGGAGATCTGGAAAATCCGGAAAATGTCATAATTGACGGAAATCAAAACGGACCTGTGGTTACAATTGCTAATAATGAATCAACAGAAACTCTGCTATCTGGATTTACAATCCAGAATGGGAGGACTTTCAGAGGTGGTGGTGTAAGGATCGAAAACGATGCCTCACCCAAACTGATGAACTTGATTGTAAGGAATAACACGGCTGATCTTGCTGGTGATTGGGCACCTTATAGAGGTGGTGGAATATCAATATTGTACGCTTCATGTGAGTTAGACAATATTGTGATTGAAAATAACACCACCGGTAATATTGGAGGTGGTATATGGATTGGATATGAAAGTGATTTGATTGGCAGGAATCTTGATATTAGGGGTAATACGGCAAATACCGGAGGGGGACTCTACACCTATGACTCTCATGTTCACTTTGAAAAAGTCTTAATTAACAACAATACCGGCCGAGATTATTCATCAGCAATTATGGTTGAATGTAGTGATATAACATTGATTAATTGTGCTTTATCAGAAAATGAAAGTCCCAATTGGGGTAGTTTTATGTTATATCACACATCCAGTGCCCAGATCACAAACTCAGTTCTTTTTAACAACCGACCTTTGAGTGTTGTTTGCGTTGGTGAAGAGTCTGGTAATATTGAAATCTCATATACGGATTTAGAGGGAGGACAGGAAGGAATTGACAATAGTAATGGATCAGATATTGTTTGGGGTTCAGGCAATATCAATGTAGATCCACTATTCAATGAGAACTTCCACCTGACAGAGTATAGTCCATGTATCGATGCTGGAAATCCTCACCCGGATAACAATGATCCGGATGGAACACGAAATGATATGGGAGCGTACTATTTCCCTGGTGGACGTCAACCCGGAACAATCTATGTACCTGATGACTTCGGGACGATTCAAGCGGCAATTAATGCTTCTGTAAATGGCGACAGAATCATTGTTGCTCCCGGAGGAGGAGATGGTGATAACGGTGAATATGTTGAAAATATTGATTTTATTGGGAAGTCGATTGAGGTTATTGGTGATCCAGATTCTCCTGATAATGTAGTTATTGATGGGGATCAAAATGGTTCGGTCGTGACGTTCAGCAATGACGAAACAAGGGATTCCCACCTTTCCGGATTTACACTCCGAAATGGGACAGGGACCATATATGAAGGGCAAGAAGGGCTTCAAGGTGGTGGAGTTTATTGTGACAACGCGAGCCCAACCATAAGCCATTGCACCATGATCAATAACCATAGTGATTCGAAAGGTGGTGGAATGGTTGTTCACCGAACTTCTGATCCGGTTATTCGCTCATGCGAATTTGTCGATAACAGCTCCTCATATGGTGGCGGTATACTATTTGCTGGTTGGTCCGGCGGATTGTTGGAGGGCTGCCTCTTCAGTAGCAATCGTGGTGATTACGGTGGAGCAATTATTGCATATCCTAATGGAGTGACGGTTACGGTTAGAAATTGCACATTCAGTGATAACGAAACCACCGATGGAGCTACTATTATGTTCGGTAATAATAATATCAGTTTTGTCATTGAAAACTCCATTATTAGGAATAATACACTGCCAGAGGTTATATTTTCGGGTGGTTCAAATGCTTTGATTTCTGTAAATTATTCCAATGTTGAAGACCGGGAGGGATGGGATTTATTCGCTGAACAATACGGACAAAGAGCAACGTTTGAATGGGGTATAGGTAACATTGATATTAATCCCTATTTCCAGAATCCTGAACAGAATGATTATACTTTAAAATGGTTCAGCCCGTGTATAGACACTGGTGATCCGAATTCACAATTAGATCCGGATGACACAAGAGCAGACATGGGTGCATTTTACTTCAATGGCGGTCGCCAAAACGGTGACATTCATGTTCCTGCTGATGTTACTACAATTCAAGGTGCGATTGATGTGGCTATTGATGGAGACCGGATCATTGTTGCACCTGGTGAAGGCGGTGGTGATAATGGTGAATATGTTGAGAATATAAACTTTCTGGGTAAGGATATAGAGGTTATTGGAAGGCCGAATGATCCTCAAGGTGTTGTGATTGATGGTAATAGCAATGGAACAGTCGTAACATTCAACCAGAATGAAACATCAGGCACATTGTTATCCGGATTCAAAATCCAGAATGGATCGGGACAGTATTTGGACTTAGTTGAAGAAAACACCGGGGGTGGAATTTTAGTTTACCGCGCTTCACCGACCCTGATGAATCTTGAGGTATGTAATAATGCTGTTTCCCGGACTCGATCATATAGTCATGCCGGTGGAATTGGAATGTATTTCAGCTCCTCAACTCTTGAGAATATTGATATCTGGGGAAATACTGCCGGCCAGGGTGGCGGTATTAGAATGACGCACGCTGGTGAACCATTACTCAGAAACGTCACAGTCCATAATAATCAAGCTCTCGTGCAGGAAAATCAATGGGGGTCATCAGGATCAGGCGGGGGGATACTTTGCAGTTCAGATGCCACATTTGAACATTGCGTCATCTTTGATAACACGGCAGGACGCTATGGAGGTGGAATCCACTTTGACGGAAGAACGGTGACCTTAAAAAATCTTACCATTACTGGCAATGCTGCCCCTAACGGTGCGGGAATTTGGTTTCAAGCGACCGGGGCAGAACTTGAAAATACAATTTGCTGGGCAAACGATGGTAATGAAATCCAATTTCGCGACAATTACGGTGATCCTACTTTAACGGTTAATTACTGTGATATTGACGGTGGTGTTGGTGCTATTATCGGAAACGGAGAGGTTACATGGAGTAATGGTAACATTGACATCAATCCCTATTTTCAGAATCCGGAAAATGGTGATTATACACTTAAATGGTTCAGCCCCTGTATTGATGCGGGTTCACCACCACCGCCAACAGACACTGATGATACAAGACTTGATATGGGTGCATTTTACTTCAATGGCGGTCGCCAAAACGGTGACATTCATGTTCCTGCTGATGTTACTACAATTCAAGGTGCGATTGATGTGGCTATTGATGGAGACCGGATCATTGTTGCACCTGGTGAAGGCGGTGGTGATAATGGTGAATATGTTGAGAATATAAACTTTCTGGGTAAGGATATAGAGGTTATTGGAAGGCCGAATGATCCTCAGAGCGTTGTGATAGATGGAAACCAGAACGGCTCAGTGGTGACTTTCTCTAATGGCGAAACTGAAAATACAGTTATTTCGGGTTTCTCAATTACAAATGGAACAGGCTGGCATAACGGAGGTCAAAGGTGGGTTGGGGGTGGAATTTTAGTCCATGGAACATGTAATCCGAGAATTGAGAACCTCCACATATTCGGAAATCAGGCAGACTATGGTGGTGGAATCGGAACATGGGCTGGAGATTCTCATCCTCGCATCTCAAATTGTGAAATCTATAATAACATTGGCCTGGATGCAGGTGGTGGGATTCATCTGAGACCGGGCGGAGATGGTGTCCAGGAAAGATCGCTCATTGAGATAAAAAACACAGTTATTTACAATAACGAAGCCAGAGATTCCGGAGGTGGTGGTCGTGGAAGGGGCGCAGCAATTCACACTCAGCAAAGCCCACAAATTTTACTCCAAAATTTAACTATCGCAAACAATTCATCGGCAGAGGGTGGTGCATGCAGTTTTGAGGTTAGTTCGGTTGTTGAATTCCTTAACTGTATTTGCTGGGATAATACTCCTCATTCAATCGAGGTTGGGAGATTTGCAGCATCACAGGTCACGATTAACTACTCCGATATTGAGAGTGGTCTGGAAGGAATACCTATAATTTTGGGTGATATCGTCTGGGGAGTTGGCAATATTGATGCTGATCCATTGTTTGTAGACCCTGATAATGATGACCTACACCTGACAAACATCTCCCCATGTATCGACACTGGACACCCCAACAATGAGTATGATGATCCTGACGAAACAAGGTCGGACATGGGAGCATATTACTACCATCACGAGATTAATCCGGATGATAATTATGCTGTGTCTTTCGAAGGTAACCATGGAGATGTCGGACTGATCCCAGATAACGATGCGTATAATTTTGGCAGTGATGATTTCACTGTGGAAATCATGGCAAAACTGGATTATTTCCCACATGACCATCACCCTTACATGATCAGCAGGCAAGCTGTTACTAATGGTGAGTACATAGGATTAGCTGTTGGTGCACATGGTGGATGGATATTTGCATTAAGAGGAGGTGGGGTGGAAATGATTGTGATTGATGATAATGATGTAGAGTTTGATCGCTGGTACCACATTGCGGGTGTGAGGTCTGGTGATGATTTTATTTTATACATTGATGGTCAGGAAGTGAATCGAGTGACGAATGCCAATGTGGGAAGTGTTGATGATGATGGTGGAGTTTTTGGCATCGGGGGTTCAGGCAGGCACCATCGGAGCAATTTCACGGGAGATTTAGATGAATTCAGGATGTGGGATGTTGCCCGAACACCACAGGAAATAAGAAGTAACGCATATCAAGAACTTGAGAATCCTCACAGTGAAGAGAACCTCGTCGGTTATTGGCAGTTTAACGAAGGAATTTCCAATTGCTTTGCGGATTTGTCTCAAACTGGAAATAACGGTAGACTGGTAGGAGATTTTGAATGGATTGAAGCGGATTGGGAGAATTCCTACGTACCCGGGCATTGTTTCGAGCCAGATGAGCATACGGTTGGATTGTGGTATTTAAATGAGGGAACTGGTAGAGTTGCTTCGGATGAGTCTTTTTATCAAAACGACGGCAACCTTGAACATGATGCAGTCTTTTCTCGAACTGGTATTTATGGAGGCGCAGTTCAGTTCGACGGACGTGATGATGCTATCAGGATTCCAGACGACGAATCAATGCATATTCAGGATATGACTCTCGAAGCATTTATCAGAATGGACCCAAACGACGATGAAGAAGGAACAATAATCTCAAAACGTTATAGTGATGTTCCGGATGTTTCATTTGTCCTTCGGGCATTGGTCAGACATTCTGTAGTTCAATTTGGTCTGACAAATGGAGATAGATTCTTCTGGTTAATGGCTGACGCGAACATCCAGTACGATACATGGTGCCATGTTGCAGCAACTTTCGATGGCACGTGGATGAGAATTTATCTGGACGATATGGAAAATCCGATTGCAGAAAGTAACCAAATGGCTGGGTATGAAATACCATACTCAAATCTGCCACTCTTGTTTGGTAAGCACAGTGATATAGGAAATAAAGCCGAATTTTACGGGCAAATTGATGAAATCAGGATTTCTGATATCGTCAGGTACAATCCACCTCACCAATTACCAATAGTGGGTCATTTCCCCACTGAGGATCGTGCGTTAAGCCTGGAAGTTCAAGGCTCGGAGGCTTTCCTCACCGGAAGAAGTGACGGATTTTATTCGTTAAACATCACTGATCCGCGAAACATCCAACAATTGGATAATATTTCGATAGAGGGAAATGCTTATCATGTAGCTCTGCGGGGTGAAAATGCTTATGTCACAAGTGCGCAGAGCGGATTGAGAGTCGTTGATATCTCGGATAGCGAAAACATGGATATAGCTAGGACGGTAAGTACAAATGGCCAGACCTGGGGTATTACTGATGAAGGACGGTACGTATATGTATCAGACCAGCAGAATGGCCTTCACATCATGGATATTCTTAGTCCTTCGCAACCTGATCCGATAAGTCAAACTGCAATCTCCGGAACTGCATGGCGAACTTTCGTGAGAGATACTCTGGCTTATGTGGCTGCTGAAATGAACGGACTGCGAATCATTAACGTCAGCGATCCTGAAAATCCCTCTGAAATCGGATTTTATAACTCCGGAGACATCAGTGAAGCAATTTCGGTGTTTGTTTCTGGAGATTATGCATATCTTTGCGACGAAGTTGACGGTGTACGAATCCTCGATGTATCCGATCCTGAACATCCCTTTGAAGTTGCGATTTGGGATACCCCAGGTGAAGCTTATGATATTCGAGTAGTAGACGGTATTGCATTCCTTGCAGACCTCAATGGTGGTTTTCGTGTAGGTGATGTCTCCGATCCTCAAAATCCGTATGAGCTTGGTCACATAGCACTATCCGGAGACACCAGGTATGTGGAAATTGAAGGTGATCTTGCATACGTATGCGACGGTTATGACGGCTTGAAAATCATCGACATCTCATACTTCATGACGAATACACCTGACTTAGAGCTCACCTCCGAAGCACTCGATTTCGGAGATGTCGATCTTTCTGCTTCTGCAGTTGGTAACATAATAATCAGAAACGATGGGGATGCCATCTTAACCGTAACTGAAATGGAGATGATAGGGGGCGATTTCACAATAGATTCCCCTGTTCAATTCAATCTTGATCCGGGTGGTACTGAACAAATCGTAGTATCTTTTACTCCCCGGGAAGTCGGTGATATCTTTGGACTGCTAACCATTCGTTCCAATGATCCTGTTGATCCGGAAGTGGATGTTACGTTGGTTGGAACAGGTATTGAAGAATATTGGATAAGGCAAATCGGAGTGTTTGATACGCCTCATCATAATCTGGACGTATTTACAGTCGGAGATATCGCTTATCTTGCAGATCATCGAACCGGGTTGATAACCGTGGATGTTTCTGATCCTGCAAATCCGGACTCCCTGGGAGCACATGACACTCCATATGCTGCGGTGCACGTGAAGGTCCAGGGCAACTACGCCTACGTTGCCGATGGTGTGACCGGGTTACTAATATTCGATATTTCTGATCCACAAAATCCGCGTCAAGTCTCTGAATTTGATGAAATCGGTGATTATGCATACGATGTCAAAATCAGGGATCAGTATGCATATATTCCTTGCGGATATGGTGGATTGAAAATCGTTGATATCTCTGATCCTCCTAATCCTTATTTAAAAGGTGAAATCCTTCATCATGTCTGGCTTTATTGTGAGTGTGAAATTCGAGGTGATTACGCCTATGTCTCAAACAGCCTGAATGGAATAATTGCAATCGACATATCCGATCCAGAACACCCAACTGTTGCAGGAGAATGTGATTTAGTAGGAAATTCAGTCGGTATTGATGTAAGTGAAGATTATGCTTACGTCCCATCTCACGATGGAGACACCGGAGTAAGAATCGTTAACATTTCCGATCCGGCTCACATGTCTGAGATTGGCCATATCACGCTCAATTATTGTACGGATGTGAAAATTGTAGGCGATGTAGCATTCGTAATAGATCTCGATACAGGAATATTTGCATATGATGTCTCCGATCCTCGAAACCCTCAATTTCTATGTTCTAAAGAAGATTTTAATTCGAACATCTCCAGCGTTTTCATCAGAGACAAACAAATCTACATTGCAGGTGGGGAAACAGGTCTAATATTGTTAGATGGATCTGACAACCTGTTTTACAATCTCCCAGATATAGCTGTTGCTCCGACTTCCATTGAATTTGGTGAGGTGGAGGTTGGAAGCTCAGTCACAGATCAGATTGAAATTCAGAACCACGGAGATGTTGATCTGAATGTAACAGATATGTTAGTGCTCGGTGACGATTTCTCGGTTGATTTCCCCGGAGAATTCAGTTTGTCCCCCGGTGCAACTACTCAGATAGAAGTTACCTTCACTCCGACGGGAATTGGTGAACTCGATGGTCTTCTTCTTATCAGTTCCAATGATCCCGATGAACGGCAGATAGATGTAGTTCTCTCGGGGACTGGCACAGAACCACCCTACTGGATAAGACAAGTAGGAGTGTTCGATACTCCTCATTCTGCTTTAGATGTTTACGTTGTTTCTGAAACAGCATATATTGCAGACCATCAAACCGGTTTGATAACAGCAGATGTAACCACCCGGGAAGATCCACAATCACTTGATGAGCACGATACTCCTTATGCAGCAGTAAATGTTAAAGTCCAAGGTAATTATGCATATGTTGCTGATGGATTAAGCGGATTACAGATATTTGAAATTTCAGATCCCGGCAATATCGAACACGTTTCAACCTTCTCCGATGTTGGTGACTACGCACACGATGTCTTTATAAAAGACCAATATGCATTCATATCTGCTGGAACTGCCGGATTGAAAATTGTCAATATTTTAGATCCTGAAAATCCATTCCTGGCCAGTACCTTTCATTCGAACGTAAGACTTTATATGGAATGCGTTGTTTCGGGTGATTACGCCTATATTTCTAATAGCTTGAATGGCATTCTTTCAGTCGATATCTCTGATCCGGAACATCCTGCTTTAGCCGGGAGTCTGGACTTAGTTGGGAATTCAGAGGATATCGATGTTTCTGGTATTTATGCATACGTACCCTCCCACGAAGGAAACACCGGACTTCGCATTGTTAATGTTTCTGATCCTGGTAACATGTCAGAAGTTAACCATATTCCACTCGATTATTGTCATGATGTAAGAGTTGTAGGTGATGTTGCATTCATAACGGATTACGATACGGGGATATTTGCATATAGTATTTCTAATATTGATAATCCTGAATATCTTTGCTCGTTAGAAGGTTTAGAACCCAGCGTTGCTGTTTTCGTAAGAGATAAAGAAATCTACCTTGCAGGTGGAGATGAAGGTTTACTGCTATTGGACGGTTCAGAAAACCTGTTTTACAACATTCCGGATATTGCAGTTGCCCCAACTTCCATTGATTTCGGTGAGGTGAATGAAGGGAATGGTGGTACAGATCAGATTGAAATTCAGAACCACGGAGATGTTGATCTGAATGTAACAGATATGTTTGTAATCGGTGATGATTTCTCGGTTGATTTCGCGGAAGAATTCATTTTATCTCCTGGAGCAGTTGCACAAATTGATATCGCATTCACGCCAACGGAAGTTGGTGAATTGGATGGTTTGTTACTGATCAATTCAAATGATCCCGATGAACGACAAATTGATGTGGTTCTTATCGGTACCGGTGTCGAACGGGAATTAGAATTTACACGACATTTGATAACCGATTCATTTACAAATCCGACTGGTTTGTTCATAACCGATATGGATCATGATCATGACCGAGATGTGTTAAGTGTTTCATCTCCGGATAACCAGATAGCCTGGTGGAGGAATGATGGGGATTACAATTTCTCAAAATTGGTAATCTCCGATGATTACACCGGGCCAACTCAGGTACATGCTGCAGACATGGATAACGATACTGATATCGATGTAATTGCCAGTTCAGCTCGTCATGACTGGCTTGTTTGGTTTGAAAACATAGATGGTCAATCGTGGGTACCTCATGAACTCGATATGAGCTACAATGGTGCTCACTACATATTTGCGGTTGATATCGAATTCGATGGTGATGTTGACCTCGTCGTTTCACTGGGCGCGAATGCACAGGGCGATGGTGTTGATTTATGGACGAATGACGGGGATCAAAATTTCGAGAAAGAGCACCTCGGTGATGTTGCGCATGCTTATGAAGTTCTCGTAGCTGATTTTGGTGATGATGGTGATTTGGATATAGTCTGCGCCGGGCATTATGCAAATGCAATTGTCTTTTTCGAAAACGATGGTAACTCGAACTTTTCCCGTGAGATTATCGCGAATATCAACCGACCTTCCGGCTTGTATCTGATTGATATGGAGGGTGACGGAGACATGGATGTCGTTACGAACAGCAGTAATGGCAGCCAATTAGTGTGGCTTGAAAATGACGCAGAGGAAGATCCCGGCAATGGAAATTTCACACTACGCATTGTAGATGGCGCGTTCCACAACTGCGGTTACGTAGCCACAACAGATCTTAACAATGACGGCTCACACGACATTGTTGCTGCTGGAAATAACGGCAACATAATTGGTTATTGGGAAAACGATGGTGATCAGAACTTCGCAAGGTCAGTATTAGAAGATCAGATAATCGGACCATTCCGTGTTGCTACATCCGACCTTGATCTTGACGGCAATCACGATATAATTTCGACAATCGTGAATGGAAGCCATATTTACTGGTGGGAAAATATGGGTGTTGATTCTGAATTCCCTAATATTGAAACACTCCTGTCCATTGAATTCGGAGAAGTTGACTACTGGAATCCAGTGAGTGCCCAGATTGAAATAAGTAACGTTGGCGATATAGATTTGATAATATATAATATTGTTGCTGCAGGTGAGAGTTTCAGAATTGAATTCCCAGATTCAATTATCCTCACCCCAGGTGCATCAATGCAAAATGAAGTAACGTTCACTCCAATGGAATTCGGTGATATTGATGGACGTTTAGTGATATACTCAAGTGATCGATTAGATCCGGAGACATATGTTGTTCTTAATGGAACCGGTATCGGAGATGATGTTAATCGCGCTGTCGATACGCATGACAGAGCATATGCGGTGATCCCGGATCATGAAAGCTACCATTTTGGCACGGGTGATTTCAGTGTTGAGTCTATTATTAAAGTCAACTATCATCCGCAAGACTACGAACCGACACTCTTTACCAAATCCGACGGCACTTCATATTTTAATTTGAAATTGAATTACACCAATGAAATTGGCGGTATCGCTTTCATGGTTGGCAGACCGGGTGTTGCTGAAGCATATGCCATTGCTGATTACGGATTGGAAATTGACCGCTGGTACCATATTGCTGGGGTTCGCTCGGGTAATGAGTACAAACTGTACATTAATGGTATTGAAGAGGACAGTCGCCAGGGAACTTTGATAAATGTTGATAATGATGGTGGTATTGTACTTGGAGATTCCAGAAGACATCAGGGAGATGATAAATTTTTTGCGATCTTAGACGAAGTTCGAGTCTGGAACAGAGCATTAAGTCCAGAAGAGATACGCACCTATGCCTGGGAACAGAGGAACGGAGATGAAGAAGAGTTGGTTGGCCTATGGGATTGTAATGAGGGAATTGGGAACCGAATCAATGACTCTTCTCCATCGCGAAATCATGGCGAGCTATTTCTTGATTACGAATGGATAGATGTCGATTGGCATATAGATCGTCCTGAAATCGAAGTTCTTCCGCCAGAAGCTCATTTCGGTGAAGTTGAAGTTGGAGATGACACCATGATTCCCCTGATGATTCACAATAGGGGCCGTGCCAATCTGGATATTGCCAATATCTCTGAAAACCTCGAGGAGTTCAGAGTCGAGTTTGATGAAGCATTCACCATCTTGCCAGACAGCAGCAGAAGATTGACTGTAGAATTCTATCCGGTGTCTCGAGATACCTTACAGGATACCATTTCAGTTGCGTCAAATGATCCAAATGCACCCGATGTGCGAATACCACTATCTGGGACCGGCGTCGCAGCTGAGGTTCAATTCTCACCTCAAACTATAGATTTTGGTCAAGTCAATGTTGGAGACGGTCTACCTCAGAATCTGACAGTCAGTAACACCGGTACATCCAATTTGATCATTTATAATATATTCATCGAAGGCATGTGTTTTATGGGTAATTTCGATGCTCCGGTTACAATACTTCCGAACGAGAGTCAAGATTTCCCGTTTAGTTTTACACCGGGCACATATGGTGATTTCAGTGGGACGGTGACCTTAGAGTGCAATGATCCGTTTACTCCACAAATTCAACTTCCCGCATCCGGTACAGGTATGGCTCCGGATATCTCGATTACTCCGGAAGCACTTTCCTTTGGTAATCAGGAAGTAAATGAGCCGGTTACTGAGGATCTCACCATCACCAATGTAGGAAACTCTGACCTGACAATTTCAGCATTAGATTTCGGTCTCCCTCAATTCAGCACTGATTCCTTAGGAGTGATAGTGCTCGTTCCAGGTGCATATTGCATTATTTCTATAACATTTATCCCGTCGGAAATAGCGTCCTTCGATGATCTACTCACTATTGTATCGGATGATCCTGATGAGGGAGAAGTACACCAGGAAATAACCGGGATTGGGACTGCTCCGATTTTGATTGCAGCACCACAACCATTGGACTTTGGTGAAGTTCTTGTTGGCGGTACAGGTGCTGTGTCGCTATTACTGGGTAATGAGGGAACCTCTGATCTTGAGATTTCTGACATTATAATCCAAGGAGCTATCTTCCAACTCGATGCATTTGAGGTAACAACGATTACTCCCGGTGGTCAACACAATTTCGCAGTCACATTCACACCGGAAACATACGGCACTTTTACGGAAACTATGACCATTTTCTCAAACGATCCGTTTAACAGCCCATTTGAGATTCAAGTGACCGGTATCGGATTGGCTCCGGATATATCTGTTTCACCTGAGATCATTGAGTTTGGTGATGTCTTCCTTCTTGAATCAGTGACTCAAGCTTTCACTATTTCCAACGAGGGTAATTTCAATCTGGTTATTCCGGGCATAAACGTAAATGGCTTGCCGTTTAGTGTCAATTTTGAAAACGAGATTACAATACCTCCCGGTGAAAATCAGGAGGTTAATATCACCTTCTCACCTGCAGCTATTGACAGTTTCTCTGAACTGTTCACTGTAATCTCCAATGATCCGGATGAGGAGGTTGTAAACTTGCCTGTTTCAGGAACGGGTACGGCTCCCGTAATTGGTGTTGAACCGCTCTCCCACGACTTTTACGGCACCCATGTGACTGAAACCGCTGATCTGGTCATCTCCATCGTCAACTCCGGGACATATGATCTGACTGTCTTCGGGGTGGTTATCGAGGGAAATGGATATTCGAGTGATTTCGATAGCGAGTTTGCAGTTGAACCGGGTGGTACATGGGATGTTGTAGTCACTCTTAATCCCAACACCTATATCGAATATCCCGGATCTGTGACAATAAGCTCCAACGATCCCTATAATGGTGAAGTGATAGTCGATCTCACCGGTCTCGGTCTTTCCCAGGATATAGAACTTTCAACTGATGCACTCAGCTTCGGGGAAGTGGTCTATCCCCAATCAACTCAATTGACATTTGATATTGTCAATCTCGGCAATTACGACCTGACTGTCTGCGACATGGTTGTCGATGGTGATGATTTCGCTGTGGACTTTAGTGGTAGCTTTGTTGTCGGTGCAGCAAACCAGTTTACAATTACAGCAACATATACAGCCAATACGTTTGATGCTGTGACGGGTTTGATTAGTATTTATACTGACGATCCGCTTGATCCTGTTGTCACCGTTAATCTTAGCGGAGTCTGTATTTATCCCGTTATAACATTATCAGATGAAGTACTCGATTTCGGTGAAGTTTATGTCACGGAAACTGCTGATCTGACTTTCACTGTTGGTAATGACGGAACATCTGAACTGACTGTTTCCGATGTATTCGTTAGTGGTGATAACTACTCCTTTGGCTTCGCTGGTGAGTTCGTTCTCGCCCCGGGTGAGGTTCAAGATGTCGTAGTTACATTCGATCCCGACACCTACATTGATTATTTTGGAACGATAACAATCAATTCGGATGATCCGGTTCACAGTCAGGTATTCGTCAATCTGTACGGTCTTGGACTTTCACAGGATGTGGAGCTTTCCACGGAAGTAATCGAATTCGGTGACGTTGTCTATGGTAATTCTGTTGAAATTACATTCGATGTTGTCAACATCGGCAACTATGAACTTACAGTAATTGATATGGTTGCCGAGGGAGATGATTTCAGTGTGGACTTCAGTGGAGAATTTGTGGTTGGTGCAGAAGAGCAAGTGACTATGACAGCCACCTATACTGCTTACGAATACGATAATGTGATAGGACTTATCACTATAACTACAGATGATCCGGTTGATCCGGTTGTTGAGATCAATTTGAGTGGTACCTGCCTCTACCCGGTTATAATGCTAAGTACTGATTCTTACAATTTCGGCAGAGTTCTGGTTGGTGAATATGATTCATTCATGCTGGAGATTGGAAACGATGGAACCTCTGACTTGAATGTTTCCGATTTCATCCTTGAAGATCTGTATTATTCAGTGGATGGTGATTACGAATTTGTAGTGTTACCGGGAGATGTAGAACTGATCGAAGTAACCTTTACTCCGGGAACCTACGGGACATTCACCGGAATGATCGACATTCTCTGCGATGATCCGGTCAATCAGGAAGTGATGGTTGATCTGACCGGTGTTGGATTGGCTTCGGATATTACCGTGGATGTCGAATCACTTGATTTCGGAGATGTCGAATATACTCATGATTCGACTCTTGGTGTAACAATTAGCAACGTCGGTAACATTGATTTGATTGTTTCAGATGTATTAAACTCAGAAGCGTGTTTTGCAGCTGATTTCACTGATCCAATCGTGGTTGCTCCGGACGAGAGCACTGTACTGAATGTTACTTTCACACCTGAAGAGTACAGAGAATACAGAGATAATCTCACTCTTGTTTCTAATGATCCTGATGAAATTGAAACAACAATCGATCTAAGTGGTCGAGGCGTCTGGGTGTACGCTTCCCTGTTCGCACAACGTAAAATGATCATCAAAAAGGAAGTTGTAATTAGATCTGGTGATGTCTTGGTTAATACTGAGTATGCAGATGGTCCGGAGTTACTGATACATACTGATGCCCATATCGCGAATGACCTGGATGTGAAAGCAAGCCGAATTATTATCCATGAGGATGTAACAATTGATGGTGATGTCACATTTAATGATCTTCAAAATCAGGGTACAATCAACGGAGAAGAGATTTCACCCCTTCTACTTCCATTGATCGATGCTGATCACATGCCGGAATTCCCTGAATTTGAGACTAATGAAAATGACATAACCATCAGACGAAACGAAAGGCAAGAGTTAGAATCGGGAACTTACGGCAGTATCTTCGTTCAGAGGAACTCAACCCTCATTTTCACAGGGGGTATATACAATATCCAATCTTTAAACATTCAAGCGGACTGCAATATTCTTTTCAGTGATGCCAGCCAGGTGCGAAGTCGTGAGAACATTCATACCGGTCAGAACGTAAATGTCGGACCCGCAGACGGAGCTGAAATCACCGCCTATGACATTCGCTTCTATGTGGGTGAGGTTGCTGCTGAGCCAGACGAGGAGGAGAATGACGAAGAGGGAGAGGGAGAAGATGGTGGCGAAAACGGTCAGGGAAGAGGCAATAATGGCAATGACGATGAAGGTGAAGAGGAAAATCAGGAAGTAGCATGTGTCGATAACGTAATAATCGGTATGTCAAACGAGTGGCGAACCAACGTTTACTCGGTCAACGGCAGGATTAAGATCGGTAAGGAATCAACAGTTGAAGGTAGCTTAATAGGAATCGAAATCGGTGTTGATCAAAATGTTGTTCTCGAATTCAATGGTGGATTCAGTGGTAATGAGGGTATTGCCATTGATGCAGGTTCTGGCGATGTTGATCTCCTGATTGACAATCCTCTAATTCCTAAAGAAGCTGTTATTGTCACCTATCCTAATCCTTTTAATTCGGTTGCAGCAGTTAACTACGGTTTACCTGAAGCAGCACATATCAGAATCCTCGTTTACGACCTTTCTGGTCGTTGTGTTGCTGAGCTTGTAAACAACTTCAAGCCTGCAGGTTATCACGTTACGGCCTGGAATGCTAATTCTCTTTCATCTGGTCTATATTTTTTACGGTATTCAGGTTCAAGCAGGATGATTATCAGGAAGATGATACTGACTAAATAAATTGGTCGAACACAAAATACATAATCCCATCCCAATCCGATTGTGAATAGACCGGGGTGAGGATAAAGAACGTGCGGGGACATGGGTAACACTTTTGTATCGTATGATAATCAAACGACTGGAGGATTATCATGTCCCCGTACAAGTGTTACCTGTCTCTTTGGTCTATTCATCTAAACAAGGGGGGATAGGCAGGGAAAAGTTAAAAACCAAAAAATCCAATTTCACGAAATATCTGACAGTGCCCTGTGTTCGATTTTAAGTAAATTCAGCAATCTTCATTTTTGATTATTTGAATTTTTATTCAGAAATTTAAGATGCATTAAAGCCCATTGGAGGCACCGGATATTTAAAAATGCGGACGATAACACCCCAAGTAATTCCCAAACCTTAGAAAAAACCTC
>CAYLYZ010000120.1:0-16806 GCA_964387885.1 uncultured bacterium | reverse complement strand
GAAGAAGATTATTATTGAGGTTGAAAAAAATAGACAGTAAAGCAATTGTATTCTTGTTTCTGATCTTTTTAAGTTATGGAGCAAACCAATTAAACATATTGGAAACAGAGCTCCCAAAGAGTTGAACATCAATAATTTAACCAACCAGGATTCTTCATATGGCAATAAGAAAGAGCGGTTATTTGCAATCTCGCGAATGTTAATGAAAAGAATAGCTTTCTTTGCGAGAAGCTCTATCCATTCAAGGGGATCGGCCAAAATTTCTTCGATTCCCATTTGCCAATACTGACTTGACACTTCTGAATCAGAAAGCAACCTTCCTGCGTGATGTGATGCTAAGAGTTTTGCATCTGTCTCTGACCAGGCTGCTCCCGATCCGGGTAATACCGATGCCCAACCTGAGGCATTTCTGACATTACCTATGTAAAAATTGACTCCTCCCTGGTTTGCGATAGGAATTAGTTTTCCCGATGCTTGCCAATTTGCGATAATTACCGGTGAAAGAATAATTATTACTGCCAGTAAGTGTATAACAGAAATCCTCAGTGTTTTCGAGTGTCTGTTCTTATTCTTGAGAGAGGACATAACCAGGATAGATAATGCAAGTGGAATCATTAACAGAAAATTAGGTCTTAAAAGCGATGTTAATGACAAAAGCAGTCCGGAAAAAACTGCAATCCGGTATGAAGGTCTTTTCCATCCTGATATTAGAGTATTAACGAATGCCAACGAGAGCATTGTTGCAAGGGAAGTCATTAGTACTTCACCGGTGAAGTAAATTGCAGCACCGGACAAAGCAAACAGCAAGCTGGCGATACCGCCAGTTGTGCGATCCTTCAATCCAGAAGTCAATTTATATATCAGCCATGTAGTAGCGAGGTCTGCCAGAAGGTTGAGGATTCTTGGTATTAGCCACCAGGTACCAAATACCCCTTGCAGAGCAGAGAGAATATATGCATAGAGAGGACCGCGCGGAAAGGGCAGGTAATCTCCTCCGCGACCAGCCATAATCGCATCCGCCCAACCAAGATAGAATTCAGGATCGGTGCCTGGTGTTTGAAACCAGGCCTGGTCACTAACCTGAATCCAATATATTATTCTGACTACAAATGCAATCGATATGCTGAGCCAGGGAGTTTTTAACATTAGGATTCCGAACGATCTGTCGTTAATTTAGAAACGTAACGGATGATAGGTGAAATGTCAAGAGAATTTCACATTGAGTGACTAATATTAACTATAAGCCTTTGTACTTGACTGAAGCCAGTGTAATATCCTATATTGATAATTTCCACTCATGAATTAGCTTTAAGGAAATAATGCAGTCGGATAACAATTCGAACCTGAACCACCTGCTTTCGAATGACGAATTGCTGGAGGTTGGTCAAAAGGTTTTTGAACTCGAAAGCAGCGCACTCGAATATTCGGGGAAATTGATAAACCAGACATTTCTCGATGCTGTAAAAGTTCTCTATTCATGCAAAGGTAAGACGATAATAACAGGTCTCGGGAAATCTGGTATCGCTGGAAAAAAGATCGCTGCGACACTTTCATCCACCGGAATGCCTTCCCTTTTTCTCCATGCTGGGGAAGCGGGACATGGAGATCTTGGAGTAGTTTCAGCTGGTGATGTTGTAATAGCTTTATCCTATTCCGGTGAGACTCACGAGGTTGTAGAGATGATTCCGCGCTTCAAGCTGCTCGGAGTTCCGGTAATAGCATTAACTGGAAATGTACACTCCGGCTTAGGTGAGGCTGCGGACGTGGTGGTTGATGTAAGTGTTAAGAAGTACCCCTGGCCCTATGGTTTGCTTCCAACTGCATCAAACGCTGTTACAGTTGCAATGGGTGATGCATTTGCTATTGCCCTTTTAATGGCGCGGGGAGTTCGCGAGGAAGATTTCGCTTCGTTACACCCAGGAGGTTTACTGGGTCGTAAAATGCTGGTTAAGGTCAGGAACCTGATGCATTCCGGTGAAGAATTGCCGATGGTTCCTCTCAAAGCAAGTTTGCGTGAAGTGTTAGTGGAAATTACCGCTAAACGTCTTGGAGTAGCTTGTGTAGTTGATAATGGAGTGAAATTTGTTGGAATAATTACCGATGGTGATGTTAGAAGATTACTTGAAACCAATCCTAATCCTCTCGATCTGACTGCTGATTCCATTATGACTTCTGATCCAAAAACGACAACAGAGAATACTTTATCAGCAACCGCTCTGCACGAGATGGAAGCCCTCAAAATTACGTCTCTACCTGTCGTTAGTAACGAAGGCAATCTTACCGGATTAGTACATATACATGATATTCTCAAGCTGGAGATTAACCGATGATACCGGTAGCAACATCACAACAGATGCGAGAATGTGACCGTTTTACGATTGAAGAGCTTGGAATCCCGGGCTTAGTACTGATGGAGAACGCTTCCCGTTCAGTAGCAGTTCATGCAATAGCAATGCTTGGTGGTGAAGTTGAAGGGAAACAGGTTCTGATTTATTGCGGAAAAGGGAATAATGGAGGGGACGGCTTTGCTGCTGCAAGACATTTAAAAAATGCTGGCGCCGAAGTCATTACATACTTACTTGGTAAAACGGGAGACCTGAAGGGTGATGCATTGGTAAATTGCAAGATCTTTCAAAAAATCGACGGTAAAGTAATCGAACTATCGATAAAGACAGGTATCCCGAGCCCGGATGTAAATGTTGATCTTATAATAGATGCGTTGCTTGGGACAGGTTTCCAGGGTCAAGTACGTGACCTTTACGCTCATGCAATTGATGAGATGAACAGCACATCCGCGCCAATAATCGCAGTCGACATGCCATCAGGCGTAGATGCAGACTCAGGGAATGCCGCATCCCATGCTGTTCAAGCTCATGCTACCGTTACTTTTGGTTTGATTAAGAGAGGATTGCTGTTTTCTCCCGGGAGAGAACTTGCCGGAAAGGTTATAGTTACGGATATCGGGATTCCACCGGAAGTAGTTGAGAGTCAGGATATAAGAATAAAATTGATCGAAGAGGATGATGTAAAACTGCAAATACCGAAACGACATCCTGCAGCTCACAAAGGAAATGTTGGACACGTTTACATCCTTGCCGGATCACCGGGTCTGACCGGTGCAGCAGTTCTTTCTGCAAATGGAGCGATGCAAAGTGGTGCAGGTCTTGTCGTAGTTGGTGTTCCTGAAGATTTAAACCCCGTACTTGAGATGAAGCTCGATGAAGCCATGAGCCAGCCATTGTCGCAAACAGAGTCGGGGAAGCTTGCAAAGTCCGCTTTATCCGATATTCTACCTCGACTTGAATGGGCTCATTGTGTTGCAATAGGACCTGGTTTGGGAACAGATCAGGAGACAGGAGAACTTCTCGCAGAGTTGCTGAAGTTAGTTAGAAAACCATTGATTATTGATGCAGACGGTTTGAATCTGCTTGCTGAAAATCCAGTTTTACTCGACAACTTACCAAAAGGCACAGTACTGACTCCACATCCCGGAGAATTCAGGCGTCTAACGGGAGAGACTGAAAATTCAGCAGTAGACAAATTTGAAAATTTAACGAGTTATGCAAAAAGGTGGGGAGCGACCATAGTATTAAAGGGCTCACCAACGATTACTGCATTTCCGAATGGAAGTTTGTATCTGAACTCGTCAGGGAATTCGGGGATGGCAACTGGTGGCAGCGGAGATGTATTAACAGGGTTAATAGCAGGTTTTGTTGCTCAGGGTTTAAACCCTGAAGTTGCAGCTTATACTGCTGTTTACTTACATGGGGCTGCCGGAGATCGAGCAGCGGACTTAAAGGGTATCCATAGTATGCTTGCTGGAGATATTCTCGAGTGTTTAGGTGATACACTAAAGGATTTAAGTTAATAAATAGAGTTTGCCATTTCGAGGAGGATGGACATTTTTGTCCGTCTTAATTAAATTCGCTAATAAGCGGACGGAAATGTCCGCTCTCCTCAATAGTGGTAAAACTTGAGTTTATAATTCAATAGAATTAAAAATGGAGAAAACATGGCAGGTGTAAACAAGGTGATTTTAGTCGGAAACCTGGGAAGGGATCCTGAATTGACCTATACTCCAAGCGGAATGGCGGTGGCAAAATTTTCAATTGCGACTTCCGATCGCAGGAAAAACCAGCAGGGGGAATGGGAAGAACAAACTGACTGGCATAGAATAGTTCTTTTCGGTAAAACTGCAGAAGCAGCGGGACAGTACTTATCAAAGGGACGCCAGGTTTATATCGAGGGTCGTATAAGCTATAGTACATTTGAACGTGATGGAGTAAAACAATACTTCACTGATATAATAGGTAGCAGAATGCAAATGCTCGGTACTCGAGAAGGTGGGGCAAGACCGGATGGTGGACAGTACCAGCAAGCGCCTCCTCAGAATAATCAGCCACAACAATCACAACAACCACAACAACCACAAAATACTGACGATTACGAGGACGATCTCCCATTCTAATCTCAAGAGCATTTTGCAGTCTGTTCGTCATCGCGGCCTGCTGTATTGGAGTGTTGACACCGGGAACAATTCAGTCTGCTGAAGATGACAGTCTGAGAATATTTATTACGGGATCGTTCCGAGGTCGGATCGGAGGGTGTGTTTGTCCGGGAGGAGGTTACGGAGGTTTAGATCGTCGACAGACTTTACTGACCAATCGATACAACAATGTTGATTATTTCAGTCTTGATTGTGGTGGATTCCTGGATCTTGACCCTGATGGTGGGAAACAGGCAAGTCTATGCACGATACTTGGACTAAAAAAAATGGGTCTCAAGGCAGTATTTGTCGGTATGCGTGATTTGTTTTACGGTGAAAAATTCTTAAGATCACTATCGGATTCTGCAGGGGTACCGCTCATTTCAGCAAATCTGATCGACAATAAAACCGGGATCACCAGATTCCTGCCTTGGTTTGAGATTGAGTTTTCTGACAAAATCTTAGCAATAACCGGATTTGCCGAGCATTTGTCGGAACGTCGATTCCCCGGACCGGGTAATATCAATACCGTCGCGCCTGATTCGGTTCTCAATAAAATCCGTCAAACGATCCCTGAAAAAGCTGATGTTGTTATTATGCTCACTGATATGAGTGAATCAAACCTGCAAAGTTTCCTTCCCTTGTTTTCAGAACTCGATATTGTATTTACAAGCAGTCGAAAGATTGATTCAATCTCACCATTTGAGATTGCGGGAATAACGGTAGTAAAACCGATGCGTGATGGGGGATCTCTTGACGGTGTGGTAATTTCATCCCCCAGCAATGGTGAGATTCAAACTCGGGTTATTAAGGAGGTTTTAAAAGAGAGAGTTAAACCTGATCCGGGAACAAAAAAGTGGTTGAATGAGTGTTTGAGTGGACGATGAGAAATAAACGACGGGAGTGTATAAACCTTAAAAAGAACCTCGATGACAGATGAATTAAGCACTTCAGTGGGAGAGCTGGTATCGGCTATTACGAGTTTTCCTGACTTCAACACCAGGCAGGTACCAAGACGAGAGCTATTGGGTCAAAAAGCTCATCTTGATTATATCGCTGGGCACACCGGTGACGTCCGTTCGGAAGTTGGTATAAAAGGAGTATATAATTCAATCGAACACCAACAGTTGTCCCTTCATGGGAGAATTGATCTGGTAGAGATAATCCAAAAGGAACCAGAAGAACTGTTAAGGATTACAGAATTTAAAACAGTTGTTCTGCCAGCAGGCAGCCTCGATGATATCAGCACACCTCCACCTGAACGATTTTCAAGGCAGGCATTGGTTTATGCATACCTTCTGAACAAACAGAAAAAACTGAATTCAGTACTTAGTCGACTTGTCATTCACAATCTTACTGATGATGAAAACAGGCGGATTGATCTGAATTATAGTGAACGCGAAATCGAAAGTTGGCTGGATGAGTACATCAATCTAAAAATACATGAGAAGGCGAAGTATATTGCCATTTCATCTCACAGGCAAGGAATTGCTGAAAAGCTCACAATGCCTTATCCTAATTACAGGGAAGGTCAGAAGGATACTATAAATCTTACAACCGAATCATTTTGTTCAGGTAAAGATGTCATCTGGGAGGCTGCTCCTGGTTTTGGAAAGACGATCACAATGCTCCTTCCGGCACTAAAAACAGCACTCGGAAGAGGAAAACCTGTTTTTTTTGCAACCGCCAAAGGAGGAGGTCGTGAACCGGTATTGAATGCTATTGAAGCTCTCCGGGAGCACAGCCCGGATTTGCGAGTGATTTTTTTATCAGCAAGAATTGAATTGTGTATTCATAAATATGGTTCATGTCGGGAGAGTGATTGCCCATATGAAAAGTTAGAACCGGATTATTTCGGGAGGTTTGATACGCCTCCGGAACTTGAAAATACTAAGATCATTACTAAAAGGGAATTGAGGAATGTCGGTCAATTAGAAGGTCTCTGCCCGGTAAACCTGTCATTTCTGTTCGCCGAAAGGTGTGACCTTGTTATCGGAGATTATAATTTCATATACGATCCTGGTGCGCGTTTGAATCCTTTCAGGGAGCCCGAGCTATCCGGTTGGACACTGCTTATTGATGAAGCCCATAACCTGTTTAACCGGGGGAGGGAAATCTTTTCTTCCACCATTCCCGTCGATACTATCTGGAATTGCCGCAGGATGATTGAGGATGAAGGCTGGCGGTTCGACTCACTTGAGTCATTTCACAAATTACTAAACATTCTGGAAATAATCGGGGTCGAAATTCAAGGTTCTATTTCAACAGTACCTCGAGGAGAACCTCAATCAATAGAGATAGATGAAACTGAATGGGAAAACCTGATAGATCAGTTGAGTTTCATTATGGCAGACTTTCTGATCAATTCTCAGAACCGATTTGAACCTGAAGTTGAAAGTGTATTATGGTCGGTTCTCAGACAACTCGAGTATTTTGTGAGTTTATTGCAGGAGGATCGGGAGTCTTTTCTGGTTTACGGAGACAATGACCTTCGGGAAATTGGGATTAAGTGCCTTGATTCGAGTGGGAAACTTTCTGAAATAAATGCTCGTTTTAACAATATTGCAGCTTTTTCAGGTACGATGTCACCTATTGAATTCTATCGAAATGCGATCGGATTGACGGTAAGACCAACTGAAATTCTGATGGTTGATTCTATTTTTTCTAAAGATAAGCAATTAGTGGTCCTTGCTGATGGGATCGATACGCGGTTCAAAGCCCGTTCGCGGGAAGCTCAAAAAATTGCAGAAACTTTGATTGAGTTCTGTAAAATGAAAGTCGGGGGGTATCTCGCAGTATTCCCATCATTTGAATTCATGGATCTTGTGTTACCTTATTTAGAGGGTAGTAACCTGAATTATGTCGCTCAGGAGCGTGGGATGAGTATATCCCAGAGACGAGGAATAAGAAAGGCTCTGGATCAGGAAAACACAACTACACTCGCAATGATAGTAGCCGGGGGTCAATTCTCAGAAGCAGCGGACTATCCCGGTGATGCATGCGTTGGTGTTGCGATAGTAGGTCCCTGTTTGCCTCCTCCGGATCCCTGGCGGGATGCATTAGCAGACTACTGGCAGAGGAATGGTGAAGACGGGGAAAGAATAGCCTATATTGTCCCCGCAATGCAAAGAGTTGTTCAAGCTGCCGGACGATTGATCAGAACCGAAGAAGATAGAGGAGTTGTCCTGTTGATGGATAATAGATATCTACAGAGAAGATTCAGGGAGGTGCTCCCGGAATCGTGGCAGGAATATCTCAAATCGAGCAGAAAAGACTGGCAGAACTCCATTAGTGATTTCTGGGCGGTATAAACGTGAGTTCTGATATAAAATATAAATCTTACAATGTGGCTGATTTAGTATATCACGATCACGGAAAGGGCCAACCAGAAGTATTATTACTGCATGGCTGGGGGAGTGATCCACAGGCATTATCAGGTATTGTTCAACCGCTCATGTCTCAGCGAAGGACAATTTCAATAGGTCTACCCGGTTTTGGAGGTTCTCCCGAACCACCGGAATCATGGAGCACATGGGATTATGTTGAATTACTTCGTTTATGGATGAAGAAGCATCAACTCAAGCATATAGACATTATTGCTCATAGTTTCGGAGGGCGTGTTACTATAGGGCTTGCTAGTCGTTACCCGGAATTAGTTAACAAGATCGTTCTGATGGGCAGTGCGGGATTGGTATTACCCCGCAGCCTCAGAACGCGAACCAGGATAGTGTTAGCACGTGCTATGCGCAAAGCAGGTAGGATAGGTGGTGTCGGAGTCGAAAAGTGGATGGAGGCAAAACGTCAGCGTATGGGATCTGCTGACTGGCAAGCAGCGTCCCCAGTTATGCGACAGACACTTAGCCGTGTTATTAACGAAGACTTTACGACGGAGTTGACTCAAATCCAATCCTCATCACTGTTGATTTGGGGTGAAAATGATGCAGCCGTACCTCCTGAAATTGGTCGAAAGATGGCTGAGCTTATTCCCGATTCAGAATTTATCTTATTACAGAATGCAGGGCATTATTGTTTCCTCGACTGTAAAGGGGAGACGGTTTCTGCAATCTGGAAGCATCTGGATTTGCCGAAGGTATGGTAGGGGCACACGGCGTGTGCCCTTATCCGATTTTCGAAATATTCCGATTTGTTGTAAACCATAAAAAGACGACTCGTGAATAGCTATAATGGCTTTGGTAAATATATAGTTTTGGAAAATGGCACGTGGCGACGTGTCCCTACAATTACTTGACCAAAATTAGTTTTTGTGTGAATTTCATCTTTCCGGTATTCAAAGAAAGAATATAAATACCACTTGTCAAACCAGTACAGTTAATATCCATTTCATGAACACCAGCGGAGTGTTCGCCAATTATCAATTCCATCACCCTACGTCCGGATAAATTATAAACGGCGAGATCAACTTTTCCATTTTCAGGTAGACCATATTTCACAGATGCTCGATTATTGAACGGATTGGGGAACAGTTCGGATAGGAAGTAGTCGTCTGGTGAAGTAGAAGTAACTGAGACATCCATTACAGTGAAGCCATCAACTTCATAAACTAAGCCCGTACCTTTTCGTAGAGATGTCACTGAAAGATCGGTTTCACAGTCTTTACCTGCATCCCACAGCCTGAGCTCGAAAGGTTGTCCGGGCTGCAATCCGTGTTTAACCGTTTCCGATCCCCAGACCGCTATACCGCATTTACCGTCCGATATGTAACCAATGCCGACCAGTTGATCATTAGTTGTATAAGCCGTGATCTTGCTTTCGAGTGCATGATCGATACCTGAAATTGATGACACTAAAACACTCATGTTATTATCAGTGGGAGTAATCCCAGTCCAATAACCCTGTTTTCCCCCCTTGCTTTGCAGGGGGGGGGAGGGGGGGGTAAATGCAACCTCTTCCTCCCGTTCTTCAGGATATTGCAGCACGACATCTGCATTAACATCTATCTGATATCCCTGACCCGGTTCCCAGGGAGGCATGTTTGAAAAACCAAATTCCGGTGACAGGAATTCACCCTGATCATTCTTTGCAATGATAACATAGTCTATGATAGGGGAGAGTACGTAGAATTCTTCCGCTTCAGCGTTAAGGATGTAATCCGGGAAATAGGCGATTAAGTTCCAGCCTTCTTCAATCGGGATTTCTCTATCCGGTGGAATTGAATTTCCAATGCATACAAATTCAGTTTCTTGATTGACATTGACCTGATAACCCTCAGTCAGGTTCCAGTAGGGGATATTGTTGAAGTTAAATTCCGTAGAGAAAAACCTACCTATCTCATCTTTCATCAAGATGAGAATATCATCCTCGACAAGTTGGTTCACAATAGATTCTATATCAGGTCCATCTTCTCTTTCCCACATTTCTTCAGGTGGTTCGACGTTAAGTGAGATTATGTTCCAGCCACGATTTAAAGCGATTGACTGATAAGGGATATCTGCATCGACAGAAACCCCGAGGATCATTCGACAACTCTGATGGAATCGCAGACCTTCGTGCCAATGAATTGCCTCTTCTACATTGATGTTATATTCTTCACCTCGATCTGCGTCCCAGTAAAGCAGAGTGAATTCCTCTCCGTGCTGAAGTCCGAAATCATCTCGCTGATTAACTCCGATAACTCCAATACCGCACATTCCATCACGTACATCTCCGCAGCCAACATACTCTCCGTCCTCACCAAACGCCCCAACCTGATCCCCTTCACCAGGTTCGAATCCCTCCGGACCTGTTATTGATGAGAGTAATAGCGGCATATATGTTCGAGCATTGATTAACATCTCCCAATGAATACCATTTTCAAATATCACAGGTTCTTCATCTCGTTCTTCAGGATAATTCAACACGACATCCTCGTCAGTGACAATCAGATATGCTTCTCCTTCACGCCATGGATTCATATTTGAAAAATTAAACTCCGGCATCATGAATCGTCCATGATCATCTCTTGCCCATTGTACCTGGTCTATTATTGGGGATAAAACATAAAAGTCATCGGCATTAGCATTTAACACGTATGTTGGATAATAGGCAATTATATTGCTCGCCCATCTATCTATTGGGATGTCTGTATCAGGAGGGATCCTCTCACCTTCCCAAACCGCACCGGTTGGTTCTTCAACCTGTACAATTAAACCCTGGGTTAGGTTCCAGTATCGGATGCGACAGAAATTGAAACCGGGGCTATATAAATTGCCATTTTCATCAATAACAAGAATTACAGCGTGTTGGCCATCCTCACCTCTTAATTGTTCAAACATCAAAGGCAGGTTTGGACCACGATCCTCGTCTTCGGAAAACAGATCTTCAGAGGGGATGACGTTGATGGAAATCATGTTGAATCCGGGATCAAATTCAACTTCGATTTGACATGGTGCTTGAATGCTTACAGCAAGAAATGCTAAACAGATAAGTAAAAAAGTTCTCATGATGCGTGCTCCAGTTAAGATGAGTATGTGCCATCAGTGCAATCAATAAGAAATATTCCCGGTTTCCCGGGTGTGAAGGACTAATCTCACTATTTTTTGTAGAGATTACCACCTCAAAGTTGAGAGAGTTTATTCTCTTGTTCTATTCAACCTTATTTAAATATAAGATTTTTCCAGCATTCGAGCAAGGACGCATGTCATCCGCCCTTAGATTATTTTACCAGAATGAGTTTCTGACTTAGACTAATCTTATTAGCGTTCATGGATAAAATATAAATTCCGCTTGTCAAATCAGTGCAATCTATTTCCAATTCATAAACACCAGCCGATTGGTCATTTTTTACTATTTCTAACATCTTGCGCCCTGAAAGATCAAATACCGCCAAATTCACAAATCCGGATTCCGGAAGTCCATACTTCATGGTTGTTCGATTGTTAAACGGATTCGGATATGCACCGGAGAGGAAATGGTTGTCAGGTGTCCTTAGCTTCACAGCGAGATCAACAACTAAGAATCCATCAACTTTATAAACTAAACCTGCACCTTTGTGTAAAGTAGAAATTGAAAGGTCGGTTTCGATTCTACAACCGGCATCCCATAACCGAAGCTGAAATTCCTGCCCGTGCTGCAAGCCCTGTTCTCCGGTTTCCGATCCCCAGACAGCTATACCGCATTTTCCATCCCGGAAATTACCGACACCAACAATCTGACCATCAGTCGTATAAGCTGCAATCTGGCTGCCTGAACTCGGTTCGATACCTGAAATTGAAGTCACTAAAACACTCATATTATTGTCTGTGGTGGGAATTCCAAGCCAATGGTCTCCAATCGGTTCGCAATTTGCTACCTCTTCCTCACGTTCTTCAGGATATTGAAGAACCACATCTGCATCAACATTTACCTGATACCCCTGACCCGCTTCCCAGGGAGGCATGTTTGAGAAGCCGAACTCCGGTGACAGGAATTCTCCAGCGCCATTTTTTGCAATGACGACATTTTCAATAATAGGTGAAAGCACGTAAAACTCGTCAGCTTCAGCACTCAATGTGTAGTCAGGGAAATAGGCGATAATATTCCAGCCTTCTTCAATTGGAATTTCTCTATCGGGTGGGATCGGATTCCCCATCCAGCTGCATTCCGTATCTTCAGTGACATTCACCTGATAACCCTCAGTCAGGTTCCAGTAGGGGATATTATTAAATTCAAATTCCGTTGAGTAAAATCTACCGACTTCATCTTTCATCATAATAAGAACATCATCATCTACAAGTTCTTCCATCATGAGTTCAATATCAGGACCTTCCTCACGTGCCCACATTTCTTCAGGCGGTTCGACGTTGAGGGAGACTATATTCCATCCCTGATTCATTCGGATTATTTGTACACCAGGATCAATAGAAACTTCGATAACAATGGGGCGCCAATGGTGGTAAACCAAACCGTCTTCCCAGACAATAACCTCTTCAACATTCACGGCATGTTCTTCTTCGCGATCCTCATCCCAATAAAAGAGAGTAAATTCTTCACCATTTTCAAGACCACCGTTCTGCTCGCCTCCCATGATTCCTATACCACATACACCATCATGCACGGTTCCGCAGCCGACAATTTCATCATCTTCGTCAAATGCCCCTACCTGATCTCCTTCTGCGGGTTCAAAATCTTCGGGCCCAATAATTGAGGTTAGCAGTACCGGCATTAAATATCGAGTCATTTCTGGTAACTCCCAGTGATCTCCATCCTCAAACATCACCGGTTCTTCGTCGCGCTCTTCGGGATAACTCAGTATAACATTCTCTTCAACCACAATCATGTAACCCTCACCCTGTCTCCAGGGATTCATGTTTGAAAAGTTGAACTCCGGTAACATGAAGTGTCCCTGATCATCTATTGCCCATCGCACCTGATCAATTATCGGTGATAATACATAAAATTCATCAGCACTGGCATTTAACTCGAATGTTGGGAAATATGCAACAACGTTATGTATCTGACGATTCAATTGTATTTCAGTGTCTGCTGGAATACGTTCACCTTCCCAGATGATATTGTCTTCCCGTCTGACCTCTACAACAAGGCCTCTCGTCAGATCCCAGTATGGAATCTGGCAGACACCCCACACACCGAGATAGAAGCCCCCATTATCATCAAATATATTAAAATCTCGATCACCAATGATTTCCTCAAACATCAGTGGTACATGGGGACCCCGCTCCTCATCTTCGTCGAACATGTTTTCAGGAGGTAAGACATTACATGAAATGAAATTATAACCGGGAACAAGCTGGACTTCAACCTGATCCTGGGCTTGAACACTTATGGCAAATAATGCCAGACAGATAATTAGAAAGGTTCTCATGGTACTATCTCCCGATGTTAGTTGATTAATACATCATCTGAGACAGGTAAAATACCTGTCCTCCCCGGGTGTGCTTGAATTCCTCTCCCCGCGTGAAACAGTGTAGAGAGGGTATGTCCGTGTGTGTCGTGGGTAAGGGCGAATAATTATTCGCCCCTACAGCCTCAATTGTGGCTTTGCTTCGTTTAGTCTATTTAACCAGCACGAGCTTCTGCGTGAAATTCATTCGATTGGAATTCATAGATAGCATATAAATCCCACTCGTCAAATCAGTGCAATTTATATCCAATTCATGAATACCTGCGGATTGTTCACCACTCACGAACTCCATCACAATTCGACCGGATAAATCGTAAATTGTCAGATAAACCGTTCCCGCTTCAGGCAACCCATATTTTACAGTTGTTCGATTATTGAACGGATTGGGGAACGCTTCGGACAGGAAATAGTTGTCCGGTGGGGTAGAGGTAACTGAGACATCCATTACAGTGAGGCCATCAACTTCATAAACTAAGCCCCCACCCATTCGTAAAGTTGTTACAGAAAGATCGGATTCACAATCTTTACCTGCATCCCACAGCCTGAGCTCGAAAGGTTGTTCGGGCTGCAGTCCGTGTTTACCCGTTTCGGCTCCCCAGACAGCTATTCCGCATTTTCCATCCCGGAAATTACCGACACCAACAATCTGACCATCAGTCGTATAAGCTGCAATCTGGCTGCCTGAACTCGGTTCGATACCTGAAATTGAAGTCACTAAAACACTCATATTATTGTCTGTGGTGGGAATTCCAAGCCAATGGTCTCCAATCGGTTCGCAATTTGCTACCTCTTCCTCACGTTCTTCAGGATATTGAAGAACCACATCTGCATCAACATTTACCTGATACCCCTGACCCGCTTCCCAGGGAGGCATGTTTGAGAAGCCGAACTCCGGTGACAGGAATTCTCCAGCGCCATTTTTTGCAATGACGACATTTTCAATAATAGGTGAAAGCACGTAAAACTCGTCAGCTTCAGCACTCAATGTGTAGTCAGGGAAATAGGCGATAATATTCCAGCCTTCTTCAATTGGAATTTCTCTATCGGGTGGGATCGGATTCCCCATCCAGCTGCATTCCGTATCTTCAGTGACATTCACCTGATAACCCTCAGTCAGGTTCCAGTAGGGGATATTATTAAATTCAAATTCCGTTGAGTAAAATCTACCGACTTCATCTTTCATCATAATAAGAACATCATCATCTACAAGTTCTTCCATCATGAGTTCAATATCAGGACCTTCCTCACGTGCCCACATTTCTTCAGGCGGTTCGACGTTGAGGGAGACTATATTCCATCCCTGATTCATTCGGATTATTTGTACACCAGGATCAATAGAAACTTCGATAACAATGGGGCGCCAATGGTGGTAAACCAAACCGTCTTCCCAGACAATAACCTCTTCAACATTCACGGCATGTTCTTCTTCGCGATCCTCATCCCAATAAAAGAGAGTAAATTCTTCACCATTTTCAAGACCACCGTTCTGCTCGCCTCCCATGATTCCTATACCACATACACCATCATGCACGGTTCCGCAGCCGACAATTTCATCATCTTCGTCAAATGCCCCTACCTGATCTCCTTCTGCGGGTTCAAAATCTTCGGGCCCAATAATTGAGGTTAGCAGTACCGGCATTAAATATCGAGTCATTTCTGGTAACTCCCAGTGATCTCCATCCTCAAACATCACCGGTTCTTCGTCGCGCTCTTCGGGATAACTCAGTATAACATTCTCTTCAACCACAATCATGTAACCCTCACCCTGTCTCCAGGGATTCATGTTTGAAAAGTTGAACTCCGGTAACATGAAGTGTCCCTGATCATCTATTGCCCATCGCACCTGATCAATTATCGGTGATAATACATAAAATTCATCAGCACTGGCATTTAACTCGAATGTTGGGAAATATGCAACAACGTTATGTATCTGACGATTCAATTGTATTTCAGTGTCTGCTGGAATACGTTCACCTTCCCAGATGATATTGTCTTCCCGTCTGACCTCTACAACAAGGCCTCTCGTCAGATCCCAGTATGGAATCTGGCAGACACCCCACACACCGAGATAGAAGCCCCCATTATCATCAAATATATTAAAATCTCGATCACCAATGATTTCCTCAAACATCAGTGGTACATGGGGACCCCGCTCCTCATCTTCGTCGAACATGTTTTCAGGAGGTAAGACATTACATGAAATGAAATTATAACCGGGAACAAGCTGGACTTCAACCTGATCCTGGGCTTGAACACTTATGGCAAATAATGCCAGACAGATAATTAGAAAGGTTCTCATGGTACTATCTCCCGATGTTAGTTGATTAATACATCATCTGAGACAGGTAAAATACCTGTCCTCCCCGGGTGTGCTTGAATTCCTCTCCCCGCGTGAAACAGTGTAGAGAGGGTATGTCCGTGTGTGTCGTGGGTAAGGGCGAATAATTATTCGCCCCTACAGCCTCAATTGTGGCTTTGCTTCGTTTAGTCTATTTAACCAGCACGAGCTTCTGCGTGAAATTCATTCGATTGGAATTCATAGATAGCATATAAATCCCACTCGTCAAATCAGTGCAATTTATATCCAATTCATGAATACCTGCGGATTGTTCACCACTCACGAACTCCATCACAATTCGACCGGATAAATCGTAAATTGTCAGATAAACCGTTCCCGCTTCAGGCAACCCATATTTTACAGTTGTTCGATTATTGAACGGATTGGGGAACGCTTCGGACAGGAAATAGTTGTCCGGTGGGGTAGAGGTAACTGAGACATCCATTACAGTGAGGCCATCAACTTCATAAACTAAGCCCCCACCCATTCGTAAAGTTGTTACAGAAAGATCGGATTCACAATCTTTACCTGCATCCCACAGCCTGAGCTCGAAAGGTTGTTCGGGCTGCAGTCCGTGTTTACCCGTTTCGGCTCCCCAGACAGCTATTCCGCATTTTCCGTCCCGCAAATCACCGACACCTACTATCTGACCATCTGTCGTAAAAACTGCTATCTGGCTGCCTGAACACGGATTAGTTCCTGAAACAGATGTCACTAAAACACTCATGTTATTGTCCGTGGCGGGAATTCCAATCCAGTGGTATCCCATCGGTTCGGAACTCGCAACCTCTTCATCACGTTCTTCCGGATATTGAAGAAAAACCTCATTATCCACATTAACTTGATACCCCTGATCCGGTTCCCAGGGAGGCATGTTTGAGAAACCGAACTCAGGTGTCATGAATTCGCCGGCATTATTTTTGGCAATGACCACATTGTCGAGAATCGGAGAGAGTACATAAAAATCCTCAGCATCAGCACTCAGGTTGTAATCAGGATAATATGCAATCAGGTTCCAGCCTTCCTCAATCGGAATTTCTCTGTCCGGAGGGATTGGATTTCCCTGCCAGGCAACTTCTGTATCTTCATTGATGTTTACTTGATAACCTTCAGTTAGATTCCAGTAGGGGATATTATTGAATT
>CAYLYZ010000119.1:0-17162 GCA_964387885.1 uncultured bacterium | reverse complement strand
AAGTGTCTTAAATTACGATCCCAAAATTCCAATTTCAACTGGGGCAGGACAAATCCAGTCGAATCGCCTCCAAACTTGATTCTATAGATTAGCCAATCGATAAATCGGGATATTTTATCTAAAGGGAAAAAATAATCACCAAAGTACCTATTCAGGTCCCTGTGGTCCAGGATGCCTTTCTTGATTATACTGTTTAGGTTATTGATCAGGTTCTTCTCAACTAAATATTCAGATGGAGAGAGAACTGTGTCATAACTGTCGATTCCTTCGAGTGTCAGTTTTGATAGGTTTTCTCTGAGTGTTTTCTTTTTAAGGAATCTTCTTACAAGATTGACGTACTCACGTCCTGTACTTGCTTCAATACGTTCCCGCACATGACTTTGGGGATCATATTTTTCCGGGTGTTTGATTTCTTCTTCGGAATACTGATTTTCATTATAATCTTTAAGTTCTTTTATAAATCCTCTGATATGTGAAAAATCGGATTTTCCCAGCGGTTTTCTGTTGTATTGTTCCTGCTTGATTTTCGTGCTCAAGAATTCGAGGTGTTCAATAGATAAACTACCTCCTTTATTTAAATCAAGGATGCTCTTCCAAATTGCTCTACTCTTTTTTTTCACATCCTTTGTCGAATGGTGTTGAAGTACGAAAAGAAACAAAGCTCCTCTGGATGGAGTAGGATTCCAATTATCAGAACGCGGATCATCAATTGGTCTTTTTGCTAATCCAGAGTTCATCATCATTATTTTGCCGAAATTAACGTGCATATCCAGAATCAAAAACCAATGCTTGATTATATCGAGTTTTTCTAATGGTACCTTTGGGAGGTGCAATCTGTGTATTTGGTTAACATGGATATCGATTCGTTCAAGAATGCCATACAACAAAAATTGACGTTCAAAGCCTTCTACTTCTCGTAGGCAGTCTGAATAGTGATCTATAAATTTGCTATTCTCCTGTCTGTATTTCTCCAGACTTGGTTTTTTGTCATTGATGAGTTTTTCACTAATTCGGATTTGCGCTTCTGTTGAGTCTATCCCACCAGTGAAGGGAGCTTTATCTATTTGCTCAATTTCGTCTATTGGATCAATTTCTTGATCTGTTCTGTCTTCCTTTTCGCTCATCATGAGAGTTGAACTCGGTTTTAATTACTTGTAAATACCTCAAACACCTTATAGCATTACGTTTCAAGTCTGTACAAGGGTTAATCATCACTGCATAATTGGTGGTGAGTGTGTCCTTATTGCGACCCAAAAGCGCGCGCGCGCGAGGAACCACACAATCAAACCCGAGTATAATCACTCGCATTGTCATGCAAAGTGTTGATTGATATGATCTGTTTTTGTCTAATTACAACTTCATGCAAATACAATAGATAGAGCAAATAGAATCGGTTTTTAGACAAATAGAATGGACATAAATGGCTTGATTCAGGCAGTTTTTGTCCAATAGTATTTAGCTCCTCTTCCCCGACCTTCTAATCGGATCTCATCTGACTTGACCAGTTCGCTCAAAACAACTCGAAGCTTACGCCTGGGAATCTCCTTTCCAATCCGCTCGTGAATCTGACTTATACTGGCTTTCCCATAAATTTCTAAATCACGTTGTACCAGCTCTCTCAACCGATGATGTTCAATTCCCTTTAGTGAAGTCTTGCCTTTGAACTCAAGAGTCCGAAGAATCCTCGGTTCAACGAAATACTCAGTCGCTCTGGTCTTTCCGCGGGTACTCACAAGTCCCCACTTCTTTAACCTGTCAATCCAATTCTTCAAATAGTCGGTCTTCGATAATCCTAATGCTTCAATAAGGTCATTTGCTGTCATAGCCTCATGCTGTGTAATAAGGCCAAGAGCGATTAACTCCTTCTGGCTTAGATAATACGTTTGGTTCACTTTTGTAATGAAATCCACTATTCCGGATTTTACGATACGCTTCTCCACTGTGACAACTACTCTATCGTCCCCTTCTTTCACACCGGGAGCAGGTCTGCCACTTGAAAGAAGAGTTTCGTACATCAGATCAAAACCGCTCCCCTCACCCTCCATCAGTTTCAAATCATAAAAGACTTTTGCCAGATGAGGGTTCCGCTTGATGGATGTATGCAGGATGTTATATGGGGTTACACCTATAGGCAACAAACCTGGATTATGCACTTCTAATCTGTCGGGGTAAATATTCAGAAAGACATCGCCTCGCTGAGTATATGGACGGTGAACAAGTGCGTTTGCCAGCAACTCCCGAACGACTACTTCGTCATACACTGGCAAGGACTTGCGAAACAGACCATCAGGTATTTCATAAGCTTCTTTCCAGTCTGGAACATCCTTCAAAACCGCTTCAATCAATTCCAGTGGATTCATGGTATAATCGTTCCAGACGTATTTCTGAATCTTTCGTCCACGCTCATCAAATTTTATGCATTGTATTTCTGGGGGATAGAGCAAAGCTGATCGAAATTCGCGTTTGCCAATCCAAAGTATCCCCAGATTAGTAAGATAATTTGACCGAACTAATTGATAATACTCGAGTAGTTCTCTTCCTGCTTTTTCTTTCACAAAGGACGAAACCCGGTCAGACGCCTGGATTTGTTGGACAAAGTCATTATGCTTTTCAGGATCGAAGGACTCCCAACTAATTCGTTTAGTCGTCTGTAATTCCCATATAAAGGAATTTCTCTCAGCTACTAACCGTCCTAAATCATCCGGCAATAATCGTCTCGTTTCGTCTGATACCCGAAGAAAATATCGTCCGTCTGAAGTTGAAGCTATGCTTTGTTCATTCCCAAATACTTTGATCTCAATAGACTCGCCACCGTTGGATGCGATTTCTTTTCGGACAATAACTCCTACGTTAATCGTGATCTGTGAAAGACGTTTTCTTATTTGTTCCGGAAGATCGTCGTCTACAAGTTGATCCGCTGGAGGTGCATCTTCCCGGTCTTCAATTCCTAATTGAATTATTCCGCCCCTGGCGTTTGCAAAGCCTACGCAATCACAAGCCAAATCATTCGCATCCGTATGCTTGTCAAGGATATATCGAATTGACTTGCGGTCAAAAGATTCGTTTTCACTTTTCATTCTTATGTTCCTTAGTCACTAAACGCCCCCGGCCATCCACCATGCCTATCAATAACCTCATCAATCTCCCTCATAATCCGGATGGTCTCGTTCAAAGCGACGACAATACGCTGATAATGTTGAATATCCTCATCCGAAAGGCTCCGTCCGGCTTTCTTGCGGTCGTAAAGCCATTTGTAGCATACCTGATAGCCACCGATGTGGAAATTCCACACGTCAAGCGGGATACCAATAAAACACGATCCTGCATTCACAAACAGGTCACCTTTTCCGCCCTGAACGTTCGCCAGAGTTTTCTTGGTTTCACCCACTTTACGAACTGATCGGTCACCTGAATCGTGGAATGTGGTTATGAAGTCGTCAAGTTTTGTAGATTCCATTAAATGAAGAGAGACCAATTCTGCTCCAAGAGTGCTAAGTTCTGTATAGAGATGGTTATCTGAGGTAATTGGGATGCGAGGAAAATCTATCTTCAGGAATTCCTCAAATAGTTCTCTAAATTTATTTGAAAAGGTTATTGAGTATGTATAGTGGAATAAATCTTTGGAATCAAGATTTAGATCGGTGGTTAGGTTAGGTGAACTAACACTTCTAGCTCCGAAATGATCCTTTCGATTTAGAGGGATTGTGTATCCACGTTCTCGTGATTTGTTTGATACAAAGCAATCATCAGTTATGTGTCTCGTTACAAGGATATGCCTCCAACCTATCAAGGATATCTGACGGCAAACATGAAAACCGAGATTGTCATTATCTATCATATGCTTCATGACTTTCGGTCGTGGTCTACAAATAAAACCTCGTGACTCACCAGTATAATATGTGTATCGGACGTCGAATGGTCTATATTGTATAGGGACAACCAATTCACGGTTTGGACCAGATCTCTGAATATCATCCTGTGCCAAACAAACTTTCCAGTCTTGGGCATCCTTCCCAAGATCGAATTTCTCTCTCGCATTTTCGGGATCAAGTGAAATGAAGTCGTTTACGGTTTTCCATACTTCCTCTGGTGACCATTTTATTGTGAGATCATCTCGGGCGGTGACAATACCAACGCTGTTCATTGGAAACAAATCAGTAATTTTCCAACACTTTTGATACTCTTCCCACAGGTCCATATTCATTGGTGCAAAAAGATAAAATGGAGAAACTGGTTCTAAATCATCATTTCCAATTAATGAAACCTCGCACTGATTTAGCCAGTGTCATATTTTTCAGCTCGCAAACCCCAGTTATTTGCATGGCTGACACTCGTATTTATACCACCAATTTGGGTCTTCCTCATCAGCCCAATAGCAACTCCTGGTTCTATGTCAAATACATTTTCATCCTTAGAACCATCGGGGTGTTTTTCCTTCTTTTTTGTACTTCCGTGTAAATCAACTAATGCAATTCTGTTGAACGATTTCATTAGTCTCCTACGCATAGCACGAAATGTTGGATTATCAAGATATCCATGATTCGTGATATATCCCAGAATCCCGATCCCTGTCTCATCCAAACGCCATTGCGCAAAACGTATAAATTTCACATAATCATCATTTAGCCACTTTGGGTTGCGCTCTTTTAACTTCATCTGCATATCGTCATCTTCATAGAAATAGGTCTGGATAAGTTTGCCAATCCAAGTCCGTTTTTTCTTTTTACTGTCAACCCAATTAGTATTGGCTGAATGTCCGGCGTAAGGCGGATTTCCTATCATAACCGTGATTGGATTGTGTTGTTTGATAATTGAGGCCGTATTTATCTCAGTCGCCAGAAAAGAAACATCTGCCATCGGAATGGTATATTCCGGTTCACTGAGTGTGTTTACGAGATAGACATGTAATCGTTGATCACCCATGAATTCGTAGCCGGTATCTTTCAGATACATTCCTATTTTCATATGACAAACGGCATATGGTGCTGGCATTAATTCGAAGCCGTAGAGCCTGGTCAGTAGATGTTCATTTACATACTCATTCCAGTTTGCCTTTATAGCTTCCTTACTCGTAACACTCTGTCTCTTCCAATAATCCAGCATTGTCTCATGGATTACTTTGATGGTATGTTTAATAAAAGTTCCTGTACCACATGCAGGATCAAGTATTTGCACAAATGGATCTGTTTTTTTGGCACTTTTTGGCAGATCGATATTATGTTTTTCAACCATTTGCCCCCAGGTTGTCGTATCCGCCAAGCCCAATGGAAGGTTGAATTCATCCTTTAGTATCTTATGTACTGATCTGACAATGAATGAAACCACCGGATCAGGTGTGTAATACACTCCTCGACGTTTGCGTTGTTCACTTTCATAAGCATCAAGGAATCCCTCATAAAAGTGTATGACAGGATCTCCTGTTTGACTGCCAAATTCATTAAGAATCCGCTGCATCCTATCAGCTTTTATCTCCTCAAACAATTCAACCAGCAAGTTAATTCCAACTTCTTCAAGATCAATACGAGTGTCTTCCTCCGCTGTTAAACCAAAACACTGTTTGAAAAGATTTTTCAGGAAAGGATTCGTATCAGGTATCCATTCAACTGCTTCTTCAAGAATGAACGATTTTTCCGGAAAAGATGCTCGAGCGGTGAATAATCCGTATGTGATCGTCTGTGCAAACATATCTGCAAAAGAATCAGCATCGAGGTCATGTATAAGTTCCCGTTTGAAGGTTTTAATTAGCTTCTGGAACGGCTCCTGATCAGATCTGAAAAGTTCGACAACCTCACTAACTCTGGTTCTTATCTCCCTGGCGAAGTCCGCCATAACTTTAGCTAGGTCTTTAGAATCTGAGAATGATTTGCGCTTAGAACCAATAAACGCTGATTGCCATTGACGCTCCCAGTTGGTAACATTATCCGGTGATTCCGGCCACTCTAATTTTTCAAGGTACTGACTGATATAGGGAAACTCTGTCTCTTGCTGGTTCCACATGAATTCTCTCAGCTCGCTCTTTCCGTTATCTCTGCGGAAATGTGCGAATGTCATGCCACGTAAATTGTCTTCACCATGCGCTGTTATAAACAGGATATTCTCCGCCTCCCAAGTCTGGTTTGGGGATACAGAGGCTCTTTTCTTGTTGACAAAGAAATTCAGAATACGACGTAGAACTGTAATGGGCAAACGGTGTGGTTCAAATTCGATATAAAATATTGCCCAGGGTTGGTTGCTAATTAACGGTCGGAGTTGTTTAATTGAGTTCACCTTGGCAGTAAACTTATCTGTAAGACCAATCTCTTCGGGTTGATATTCAAATGCCAGTTTATCTAAATCATCGAACGCCTCAATATCAATTGGCCAATTCAGATCATCTATCAGGAAGTCAATTAACGATCCAAAATCTCTGATTTTAAGAATATTTTCATGATCTATCATTTCAACTTAACTCCATCCATGCTTTAAGAACAGGTTCAACGCCCACTGGTGCCATTACTTTCTTCAAGTAAGTTGTATGTATATGTTTATCTATCTTTATTCTGATTTCAATCAACCTTTCCCGGGGGATAGCACATTTCCTTGGGGTTTCTGGTTTCGATTTTATCATATCGTAGATTTCAGTGGCGTCCTCGATTATCTCTCGTCTGGCAATATCGTACACATACCATTTAGCCGGACCGGCTTCGATTGACCATTCGGTCTCCCTTTGATCTGTAGATTCACGGACTTCTTTTCCGGGTAACGCATAACAGAAGAAAACGGCTTGTGCTCCGGGAGTTGGATGAGCTTTGCCACTGAATACTCTGCCCGGAAGATGATTAAGACGTTTTTCCAATTCCGGATCATCTTTAAGCAGACGTTGCAAATCGAGGTTCATATCCTCAATCGGTGTGGTCGTGCCTTCATATGCTTCATTAAAGTTCTTCAGATCATCATATTGGTCGTCAGGTCTGAGCAGCTTTCGTCCCTCGATCCCAAGCGTCTTTGAAATTCTTAGCGTCTTGTGTGAAACCTTTGAGTATAACCGCAATAAACGGTCAAGTTCGGAAGGGGGGAGAAAATTCCAATACCTGATCTCACCTCGAACCTTCTTTTGGTCCGGGTGATCAGCGATAATCCTGGCTTCAATATCAGGATTGAGCCTTCTATCAATACGCCCGATTCTCTGCATTAATCTTACCGGGTTCCAGTGTAGGTCATAATTAATAAGCCTGGTCGCATCCTGCAAGTTTAAACCTTCAGAGAGCACATCGGTCGAGATCATAATCCGAGCTTCAGTCAATCCCTTTTCACTCAGTTCATCACTGGACAATCCATTATAATACGGTGCAAACCTTCTGATATAACCACCACGCTTATCCGCGCTGGCTCTCGCGCTGTCAACTTCCTCAACACCTTTAATGCCGGCTTTTTTCAGCTCTTTTTGTAGATAACGCGCTGTTGCCATAAATTCCGTGAAAATCAGGACTTTCTGCTTTTTCAGGACAGGATCGGTCTTCAATAATCTGATGAGAGCCTTTAGTTTATCGTCATGGATGGGTTTAAATCTCTTCAGTTCATTCATGAATTCAGCCAATTGAGTCAGGTCCTGAATGGTCTCCATGATGATATCGCTGACACGAAATTTACTTCGGTCGAGTCTTTCAACTGCATCCAGCATCTCTTGTGGGAGGATATCTTCATCTATTTCGTCCTCGTCCTCATCCCTGAAGAGCTCGGTCTGTTTACTGTGAACATATCCGATTAGTTCGTCGTGCTGTATCTTCCAGCGTTCAAGTACTCTTACTTCTGAGACCGTCTCCGCGTGCACCTCACAGAACGCCAATAGTTTTCTCAATAAGTTCCAGCATGACATCTCGAAGGCATTAGCAGAACTCTCGAAACGCTTCAGGAAACCAGTTCGGATGAGTGTGACAACTTGCTTACGACGACCAAACTCCAGAGCCGGTATTTCAGATTCATCACCCTTATAGAATGCATATGGAAAGTAAACAGGAAGTGAAAATAAAGAGGTTTCTTTATTGAACGCCTTTTCGATAATCCTGAGTAATTCACCATAAGTTTTCTTGATAGAATATGGAGCAACTTGTGGCGGGTGTCGCACCGGGAAAAGAACCACATCAGTCTCATTGTTTTCCAGACTTTTTTTCACATAAGCACGACTGCGCTGCTCGACAAGTTCCTGAAATAGTATATCTCTGGATAGTAACTGCTCAGCATCTGCGAGATTCAGTTCGAGTGTCTGACCATCAACCTTGTCCTCGCTGATCATCCGCTCAAGAGCTTTCTCCATTCTTCTGAAGTGACCGGCAAGTGAGTTTATGCCTAATGGGGCATCCTTGAAATAGTCGGATTGTTTCTGTGAAAACAGTTCAATCATGTGTTGAAAGTCCGTCAAACGATTGTTCACAGGGGTAGCGGTTAGAAGGAATACCTTTTTCCCTTTGGTGATATCAAACATACGCCAGTACCGGGAACGATAACCATCGACCTCTTTGCCGTGAGTACGAGTGTTCCTGAAATTATGCCCTTCGTCAATAATTATCACATCAGCTCGATCTTGAACGTCTTTTAATTGCCTTGCGAAATCTCCCTTTCTTAAAAGATCGGTGTGATTATATATCTCTAAATTACTGAAAGCTCCGAAAACATGAGGTGCATAAGTTTCTAATGTGCTTTCCCAGACGGATTCCCGAGCTGCTTTAGGGACGAATAGAGCTACACGTTGACGTTCAAATTCCACCATTCGCTCAATTATCATCAAACCGATGAAGGTCTTCCCAAGTCCAACTCCATCACACAGGAAAGCACCATTGTATCTTTTAGCTTTCTTCAATAGTGCGTGATATCCGTCCCGCTGGTATTGGGCTAAGATCGAATAGACCTTTGATTTATCTCGCTCCCATTCTGTTGCGGACATCAAGTGACCGCGGAAATACTCCTGTAGAGCTTTTGCATAGACTATGAATGGTGAGTAATCAGTGGTGTGCCGTTCAATAGTCTTCAGTAGGTCGGGAGTTACGTCTTCAGCTTGATTCCAATACTCCTCATACCAATCCTGAAGGACAGAAACTGGTTTACCTGTAATTTGAACGTTTAATTCGATGTTCTTTGACAAACCGGGTAAGGTGAAATTAGATGATCCAACCAGAGCTGCAGCCCCGATAACCTCGTGCCGAGCATGAGTAATATATGTTTTCGCATGGAATTTTCCTTTCCTATAAACCCGACACTGTACCTTACCGGATCGAATAGCATCGACAATAGCCGGGACACCCTCAAGGAAATCGTTGGTGAGTTTTTCTTTTTCAATACTGCTATCAAGCCGATCTTTAATATTTGTGAGACCTTGAATGAAGACACTCTTGGTTCGTTTCGAGACCTCATCACCCATCAATATTCGTATCTGGTCAATTTTCTGCCATTCTTTGTCTAAAGCAAGCAATGCACCTATCTCAAAGTAACCACTTGCAACGTCAATACTTTTGGATAGATCACACCAATCATGTAGATAATTGACAACTTTCCAATCTTGGTCGCTGTTGTCAACTATAAATAGTTCACTGCCCGATTTATGTTTTTGTTTACTCAATCAATTATCCTTAATAATTACTGAATACACACGTTGAAAACCGAAAATACTCAATCTTCGGAAAAGTAAGTCAGTCAACAAAGATTATCAAGTTCCGGCACATCTTTTAATTGCAGAATTCAATTTTGGGCGGTAGTAGATGGTAATCAGAGTTTCAATGAAGGTTCTTCTCAACTATTGAGTACGAAGATACTTCTTAACCGTATTCCGACTCAACCCCGTCCTACGCATAATCTGAGTATCCGAGAAGCCTTCTTGTTTAAGTTTGACGATAGTCTTCACATTTCCGGATGATGTTGTCGGTCTGCCGCAATGTTTGCCTTCGGATTTGGCTCTTGCCATGCCGGATTTGATTCGTTCGCTCCGGATGTCGTTCTCAAACTCACTGAAGACTGCAATCATAGAGAACAATGCCTTTCCTGCTGGGCTGGTCGTGTCGATGTTCTCTGTATAGGAAATCAGTTCCACTCCGAGTGTCCGAAACTCCTCGAGTCTTTCAAGTAATTCACGAGTTGACCTTGCCAACCTGTCAAGTTTCCATATCAGGACGCAATCGGTTTTCCTCTTACGAACAAGATTCAACAAATTTAGGTATTCCGTCCGGTCGGATCGTTTCCCGCTGGCTTTCTCCTCAAAGGACTTGACCAGTTCATAGTCTCTGTCCGCTACATACTTTTTCAGAACTCTGACCTGATTTTCAGTTGTCTGGTCCTGAGTAGAAACCCTCGAGTAAATCACAACTCTTTTCATTTTATCACCCTTTGTTTATGTGTGCTTTCAGTACTATCAAAAAGGATTTGCTTATTGACACCGCAGAATCAAAAAAAATGGCTCATAAATAACATGGTCTTACGAACCAGTTTTTCCAGACCCTTTTTGACACTAATATATATCGGATTTCTACATTTGTCAATAGGTGTTGTTTTTTTTGAGAATTTATCTTCTTGCATTTGGTTAAGATCAACATAAGAATCCATTAATTGAAAAGGGCTGGAAACCTCTCAATCTCCAGCCCTTTAGAAAGTGTGTATTTCCCTTAGGTAAAAATTCTACCTCAGTAGAATAAGCTTTCTCGTTTGCTTATAATTAGCGGTATCAATCCTGTAGAAGTAAATACCACTGGATAGAGATTTACCATTCAGCAAGGCTGTGTGATATCCAGCTGGATGTACTCCATTTGCTAGTATCTTCACCAACCTTCCCGATGCATCATAAACGGAAACTCTGACATTTGCTTGTTCCGGTAAACCGAATTTAATCATCGTCACTGAGTTGAAGGGATTTGGGAAAGCAGCAGATAAGATATAATCCTTGGGGATGATTGATGTCGGACTCGATCCTCCGCGCTCTTCTAACAACTTCAGCAAAGAAGTTATTTTTTGGGGTATCACAAGCTCTTCGGCGGTGTTTATATCAAACTCTGCAAGCTCACTTACTGCAAGATAATCGATAACAGCAAGTATCGAATCATTTAACGTCTCAGCATTTTGACGAGCAAGATCATATTCCTCTGCTGCGTCTTCAAATTCACCTAACTCCGATAAACAGTTTGTAGCAAATCTCTGAGCAACTTTGACAACCTCTTCATCTTCACAGTTTTCAATAATATCGAGGTAAAAAGTTCTCAAATCACCTAAATCACCTTCAAGTTTCAATGTTGTACCTGTTAGATAGTGAATTGCGTTTATCGCCTCTGACTGTTCATCATCGACAGCTAACCTGAAATACTCGTCTGCATCTTCATATTCACCTTCAGCCCAGTGTCCCATCGCAAGTTCGAGATTCGTCACATCATCGATTAACTCAGAGGAATCAGGATAAATATAAAACATTTCTGCGAATGTCTTGGGTGGACTTGTAGCTGTCCACCTGAAATCGGATTCCCCAACAGTCACCGGTCCCCAGTAATTATTCTTTGCGTTCACAATATCGTACTGGGTTAATGAGGTTTCCTTATAAATGAATGCCCCAAATTTGATATAACCCATATCATAATAGGTGTCCCAAATATTATTCGAACCTATCCTTGGATAAGATGTAAGTGACAGATATATTTCAGCTCCATCCGATCCATCCTGATCACCGGAAGTGTAACCGATACCGTTCTCATGAATTGTATTTGGTGCAACTCCCGATGTTGAGTATGTGTTGAGATCAGGGGTTGAGCTGACACAATAGATACCTCCACCGATATTTCCGGTAATCTCACAGTTGATAATCTCGGGATCGGAATTTGTTGACAAAGAAACACCGGCATCGTAAATGCTTCCGTAAGTTCCGTTATTCTGAATAGTATTTCCATCAAGCACCACTTTGCCGGCAGAACAGGAAGTAAGGTAAATACCATTGTAGGAATTATCTTCGATGGTAGAATTTGAAATATTTACCTTCGAAGAATTGATATACAGACCATAATTGCAGTCACTGAAGGTGCAATTGTCGATCTCCAAAGCTCCTGTCAAAGGTGCAAGACCTGTTACATATAATCCGTCGTACCCGCCTTCAAATATACAGTATTCGAACTCGGAATATACCGCAGCTGAGGTTGTAGCGAACTTGATATGATTATACAGATTCTGACCATCGTTGGTGATTGTAATCTGATTTTGCGAAGTTCCCACAGCGTGGACATGAGCGTCTGCCTCAACCTCCAAATCGACATTTTGATGCAACTCAAGTGTAACACCAGGACCGAGAAATAATCGTTCGTCAGCAGGAACGTAGCTGTCTCTTGCTATAACATAGGGATGTTCATCGTCAATGAAACATCCAAACAACGGCTCCTCATTCGGTGCAGCAGGAGTCCCAAATTCGTAATTGTTCGTATGCCAATTATCATGGTGCTTTTGACCCCAGACGACTTCACCGTCTCCGGTTCCCAATTCGTAAATGTACAGGTAGCCAGCTCCGGTGGTGACTATTAGCTCAAGGTCGTCGTCGTCATCGATGTCCTTTATTGAATAATCAATTATGCGATCACCAACAACGATAGGCCAGCAACTTAACTGAGCTCCTGTTGTCCCGTCCCAAGCTTCAATCTGGTGATGACCATTAGCCATTACTATGTCAAGATCGCTGTCATCATCTATGTCTGCTACCAAAGCTGAGCCACACCAGTTCTCAATGATCTGATTGTTTCGGGCTTGTGGCCAATTCGCAAGGCGAGAACCATCATTTTCGTAAACGTAAATTGAATCTGGTGATCCGACAATTATTTCCAGATCATCATCCCCATTTATATCCGCCAAAACGGGCTGATTCAACATGGCATTAAATGGACCTATTGTCTTGAAAAGGAAAATACCGTGTGCTTCATTAGTATTTGTATTTGCAGGCCAGTCGGCTCCCGCATGCGGACTAACGGAAGCTGCATCCCTTGCATAAAGCGCTAATTCGGAATCAATAAATACTGTTTCAAGATCATTGTCTGCATTATCAATGTTACCTAAAACCACAGAACCAACCTTGTAATCCAATTCTAACTCAAACAATTCGTCCCCATCACTGTCATAGACGAAATGTTTCGAATCCGGAGATTCATTACCCCCATTACAGAAAAACAGATGTGGCTCACCACTTATGTCACCAAATGCAGGTGTACAGATAGTGTAATCCAATGCATCACTTACATCCCAATCCTCATAATCTGTCCATATGTATTCATCATGTTCAGGATTCAAGGTGTATTCCTTCAGGTGTACCCTTGAGACTCCCGGATCCCCTACATCAAAAGTGATTATTGAGATTTCCGGTCGTCCATCTTCGTTCATATCATAGAGAGATGGCATTCCCGCTTCAGTCACGAAGTAGTCAGAATTATGCAGTAGAATTGAACAATCGAACACTAACTCTGCATCGTTATATGCCCATTCAAAAATCAAAAGTCGAGTAACTCCATCTGAAAAATTCGCGCCGAATATCAATTCTGTGCGAGGATCTCCATCAACATTGCCAACTGCTGGTTTAGTCAGTAGGTTGACTTTATCGAGATTATTAGGAGCATTTGGATGATCAATATCCTTGAGCTCTATTGTTGAAGATGTTCCATCCGCATTGACTTGAACAATCTGGGCTTGATTGGTTCCAATCCAGAATTCGCTATCACCATCCCCGTCAAAATCAGTTATGGCAGCTCCTGCAGGATAGCCAAATCCGATATCAACCGGGAAATCATCTCGCAGTGGGTGAGCAAACCAAGCCGTTGTGTTTTCTGAATGAATCATCTCAAATCCGTCCACCACCTTGTTAAACTTGTATATATATGTTTCCCCAGATTCTGCAAGGTAGTCGACATATCTTGAACCGCCGGTGATCAAGTTGCCATTATTCAATTCGGTAAAACTCTGCTCTTCGTTAGGACCTGGATTTCTGTAAACTCTATATCCGTCAAGTTCTTCATCATCTGCCGGCTCACAAAGCAATTCTATCCCTTCTCGCCCGAACTGTTGGAATGTGAGGTCTTCATACTCGACTGGGATAGCAGGATTGTATGGTTCATCAATGCCAATGTCGTTGTAGTCTCTACCTGGGGGGGAATTATCCAGGTCAAGTTGAAATGCGATATCCGCAACTGCCACTGTAGAGTTCAGTGCGACCTCTACCTGACCGAAACCATGTAGTTCAGAACAACCATCTGCAGCTACAAACGTATACGTGCCTGTAATACTTGATACACACTGATCAGTTGAAGTCAAGGTGCCTGTCATCTGCGACGTAGCACCGGAACCTTTGTTGATCAAAGCTAAATCTAAGTAGAATGTTTCGGATTTATCATACACATGATCCTGATCATTATCCGGATCGCTGGTACTGTCATCATTATAAATCGAGTAAAGAACCTCTATCTCAGGTGCATGTACTAACAAGTCAAATGAGTCACTCCAGTTATTGACACCATCCGTGAAAGCAAAGTTTAGCGTAACCACTAAACTATCAGGGGTCCAAGGTGAAAGTGTGATATCATAGGCAGTCGAATTTGTGACGGTTTGTTGTGATCCGATTGTTGGAAATGAACTTGAAGCTGTGTTTACCGTAACACAGGTGTCAATGCAAGTAAGAACTCCAGAAGTAATCGACTTTGATGATGCGGCAGAATTATAAACGTTAATGTTCATAGTGAACCTTTCACCCGCATCGATTTGATTATTGTCGATATTATTGCAATCATCAGTCAGAACGTAGCCTGTGATTGTGGGTTCGTTTGTCCCACTTGTGATTGAGACTGCGGTCGTATAAGGCTTGTAATTAGGTGCCACTACGGTGAAAGAAGCTGATGCGACACTATCAGGGAAGAAGGAACCACTTTCTAAATCACCGTCCTCATCACTGTAGGTGGAGTAATAGAAATCGTCTTCTACTCTAAGACTTAAGGATGCATGTGGTACTTCAATAGCAGTGATGTCATCAACGATGTTCAGATCTGCATCGTTTTCTTCACCAGCAACATACGTTTCGTTAAACGGATCTGCCTCAAATTCATGTGGTTCGTCTGTCCAGACATAGGCTTCAGGATCTCCTAAGAGGTTATAGCCCATATAACACATTCGGTTGTCTCCATATTTTTGAGCTAATGCTGTGTAATTTAATTTTGCTGTTGCTAATATTTCTCCCATTCGGAAATATTCACCTTTTGCGCACATCTCGTTAAATGGCAAGATACAATTAAAAAGGGAAATGATGAGATTATCGTAGGTAGATGACCCAATAAATCCTACTCCACCTCCCTCTGGTGCTCGCAACCATGCCTCTCCAATGCAATCTGAATTATACATACCAGGTTCGCAGCCAATGCTAATCATTAATCCGCACTTATCTGTGTTATCAAGATCGTAATAATCCTGGCGAGTTACAAAATCTGAACTTCCTGGACCTACCACCTGCTTAAACTCGTTACCATGCCCAATAACAAATACAAGAGAATAGCCATCCTCCAATTCAGTCAGAAAATTGCTCTTAGTAAGACCATCTCCAGGATACAATTCCGTTACATCAACTGTCGCCGGTAAACAAGCCTCTATTGCATTTCCAAGAAATTCTGGCTCCAAGTTGTTACTAGCATCTGAAACTGCAATTAGACCTAAGTTACGGTAATCATTGGCTTCAAAATCATTATTATAAGAATCAAGCTTCGAAACAATAGTTGATGCTTCTGAAGCATTTCGAGCAGGTATGCGACCAACAAATACATCCGGGTAAAGGTCCATCTGGTCAGATATATCAGTATACCCATTGTCGTCAATAAAATAATCTTGATCACCAATTATTGCATTGCCATTACTATTCCAATTACCATCAAGACAAGCATAGTACTGGTCAGTTGCAACCCAACGCGTGAATCCTGCTGCCCAAACCAAACAAGTTGGAATAATCTCAACATCTCCTCCGAGCAAAACCCAGCGAGTCCCACAATTTCGATATGCATATTGTATATAAGATCGTATTGCTTCAGCTCGATCTCCACTTGAGGGAGAAGAACCAGCGACTTGTCCGCTTAAAATGCTCTCCACGGTTGTAATTCGAGCTCCTAAGCCTCTATTGATTTTATCGTTCTTAAGCGGTTCAAAGGAATCTTCCATATCTTCATTAGTGATAATGAGATAAGGCATATGCACATAATGATTATCGGGTTTATCTCTCCCAGGTTGTCTTGCTTCCCTGATTATTGAGTCAGTTGTAACAATATTGTTTGGTTCCGAATAGCTTGAAAGTACAGCTTCTGGATTCTGTACATTCTTTGAAACATACTTTATATCACGAGCGACTGTAGACACCTTAGCTCGATCCCTTCCTGATTTATTGGTTGCATTACAGGTGCCATTTACTATGAACTGTACTCTACTAAAGACTTTTATACGTCCGTCAGTACGATCGTATTTCACAGGGTGGATGATTATATCTAAAACTCGTGCACCAAACAGATTGCCTGCTCCTACTATTTCAACGACTTGGCTCTCAAAAGACTCAAATTCCTCAGTTCGATTTCTATCAGCATCAAGTGAACTCATATTAATACCGTTTTCTGTAATATAGTACATATTCGTCACTGGAATGGATGGAATGTTCTCGATTATTTTAGAGTCATAGTTGATGATTGTAACTGATGTTGGTGAAAAACCAATTGGGACAGCGAGTCGCACAAGGTTTACGGGTAGATTTGCTCCCCCATGATTGCAATCAGGCACCGAACCGGGGAATGAAATAATCATGCCTTCAGGAGAATCCTCCAATTTTAAACTATCCATATCAATTGTAAAATCATAACTTATCGTTCCAAATGTGACTGTAATGAATGCATGTATGATAAATGCAGCAGCAAACATGACCTTATTTAACTTTTGTTTTTTTGACATCTCTAACTCCACTTTAGCTGGATAAAATCTTTTATTCGACGGTGATCTCCTTAACCGTCATACTCGAATTTGAATCAATCAGATTTGTTAATGCATCACTTGATAATGTTCAGACTATGAATGAAATTACCTGTTCCTCCATTAATTCTTATCAAATAATTTCCAGCAGGCCAAGATTGACAGGGAACCCGATAGTTGTATTTACCGTGTGAGTTATTTGG
>CAYLYZ010000118.1:0-17749 GCA_964387885.1 uncultured bacterium | reverse complement strand
TTTATCAGAAATGCAATCCAAACTGCTAACAAATGTAAAATATGTAATGGACTAATTCATCGAAATTCGATATCAATTGATCACATCCAAAGGAAGGAAGATGGAGGAGTTGCATCTATTGAAAATGCACAATTAACCCATCCGTATTGTAATACGGGCTTTAAGAATTAGCCAAAATCCCCGAACCACAAGGGCTCCGGGCTTCGAAACTACGCAAGTTGACATTAAAAGGGAGAAAAGTGGAGATTAGCATGCTATTGTCAGGGATAATTTCTAGTCTAATTGCTGTTGGGCTTTTGGAGTTATATATTCTTATCAAAAAACAATTTCGTCTAAAGTCTTTAAAATCCGTTTTGAGTATACATTCTGATTCTTGCAGCATTGTTGCACCAATTCACAAGCAAGAGAAAACCAGAGGTTTAATTCACCATAGAGATGCCTATGCTTTCGGGCATCTATTTGAATTAGTTAACCGATTATCAAAAGAAGCCAATCTAATTCCATTTCATAAGATTTCAGAGACCGCTGAAGCAGGTGATATGATGGCTGTAGGAGGTCCAATGTCAAACGAAATAACCGAAATCTATATTAAAAAATATCTTCCAACATTCGCTCTTATTTATGCAAACGAAGCAAACGAAATGAAAAATGTACCAAACACAAGTGGCTATGTTACTGGATTTAGGATCGGTGATGAGAGTTTTTTAACAACTGACGAAGATGAATTTGGTATTTTGATAAAGCTAACAGATAAAGTACTTGATCAAAATCGGTCAGTACATCTCCTCTTTGGTTACACAGCACGTGGTACAGCAGCATCGGCCTATTATCTATGGAAGCATTTTAAACAGATTTGTAAAGAATTTCGAAACGAAAAATATTTTATCACGATAAATGTGCCAAGAAATGAAGGTTATAAAGTTATTTCGAAATCGTTTATTAACCACACAAAAGCAGCATTCACTAATTAAAGACCATGACGAGAGGTTAGAAAAAGTTTTCTTCAGATATTCTAAACCACTAACTCGCAAGGGAACACACAAAACATGAGCATAAACACAGTATTCATAATCGGTGCAGGTACAAGTACAGAAGTCGGACTACCAACAGGTGAGGGACTTAAAGATGAAATTATAAAGCTTCTAGATTATCGAACGAAAAGAAATCGTTTAGATCCTAATTATGGCGATCCTGTCATCGAATCTGCTTTCCAAATAGCCACTCGTTATAATAATGAAATTGATCGTAATAAGTGTCTCTACGCGACTAAGTGCATAAAAGAGTCAATGCCCGGGGCGATCTCCATCGATAACTATATACACGATCATCGAAATGATATACATACAACTCTTTGTGGAAAATTAGCAATTGTTCGTTCAATCTTAAATGCAGAGAGGGAAAGTCCTTTATTTTCTGAAAATTGGCGAACTGATTCGCGAACATTTTTCGAAAGACTGTCAGAAACGTGGTTCGTCTCATTTTTTAAATTGTTCACCGAAAATTGCATTAGAGATGACTTAGATGAGAGATTCAATTCAACCTCATTTGTTATTTTTAATTATGATCGTTGTGTTGAGCAATTCCTTTATAATGCATTGAGAATTTATTACAGGCTCCCTGAAGCGGATGCAGTCAATTTAATAAGCAATATGAAAATATTCCATCCATATGGTTCTGTAGGTACTTTACCTGGGTTCTCTGGAAATGACACAATTGGATTCGGATCGGAGCTATATTCTGACCAATTATTTAAGCTTTCAAGAAGTATTAAGACATTTACTGAAAGCACAGATAGGAATTCAAGTGAGATTATTAAGATTCGGGATTGCATCAAGAATGCAGAAAGAGTAGTATTCTTAGGATTTGCATTTCAAAGATTAAATATGAAGCTAATTGACCCGGGAGAGGGAACAAATCTCAAGGAAAGTTTTGCTTCTACCTATGGATTTTCAAAAGATGCAGAGGAGATCATTACTAAACAAATTAAATACATGTATAGGAAAAGGATTTTTCAATTATTCATACAAAATAAAACATGCTCAGAATTTTTTGCTCACTACGATAAAAATTTAGAATTTTAGCTTTTTACTTTGATAGTAAATCCCGAGATCACAAGGGATCCAGGCACCAAAAAACACAGGCGACGCTCCCGTGTCGTCCGTTCCATTAATGAGATATGTGGTAGATCCCTACCGAATCAAATCCACATTCAAACTTCCCCCATCCCCACCACCCACACACCACACAATATAAATCCCCGTCGGAGTTTCACGTGATGACCAGGTTATCACTTAAGTCGTTGTTTTTCAGTCAGACTGAAACGAGACATTTGAAATATTCAGTTAAAATTTAGTCTATCGTTCTCGCGAAGGCGGGAATCTTCATGCAGTGAGCTGCACCACGCAACATGAAAATAGGCCTGTTTATCCCCCCCTTTTATTCCCCCCCGCAAGCGGGGGGGAGAGTATTAGGAGGTTATTTTCAAGGGAATCCAGTAGGTTCTTGTTATTCCTGGATGCACTTCGCAAGCGAAGCAAATGTCCCGCCTGCGCGGGAATGACGTGCAACTTAGCAAATCGGATATTTCAAAGGTCTAATCCTCACCGGACATTTATTATAGTTGATGTTTCGAGAAATTCGGCGGGATGAGATCCCGCCCTACGAAATGGATTTCCGATCTGGTCGGGAATGAGGATTCATTAACTAACAATCCCTTAAAAAAAATGCCCCCTGACTGCGGATTTATCAGGGGGCAGTAATGTATAACTGAAAGGGATATCTATCAGCCATACTGCGGAAATTATTTAACCAGCATAACCTTCTGCGTAGCAGTAAAGTCAGCAGCTTCAAGCCTCACAAGATAAATACCCGCTGAGGCATTTGATGCATTCCAGCTTGTAGTGTGATGTCCGGCAATAATTCCAGAGTTTATTAACTCAGCAACAAGACGACCCTGCACATCGAAGATGCTAAGAGTTATTCGCGATGTCTCAGGTACGCCGAATGCAATTCTGGTAACTGAATTAAATGGATTCGGATAGCTGTCAGCCAAATAATAGTTCGATGGAACTTCTGTTCTGCCAGATACTTCCAAGACAGTAAATCCATCTGCCTGAAACATTAATCCGGGTCCGGTATGGATCAGGTCAGTGTTCAAATCAAGTGATTCTTTTCCTTCAAACCCCGTGTATCTCATTTTGAAAGGTTCTCCGTTTTGTAATCCATCTTTAGATTCTGTCGTTATGTCGTCACCCCAAACCGCCAAACCGCAACGTCCATTCTCGATTATACCGCTACCTACAACTGTGTCGTTCAGATCAATTGCCTCAATCTTGCCAGAGGTTAGACCAGTTGAGTTTATCGCGGTTATCAGAACGCTCATGTTTGAACCTGTTGGTTGTGTGTTAGAAAAGTTGTCGGATTGTTTTTCATTCAGACTGAAAGCAACTTCCTGCTGTTCAGGAGGATATTGGAGTACTACTGGTTCGTGATGGTCGATCTTAATCTGGTATCCTTGACCTTCACGCCAGGGCTCCATGTTTGAGAAATTGAATCCCGGTGACATAAACTGACCACTGTTGTTTTTCGCCATATTGACAAAATCAATGATTGGGGAAAGAACGTAGAAATCTGGCTGTGCTGCATCGAGCTCATACTCGGGATAATAGGCTATAATGTGCCAGCCAGGATTTATATTAAATGGTGCATCTGCAGGGATGGGAACTCCAGTCCATTCCAGCTCGATAATTTCCTGCTCAATTTCAGTATCAATCTTAACCTTTACTCCTTGTTCAAGATTCCAGTATGGGATGTTACAGAAGTTGTTGAAGTGTGGTGCGTAGAAATGGCCAGTTTCGGTCTTCAGCAACTCAATGGCGTGAGTATCCTCATCGATGCGAAGTTGTTCAGTCATCCGTATTACATCCGGACCCTCTTCACGTATCCAGAACTCTTCAGTGGGTGTGATGTTAATTGAATTCATATTCCATCCACGATTCAGCTGAAGATTGAGGATTTCCCTATTAATCCCGACATGCATGCTTACAGGAATTACCAGGTCGCTGTTAACAGGATCGTTGCTCTGAATATGCAGGTCAGCTTCGTAATCACCATCATCTGCCCCAGTTGCATTCAGAGTAATGCTAATCTCATCTTCCTCACCGGCTTCCAGGGTACCTTCAGTTGGTCCATACCTGATCCAGATTATTTCAGGAGTGCCATCGTCAATTACGACCAACTCTTCATGTCTTACCCGACCGATCCATAAGTTTTCACCATCGTGGGCAATCGAGACGGCTCTATCATGTAATCCGGTAGTGAAATCCTGGACTAACTCACAGTTCCAATCATCATCAACAGAACATTGGAAAACACGCCCACCTTCACTTACCATCCATAATTGTCCATCGGGGTGTTCGTTCACCCATACTATTCCTAAAATCGCAGCTCGCTGAGTTATTTCTCGTGCGTCAATCAAAGCAACTTCCTCAAGGATTTCAGTATCATATACGTGAAGACGCCAATCGTCTATATCACGCCATCCTGATGCTGAGATGAGGTAATCTCCATCCGTTGTCATAAAGCCCTGTTCAATTGGGAAATCAAATGATATCGGATCAAGACTATTCCCCTCGATATCCCAGCGAAAGATGGTAGTATCCATATTCCCACCCCAATAACCAGAATGTATAACTCCGTCCTTATAGAGTAATCCGCCATTGGGCCAATCTGTCTCGAAATCAACAACAATTTCACCACTTTCGGGATCAAATGCTTTGATAGAACTTCTGTGATGATCACTTATCCACATCCAGTTGTGATCTTTATCCCAGGATAGGCCATTGGTTTCAACCCGGTCTACGTTGTGAACAGTAACTACATCGCCAGCGTCATCTCGACGAGGTCCTATTGTCGTGTTAGGCTCCACAGACCGGATATCTCGCAAATTTATGTCACGTTCAGGCACGGCGGTTACCTCATGTCTCACAGAATAATTGAGAGTAGAGTTGCCAACATTTGATATTGAGATTATGTGTTCAGATACATCTCTTTCCTCTAAGACATCATCAATCCTGTCTGCTCCTATCTCAATTTCCGGTGGCATAATGGTATTTGCAACCACGAGAATTTCAAATTCTTCTTCATCCTGGTCATTTGAGAATATTGTGAGTACAGATTCTGTTTCACCAGGTTCATTAAGAGGGGCTTCAAAGCTAAAAATTAACTCAGTGAATTCATTATCCTCGATTTCCAACTCATCTTCAAAGTTAATTGTAAAGTACTCATGATCGGATACAATATCCTCGATAATTAGCAATTCTGTTCCGATGTTTGAAATACGAACAGCCAGATCATATCCGATTCCTGAATAGAGTTCTTCATGACCTCCGTTCCAGTTAATCCGATTGGGGAAACCAAATTCCCTTGACCATTCAACTACCATATCAGGTGCAGCGACCACATCAATCGAAATATTGACATGTGTTTCCGGATCTTCAGGATCGTTGGACATGAAAACGATATCGGCATGATATTCACCTAAGAGCAGTCTCTCGCAATTAATAGTTATGGTCACTTCCATTTGCTCCCCACCGGATATCTCTCCAGCTTCGGGATCGTAAGAGACCCATTTGAATTCGTCTATTCCATCGTCGATTTCAAACCAGATAGATGGTCCACGGTAAACAGCACGCCACAGATCCTCTCCATCATGTGCGATGCCGCTATTTCCCCGCCCACCTCTTGGAACTTCGAAATCCTGTACTAAATTTACATTCCACTCAATATCAACATTGCATTGATAATATCGATCGACACCAGCCAGCCAGAGTGGTCCATTCCTGTGTGAAGTCACCCACTCAAAACCCCAAATTTGAGCTTCATCGGTCGCCTCAGCGAAGTTCATAGTCGCGACAAACTCCATGTCTTCCAAATTGAAGACATTAATTTCACTATCATCAAAGCAGTTCAGGAAAAGATGTTGTCCATCGGTAGCAATAAAAGTATTATCGAGATCTATCGGAGATTCAATTGATTGCAACTGGTTACCGTCAGTATCGTATCTACAAATTACTCGACCGTCATTATTAGTTCCATTGAATATCAGAACTCCCTCAAGATATACTAATCCACAACTGTTCACCGGGGTATCGAAAAGTCTTACTCTTTCTCCTGACTCCGGATCCATAGCCATCAAATGTGGTGGATTAAAATGGTTTAGTCCCCAGATCAGATTGTTGGCATCGTCGTAGGCTAAACCCATGTTTTTGTCATAAAGTGCTTGATACTGGTTCAGGACATCACCCGCATCGTCACGGCACGGACCCACCAGATGAGATTCAGTCACCTGGCGTACGGAGCGCTGAGTGCGGTCTAAATCAGGTTCCTCTAATTGATCGCACCTGATCTGGAAAATAAGAGGAGCTTCACCTTCATTTGAGACAGCAATAGGAAACTCTTCAACTGATCCAATGTTGAACTCCTCATCAATTCCCTGCCGATCAATGCTAATCTGTGGAGGTAATAGAACATGGGCATGAAGTAATATCTCAAATTCCACATTATCCGGATCATTTGAGATTATCGTGAGGACTGATTCATAATCTCCAGGATCGTCCTCAGGAGCTTCAAAAATAATTAATAAATTAGCTGATTCACCAGGTTCTATTTCAACTCCATCCTCCCGGTCGGTAGTGAAATATTCAATATCAGTGAAGATTTCATCCACAACGAGCAAGTCAGTACCCGTATTAACCAAATCCACAAACATTCGATAGGAATTATTGACATAGAGATTATCGTGTACTCTGTTCCAGTCAACAAGGTTGGGATATCCGCATTCCTGGCTCCAATTAGCTTCAATAGTTGGAAAACCGGTAACGTCAACCGCAATACTGACGACAACATCCGGTTCTTGCTGATTGTTTGAAATGAACAATAGATCTGCCATATATTCACCACCAAGTAATCTTCTGCAATCAAGAGTGATTGTTACTTCAACCTCGTCGCCCGGTGCAATATCTCCAAATGATGGTTCACAATATATCCAGTAAGGATCAGCAATGCCATCATCAAGGACAACCAGCTCTCTATTATCCAACCGGGCAATCCACAAGTTTTCACGATCGTGGGCAATTGTGACAACACCAGCGTTTAATTCAGTGTCTATTTCCTGAACCCACCGACTGTTCCAATCTTCGTCGATGGTACTTTGGAATAGAACACCACCATCACTAATCAACCAAAGTTGTCCATTTCGATGATCATTTACCCACTCTATACCTCTGATCCTTGATCGAGTTGTTACTCCTCTCATATCAATCCGGGCGATTTCCTCTCGTGTATTCGGATCAAGAACCTGCACACGCCAATTATCTAAATCAATCCATCCGACAGCTGATATGATATGGTGACCATCAGTCGTGAGAAAGCCTGTCGGAATGTTGAAATCAAATACCAGAGGATCAAGTGCATTTCCTTCAGTATCCCAACAGAATATTGTATTCTCTTCATCGCCCAATAGCCTTGAGTATATAATTCCATTAAGATATAACACACCACCGATTCGTGCACCTACTTCGAATTCAGCTGAGATATCGTTGTTTTCCGGATTAAATGCATAAATATTGGATGGACGGAAATAATTACAAACCCACATCCAATTATGATCCCTATCCCAGGATAAACCATGTGGTCGTTCATAGGGTAGATTATGTGTAGCTATCACATCACCAATATTATCACGTTCGGGTCCGAAGACATCATTGTCATTAACAGATCGAGCCGAACGAGTATTATCGTCTCGTTCCTGGTCATCCACTAAATCTGTAATAATTCTGTAGAGCAATACATCATCACCATCGTTAGATACTGTGATCGGATATTGTTCAACGTCCCCAACGAGAAGTTCATCTTCGATAGCTTCGATATTTATTGTTAAGTCAGGTGTACTGATACCATCATTCGGATTAGCTTGAGAATCAACAAATATAAATAACGAAAAGAAAATACAACAGATAAATAGTAAGTTCTTTTGCAGATTCTTCATTTGTTACTCCTGTAAGAAAATTGGATGAGTGAAGTCTGAAAATGTGTTTTGCTGCCTACTTTGCCTTGTTACCCTGCTCGTAGGTAACAATATAATAAAGGTAATTACCCCATGCAAGGGTAAAAGAAATAATTTTCACAATTTGTTCTAATGTGGTGGGTATAAGTTTAAAAAAAACAGATAATAGGATGGTGTTATTTTGATGTGATCTTTTTGAAAAATTATTGATGATTGTTTCCTGAGTAGCGAAGCTTGCTTCGCTACTCAGGTTAGAAAAAATGCCCCCTGACTGCGGAGGTGTCAGGGGGCGGAAAAGTATAACTGAATAGGAGATCTAACAGTCATACTGCGGAACTTATTTAACCAGCATTATCTTCTGTGTAGCAGTGAAGTTCGCAGCTTCAAGTCTCACAAGGTAGATGCCCGTTGAAATATCAGCGGCATTCCAGTTTATGGTGTGAGTGCCGGCTGAATATTCCAAATTAATTAACTCTGTAACAAGCCGTCCCTGCACATCAAATATGCTGAGGGTAACTCTGGATTCTACAGGCATTCCAAATGCAATCCGGGTAACTGAGTTAAACGGATTCGGGTAGCTGCCTGCAAGGTAGTAATTCACGGGAATTTCTGACCGAACGGCAACGTCAAGGGCTGTAAATACGTTTGTTCTATAAACTAATCCAGATCCGGTGTGAACGATTTCCGGATTCAGATCAAACGAACCATTACCGTCAGTTTCAATAAGTCTCAAGTTGAAGGTTTCTCCATCTGCCAATCCCTCAACTGCCCCTGTTGAGACATCATCACCCCAAACCACAAGACCACAGCGACCATCTTCAATTACACCACAACCGACAACAGTACCCTTGCTGCTTACCGCTTCTATCCTGCCAGAGGCAGAACTTGTAGATGTAACCAGAACGCTCATGTTTGATCTCGTGAGGATTGGTTCAGTGATGTTTAATTCCTCATCTTTTTCAGCATTGAAAGCAACCTCTTGCTGTTCGGCTGGATAATGCAGGACTACAGGCTCATCTTGATCAATCCTGATCTGGTACCCCTGCGTTTCACACCAGGGTTCCATATTTGAGAAGTTGAATTCAGGCGACATAAACTGACCGTTATTGTTCTTTGCTAAACCAACACTTTCGATTATCGGAGAAAGAACATAAAAATCAGGACGAGATGCATCCAGCTCATATTCCGGATAATAGGCGATGATATGCCATCCCGGTCCAATATTAATTGGAGCATCCGCAGGTATAGGAACACCAGTCCATTCCGCTTCGACAAACTCCTGTTCAATATTTGGATCAATCTTGATACTAATACCCTGTTCGAGATTCCAGTAAGGTATGTTGCAGAAGTTATTGAATCGAGGGGCAAAGAATTGCCCTGCTTCATTTTTCAACAACTCAACCAAATGCGTATCATCATCAACACGAAGTTGTTCCGTCATGAGAACGACATCAGGACCTTCTTCACGATTCCAGAACTCTTCGGGAGGAACGATATTGATTGAATTCATGTTCCAACCTCGATTTAGACGAAGCGTAAGGTTTTTCAGCTCAATGCCTACATGCATTATCACTGGAATGACAACTTCACCATTTTCAGGATCATTGCTGAGTATTTGGATTTCAGCTTCATAATCTCCTTCAATTAGATCTGTTGCATTCAGTGTGAATATCACGTCTGTATCTTCATCAGGATTTAGAACACCACGGTCGTTCTCATAGGTAAGCCATGTCATTTCGATATTACCATCATCGAGTACTACGAGAGTCGCGTTGCTCATCCGACCAACCCACATGTTTTCACCATCATGTGCAATTGTGACATCTCCGGCTCTTAATCCGGTTTGGAATTCCTGAACGAGTTCACAATTCCAATCTTCATCAACTGAACACTGGAATACATGCCCTTCGTCACTAATCAACCATAGTTGTCCAAATGGATGTTCATTTACCCATTCGAGACCCATAATGGATTCTTGGCCGGTAATGCCTCGTGCGTCAATCTGTGCCACTTCCTGACGATTCACAGGATCAAGGACGCGCACTCGCCAGTTGTTGACATCTGCCCAACCGCCGGCAGTGAGGATATGCTCACCGTCAGTTGTTATGAAACCGGTAAAGATATTAAAACCAAAAACTAAAGGCTCCAGAACATTACCCTCGACATCCCAACGGTAGAATGTGTTTTCTTCCCTACCCCAATTTCTTGTATATACAATGCCATCAAGATACAGCAAACCTCCCGTTCTGTAGTTTGTTTCCATTTCAATGGGCATTTCGCCATTTTCAGGATCAAACGCATAAACACTCTGCGGGAACCGATAACTGCTAACCCACATCCAGTTATTATCGTCATCCCACGACAAGCCATGAGTCCGGTCACGGGGTATATTGTGAACCGTTACAACATCACCCGCATCATCGCGACGAGGTCCTGCATTTGAGTAATCGTTAACGGATCGAACATTTCGCTGATTATTATCAACTTCTGGTTCAGCAGTGGTTTCATGTGTTATGGAGTATGCAAGTGGAGATCCACCCTCGTTTGAAATTGAAATCAGGTGTTCTGAAATTTCACCGCTTTCTAACACATCTTCAATCTCGTTTCCTTCAACTACAATTTCCGGGGGTAATTGGGCATTAGCTACGAGGAGAATTTCAACTTCCGCCTCATCCGGATCGTTCGAGAAAATAGTGATTGAGGATACTACCTCACCAGGATCGTCAACAGGCGCTTCAAAGTCAATGGTTATTTCGGTTGCTTCACCAACTTCTAATTCGATTACATCTTCAAAATCGACAGTGAAGTATTCGTTTCCCGAAATTATATCCTCAACTGAAAGTAAGTCAGTTCCTAAATTGGATATCAGAACTGTCATCTCGTAATTAGCGCCCGTATAGAGTTCCTCATAGGCAGCATTCCAGTTGACTCCATCAGGATAACCGAAATCATCAGGCCATTCGACTGATATATCAGGAGCTCCTACAACGAAGATTTCCACACTGACGACTAATTCAGGATCAACTGGATCGTTGGATTCGAAGTAGATATCTGCCAGATAATCTCCAGCAAGCAAGCTCTCACAGTCAATTGTTACCGTGACATCAAGTTGCTCGTCACTCTCAATCTCACCAACTCTTGGATCGTATGATATCCAACACTGTTCTTCAATTCCATCATCGATAACGTACCAAATTGAAGGTCCGTTGTAGATTGCACGCCACAGGTTATCACCATCATGAGCAATTCCGCTATTGGGACGAGCTCCTTGAGGAACCTCGAAGTCCTGCACCAGGTTAACGTTCCAGTCACCATCAACAGAACACTGGAAATAGCGATTATTACCAGCCAACCACAGTGGAGCATTCGAATGGGTTGATATCCACTCAAAGCCCCAGATAGGAGTACCCTGAGTAGCATCACCGAAGTTCATTGTGGCAACAAACTCCATGTCTTCAATGGTGAACACGTTAATCTCAGGATTGTCAAAACAATTCAGGAAAAGATGTTCTCCATCTGAGGCGACGAAAGTATGCACAAGATTGACGGGAGACTCTATGGATTCCAACTGGTTTCCGTCGGTGTCAAATCTGAAGATCGTCTCAGGATTACGGTCACTCCCGCTACAAATCAATACTCCATTGAGATAAACCAATCCACATGTACTGTGAGGTGCTTCAAATTGTGTAATGAATTCACCACTCTCCGGATCGAGAGCGAGGAAAAGTGGAGGATCGTAATGGTTAAGTCCCCACATTATTCCATTATCTTCGTCCCATGCTAATCCCATGTTTCTTCTTTGGTTCACCTGATACTCACGTAAGACATCACCAGCATCATCCCGACGTGGACCAATCAGATCACTGTTGTTTACAGATCGAACGGAACGTTGGTTGTTGTCAACTTCGGGTTCGTCGACATATTCATGACTGACCCTGAATGTGAGTGGGGCTCCACCATCATTGGAAACTGTAATCGGATATTCCTCAGTTACTCCCATGAGCAGTTCATCTTCAATAGCCTGAAGATTGATACTGATTCGAGGGGGTGTCATAGCACGTGCATGAAGAGCTATCTCGAATTCTTCATTATCGGGATCGTTAGAAATTATGGAAACTATCGCGTCATGATCACCACCATCCTCTAAAGGAGCTGCAAAAGTTATTATTAATTCTGCTGAACCATCAGGTTCTATTTCAACTCCGTCTTCGAGATTTGTGTTGAAATAATCATGATTTGAAAAAACTCCTTCAACGATTAGTAAATCAGAGCCGAAGTTTGACAAATCTACGACCATGTCGTAGGCATTTTCAACCAGAAGCTCATCATGGAGGCAATTCCAGTCTACGACATCGGGATATCCGCATTCCTCTGGCCATGTAACCTCGATTCTTGGGAGACCATTGACGTGAATTTCAACACTAATAACAGCTTCCGGTGTAGCAGGATCGTTTGAGGTGAATGTTACATCAGCCAGATAGTCACCTTCGATCAGGCGGTTGCAGTCAATCGTAACCGTTACTTCAGTCTGTTCACCAGCGGCAATCTCACCCGATCTTGGATTACTGTAAACCCAGGGGAACTCATCAATACCATCATCGACCACTACCAGTTCAACCCTCCGGATACGACCTACCCACATGTTTTCTCCATCGTGAGCGATCGTAACATCACCAGCTGCTAAACCTGTATCAAATTCTTGTACAAGCTCACAATTCCAATCTTCATCAACGGAACACTGGTAAACATGACCTTCGTTGCTAATCAACCACAGTTGACCGTCGGAATGTTCATTCACCCATTCGAGACCCATGATTTCAGCCTGACCGGTTATGTGCCTTGCATCAATCTGTGCAACTTCCAGTCGATTTTCCGGATCGAGGACTCGAATACGCCAATTATTGACATCAGCCCATCCACCGGCGGTTATGATGTGCTCTCCATCGGTGGTCATAAAGCCAGTGAATATACCAAAGTCAAATACCAGGTCTTCCAGTGCATTTCCTTCTGCATCCCATCGGTAAAAAGTATTTGTCCGCTGACCCCAGGCTCTTGTGTACACAACACCGTCCAGATAAAGCATACCACCGGTGTTGAATTCTGTTTCGATTCCTACAACCATTTCATCATTTTCAGGGTCGTAAGCGTAAACATCAGGTGAGATTTGATAATTGCTTATCCACATCCAATTGTGATCTCCATCCCATGATAGACCATGTGTGCGATCTCTAGGTGGATTGTGTATCGTGATGACATCACCGGCATCATCGCGACGAGGTCCGATCTGATCGTTTTCACTCAATGAACGAATTGAACGTTTATTATTATCCCGCAGTTCTTCTTCAATTGTCTCTGTACTGACGGAGTATACTAATGGTGACCCACCATTATTTGATACTACAATGGGATAATCCGAAATATCTCCGGCGAACAATTCATCCTCAATAGCATTGACATTAAGTTCAATTTCCGGTGCTGACAATGCACTGGCCTGAACAGCAATTTCCAGTTCTTCATTATCCGGATCGTTTGAGATAATTGTGATCATGGATTCATAATCATCAGGATTATCTGCAGGAGCCTGAAATGTAATGACTAAATCAACAAATTCGTCAACTTCAATTTCAGCACCATCATCGAAATTTGTGCTGAAATACTCACTCTCAGAAATAATGCCTTCAATTATCAGTAGTTCGGTTCCGAAGTTTGATAGTTCGACAACCATCTCATAGGGAAATCCAGCATAGAGCTCGTCATGAACGCTGTTCCAGTCCAGCACTTCCGGATATCCGTATTCTTCAGACCAGTTTGCATTTATGTCGGCACCACCGACCACAAATATTTCAACACTGATTACCGCTTCCGGCGCGTCAGGATCGTTGGAGGAGAATGATAAATCAGCCAGATAGTCACCTGCGAGCAGACCGGTAACATCAATCGTTACCGCTACTTCCATTTGATCGTCACCTTGAACTTCACCCTCAGCTGGCTCATATGTTATCCAGTTGGTTTCAACGAAACCGTCATCGATAACCTGCCAGATATTCGAGTGATACACCGCTCGCCAAAGGTTTTCTCCATCATGAGCAATGCCTCCGACAGGAGGGCCCATTTCCTGTACTGCAAAATCCTGAACTAAATTGACATTCCATTCATCATCGACCGAACATTGGAAGTAATGACCTCCAGATGCAAGCCACAGTGGACCTTCTGTGTGAGCAGAAATCCATTCGATGCAATAAATATCAGCACCTTGAACTGCCTGACCAAAGTTCATTCTGGCAACTTGCTCCATATCTTCAAGTCTGATTACTTCAATTTCGAAGTTTCCGAATCTGTTGATTAAGAGATATTGGTCACTAAATGTAAAGAAGGCACTCGGTATTTCAATGGGCAATTCTATTGGTTCTAACCGGTTACCTTCAGTGTCAAATCGTAAAAGACTTGTCGGATTATTGTCACTCCCACTACAAATTAAAGCGTTTTCCCTGTACTCTAATCCATAGCAATATTCAGGGGCGTCAAATTGCCTTATAACTTCTCCACTTTCTAAATCAACGGCTGTGAAAAGAGGTGGTTCTTCACGGTTATATCCCCACATCAGGCCGTTATCACCGTCAAAGGCTAAACCCATTGTTCGGTTGATTTCCATTTGATATTGTCTGAGGACCTCACCGGCTTCATCCCTGCTGGGACCAGCTGAATTTTCATCTTCAACTGACCGGATTGATCTCTCATTATCGTCTTCTTCCGGCTCATCAAGATATTCATGACTAACCGTAAACCTGAGTGGAGCTTCGCCATTATTCGAAACCGTAACCGGGTATTCTTCTGATGAACCAATCAGCAACTCGTCTTCAATTGCATTGATGTCCAGTTCAATCTGGGGAGGATTCATTGCCTGAGCATGAATAGGTATATCAAACTCCTCGTTACCCAAATAATTGGAGAAGATGGATATTGATGATTCGAAATCACCAGGCTCATCACCGGGTGCTTCGAAAGTTATCATTAGCTCAGTTGATTCGCGAATTTCTAATTCGATCCCATCCTCGATATTGGTCGTGAAATAATCATGGTTTGAGACAATTCCATCTATTTCAAGCAATGCGGAACCTGTATTGGTAAGTTCTACAGCCATTTGATAGCTATTATCGACAAAAAGATCTTCGTACATGCTATTCCAATTAATACCATCAGGATAACCGCATTCTTCAGGCCATTTAGCTGTAATTTCTGCCCAGCCTTCTACGAAGACTTCGACATTTACGACTACCGGTGCTTCATCTGGATCGTCCGAAGTAAATGTAACTTCACAGGAATAGTCTCCCTCAACCATCCATCTGCTGTCAAATGTTACAGTTACTACACTCTCTTCACCAGCAGCTATTCTTCCGGTTGCAGGATCACAGGTAATCAGGAAATGCTCCTCGTTGCCATCATCGAGTATATGCCATTCCCACTTGCTGCTACGGGCGAGCCACATGTTTTCACCATCATGGGCAATAATAACATCCGTTGCCCCTAATCCGGTTTCGAAGTCCTGTGTGAGTTCACAGTTTTGATCGCCATTTACTCTACATTGGTAAACATGACCATCGCCACCGACCAGCCAGAGCTTTCCTCTTGGATGCTCTTCAACCCATTCAAGTCCCATTATCCTGGCATCACCAACCGCTCCGTGCGCATCAATCTGTCCCACTTCCTGCAAAGTTTCAGGATCGAGGATCCGGACACGCCAGCCATTGACATCAGCCCAACCACCTGCTGTGAGAATATTCTCTCCATCGGTGGTCATAAAGCCAGTAAAAATAGGAAAATCAAAGACGAGAGGTTCAAGTCCATTGCCTTCGATATCATACCGGAAAATGGTATTTGTTCTCTGACCCCAATATCTTGTATATAAAATACCATTAAGATACAGCAACCCGCCGGTATTTTCAGGTAGGCCGAAATTTGCAGCTACTTCACCCGCTTCCGGATCGTAAGCGTAGATGCTGCTTGGGCTTGTATAATTATCAAACCACATCCAGTTGTGGTCTTCATCCCACGATATACCGTGAGAACGGTATTCATTTGCGCGGATTGTTGCAAGAACATCACCGGCATCGTCACGTATCGGTCCTACCATTTCATTGTCTGCGATGCTTCGAACACCACGTCGTTGATTGTCAAGGTCAGGTACACTGATTGTCTCCGTTGTAACTGTGAATGACAGCTCTTCATCGCCGTCATTTGAAACAGTTATTGGATAATTCTCAATATCTCTGACAAGAAGTTGATCTTCTATGGCATCTATATCTACTGATAAAGCAGGTGGATTGATACCATCATCCGGATTAGCTTGAGCGTCAGCAAATACAAATGACGCAAAGAGGACGCACCAGATAAGAATTGTTGTCTTTTGCAAGTACTGCATTTTTTAACTCCAAAATAGTTGTTTTAAAGTTTCTGAATGGCTCTGTTAGCCATCCGGTTAATTGCTATTTGTTAAGCATTTACTGTTGAGGGAATAGGTATTGACCTTTTCTCCAATTTGTCCCATTCCTTTAGTGAAAAACCATTTTCCCAAATTGTTTCAAATAAGATCAAACTTGCATCTGTAAATCTCTCGTCTTCAATCAGAAGAGTTGAATAGTCAAATCCTGGTATGTTATTAGAAAGAGGAAAATCCAAATGAACGATTTTACGATCGAATATGTACATCTTCATTGGTACGTTTTTCGAAATTCTCACTTCTTGTCCGGAAACAACCAAATCCATAATTGCCTCAGAAAGCCACGGCCAGGTTTCCTCTTCCATCATATAAACAGCGCGATTTATTACACCCCGTTCCTCTAATCCGTTGTGAGCTTTCTGTTGTTCATCCCGGCTCTGCGGATTTTTTGCTAAATATGGAGATCTACATAGTGCCAGGACTTCTTTTTGTACATTTCTTAAGTTTGAGATGAATCGTCTTTCGTTTTGTTCTGTATTGCGTATTACTTCAATGAAGTCAAATGACCTGTTAGCGCTTCCTATATTGTCGAACCTGCCTTGAAGTTCGTTGAGAATTCGATTTGCATTAAGTTTTTTTGTTTCCATTTCTTTCTTCCATTTATCTATCATAATTTCTCTTAATGTCGAAGGTTTAACAGCTCGAAAAAATCTGCGTTTTCCGGAGACACGCTCGAGGCAATATCCTTTTAATACCATTATTTGAAGTGCCTCGTATGTCTTTGTTCGAACAACACCTGAAATCCTGTGAAGCTGAGTCGCATCAGCCTCACCAGCCTGGAGCATGGCAAGATAAAGTCTCGCTTCTCGCTCCGTCATGCCTATATCTAAGAGTTCCTTTAAGTTGTTTGGATCATCCATCTTCTTTTCTTTAAGTTTGAGTTGATGAGTTTTCAAGGGTACAATAAAGTTTACCCTGATCATGGGTAAAAATATACTAAAAATAATTACCCCATGCAAGGGTAAAAATCATTTAATCTGTATAACCTCGTTGAGTGTATCTGTATACTCTGTATTAACAATATGATAAAATGTGACATTTTTTTCATCATCGAGAGTTTGGTAGGTTTTAGTTGAAGATTCTAATCGGTTGCAAGCGTAGCGTCCTTATGCTGGTTGAAAGTCAAAGATCACCAGTCTGTCCAAGAATAGCTCTTTGAAAACGCGTTACTTATGTAAGTGATTAAA
>CAYLYZ010000117.1:0-17948 GCA_964387885.1 uncultured bacterium | reverse complement strand
ATAATACGTGGTTCACTGAGTCTGGATAATTGTACATTCACCACAAATGTTGGAACTTCTGGTGCTGGAGTTTGTGCCGGGTTAGCAAATGATTGTGTGTTGCAAAACTGTATATTCGAGGATAATCACTCAACTCGTGGTGGTGCAATCTACTGTGATCGTCCGATTGGTATATCTTTAATAAATAACACATTTATTGAAAATCGAGCCGATCGATTCGGAGGAGCGGTTCATATTGCGAAGATCTGGCCTGAGGATGTTGAAGCTCAAACTGAACATCAGATTTTATTCCACAACAATCGCTGGATTGATAACAGAGCAGAGGGAACAGGAGGTGGTCTCAACATTGAAGTCATTGGCGATTTCCACCAACCGAATATAATTCAGGGAGACCTGTTTGTCGGTAATGAAGCCGGCTATGGTGGTGGCGCCTTCATAAAAGGTTACAATGGGGAAATATCAAATACAGTCTTTTATGCTAATGTTGCTGATACTGGAGGCGGAGTCTATGCAGAGTCTGACGAGTTACGGCTCTTGAATTCAATCCTTTGGGCAAATACCGCCGAAGAAGGTGATCAGATTCATGAGCGACTGCCTCTCGATATCGAATACAGTTGCATTGAGGGCGGATTCGATGGTGAAGGCAACATCGATGAAAATCCTCGCTTTGCCGACGTGGAAGAGGACGATTTTCATCTCAACGAGGACAGTCCATGCATCGATACCGGTCTGGAAACTCAATTTGACCGGGATATTGACGGTACTCGCAATGACATGGGCTCCCACGGTGGTGGTAGAATCCTGCTCTCCACACATGCGATTCAATTACCCACAATCTGGATTGAACAACGTGCTGCTGGATTATTCAAACTGTTCAATCCTACTGAGGATGATTTCCATATTGATGAGATCAATATAACGCAGGAGGAAGTATTTTCGCTTGACGCTGAAGTTCCCACCCCGATCGAAAGCGGTCAGACCTACAACATGATGTTGATTTTCCAGTCCGAAGAGGTTGGGGATTTTGAGTCCGAAATCTCTATCATCAGTGAGGATTTCAACGTTGATCAACCTGGAATTCTGTCAATCTTTGGATCAAGTATTGTACCGACGAATTTTATCACTTTGAGGAACGGTTGGAGTATGATTTCGACCAACTTGCTGCCTGAGGATAATCTTATACAGACGTTGTTTGCCAATCTCGTTGAGCGAGAGAGATTGCTTATAGTGAAAGATGAAAACGGACAGTTCTACCTGCCGATGTGGGACTTTGACAACATCGAACGCTGGTTGCAGGGCAGAGGATACCTGGTCAAGGTTACTGACGATGATCAACTGGCCATTGTCGGCGAGCAAATCCCAGTCGATACACCAATCCCACTTACAGAAGGATGGAATATCGCAGCTTATTATCCGCTGGTCGAGATGAGCCCTTATATTGCATTGGAGAACATCGATGACTTTGTAATCCTTGCCAAGGATGGGAGTGGACATTTCTATAGTCCAGCCTTTGGCTTTACAAACTTGACATTCCGTCCTACTCGGGGATACCATATAAAAGTCGAAGAGGATTGCGAACTCACATATCCGGAAGGTGAACGAGAATTGATCGAACTTAACAGAGCACAGGGCATGATCACAAATCACTTCCCTGAACCGACTCGAACAGACCGGAATATGAGTGTTCTAATTGAGGCGATTGATTATACTGGAGGTGTCGAACCTCTTGAGATTGGTGCCTTTACACCATCAGGGATTCTGTTTGGCTCGGGAGTTGTCGAATCCGGACGGTGTGGATTAGCGGTCTGGGGAGATGATCCATCCACTGAACACATTGATGGCTTTGTCGAAGGTGAAGATTTGACATTCAGGATATGGGATGGTAAAACAGAATATCCCGCAAATATAAGCAGTCAAACAAACCTGCCTGTTTATGAAACCGACGGAATGATGGATATTGAACTGACTCCATTATCCCAGATTAACAATCCTGCAGGTTTCGAGATAACAAGTTTGAGCCCAAATCCTTTTAATTCATCCGTTAAGTTACAATATTCTTTAACGAAAGATTCCGATGTTCATTTTGCGGTGTATAACATAGTGGGACAGATGATATTTTATCAAGATGAGCGAAATTTGAAGGCTGGTTTGCATTCGATTAGTATTGATGCCTCCAAAATGGCTTCTGGGGTTTATTTTGCATCTATTGAAGCTGAAGGTGTGATTTGTACGGTAAAACTCCTATCTCTGAGATAAGGAAAATTCCTGAACTGAATTTTGAGGTCCAAAAATGAAGTGCATAATGTTGGTGCTGTCGATAATAATACTAACTGTTACACTTGCCCAAGCTCAACCCGAAGTCGAATGGAGGCGAGATTACGGCACACGGGTGGGTGAAGATGACTTCACAAGTCATCTCCGCACAGAGAATGGAGGGTGGGCTCTATCTGGCAGAGCAACGATAAATGGGATTCGTCACGTTTATTTAGTTGCAACCGATGATGAGGGTGAGGTAATCCTTGAAGAAGTATACGGAGATGGGGGTATCGGTCGACACGCATATGATATGCTGCAAACCGAGGATGGTGGATATCTTATGGGTGGAAACTGGAGTGCAAACAGGCAAGGTAGATTCGGTGCGATGCGAGTTGACGCTGAGGGCAATGAAATCTGGACGAGAACATATGGGAATGCGTCTTTTGAAAAGTGTGAAGCAGTATTGGCTCTCAAGAACGACGAGTATTTACTTACCGGGCGCAGTAATGCTAATGGCAACAGAAATGGATATTTGATTAAAATCGAAGGAAATGGGAATGTTATTTGGGAAAGAACCTATGGTGGAGATAATGATGATGGTTTTTATGATATAATAGAAGTTGAAAATGGATATACACTCGCGGGATATACCTACAGTTTCGGAGCGGGTCAAACTGATATGTGGCTCGTTCGAGTAAACGAGGACGGGGAAGAAATGTGGTCAGAGACATACGGCGGTGAGCTGTATGATTATGCATATGCTTTAATCAGAACACCTGAAGATGGCGGATATATGCTGTCAGGCAGAAGCGGAAATAGGCAACGGCCGTGGAATGCAGCACTCGTAAAAACAAATAACAATGGTAATCAGCAATGGATGAATCTTTACTTTCACGATGAAATAAGTTCCCGCCTGTTTGATTTGAAACAAATGGTGGACGGTGGATATATTGGTGTCGGTTATGCTACAGGAGACGATTTGCTTGTAGGCTATTCTTTACGTGTGGATAACGGTGGGAACTTGATGTGGGAGAGATTTGACAGTGAGGATGGTCATGCCTTGTTTAGTTCTGTCGTATTAGATGACGATAATGGGATCACAATGGCAGGATGGGTTGCATTGCCCTGGGAGCGAGGCACTTACTGGCAGGGATGGTTTGTAAAATTACAGACTGCGGATATGCCTCCGATGATTTTGTCAAAAACACCGAGGGATTCAATTGTTAGAGTGCCTCGCGATGGGAATTTGGATTTCAAAGTCGTTGCAGTTGATCCGGAAGGTGGAGATTTAACCTATAGCTGGTTTTTCGAAGGTGACACGATCAGCAATGCGGACTCGGTTAACCTCCATTTTCCGGAATTAGATACCCTGAGTCTTCAGGTATTTGTGCGTGACAGAACGTGGACAGTTTCAACCGGATGGCAAATAATTGTTGTACCTGTTTTGATTGAAGAATGGTCACCGGAGGACACCATCCTTACTGTTAGACAGCATGATATCAGGACGTTCGAGGTAGTACCTGCCATCGAGGATGAAGATATTATTTTCGAATGGAGAAATAACCAACGGATTATTGGTGATACAAATAGTGTTCTGATTGCATTTTCAGACATTGGCGACTTCACAATCACTTCAACGGTTGCCGCAATGGATGTGGAAGAATCGGTCAGGTGGTATGTTGAAGTCAACAATCCACAGGATGTCGAAAAAATCAATGTAGAACCACAGACCTTTCGAATCTATCCACCCCATCCCAATCCCTTTAACAGTACAACAACTGTCAGTTTCTCACTCCCAATCGGGATGGAGGCAATCCTAACTGTTTTTAATCTGACGGGGAGAGAGGTTGAACAAATACACGGTGGCTACCGACCTGCTGGAAGGTATGAGATATCAATCGAAGCTCATAACTGGAAATCTGGGATCTACATCATACAATTACAGGCATCTAAGGAGGTTGGTTACACTAAACTCTTATATGTCGAATGATATAACAATTCCCAGGAGTAATAACTAATACCTGTCTTTGCGAGGAATGAAATGACGAAGCAATCTGTTTGTATAATTGGGAATTATGAGATTGCTTCGCTACGCTCGCAATGACAAGGCTTTCAAGAAATGTTATAACACGGCTCAGAAGTATTTTTGTATAGATCTATTAGATGTTTCTGGCTGTTTTCAAATGAACGAAGTGAATGTAAACTGCCAGATTACGCTTCGCTTGAAATCAGGCAGTAACCAAGATTGCTTCGCTGCCCTTGCAAAGACAGTTCATACAAGAAACACTATACGAATCAATCAAGAATGCCCGGTTATATTATGAGGTTCATACTCATTTTCAAGCTTTTCGATTTCCTCTTTGGTCAGGCTGATGTCCAACGCTTCAACGAGCTCTTCGATTTGATGCACCTTTGTTGAACCGATCACTGGAGATGTTATCCCCGGCTTATGCATCATCCACGCTAAACCCAACTGTACTGGTGAAACATTCTTCTCCTCTGCCATTTTCTTAAGAACTTTAACAACGGTATGGTCTGATGGGTGGTTATATAAACCCTGACCGTAAGTGTCCGTTTTTCCACGTGCAGTTTGGCAATCCTCCCCCTTAAAACGGTCTCCTAAAAGGAAACCACGTGCAACTGGACTCCAGGGAACAATACCGATATTTTCTTCGACGCAGAGAGGGTTCATTTCACGTTCTTCTTCTCTGTAAATAATGTTATAGTGATTCTGCATCGCAATAAACCGAGTCCATTTATAGAGATCTGCCAGGTAGAGTGATTTGGCGAATTGCCATGCGAACATGCTGCTGGCACCAATATATCGCACCTTCCCGGAAACGACTAACTGGTGGAGAGCTTCAAGAGTCTCTTCAATTGGAGTTGCATAATCCCACCGATGAATGTAATAAAGATCTATGTAATCGGTATCAAGTCGTTTCAAGGAGTCATTGACTGAGGCATGAATATGTTTGCGAGAAAGACCACGTTCATTAGGTCCTTCACCCATTGGAAAATGCACTTTAGTTGCGATAACAACTTCTTCCCGTTTGGCGAGTTTCTTGAGGATTTTTCCGGTAACTACCTCACTCTCCCCAAGCGAATACATATTTGCAGTATCAAAGAAATTGATCCCAAGCTCCCACGCCCGTTTAACAATCGGCTCAGCTTCTTCTTCACCCTTTATCCAGTCACGCCAGTCAGGATCACCATAACTCATCATACCCATGCACAACCGGGACACTTTTAAGCCTGAATTTCCTAAGTTTACATATTCCATTAAAACACTCTCTTAATATTTCGATTGGAGGTTTTGAAAATTTTCAACCAAATCAAATGTCCTGTTTTACTTGTTACTCAGTAAAATCTATATACATCCGATTTGATGCAAATACAATCTTTCTCTCAACTTACAACACAATCCTGTTTATATGATTGAATTAAAACTCACTTGATTAGACTGGAAATAGAGATTATATTCTATCGAATAATTACCGAAACCTATTCATTTCGATTAAAATACTAAAGCCTTAGGATAAAAAACAATGAAAAATACAAGTATTATCATTTTTGGATTGCTGTTTATTGCAGAAATAGTTTCCGGGCAACCTGAAGTTGAATGGCAGAGGCTGTATGGTGAGGAAAGAGTTCAGGAATTTTTCCGGGCTCACATTCGCACAGAAGCAAATGGCTGGGCGTTTACCGGATATGTGTGGCGTCCTTTCCCTTCAAATTTCTGGTTGTTGGTGACAGATGATGAAGGTAACAATATCCTTAATGAAGAATATGGAGAGGCCGAATTTTGTCATGCTTACGATTTAGTCCAAACGGAAGACGGCGGTTATTTGATGGGTGGAACCTTTCAAAACCGTGGTGCCAATGAAAATTTTGGCGTAGTTCGAGTCGATGCGGAAGGCAATATGATCTGGGAACGTGAATATGGGGATTTCGATGAAGATAAATGTCAGGCAGTGCTTGGATTGAAAAATGACGAATTCATCCTTGCAGGTGGAATGGAACAGGGAGGAAATCCTCAAGCCTACCTGATAAAAATTCAGGGCAATGGCGATGTTATTTGGGAGAGAACGTATGGCGGAGATAGACGTGAGGAATTTGAGGATATTATCCATATCGAAAATGGTTATGCGATGGCTGGTGTCACAAGGAGTTTCGGTGCTGGTTTGAATGATTTCTGGCTTGTGGCTGTAAACGATGATGGTGAAATGAGGTGGGATCAGACCTTCGGTGGTGACCTTCATGAGCATCCTTTTGCATTGGTCAGAACGGCTGATGAAGGATTCGCACTGGCTGGTTTTGAACAGCTTGAAGAAGGTTTTCATCACAACGCCATGATCGTAAAGACCAATCCGGCAGGAGAACAGGTGTGGCTAAGACGTTTCGCTAACGAGGATGGGATTGAAACCGAATTGAATGACATCGTTTTAATGCCGGATAACGGTTTCACAGCTGTTGGGCAGAGTGATCCAGGCGAAAACCGGTTTGGATATATATTATGCGTTGATGAAGATGGAAACCGGAATTGGGAAAGGCTACTTAATGTAGACCGTCCTTTTGATAATTTTTACTCAGTTCTTTTAGATGATGATAATGGTATAACAATGGCTGGTGAATCCGTCCTTGTTCTGGAGAATGGCAGTGATAATATGCAAGGATGGTTTGTGAAGTTAGAAGCCGCTGATCTTCCCCCGGTAATCATTTCAAAGACGCCTCCCGATTCCCTGTTTCGAATCCCTCGCACAGGAAGTCAAGCATTTTCCGTCAATGCAATAGATCCCGAGCTTCAAGACCTGACATACCGGTGGTTTTTCGAAGGAGATACAATCGGTGATGAAGAAATAATCATTCTTGATTTCCCTGAATTGGATACTCTTGATCTGCAAGTGTTTGTGAGCGACGGAACCTGGACGATTTCAACCGGTTGGCAGATAATGGTTGTTCCATTGATAGCAGGCTGGTCTCCGGAAGATACTATGGTAACTGTTGAGCAGTTTGAAGTTCTGCAATTTGAAGTTGAAGCCGGACTGCCTGATGATACTCTACTCGTATATCGGTGGCAGCTTGATGAAGAAGTGGTGGGAAACGCTGATTCTCTTCAGATTGCATTTCCCGACACAGGTAATTTTACGATCTCAGTAACTGCCGAAGCTCGGGATGTTGAAGAATCTCTCCGGTGGAATGTTAATGTCCTTCCTCCGAATAGGGTGAAGAATTACAGGGAAATTCTTCAGGCTTTCAATCTCGAACAACCCCGTCCAAATCCATTTAACAATACTACCTCGATTGAATTCACTTTTCCATCAAGAAAGTATTTGGATTTAACCGTATTCGATTTGGCAGGGAGAAAGGTGGAACAAATAATCGATGGTTTCTTTACCGCAGGAAATCACGAAGTGAAAATAAATGCTTCACAATGGAATTCAGGAATTTACATTCTTCAATTCAAGACAGCAGAAACGAGCAGGAATATGAAAATTATTTGTGTAAAATAATGTTTTCCTCGACCTCAAGAGATTGAGGCTACCTCAAAATATACAGGGGCATCATTATAACACCATATCCGCAGCATGGATTAAGTAATTTGATAATTCTGCCCCTGTGTGGAAAGAACTTGTTATTCTAGCAGACGGGGGCGTCTGCCAGCACGCTTAAATGCGAGGATGTCAGCCAGTGCATTGACTGTCGTCGGGCGTCCCCAGCCAGTGCATTGAGTGTCGTCGGGCGTCCCCGCCTGACGAATTATTAACCTATTTTACCAGCACTAACTTCTGCATCTGAATGTAATCACCTGCCTGGAATCGTACTATATATTGTCCGGAAGTCAGGTGACTTGCATTCATAGTCGCTGAGTGATTACCAGGTTTTTGTTCACAATTGACCAAAGTCTTGACAAGACGACCCGTCAAGTCAAATATATCAATAACAACACGAGAATTTCTCGGTACACTGTACGTAATAACTGCTGTTGAATTAAATGGGTTTGGATAGACACTTTGCAGGGCAAATTCGAGTGGCAGTTCGTTGCTTTCTTCCTCAACAGTATTCGCTTCATATTCCAGAGCGAAACGTTCGAAACAGTCAACTGCAAACTCAGTGGAATGAGCAACAACCCACCACTCGATAGTTTGATTATTTTCTAACGAAAAACCAAGATCTTCAATGTAATCGTCAAATCCAAGAGACATTTCAAGGTCTGAGGTCTGAAAACTAACCGAATCTTCACCAACTTTCAGCCACAAATTGTAAGTAACCTCATCCTCTTCATTTGGATCAATCGATTCTTCCCAGATGTAGTTAAGTGCTTCACCTTCAGTCAGGTAACCGTTCTCAGGTGTAAGTAAACTGAATATCGAAGGTGGCATATCAAGCTCTTCATCGGTAACCTCAAGATCAATCGAAATTGAAGATTCACCTCTAACACCATTATGATCGAAGTAAATCTCACCCTCGTAAATTCCTAATTGAAGGCCCGTTGCGTCAAGTGTCAAAGTGAACTCCTGATTTGAATCGGCATCAATAACACCTTCAACAGGTTCGATCTGCATCCATTCTGTTCTCGCTTCGATCTGCCATACGTCTATACGGTCATTCCCACCATCATTCACTACAGACATGAAAACGGTGCTGTTCAAATCAAAACTTTCAGTAATGAATGCTCCTGCCGGAGAACCGGCATTTTCAGGATCTAATATTATCACATCGAGGATGTTTCCATTTTCAACATGCATTTTACTGACGATCTGCTCTCCAATATCAGCGATTTTGTGATAAATATAGAGCTGGTAGCCATCAGGATCATTTTCAAAGAAGGCGAGTCCATATAATCTCAAATCCCGTCTGCCAAGTTGGGAAATAACATTACCGTCTCCATCAAGTACTGCAATATCTGAAGTAGTTCCAGAAGCATAAAGAACTTCCCGTTCAGTATCCCATGCGAGATTGTTACATGGATTCTGAGGACTATTGAATTGCCTCTGCAGTTCTCCTTCTGGTGTGAATCCAAAAATTGTTGGTCCGCCAGATCCCCAAATCAGTGTCCCATCAAATGCCAGATCCTTGTATCCGTATCGCTCACCATCCTGCTGTGGATAGGAATTAATCAGTTCACCTTCCCGATTGAAAATGTGCATTAAAGGTTCGCGGTTATTCGCACCTGCTGCGTAAAACATATCATTTGCATAAACAGCACCCTGAATACGTGAATCCCCTGAAACCTCACCGACAGGATAACTTCTTCTCAAATTCCACGGATCAACGTTTGCTTCTCCTCTCAGTCTTGTCTCTGCGGTATAAGTAAGTGCCCCACTGCCTTCATTGAATACGTTAATTGCAACCTGTTCAGATTCATCTGACATAAGTCGTGAATTTACTTCAGCTGGTTCAGCACGAAACATTGCCTGGAGCAATGTCAAATTCAGCTCGATGTCTCCATCCTCACCTAATTCCACAACCTCTGAAAATGGAAGGTAGTCGTCCGCACTTACCGTTAATTCGTATTGTCCATAAGGGATATTATCAAAAGTGTAAATTCCTTCTTCATCACTGGATCGCTCAATTATGTATCCATCAATGGCAACTATTGCTCCTACGATAGCATTATCATCACTGTCGGAAATTGCCCCGGTAATCCGGGCGACCGGCATCCCAAGTGACATAACAACCGAAACCTCGATCTGTTCGGGATTGTCGCGTTCTTCACCCGGTTCTTCGTCATTGATGAACATCCGCATTTCGTAGGTGCCTTCATCCATCAGGGGAGGTTGAAATGTCAAATCAACAGATGCTGTTCCATTAGCTTCTATAACGCCTTCATTGGGATCTGTGACCACCCAGGCACTCGCACCTTCGGTCAGGAAGTAAAGAATCTCAGCAGCTATCGAACCCCATTGACCTTCATTACGCTGTACACGCCAAGCTTTACCGGGTCCAGTACCAACTGTCATTACAGTACCATCGCCAAAGCCATACACTACAACACATGGCAATTGAGCCTGCTCTTTTTCAACAAGTACCTGATACCAGGCGATATCTTCGTTGTTTTGGAACTGCCCCTCGTCATAGTGAGAATCGAGCCATGTGTTACCGGTGATGATATGTCCCTGTTCCCAGAAATCGGGCTGTGATTCGTGACATATCTCAGCAAATCTGGAATAGTTATCTTCATCCGGATCAGGAGATACAATAAGTCTCCCATTTGGCTCCCACATTCCAGCATTTACAATCCCACCGGGACTTTCCACAGGGCAATCACCGAATGCGGTTTCGAAATATGTTGCTCCCCCACCCGCGACATATGCTTCAAAACGCTCGAGGTTATTGTTATAAGTCTGAGTAAAAGCCTCTGGTTGCTGACCGGCAGCAACGATGATTGCATCATAATTATCGAACTCAATATCGTTCCAATCATTCGCATTTCGGTATGTATGGTAACCTTCACCGAGATCGTCTGGATCTAACTGCTCGAGAATCGGATTCATCATCTCATTATCCATCCAGTACCATTGACCTGATTGAGCCTGGATGACAGCAAACAGCCTTTCTGACAGATCAACCTCGTCTCTTCGAGGTCCCCTGACCTGATTTTCATCCTCAGGTGGGATTTCGAAATGGATTGAATATGCAACTTCTGCGTCACCCGAATTGTTGAGAGTCATTTCAACTGTGAGTGTATCGTCATGCTCAACAGCGACTGCAATTCCGTGAGGATCGACGTTAACCTGTGCAAATACATCATTTGGTTGCAATGCAACGACAAATAGACCTACTAAATAAATATATAAAAGTCTTTTTAACATCCTGTTTGCTCCCTGATCTTTCAATTTATTATCAAATTACGATGTTTGGTTTCTGGTAGACGAGGGCGGCTGCCAGCGCGTTTTGATGTATCAGGCGGGGACGACTGACACCCCGAACGATAAACCTTATCTCGTTAAAACAACTTTGCGAATGTGGTTCTGGCCATTGGCATTCATCAGAATTAGGTACTCACCGGATGGAAGTGATCCAGCCTCAAACGTTACCTGGTGTGATCCTGCTGAGATGATTTCTTTGACTAACGTACTCAAAGTCCTTCCTGATAAATCGACAACTTTCAAGGATACTCTTGAACTATATTTGAGTGAATATTCAATTATAGTTGTAGAGTTGAATGGGTTTGGATATGGATTTTTAAGTCTGAACGTTAAAGGCATTTGAACAAGTTGATCCTCTACACCATCAATAATATGGTGGAAATAGTTCATGCCTATATCTGCTCTTGTGCTGTCCGGATCGAGTTCTGTTTCAGGATTACCTGCGTCAATGCAGGGGGAATTCACTGTCAGGAAGAAACCGTTCTCCGGTTCTTCTGCGAACAATGGATCATCTCCGATAATTCCTTCTCCGAAATTCGGTTCGAGATTACCAAAGTCCAATCCATCCTGCCCACCTTCGATGACAGAATAAGAAATGTTAATTGAACCATCAAAGAAAGTTCCCTGGTTCCCATCTCCCTGAGAATTACCCCAGAATATCGAGTTCACTATTTCAACTTCACTACTGTCACTAAATATTCCGGTCCCAATAACCTCTTCTTCTGATATATTCTCAACTATTGTTACTCTGTCAATGTTAAGTACTGAATTATTAGAATAGATGCCTGAACCCATTTCAAAACCCGCATTTCCATTGAGAAGTGAATAAGTCATGGTGACATTTGACTCCAATAGAGAAAGACCTCCTCCTAAAGCAGCCTGACATCCGGAAACTGTTACGGAATCCATTGTAACAACAGACTCAGAGAAAAACATTCCTCCACCATAATCAATAAATCTTTCATCCTCAACAGCACCAATTACCTCAACATTGTTCAGGTCAGCAGTATTAGCAGCAAAATATAGTCCTCCACCCAACACAGCATAATTATGATTTAATGAAGATTCAGTCATTATTATATTCGTTCCGTCTGAGCTGTACAGTCCACCTCCTCTTGCTGTTGATGAATTTTGTACAAAGTTAACTCGCTCAATGGTCACATCAGCATTTCCTCTACATGCTATCCCGCCCCCACATTCTCGGCTAACATTATTTGAAATAATTAAGTTGCGAAGGATCGGGCTTGTATCGTTGAGGTTAATCCCACCTCCAAAATCAGCAATACCATTTGTCAAAGTAAAACCTTCCAGAAGCGAACTCCCCTCATTTTCCGAAAACACTACAACCGAACCGGCTTCATTACCATTGATTGTTACATTCTCAGGAGATTCCGGATCACCAATTATTGCAATCGATTTGCCTGAAAAATCGATGTTTTCCATATATTGCCCCGAGCCAACGAAAATCGTATCTGCAGTAACAGCAACATCGATTGCTGCCTGGATTGTCTCGTAATCATCCGGTACGACCAACTCTCTACCACCAGCTTCAACACCAATTCCTGTCAGCGAAACCGGAACATCAGGATTTTCTTCATCATTGGAGGTTATTGTCAATGTTGCGACTAACTCACCTTCTTGCTGTGGATTAAATACCACCAATTGTTCATGACTGCTGCCGGGTTCAATTGTCAGGTCATCTTCAAAAGCTGTTGTATAGAACTCACCCTCAATTGCTATGACTGAGATAACTAAATCCGCATCACCTTCGTTTGAAATGGTAACTACATCTTCTGCGCTATCAGCAAAGAGTACATTCCCAAAGTCAATTGCCTCGGGAGATACAGAAATTATTGGAGCGGGGAAAACTTGATTGAAAGGAAACATGCCCATGTCAGCACGCGTACCATCAGGATCTTCAGGAGAGTCCGGATCACCAGCATCGATGCAAGGAGAACCTTCCTGAATGTGGAAATCACCAGCATCGGCATTAACAAATTGAGGATTATCAACTATGTTATTGTCGCCATAAATCGGATTCCCTCCGGTCATTGCATTCCGACCGCCTTCAACCGCACTATAATCAAGTGAAATTCGACCCATCATAGCGTAGAAGTCAACTCCCGGGTTATTCCAGGAAATGCTGTTCGTAATCGTTAGACTATTTCCAAGAAAGTTGAGGCAGGAACCCTGGTTGCACTGGTTGTTATAGAAGGTGATGTTGTTAAAAGCTGGTTCTCCTCGGTTTACATAAACACCACCGCCCTGATTTCTACCAGTATTGTGTGCAATCAGACAATAACTGATTGTTGGTGAGGATGCTTCAATGCCTAAAGCACCCCCCATTGGGGCACTATTCCCTGTCATCTCGACATGTTCAACAGTAGCATCTGAGCCAGTCATCAGGTTCATAGCACCACCGCGCATACCAGCTGTGTTATTAATAATTTTCAAATAGCTGAGAGTCGGATTCGATGCTTCGCAAAGGATACCGGCACCACGTAATCCCCCACCCCCAGTGATGGTGAATCCGGTTAGAACCGAAGCACGATTTACGTTAGTGTAGGATACTACCGGTATATTGTTTTGGCCGCCGTCCAGTATCGTGGAATCAATATATGCCTCATCTCCGGTTGTTAGTAAAAGACTGCCAATAGTCAGTATCTGGTTTGGGACATTATATGTACCAACATAGTTTCCCGGGTGCACCAATACCGTATCCTCAGCTTCAGATGCTCCGATAGCAGCCTGAATTGTCTCAAAATCTTCCGGTACATTGTGAATAGCTCCAAAGGCTGAACAAGCAGCGAATAGAACCGAAAAAACAACTACAAAAACATTTCCCGAATACTTCATTTCATTACCTCTATGTAAAAACCTTCTTTTTTTCTGCGCTGGCAAACGCCCTGTTTGCCGGTACCATTATTCACATTACTGTCACTCGAGGGCGAGTGACAGCGCGATATTATACTTCAGTGTTAATCTCTTTTTTCCGTTTTGCTCTCTCCAGGAGTGACTCAACAGTCTCCTGAGCAATCCCCAGTAGATTCTCCCGCGGGTATGTTGAGAGATGCCCCATATAGAGCAGATCGGAGAGTCCATGAGTATAAATAAAAACGTTCAGGTACAGGTAAAATACTTCCTTCTCGGTGAACTCCTTCATATAAGGATCATTGAGGATTTCCTCAAAAATATCTTCCTGTACCTTAGTAAAATCCGGCTGATAATCCTTTTCCAGTTCGTAAGTTGCTTTGCTTAGTTTTGGATGATCCATAGCGAAATGTACTCCGGCGAGTGTCAGATTTATAAGAACTATCTCAGAGTGTTTCACCTGGGAATACTCAGAACTGAGATTAATTATACGCGTGACAACTTCACGCTTTATTTCATTCAGGGATTTAAACTCCCTGTATAATGGCTGAACCGAGCAGTTGAGTTTCTTTGCGATATTCTTCGCAGTCATCTTATCCCAACCGCCCTCATCGACCAGCTCAAAGGCTGCGTCAATGATTCCTTCATTGGAAAATCGTATTTTAGGTGACAATTTAACTCCTGTTTTTGAACATAACGCATGTTACATAACGAACGTTATGCACTAAACATAATGCACGTTATGTTTAAAGTCAAGAGTTTTTTTGAGGTTTTTTTGGTTTTTGAGATTTTTTTTGGACAGTGGATTACAAAAGAGGTGTGACTTTGGCTTTCATTACCCAAGTAACATAATCAGTCATATTGTGAGGCGTGAGTTAAAAAACATAATTATTATAATTAGATCCGACAAAGGATGAATCTTAAGAGTATTCTGTTTGAGACTGTCGTAGAGAGAATTTTATATAAAAATCCAACTATTGACTTCAACCTTATTAATTCGTAACTTATAACCAAAGATTAGTATTATTATGTCAGAATTTTTTGTTTTATGAAAGTGTTGCCATTAACCTAAGCCGGAGAATCATATGTTAAGAGCAATCATCACATCAACCCTGTTTTATTTCATAACTGGTTTTTTTACATAACTTACTGTCAGTATGCTGACCATACTTTTGTGTCAAAAAGTGTGGCGATTTCCAGAGTTGATACAACTCGAATGTTACATCCAATTGATAATGTCTGGAGGAATATACAATTCAGGGAACTCACTGCAATAGAAATTCAATCCACACATAGAACCAATCTCGGCCACGAAAGCACACCGTGGACACCCTGTCCTCCTTCCGATAACTTTTGGGCAATAGTTGAATATATGAGTTCCGGTGAATTTCGACAGGTCTCATTTGGTGCAGATGATTATCAATCCATACCTGAATACCAACGAGGTAATCATTGGTGTTCCCAAAGGCACTACAGCAATTCATTCAACTGGATCAGACGTGACGAGAGCATTTTTAACCTGGGTACCTGGCAGCACTACAAAATCAACATTGGTCGCTCTGCAATCTGGCGCGCTACGGTTCCCGAAGGCGATTCAATCCGCTTTTATTTTGGTGCGGATTATATTTATGTTGCATCACGCGGTGAGTATATCCGTGCCAACGGCAATGGCGATCTTGACAGCGAATGGGATAGTTGGACAGACTATTTTGACGAAGGCGGCTTCATGCGGGGCGCGTGGTCAAGGTCGGAGGTGTTTAAAATTATTGGCGAACAGGAATCTGACACCGTTGTCGGAAAGGTCTGTTTTAAAGAATATCTAAAGAAAACGAGTGCCGGAGCGATAGTAAACGGGCAAGACTGGTTACCGGATCCAACTACTCATGACAGCCTTATTGGTGTTGTGTTTTCATGCACTTCACCAGATAGCACCGTCACCAACAGAATGGCTTATGAGATATTCGAAGTCACTCAATGGCATGGGCAGGATATGAATACTCCGCGCACTGCACCTGAACCTTGTACCCAAGACAGTACTTACTTTGACTTTCATGTTCATAATCCAATGTATGGTAATGATCCAAAATATACAGTAACAACTATCTGTACTGATGATTGGGAGGATTGGGCACCGCAAAAAGGAGGAGGAAAAGGTGGTTTAGTATCCACGCGACGTTACTCTGTTGAACGAAATGACAATGCAAAAGGTGATACTTTATGGCTGATTGCACGTGATTATGCACCACACTGCGTTATTATTCCACGAGGACTGCGGACTCCATGTCTCCGCCTGAGGGAACATTATTCCGTTTATGATACTACAGAAGTATTATGGGCAGTGACCGTTCCCCGCGACTACGATGGTTGGCCTGAAGTGGGAATGAATAAGGGTGATTTCATGGCAGATCAATGGGAAGAAGACGTGTTAAATGTCAGTATTGGCAGTGATACTGTTTGGACATTCCACCCGTTTGTAGACAAGGACTCACACGGAATTTTCCGGGATACGTTGTATGCTGATAGTGATACAATACCATCCGGAAGAAATATTGACGGGGATAGACTAACAAACTGGGAAGAGTACCGGGGATTTCACCTGACCGGAGATTTGGACTCTGTTGAATATGCGCAATCCAAACACGTCAGGCTAAATCCTTTACGAAAAACCGTTCTTAATGATTGGAGAAAGACTGAATTACACGTAGATGTTCAAACGGGTATACCCGCTATGCTTGACAGTCTCAATAATTATCCGAATTATCCTTATGGTGAAGCTTTAGAAATATTATTTATAGATTCGAAAACTGATGAACCTAAAAGATTAAGAAATAAACGAGTTATTAACCAAAACCAGATTGGGGCATTTTCATTTTATTTTGGTTACCCATATATAACAAATCGTCCTGCCCAACGCACTCAAAATGCTGTAACCTGGTGGATAGTAAATCGAGCTGAGATGAATTGGTATCAAGGATTTTATCGGCAAAATCTAAGAGGATCAGGGGATTATGGCTATTGTGTCTTTCCTAACCGAGGTACAACCTTGCCTGTTCCATTTCTTCATTCACGTACCTTAGTCTTCCCAGAAGAGATTCAGGATGCTTATTTAGGATCTTACTATCAGAATCCAACACATACACCTGAATGGGATGGAGACTATAAACTTATGATCAAATGCGTCATGTCTCATGAATTTGGTCATTGCATCGGAATGTTCCATGTTGAAGATCACAATTTAATGAGCGCTGCAGTCTGGCCTGTCGATTCGACAACCGGACAGTTCTTTGGAGATACGCTTTTTGTTAAAGATTATAGCGATTCGAGCTGGTCTGAAATAACCGTGAGGGCAAAATAATGCAAAGTAAAAATAAACAGACTCTAATCACGCTGAGTGTTTCAATTATAATTATCACTTTTATGTCGTGGGCTCAAGCTCCCGATTGGAAGCCTCCTCAATACGTACAGGAGTCTTGGCGGGGTGTTGATGGCGCATACACAGGAAAATTCACGACAGAATTGCAACCAGATACCGGGTTATACGCGATGATTGATCTTCAGCCAAATGAACCTTTTCCGGGATATCCATATCATAGTGGTATTGTAGAAGGGCTTTCCGACACAATTCTTTTAGTTGTAAATCTGTTTAATAGAAATGATTCAGCGTTTGACATCTCTTCTTACCAACCAGATAACTGGTTTTATCCCGTAATATTTGACATTAATGTCAATCCGTATGAGTCACATCCACTTCCTGAACCCTCGAATTTCGGATATAGTTTCAAATACTGGTACACCCATAGAGATGGCATTGTAACTCAACCATCTGAAATTAAGAGGAGTGCTGGTTTGAATAAAATCTACAGCTTATACTACTATATTTGGGGAATCCCGACGGGACGCTATTGGGTAACTATGAAGAAGACAGAGAACGCACCGAGCGGATTCAAATTG
>CAYLYZ010000116.1:0-18035 GCA_964387885.1 uncultured bacterium | reverse complement strand
ACATACTCCTCACTTTTTCTACTAATGCTTCAACCCTGAGAGGTTTGCGAAGAAATTCTATCCCCTCTTCCATAATTCCGTGGGGGGCGAGGACGTTAGTGGTATATCCGGACATGAACAATACCTTTAGTCCCGGAAGGGAGTTGCAAAGATGTTCTGCGAGATCCCGTCCGTTCATCCCAGGTAAAATTACATCAACAAGTAGCAGGTCAACAGCTAATTTTATCTCATTCACCAAATATAAAGCCTCTTCAGCATCGCCTGCAACACTGACAATGTATCCATATGATTTCAGAATACGCATCGCAATATTTCGAACTTGTTCCTGGTCCTCTACAATAAGAATGTTTTCAGTTCCGCTGAATTTCTTCTTATCTGCCTCTTGTTCATCTTCACTAACGAGTTCGGCCTCGACAGTTGGCAGGTATATTTCAAATGTTGTACCTTCACCGGGTTTGCTGTTAACCAAAATATTGCCACCGTGCTGTTTGACAATCCCGTAAACCGTGGACAAGCCCAATCCAGTTCCCTTATCCACATCTTTTGTTGTGAAGAATGGATCAAAAATTTTGCTTGCCGTTTCCGCATCCATCCCTTCACCATTATCACTTACTGATAGAGAGACATACTCTCCGGATTTCATATCCCGATGACTATCGCCAATTTTTTGATTATGATCAACTAATTCGGTTTTTATTTTTATCAACCCACCGTCAGGCATAGCATCTTGCGCATTTACAAGCAGATTAAGCAGAATTTGTTCAATCTGTGAGATATCAACCCTCACATTACCGATCGAAGCACCATATTTCACTTCAATTTTGATATCTTCCCTTATTGTTCTCCGAAGAATCTTCCTGAAGTCAGCGATCAATCTGTTCAAATCGGTTGTTTGAACCTCGAGAATCTGTTTTCGACTGAAAGCAAGAAGTTGTCTTGTAAGGTCCGCGGCACGCTTTCCCGTTTCGAGAATATCGTGTATATCTTCATGCAAAGGATCAGAAGGCTCCAAATTCATTAAAGCCAGTTCTGCATTTACAATGATAGGTGTTAATAGATTGTTGAAATCGTGTGAGATCCCACCAGCCAAATGTCCAATTGATTCGATTTTTTGAGCCTGACGAAGTTGCTCCTCGAGTTCTTTTTGTTCAGTTATATCTCTCAGTATCCCGAGAATTGCGGTTTTATCTTTATAATCAATTTCCGTTACTGAAGCTTGTACCCGTCTTCTCAATCCTTCACGATTAATCAATGAAAACTCATAAACACTCGGAGGTTGTTCACCGCGCTCTCTCATCTTCACTCGTTCTTCGATCAATGGTCTATCTTCTTCAGCAATAAACTTCATAAAATCGAAGTTTTGAGCTTTCATCTCTTTTCTTGACGCGCCGGTTAATTCCACAAAACGTCTATTTACTAAATCAAATGTATCATTACACAAAATATAGATAGCATCATTTGATTGTTCGATGACAGATCGAAATTTTGTTTCACTTTCACGCAGTGCCTCTTCCGAACGTTTTCGGTCTGTGATATCGGTAAATGCGGCCAAAAGTCCAATATATTCGTTATCCTGCACATCCGGAACTCCACCGACGAGGACGTAAATTCGACTCCCATCCTTTCTTAACAATTCCATTTCGTATTGATCTGACACTCGTTCCCTTCGTCTTCTATTCGCCTTTTCTACAATTTCGACCTGGTCATCTGGAACAAACGTTTTCCAGTGTTTTCCGACAAGTTCCTCTTTCTTATATCCTAACATTTTTAACATAGTAGGGTTAGCAAATTGTATTGTACCCTCATTATCCTCAGCAATGATTCCCTCCGCTACATTACTGACAATGGCTTCGTTAAACTCTTTTAATTCTAAAATTTTGTTTTCCGCTCGTTTTCGTTCGGTAATGTCATTGGCAATACCTAAAATGGCCGTAGGTGTTCCATTATGATCTGTAATGAGAGTACTGCTGGCTTCAGCTGTAAAGGGAGTACCATCATCTTTCAACATTGTATATTCAGTTGCTCCATGAGATTTTCCCTCCTGAATCGTCGTTTGTATCTCTGACATAAGAAGTGGGAGATCATCTTGCAAAAAGAATTCAGCAACATTTCTCCCTTTAAAATCCTCAGAACCTGTATTTATAGCATGAAGTTCGGTGAATGCTCTATTGAATTGTAGAATATTCCCTTCGAGATCAGAAAGAACTGTTGATAATGGGGAGGATTCGAAGATAGTTTTAAATTTATCTTCACTCTGTTTGAGTGCGTCCTCTGTTTTTCGTCGCTCGGTTATGTCCTGAATCGTACCGAACATCTCTATCGGATTATTATTTTCATCAAATTTCAGGTCACCCAATCCATGCACCCATTTTACTTGTCCGGATTTCAGGTTTATTATTTTGTACTCTCTATCGAATCTCTGATGTTCTTTTAGAATCTTTTCCTGCAGGTATTTAAGCAAAGAATCCTTGTGATCCGGGTGGATTATATCCACCCAACCGGACACATTTTTTTTGAAGTGGCTATCGGTACCGAATATTTTATCCAATTCAGCTGAGCTACTCCAATTACCTGTTCTCACGTCCAAAACATAGTGTCCTAATCTGGCAATTCTCTGTGCATCTAATAGTTTATTTTCGCTTTTGGATTGTTCTTCCTCCGCCTGTTTTCGAGGGGAAATATCATGATAATTGAGAAGAACACCCCCTATTGCGGGATCATTCACACGATTTGTGGCTGTTAACTTTACCCACTTATATGTGCTATCCTTGCACTTGTATCTATATTCGACAGAAATGGTATCCTCCTCATTATTGAGGAGCTGGTTGAATTCATTTTGAAGTCGTTCAAGATCGTCGGGATGGACAGTTTTCCATCCTTCCGATCCCTCCAAATCCTCAGGACGCCAGCCAAACAATTTCTCAATATTTGGACTTTTGTATTTGATAATTCCGTCTACACCCATAATAGCAATAACATCAGAAATATTTGCTATCATTGAGCGGTATATTTTTTCACTTTTTTGCAGTGATTCTTCAATTAGCTTCCGTTCAAGAACATTAAGAATCATATTTCCTAAAGGTTGTAGTACATCAATGAATTCCGATGGAAAATCTATTTCCTGTTCTATTGGTCCGTAAAAACCAAGTGCTCCGTGTAATTGGTTGTGTTTAATAAGAGGTATGAACAACATTGAACGGAATCCATGTTTTTGAACCCATTCTCTTTCCTGTTCTGCTTCCGGAGGATAATCTTCGCGTTTTGAGATTATTATTGTATTTTTCTTCAGCAATTCTTCTCGATGCCATCCAAATTCGGAAAAAGGGATGTCACGCAACAATTTGATTTGGGAATCTTCGTCATTTTCACACCATTCATGAGTATTTGTAACTTTCACCAAATCTTCAGACAAGATGAAGAGTGAACTGCGATTAGCATTAGCAAACCGCGCAATTCTCTCAAGGGCAGAAGTCATAACTTCATCAAGAGTACCTCTTTCAGCATTAATAAAAGATGTTGAAATATCCGATTCGATTTTTTCAAGTTCAAGTCTGAAGTTAAGAGTTTTTTCGACCTGTTTTCGATCTGTAATATCCCTGACGATTGAGAGAACTGTCGGTTTCTGATTAAATTCGAAGAGATGAGCGTTAATTTCGACTGGAATTTGTTTCCCCTTTTTAGTAATGTGCACACTTTCAAACATGAGTTTCTTCTTTTCAAAGAGTGTCTTTAGAACATGTTTTGTGTCGAATGCTCCAGGAACCGCGATGTCATTAATATTTTTTTTCAGTAACTCCTCTCTACTATAACCAAGTCTTTCACAGGCAATATCATTAACTTCAATGAAATTATCCACTGTTCCACCGATAGTTGGCTGATGCACAAATACAGCATCGTTTCCGCTATTAAATAAAAGATGATATTTTCTTACACTTTCCCGAAGTGCGTTTTCTGCACTTTTACTTTCTGTAATATCCCTGACCATAAACCGAATGAACTTTTGGCCACCTTCACTCAAAATAGTGGAATGCACATATAAATAAAGAGTATCTCCTTTTAGTGTCTCAACTTCCAGTTCAAATGGTTCGTTATTTCCATGTAATATCTGTTCAGCTCTATTTTTATAATCACCAAATAGCGCCAATTCTGAAAAGTGTTTGCCAATGAGTTCGTCTCGTTGAAATCCGGTCAGGCTTATTTCGTGATTGTAATCGAGAATTATCCCATCCATCCCGAGGAGGATAATTGCTTCCGGAGATTTTTCAAATAGGTTGCGATATCTCTCTTCACTTTCAAGTAAGGCAACTTCTGCCTTTTTGCGTTCTGTATTATCCTCAACGATCCCAATACCACCAATAATTTCACCTGAATCGTTCATGATCGGAGAAGAATATCCCTTTAAATATGCAGCTTTTCCGTCGGAAGCTGTTTTGTATTCACTCTCGTAGTGAATTTGCTTACCTGAAAGAGATGAAGTTATGGCATTACCTACTTCTTCAACTTTCAAAGAGTTTTTTATATTATTACCGATAATCTCATCACGAGAAAGATCAAACATCTCCAGGATGGCTTTGTTACATTCGGATACAGTCCCATTTTTATCATAAACAAAAAAACCGATTGGTGAGTGGCTCAGGATGTGACTAAAATCTTTCCAAACATACCGGGAGGACTTTTGTGATTGGTTGGTCTCTACATTCTCAATTTTAAACGTCTCTAACTCTTTCCTCAGGGCATCCAATTCACTGATTAGTTGAGCTTTGGTCTTACTTTGATCGTTCATTTCGATCCTGATTATCAAATTCGCTTGTTTTTTTTGAGGATGTATTACGGGAAAGGGAGTGCTTTCCATAAGATAAGGATTTTCAGTTAAAACTCAAGGTTGTATTCGATTATGGTAAATAATTTGGATTGCTGAAAATAGAAATACGATGTATATTATATTTAGAATGATCTGTTTGAAAGTTCGAAAATCTTCTTCCAAATCTGAACGATTTTCTGATGTTACTGCTGGCAAGAACGGAGGACTATTGAAGGGTAGAAAATGGAAGACTCATTAGAAAAAGCTGCCGAACCTACACCCAACATTTGGAAGTATGGGGTAGTTATAGCAATTGGCTGGACACTGTTTGTTGCAATTTCTATTTTCTGGAATCTGAGTTTGAAGAGGTCAGAAATTGAACGCTCTGCCATAATCCAGGCAGAAGCTGCCTGGCAGAAAGACATTGTTTACAGGCGCTGGAACGCCTCTCATGGTGGTGTTTATGTTCCGGTCACAGAGGAAACGCCTGCCAATCCCTATCTGGAAGTACCCAACCGTGACATTCAATTTCCGGACGGTCGTTTGCTAACATTGATTAATCCTGCCTATATGATTAGGCAGGTGAACGAACTTGGCATTGAAGCATTTGATATTTGGGAACATATTACGAGCCTTAAACCGATCAGACCTGAAAACAGACCCGATCAGTGGGAAATCAATGCCCTGCAAGAATTCGAAAGAAATGTTTCGGAGGTGAGCTCGATTGTAATCCTTAACAATGAAAAACGTTTACGGTTTATGCGACCTCTCGAAACTGAAAAGGGATGCCTGAAATGTCATGAAAAACAAGGATACAAACTCGGATCTATTAGAGGCGGTATAAGTGTTTCGGTTCCAATGACACCGCTCGAAGATATCGCCAGAAAGGCTACCTATGCAATGCTTTCGGGACACTTTGTGTTTTGGTTGTTGGGATTATTGGGATTATACTTCAGCATATCTCGGTTGAGCCTACATTTTCACGAACGAGCCAAACTTCTTTCCGAACGTGAAAAGATTATCGAAGAACTGCGGGATGCATTATCCAACATTAAGGTTCTGGGCGGACTTATCCCCATATGTGCCAATTGCAAGGATATCCGCGAAGATGACGGTTATTGGAAGCAATTGGAAGATTATTTATTGACACATTCACAGGTAGTGTTCACGCACAGTATTTGTCCAAAATGTGCGAAAAAACTTTATCCGGATTTAGACTAAATCGGTATTAGCGCATGTAAGGAGTAAAAGAAGATTTATTAAACCCCGGAGTAAACGACCGGTAGAGGTGTAAACCTATTTCAGGACTAGACATAATAATCAGATCCGACATTAACGACCTCTTTCAATCGCTCGTTATCCATCGCAAACCCTTTTACGATGTACTCACGAAGTCGTTCGGTTGCCCATTGCCGGAAGCGGGTTGCGATAATTGATTTAACGCGGTAACCTACGGAAATAATCATATCGAGGTTGTAATGATTAACTTGACGACTGACCTGTCGGGTTCCTTCAGTTCGAACTGTTAAGAAATCCTTAATAGTTCGATCAGGAACGAGTTCTCCTTCATCGTAAACATTTTTAATATGAATGTTTACGTTTGGAACTGTCGTCTGAAACAACTCCGCCATTGCTTTCTGAGTCAACCATACGGTCTCTTCTTCAAGCCGGACATCGAGCTTAGTTTCCCCGTTTTCAGTCTGATAAATCAATATCTCACCTGCTGGAGCAGGTACTTCATTTTCCGACATTTGACATGCCTTTATTAAGGATATTACTTCTTTTCAATATAACATACCAATGAATTTCCTCCAAGCACGAGGTAAATTTCTTCCCATCCTGCGAAGTAGGGGAGGCAAGGGGGGGGGGTAAAGCTCGTAAACAATAGCTTAGCACAAAACGGTAGCGATCACAAAACCCTACAAAAACCAGATACACAGATTTGGAGAAGACGTGGCTGCAAGTCACGAGCTCTCAATTATACCACACCATAATCTTTAACCATTTTCAGGTCTTCGCATATACTGAATTTTCCTTTTTTGTTTTATCAGTCATTTTGCGTCCTATTGGGTTTTGTAATTCTGTTTTGTTTGAATTCTTAAACCTGCGATAAAGATTTCAGACATTGTTCTTCGGAACATTTTGATTCTCTGATCACTCTTATAGTTTTGCGTTTCTAACGCGGGAATTGTATTGGCTCCCGGACCATGAAGGTCACGGGCTACGAAACTGCGAGTACCCGGATTCATCCTTATTGAATTACGTCTTTAGATTTATAATTAATCGTATGGAACTGTTGATTTTAGTTTAAATGGAACCTATTTTGCAGAATACAGTTTAAAAACTGAGACATTATAAGGAAACAAAACTGAAGCATGCCATTTCCAGAAGTTGAAAGAGTAATCTACAAAAAGAATCCTCTTGACAAAGTCATTTGCCAACTCAGATTTCCTCCGATCTTGAAAATCGATTCAGAACTTCCCGCTGAATTTCAAGATAAAATTAGAGATGATTTCCCAAATTACTCAGAAGCAAAAGAGTTGCCGTTAAATCTTCCACCGGAAATGAACACCATAATACCTCCAGAGGTTTTCTCTAACCTATCTAATGTTGCACAGACAAAAAACTACACATTCTCATCCGAAGATGAAACTTGGATTATTAACCTAACAAGAACCTTTGTTGCATTATCTGCAACGAATTATCAAAGATGGGAAGGTTTCAAAGAAAAACTATCAATATTGTTGGAAGCATTAAGAGAGACATATTCACCTAGGTTTTTTACAAGGATCGGACTGAGATACATTGATGTCATTAATCCACATGCATTAGGTGTTAAAGAAATTGAATGGCGGGAGTTGATAAAGCCGTATATTCTCGGAATTGCAGGTGAGAGTGGTATAAACAAAAAGATTCGAGAATTTGAGTATAAAACGGAAATAGATTTGTCCGATAAGAAAAGTGTCGTCAGATTGATCATAAAATCTGTAATTAATGTCGAACAACAAAATGAATGCATTCTGATTGACAGTGATTTTTTCAATTTAAACAAGGTGGAACCTGCGGGAGTCATTACCCAGCTAGATTATCTGAATAGTCGTTCTTCGAGACTAATACAATGGTGTATTGAAAGCAAGTTACACAATTTAATGGAGCCAGAATGATCAAGGATATTCCCGTCCAGGAAACAGATTCAGTAAGATCAATCAGCAACTGGTTGAGTTTAAATATATATAGTGATGTTACCGTAGCGGTTCCATCACAAGATCCTTGCAGTCAAGTTATTAAGAAAAATGAAAATTACCCGGTTTACTTACCAAATCGTGTATACCCGACATTTCTGAGAGCGATCCTTAGTTCTCTTAACGAGCTCAAAAACGAGAATGTTGCGAAAGAGGTATTTAATTTGATCAAAACCATCCAAAGTATAACCTTCTCTTTACAGGATGACAAACTAATTGATCTCATATTCCAAAGATTGCATTTGTTCAATATTGAGGATGACACTGCTTTACTTGAATGGATATTTGAAGATTATCGGATTGGATTTGGTGTTGACACAGATCCTAATGAATCAAGTTGGTATTTAGTTACTCAGAAAGAACTTGGTAATATCAATGCGTATGGGTATTTATCTGAAGACAATAATGCGAATATTATTACATGGTTAATAACTTTTATATCAATGAATTAACAACACAATGCAATATCCACAACGATTTCTAAAAGGCATCCCAAATGAAAAAGATATCACAGATATTGGTCTTGTAGGCTCACATATCTTCATGTTTAATCCAGAAAGAGACACGCGAGAAGATGGTTACATTGAGCAATCAATAAACTGGGAAGATGATGAAGGTGCAGTCGAACTAACATTGAATCAGGAAAAATCTGATGGGAGAATTCAATTCAAAGGTGGCATAGCATTTCTCAATCGAACTTCCCTTGATGCATTTAAAAAAGAGCCGATTTTTAGCAAGATTATATCTTACGAAAGAAATCAACTTGAGAGTAACCGATACCACGGTAACTTGTTGCTAAGAACTGAAGCGAGTGCGAAACCAAATAGACGGGTAATAGCTGGAAGGTTGGCTTCAATGGTCGAGAGAATTCAACGACAAGAGAAGCCTTAATCTAAATATTAATCTTAGTCTTTATTGAAAGTAAATTTCTTATCAATCAAGTCAATAACAGCTCTTCCCAGTGGTTTATCAAGATCTGCAAACCCTGTTACCAACGCCTCAAATGCTGCATCAAGGGCATTTGTTCTTCGCATCCAGTCATCGTTAAATAATCGACCGTTTCGATTGAATAGAGTAAGTATTCTTAATGTCATCCAGCCTATGAAATTAGAAATATTCATGTATTGAGAGAGCTGTTCCTTATCAGGTTTTGGAAATAGAGAAACTTGGCTCGAAAATGCAGAACGAAGGTTAAGAGTAATATGGAGATTTAAAGGATGAACTGTTTTATGCATTAACCTTAAAAAAAATTCCAAATTTTCAATTGTAATTTGCTTTAATCCACTCTTTTTGCCAACAATTAAATACTTTGCTTGGTTTTCAAGTGAAACAAATCCATGGTGAATTAGAGCCGATGCTTTTGTCTGTTCTTCCCTCCCTGCTTCCAGTCCGATCTTATTTACTTGTTGCAGAAGACCGAAACTGGGATTTTGATCTGCTGCAATTACTAATGCTGTCTGATAAACGGCTCTGAGCATTGAAATCCCATCGAGATAGTGACCAGTGAGAAAAACATTTTAGCTTTGTCTAAACCACCCAAAACAAGGAGCTAACAATGATAAATACAGTAATATATCCTCATCACCTGATGATGGTTTGAGCTCCTGAAATCCTGATAATGTTTGAAACCAGTGTTCGATAAATGCATGAATTGTCTGATCGTACCCCTGATACTTCTCGACAATCTTAAGTTCGATATCGCGGTCAATTTCTCGCATTGTCAAAATAGATCGCCCTATTACATGTTCATCATCTGAGAAAGCCTCTGATAACCTTCTTTGCCATAAAAACCTATCACCTTTCATTTCACATCCCTAAGTTTAATCGATACCATTTTAGAAAACAACCGTCTAGAATACTCGAAAAGTCTAGGAAAACCTTCTCTTCGTTTATCTAACCAAAATCACCTTAGAGTATTTCCTGTCCTCCCCCCACAAAACCCCACAAAAATAAACCCCTGCACCAACCCCATTCGCATCCCAACTGACCTTGTAAGCACCTGGTTTGAGGTCGTCCGACAACACTTCCACCACCTGCCTCCCCCGCGTATCCCAAATCGTTATCGTCGTCTCTCCAGGTGCGGGAAGGGTGAAGCTAATGGTAAGGGTATTGTTAAACGGGTTGGGGTGGGTTGAGACTGTGAACTCGGTGGGGATTTCAGGGGCGGGGAGCTCGGGTGTTGACAATTCCCAGTCTTGTCCTACTAAGTATAGTACTTCGGGAGCACCTTCCGGGCTGCGGGTTGTGTTGCCGCGGGTGTCGGTGGCTTCGATGTAGTACTTAACACCTGAGACCTCTTGAAAGTGGAGAGACCCGAAATAAAGAGCGTCCTCGTAGAACATCTCTTCCCGGGAGAATTCGCTGCCGGGAGAAATGATGTAGAAGAATGAACATTCAGCGATTTCTATCCCCTCGGAACCGGGATCGTCATCGATAAACACATCGGCATTTACTTGCAGTAGATGCCCCCCATCAAAATTGTCTACGTAATGATTGACAATATGGGGAGCCAACGACCACATGTAAGGTCCGACGTCCTCGATGAAGTCATAACGGCGGTTCCAGGTCACGTAGATCATGCCTCTGCCGTTTCCATATCTGCGCACGGCTTCCGCCCACGGGCGCGCCGACAGCATTGATCCGGAGCAGTCGGTGGAGACTGCCACTTCAAAACCGAGCTCGGAGAAGTAGTTGAGGGAGTTGTCACGCTCACTCGTGTTCCAGTCTACGATTATCAGGTCGTTCGGGATCATCTCGGCTGTTCCGGAGAAATCACCGTTGACGAGGTAGTAGTTGTCGTGCGCGTTGTGGAAAGGATCGAACATGTCAGACCAGATGAATAATTCTGCATCCTCGGTTACACCCCGGAAAATATCGACGCATCGCTGCACGTTGTCGGCGATGATTTCAGCTGGAGTCATCCCACGCTGCTGGCAGGAAGCATCCCAGTTCAGAACTCTGATTTCGTCGTGGCTGAGGAAGTAAGCATCGGGTTCGAGTGCTTCAGATATGGTTTCGGCGTCCTGGGTGATGAAATCGTAAACCTCTTCTTCGGAAGGGCAGCACATGACCTGGTAGTTGTGAATTACTATTGGATGGTAGTAGTCGACCAGCAGGACATCGCGGTCCTCAATGCGGTTGCCGATAATCTCGATTCGGGGAGGTTCATGGTAGAGGTCATAATTCCCCGCATAAGGTACCATGCCCATCAGGGTGTCGACGACGGCCACGAAATCCTCACCTTCGACGTATTCGGTTTGAGCATCCTCAGAGGTCACAGTGAAAGGGCAGCCATCACGCCTGAGCAGATTTACCAGCCCGATCTCGGTGAGCTGTGCATCGTCGAAAAATACTCGTCCCCCACTGCCTCCCCAGACACCGAAGTAGAAGCGGATGCGGTTGTGATCGAGTGAGTTCAGGTTGACTTCAAGCTTTGTCCAATCGGCGTTGTTGCCGATTCCAAACTCAGGGAAAACCAACCTCCGGTTGTCACCATCCTCAACCATGCCGTAAGCCTGAATCTGAACTCCCCAACCGGCCTGCAGTCCTTCGGTGCGGCACATGACGCTGAAGTGGTAATTGCGCCAGGGCTGACAGTCGAGCTCGGCTGTGAAACGGCAGTTACCGGCTTCGTTGCCCTGCCGGAAGTTCTCCATGCGCACGGCATGTTCTCCCTCAAATACGATGTCAGTTTCGTCGAATACGCTGACACCGACGTTCTCCTGCGACCTCCAGCCCCCGAACTCATTATCCTCAACGTCTTCGAAACCCCCGTTGATGAGAATCATGCCCGGATCAGGATCGAGTGATGCAAATCCGTCTTCAACCACAAACCTCGCATCAACCACCGGTACACCCTCAGCATTGTTTGGATTCTCGCGCAGCAATCCTTCCGAGTAACCAAATGGTGCTACATTTGGGACAATCCGCATGTTCAACCGCTCCATTTCCTGTCGGGCGGTAGCAAGGTTATTCAGGTAGCGTTCCGGCATGTCCTGCAGGAAGTTAAACTTGAAATCGCGTAAAACCACTGTATTCATCCGCACGTTCCACATCTGGTGCGTCAGGTCGATAACTGCCGGGACGTTTTCGTCGGTCATGAAGTTCGTTCTGAGATAGAGCATTCGATCCTGCAGGTCGGGGTAATCAAGGATAAGAATCTGTTTATATGTAAATGAAAAGTTACCCGGATTAATAAGGTGTTTAAGAGTGTTGATACCATAGTGCAAGCCTTGTGCATCAACGCCAATCAGTGTCATCAATAATTCTGAAGATAATAATACATAACCTTCAGGGGGAATTATCAGGTCGGCTGTTAAGGGGGAGTTTTCGCCGATATCTTCCTCAGCTTCAGGAAGTTCTCCGGAGAGCCCGATTTTAAATGCGGTATTAATCCCATTCCAATCGGATATATTAACAACCCGCAATACATATCCCATTGAGTTTTCAATTGATGCCTGTAGAGAATCAACTGCATTCAGAGTTGCTTGAGATGGCTCATCACAGATAACAATTCGTGAATTCATGGCCATTTCCAGCTGATCGTCGGATATAATTGTTACCTGTTGAGGGAATGGGACGATGTCCCGTAATGCACCGCAAACCGGTGGCAGGAAAGCTAATATTATCAAAGCAGTCAGGCAAAGGTGTACGAAAGTATTTCTTTCTGAGTTTAGTTGCATTATCCACTCCCTTTTACTTATAACATTCCCTAAAGAAATAACGGATGTCTGTCTTTGCGAGGAACGAAGAGACGAAGCAATCTGTTTGTAAATGTAATACAAAGAGATTGCTTCGCTTCGCTCGCAATGACAGTACTTCGATGAAATGCTATATTCGTTTTTCAGGATTGCATATTCATCCCTCAAAACACGGGAACTTACTAAAACTTGACGGCTGCCTGCAATCCAATCTGATTGTTATCTTTATCTTCGAGTCGGTCACCTTCTGTGAATATAGTGTATTCTGCCTTGAACGCAACTTTTGGGGTGGGGTAATATGCAAAACCCAGTGCAAGTTCGGTAAGATCCTTGTTGCCTGCAGCGGGATCGCGGCCGAATTGGTTTCCTTTGTCGAGGTAATCCAGTAAGCCGTAACGTATAGTTGGACGGTACTTACTGTTGAGTAATCTGGAAACCTGAATGAAATATCCGGACATTTCTCCATCACCTACATCACCGGGATTCTCAGAGGCGGCTTGAGAATATTCACCGAAGATTTCAACCAGAGGTGTTTGCCATAGAATATTCGCGCCGAACAAAGTCAGATTGTATTCACTCTCATCATCCCATGCGCCCTGATAAATTGATGTTCCGATTTCAAGTCTGTCCTTATAGATGTAACAGAGCCTGCCTCCAAAAGATTTTTCTTCGTTATTATCACGATATTGACGGCTTTTTCTCATATTCGCGCCATCGCCAAGTCCATTAATCGCATATATGTCGTAGCATAAAACTCCGGATTCCATAACGTTGAAAAATCCGTGGAGGTCTACGCCCACTTCCTTCCATGCACTGACACCGAGTTCACGCGAAACCTGTGGGCGTGTTATTAAATAATTCATTATCGGATCGTGAAATTCATCGAAACGATTAAAAGGCGTCAACATTGCACCAACCTTTACCGCCAGATTGGGACGGAACCAGTAATCGAGATATGCCTGCTCAACGAAGGTGTCTTCTCCGCGACCGCCATGTTCAAGTTCAAATTCACCGAAGTAGGAGATATTATCGCTTGCCCATCCGGAAACATAGAAAGCCAGATAATGAATATCAAAGTTTTTAATTTTCTCAGGTGTCTGGAAATATTCCGTGTACAGATACCCACCTATCGAGGGTCGATGTTTTACATCTTTGGAATCCTGAACCTGGCTGGCATTGACGAGATATGAAGTGATTTCTTCAGTTTCGCTGTCGTTAAGTGCTGACTGAGCTCTCATTGACCTGACTATTCCCGGCCATTCCTGAGCAGAGAACGCTGATGGTTCAAATGCAACGTGGCATCTACCGCACTTCTGTTCATATAGCTGCTTTCCAGACAGGCCGAATGCACTGTTTGTATCAATAAAAATAGAAGTGGTTAACAACATTAACCACATCCAACCTGCAATCTTCATTTCTTAACCTCTTTGAAGAGTAAACGATGTTTGAGAAAGTTCTTTTGCCCCAAATATATTCGGAAGCGCAAATAATATACGGCAAAGCTAACTTTTAGTCAAGAAGAATTGGCTTGCATCTTGTTACAAGACACAAATAGTTGGAGATCCAAAAAGAGGAAAACTACCTGTACGTATTCAAAATTTCGTACAGGCAGTTTCGAAGTTCAGCCAGAGTAAAGCAGGTTTCCTATTTCTTCTGACCTTTCTGGTAACTTGTTTTAACCAGTTTGTCGAGGTATTCCTGTGGATTGCTAAGTACTTTTGCTGTCACGGAAAACGAATTCTTCTCGGCGAGTTTCAATCCGTAATCATAATTTTTAAGAGAATTCTTCAGAAAATCCCTGAGACTTAGTTCCTGATCTAATGCCAGTTCTTCAGCTTTTTTGCGAGCACCGGGTGAGAATTGAAGTTCTATCCCGGTCTTTTCAATGAATTGATTCTCAAAGCTCTCAAACGCATCGTCTTTAGTGATTTTTTCGAGGTAGCCTTCGGGATCATCACACAGTTCTTTGTTAACGACAAGCTGTTTGATTTCAGTTGAAGGTAGTCCCCTCTCGAATGGCAGCAGCAGAGTTTCCGCTACACTAACCAGACCACGGGCTCCGGTTTTATACAGCACTGCATTTTTTGCCATTATACGCAAAGCCTGATCATCAAAGGAGAGTTTTATTCCATACGCTGCAAAGTCGCGTTTTTTCCCTTGAATTACAGCGCTTTTCGGATTTCTCAAAATCTTATATAATCCGTCCTCACCGAGCTCGCCAAGTGTTGAAACAATTGGAATCCGACCTACAAATTCCGACTCAAATCCGAATGTCATTAAATCTTCTGCATGCAGATGATCAAGCAGATACTCAATGTCAGCTCTTGATGTCATCGTTTCACCGGTAAAGCCAATACCACCCTTTTTCAATCTCTTCGATATTATTGGTGGTAACTCAAGGAAAGCTCCAGACATCACAAACAGTATGTTGCGAGTGTTAACCTTCTTTCGAGCTGCTTTCCCTGTACGCTGGGTTTCAATCACCGCTTCCATCTGGCTGGCGAGATCATGTGCAACTTTCATATCAACTTCTGTCTCTTCCATCAGCTTCAGAAGATTGCGTTGAACCCCGCTTCTTGACACATCCGGTCCATGCAGTGAGCCACTTGAGGCAATTTTGTCGATTTCATCGATGTAAATGATTCCATATTCAGCAAGTGGAATATCCCCACCGGATTGATGAACCAGTTCCCTGACCAAATCTTCAACATCCCCACCGACATACCCGGTTTCTGAGAATTTTGTAGCATCACCCTTTACAAATGGGACATTCAGCTTATTTGCGATTAATTTGATCAGATAGGTTTTCCCAACTCCTGTTGGACCTATCAATAGCATATTGGATTTTACATGACCTAGAATTCGTGGGAGATCAGGGTGATCCCTTTCAAGCTGCATCCTGTGGAAATGAGTACAAATCTTTGTAGCGACAACATTTATTGCCTCTCGCTGTTCTACGATATACTCCTTTAAGTGTTCAATCAATTCCGCAGGTTTGATATCAAAGTGAATGTTTTCGATAGATGGTTCTTTTGTTTTTCCACCAGGTGGAGAACCTACTTCATCAGGGTCTGGAACTGTTTTGTCCCACAACAGTTCAGCCATTCTATCGTCCATTTTGTATTTTGATCCGTCTTTGTCCATTATGTAAAATCCGGTAAAATTATTTTCTTTGTTTTTTAACCAGCTTCTTACAAAGCTACCCGTCTTCACTCCTGCTGAGTCGTTCGCTTGCTTTCCGCAAACGACGCTTTTCCATTGGGGTCAGCTTGTGTATTCCCACTTCATTTATCTTGTCCAACAAATCGTCTACTTCCCGACGCAATTGCTCGTCAGTTTCCTGTTCTTTTTGTTTACGGATGTGCTGGTGCTTGATTTGATACGATTTTAATTTCCTGCCAAGTATGCGAGTCATGTCTCTGCGTTTCAGATAGATAACACCAATTACCATTCCCCCAAGATGCACCAGATGAGCTATTCCATCACCCGAATTTCCAATCGATGAAAAGAATGACAACAATCCAAAAATCAGAACTACATATTTTGCACGTATTGGTATCAGAAATGATACGTAAATGCGAGCATTGGGAAACATGAGTCCATATGCTGCAAGTAATCCGTACATTGAACCGGATGCACCGATTATCGGAATTGAGAGTGAAGGCGTCAGCAAACAGTTTGATAAGCCAGCACCAATCCCGGTTAAAAAGTAGAACCGAAGAAATTCCTTTTTATCCCAGACTGATTCGAGGACACTTCCGAACATCCATAGCATAAGCATGTTAAATAAAATATGCAATAAACCCGCATGCATAAACATGTATGTTACTGGTTGCCAGACAGCACCTTTCCAGAAATTTGCCGGTACTAATCCAAACATACCGTTCAAAATATTCGGATTAAACATACCCTGGATAAGAAATACTATGCCATTAGCGATCAAAAGACCTTTAACAGCAGGTGGTATATTTCTACTGCCTCCGAGTCCACCAATGTTGTATCTGTAATTCATCCTCGTCTTCAGACATTTATCTTAATCGGCATTAACGTTTTACTATAATATAATAGTTTCCGAAAAAAAAGAAACGATCTCTCATAAGATCGTTTCTTTAAGTACTTCGAAAGAGGTTTTGTTCCCATCAGGTCTATTTCATTAAAACAAGCATCAACTCTCTTACTGCTGAAGATGCAATAACTGCAGAGATTTCCGTTGAATCATATTCCGGAGCTAATCCAACAACATCAAATCCAACAACATTCAGGAAATTGAGCCCACGAGCAGTTTTAATGAAATCGCGCCATGTGAAACCGTTTGGTTTTGGCTTTCCAACCCCGGGAACGAGTGAAGGATCAAAAACACCCATATCAAATGTCACATATAGCGGAATGTCCTTAGGTATTGTGCGTACTACACTATCAACATCAATACCGGTGCTATCCATTGAAATGGGCAACTCGACTTTTGCCTCAATTAATTCTTCACGAGTTCCGGATCGTATCCCAAGTCTGTATATTCTACTGGATGGAATGATTTCAGAGATTCTTCTCATTGTTGTTAGATGGCAGAGTTTTTCACCATCTATATCTTCGCGTAAGCATGCATGTGCATCTACCTGCAGAACAGCAAGCTCTGGGAATTTTTTTAACATTGAAGCTACCACACCATAGCTTATAACGCGATCTCCCCCTAAAATAACAGTTTTAAGGTTGAGTTCGAGGGCTTGGGAGATTCTTTCATCAATCTGTTTCACCATCAAACCCGGTTGACCAGATGTGGTTTCTATGTCACCCCAGTCAAGATAGTCCCGACCCAGCAAATCTAAATCAAGAAATGTACTGAATGTCTCTAAACTGTAGGAGGCTCCACGAATCGCCTGAGGTCCATATTTTGCCCCCGGCCGGTATGTTGTTGCTCCATCAAAAGGAACACCGATTAGTGCTGCCTCACCGCGATCCCCTTCAGGTAAAGCTGCCAAATATCGCTTCATGCGTTTAACCTTTTACGACCATCAAATTGTTGCGGATTACCATGAACTTTTATCATGATAAAAAAATTATAATACTTAAAATCTCAAAATGGTGTGTTTTATCTCACGTTGTAATAATATTATGCAAATTTTTGCACTTTTCAAAAGTTTTGATTTTTTTTTAAGTGTGTTTTCAATTTTTCAGAAGAGATTTGATTCTTTAAAAGACATGATGTAAAAAACTAACAAATTACAGCTTATTCAGAATATACTAAGATATGGTTATATATACTTAATTACAAGGCTAAATAAATACACAATTTAG
>CAYLYZ010000115.1:0-18202 GCA_964387885.1 uncultured bacterium | reverse complement strand
ATAAACATTAGTATAACCAATTTTTACTTTTACACAAAATTACCGACAGGCTCTGTTTGAATTAGTACATATTTTCACTATCTTTACTCTGACCAAATTTAATCTTCATCTTTAACTCATAAAGTAACTCAGGAGAGGAGTATAGTGTTTTTTCCAAACAATGACATCTGGCTGAGAAGACTGATAATCACTATTATCGCTCTGCCACTTTGTTTAACCGGATTCATCGGATGTTCGAGTGATGATGGTGACAGCAATCCTGCTGATAACTCCGGTGACAATGCATTTGTTCTGATCATCGAAAATGGTGCTCAGACAATCAGTCCCGGCGAAGCTTTAACATATTCCGCAAAATTAGTTGATCTAAACGGTCAAACCAGCACACCTGACAACGTCACATGGACAACCTCCAATTCGGATGTATGTACTATTGCAAGTAATGGAGTTGTATCTGTTGTTGCGAACGGCATGGTCAGGATTACTGCTGAAGCCACTGTTAATGGTCAGAATCTTTCGGTTTCCGTTCCGCTTAAAATAGCAATGTCCGAGCTTTTCACGGTCGTTCCCGGTGCAGTAATAATGATTCCGAATGAGACAATTGAATTAGTGCCGGTGTTCTTCACGCAAGGTACCGCTCCAACATACAGCTATACATCAGGTAATACCGGAATTGCGACGGTCTCTGCAACTGGTGTCATCACAAGCGTTTCTGCTGGTATGACCGAAATTTCTGTTAAAGCTACTAATAAGAATAACGCAGAAGTCTTTGTGCCCGTGCTCGTAATCGGAATCCCCGAAATAGAAATTCCTGTTACCCGTGTAGAACTTGATGCATTTGGTGCTGAAATGTTCCGCGGTGAAGTAGTGCAGTTCAACGCAACAGCCTATAAAAGTGATGGATCTGTAGCTGATGAAGCATTCACATGGTCTTCATTCGATAACAATATCGCCTCCGTTGATTCAGATGGTCTTGTTACCGCCCATAATGTTGGTGAGACAACAATTCAGGCAATGGCAAAGGGCATATTTGCCCATGCTGATGTAGTTGTTTACCCGGACACGATGGTCGTCATAACTCCCTTTATGGTTGATCTTAATCCAGGAGAAGAGTTCCAATTCACCGCTGAAGCCTACAGGCTTACACATGACGACATGACTTTGCTGAGCGACATTACTACTTTCGATTGGTACATGCCTGACTATTCCGTCTTTGGACCGGAATTTGAGATATTCAACATCGGAACTCTGTATGATGATGGTAGTTTTGTTGTAAAACCGGATGCTATGATCGGAATGTCCTCATTTGTGATTGCTGTTGTACCTGACAATGAAGAAAGTGTGGGAGTTGCTATGATTACCGTCGGCTTCGGACTCCCATAAACTGATTGCCCAATATTTAAGTTTAAAAGGCGATTCTGAAAAGGGATCGCCTTTTTTTTGCATAGACTTATTTACCTTCAGCAGTAGAGGTATTTCGAGTAATCCATTTATGTCATTCCGTCGAACCAGTCTGTCCGAGAATGAAGAGAATCACCTATCTTCCTCATTCCCAGCTTGACTGGGAATCCAGTAAGTAATTGATAAATATGGATTCCCGCTTTCGCGGGAATGAGGAGCAAGAATGAAATTCTTGCTCTGACGCTATTCTCGGACTCACTGGAACGACGGAATCCAGTGAAATCGGTTCTGACAACAACCTCTTTTCAATGAAAGTGAATTTGATTTGAATGAAAGTGTGGGTGCATTACAATCCAAAATCTTAAAACTATCTTTTTTAACCACTTTTTACCTTTTCAATCAACCATTCGTCAAACGGTAGTAACTTCTCTCTGACTGTTAATGGAGAAATCCTCGCCTTAAAAGGATCTTTTAGAATCAGTTCCGACATTTCGATAAGTTCTTTCCATTGAGGATAAATTTCTGCAATTTTTGGAAAGACTTCATCTACCCGGAATGAACTGAAATCTTCTGTGAGCATTAAGAGATAAGCACCCTCTACCAGCAGAAAATACCTTATGAGTTTCCTGGACGCAAGAAAATCTGTTGGTAAAAATTTAGAAAGCCTCGGTGCAATTAGTTCACCAAATTGTGCATCCAAAAGTTGCTTTTTCTCCAGACCTTTAACGGTTCCTTTCAGCCATCCCAATCTGTTTTTTGCCAGCTCCGGGGAAGGTATATGTATTAGCGCGCCCTCTTTTTCGATATTATCAAGATATTCATTACCAATCAGACACAAAGAATTATATCTTAGGATGAATTTCCACAAAGAATCTTCCGCTTTCAGGAAGTCTGTTGATCTTATATTCAGATGAAATCCCTTAATAATGGGGTATTTCGTATCCAATATTTTTTCGTTTTCTTTTTTCCAGATTAGATCACCTTCATTCGGTTCCTCGTGCAGGAAAATGAAACAATCAGCATCTGACTCACCTGGCCATGCCTCCCCGACATGGATACTACCACTAAGATATATAGCAGCAGGACGTGAAGTGAAATGGTGTTTGCAGAGTATCAAAGCCTCGTTGATGGCTGGCTTGAATTCATTCTGAATAGTCATAGATTCTCCAATGTCATATGGATTAATCATCTTGCATTACTGGATCTGAATTGAATAATTTAACATCATTCAATTTAGCAAATCTTCCAAGATCATGCTTATCTATAACACGGCTCAAAAGTATTTTCGTATAGATACTTACGAAGTTTCTGGCTGTTTTCAAATGAACGAAGTGAATGTAAACTGCCAGATTACGCTGCGCTTGAAATCAGGCAGTAACCGCTCTTAAACATCATTCAATTTAGCTAATTATCTGAGCATTTGTTTGTATAATAACAACAAAACAATACCCTTAATTAATTTGACCCTTGAAAAATTGAATGTAATACAAAAGACAACTCAACAACGTCAATCAATGGCATTCAAATAACATTTTCACTATATTCCAGAATAATCTATGTTAAGCATGAGAGAAATATGCGCTTTACGATTAGTATTTTAACGGTTGTTTTGATCACAGTCCTACCTGTCCTGGGTCTTAATCTCGAACGATTCGGCTATCACATGCCTAATTTCTTCGTCCATTCCCTCGATGTAGAAATATACGAAGACTTAGCGCTGGTGACCGGATATGGTGGATTTATGATCTATGATATTTCGGATGGCGGACTTCAATACCTCAATCGTTACAGCCCCGGTGGTGGCAGGGGTTCACCGGTTTACGACTGTACTGCCCATGATGGGATCGGATATGTTTTCGGACGGGCTGCGGGGATGTATGTCGTCGACATTAATAATCCACAGAATCCGAGTGTCTTATCCAGTTGGCGTCCAAATGGCCGATCACTGGAGGACGGAGTTTATTGTGGTGATAAACTGACTGTTTCTGCTCATGATGACGGTCTGATATTCCTCGATGTATCAAATCCCAGACAGGTTGAAGTTATCGGTACATTCGAAGAGATGGAAAACTGCTGGGCTGTCAGATATGACGGTGACGGCAATCTCTTTGTTGCAGATGGTCCCGGTGGACTGGCAATCCTGAACCTCGCCGGTGATGAGCCTGAACTTCTATCCCGTATGGAGACTTCCGGACAGGCAATTGACCTGAGAATTGACAATGATTTATGTGCTGTTGCCACAGGTGCTACCGGTGTTGACCTGTTCGATGTTTCAGATCCTGCAAATCCTGTTTTTCTCGGGAATTTTGTAACTCCGAACTATGCCGGTAAAATCGGTCTTGACGAAAACCTTGTAGCTGTAGCCGACTGGAACGAAGTTCTCGTATACGACATCTCAGATCCTGAAAATGCTGTCCTTGATGGGCGGAAACACACAGAAAAACGGGCGATGGGTGTCGATTTGCGTGGTAATAGTGTATACCTTGCTGATTGGGGGCCTTTCAAAGGTTATACATACGGTGAGATCGAAGGTCCCGATATCGAATTTTCAACTCGGCGGATAAATCCGGTGGGTGATGACCCGGTTGATACCACGATCACAGTGTATAACCTTGGGCACGAAGTCCTCGAAATAAGCCGCATCAATTGCAATGCTCCACAATTCAGGGTTGATCCGGGACGTTTAAATGTTGAACCGGGTGATAGTGCGGAACTCAATGTTGTGTATCAACCAACTGCAGATGTTGCATTGAGTAACATGCAGGTTCAGAGTAATGACACCGATGAAAACCGAGCTATCGTTAAGCTGGAGGGAATAGGAGGACTTGCTGAAGGGGACAGAGCGCCGGATTTCTCTGCTCCGATATTATCCGGTGGTGAATACACACTTTCCGATCAGCGGGGACGAGTGCAGCTCCTGATTTTCTGGGCTTCGTGGTGACCAACCTGCGGTCCACAGTTGGTGGACATGCAGAGATGGATTGCCGATCGTTATGGAGATGAAGATCAATTTGATTTTTATGCAGTCAATATCAACGAAAACAGAAATCTGGTTGCCAATTATGTCGAAGCAATTGGGCTTGAAACACCTGTAATCATGGCAGGCAACGCTGTCTGGAACAACTATCGGTTGCGAGGTGGGATAAGCCCGTGGCCTGTTGATTATATAATCGACGGAGACGGTATCATTCAATACGCCAATCATGAATATGAACCTGAAATCATCGTGATGACAATCGACAGATTGTTAGATATTCAGGATCAAATTCCTCGAATTATCACAAGTGCTGATACTTTAGATTTTGGTGAGACTGAGATTGGACAGAGCACGGTTATTCCTGTCCGAGTCTGGAATGATGGTAATGCTGATCTAATAATTTCAGGATGTGAAGTCGAGGGTGATTTTTTTGAAGTAAAATTTGAGGATGAACTAACGATCGCACCTGGTGACAGTGGTGAGATAGAGCTCTCTTTCTTCCCCGAAGATTCCACTGCGATAGGTGAAAGGACTGGGATAGCAATAATCTCATGCAACGATCCTGACCAGAGTGAAATACCGGTTTTTTTAGAGGGGACGGGTATCGAGGTAAATAGTACAGGTCAAGGTGTTAGCAGGATAATGCCAGCTGAGTTTTTCTTGTTGCCTGCATACCCAAACCCCTTCAATTCAACCACAACTTTCAAATATGGTCTGCCAGTTTCATCGGATGTAAAGATTTGGATTTACGACATTTCCGGTAAATTGGTCACAACGGTATTTTCCGGGAAACAAAAAGCCGGTTTCCAATCGATGACCTGGGAGGCGTCCAATATTTCAACCGGTGTATATTTAGTTAAACTGCAAACTGGAGGATTCAATAAGCAGCAAAAAATTGTATTAACGAGATAACAAAATTCTCACATCTTTTGATGTGGAAAGAAAGATTAATAAAAAAGGGCACGAAAGCGACTTCGTGCCCTTTTTTTGGTAGGAGAGTAAGCAAATAATTCCAGTTAAAACCGTTTTCTATCTATTTCTCAGGTCAATTGAGTTGGTAAGAAAATCAGGAAATCTTTCATTATTACTTTTGAGAACAATCATTTTTTATTATATTATACAATATTAAGGCTATAATAAACATAGCTTAACGCGTGAGCGTAAACTTATCATGGCTCATGCAATTGGTTTCAACTATACATCGAGCCGGATTGATGTGCTAAGAATCCGGTGCAAACTTTACTTTAACAAACCTATTATTGGCTGTTCAATCAGCGGTTTTATCCACATTAAGATGTTCTTGTAATTCATAAGATTTCATGAAAATTATCTGCAAATAATTTGCAGAAAACTATTTGAGGCGCCAGATGAAAACTTTCTTCCGTTTCACCGCACTTTTAATTGTCTGCTTCCTTTTAATCATTCCAGCAGAAACAATTTTTGGTAGTACAACTCCAAATACGTCGAGAAACCTATCCGATTTGAACTCAATCCATCGAGATCGACCAGTTCCACCGGAATTAGTCGCAGATCCTAATCTGATTGAGGATGAACTGCACCGGGGAGACGTCGTAGAGTACGTTGTCAATATTGCTAATGTTTCTGATGAAGAGGTGTCTTTTCTGATTGAGCACGAGGTAATTACCGAACCCGAAGAGGATAATGTCCAAAGAAGAGTACGAAATGCTCAAAATAGCACTCCGAGTCCACCATACAGAGACGATCCGGGTGATGTAATCGCAACCTATGGTATACCATTCAACTCAACTTTTAGTTTGACCTGGGATTATGACAATTCATTGATATGGGTTTTAAATTACACTGATCCCGGCTGTATTTATGCATTAGATCCGGAAGATGAGGAGGTCGTAATACAATTTAATGTTCCACAAGGAATGTATGGACTGTTTTACCTTGATGGGGTATTATATGTTGGTGAAAATGAAAGAGATGACAATTTCCTTCACAGCTATGATACTGATGGTAATGAACTTGAACCGATACGTTCACCGGTCAACTTGAGAAGGACATTCGTAGCAGGTACGAGTGAGTTTCTTTTAACTCATGTTAGAAGAACCGGACGTGTAAATGTATTCGATTTTGAGAACTTGGAACAGCTCGGGGCGATTGAGTGCCAGGAGTTCTTGAATGGAGATGATGTTTATGATATTGTTTGGGTTGAAGATCATCCAGATGGACAATTATGGATGGCAGGCGAAAACTTCATCTATCAATTCTTTGTCGATGACAGATGGATCTGTGAGATGGTTCAGCAGTTTGGGGTGCCCGGAAACGGGGAAGATTACAACGGACTAACGCATGATGGTGAAAACCTCTGGTATGGGCCTTACAACTTACAAAATTTTTTGTATGAAATTGAGGATGGTATTAATGAGAATAAATGGCTGAATGTGGAGCCTGAAGAAGGTGAAATTCAGCCGGATGGAGACATGGATATTTTTGTTCAGGTTGATGCGACAAGATTGCTTGAAGGTGATTATGAAGGCGCTGTTTATATCCGCCCCGATGATGAGGATGTAGCTGATCTTGAAATCTTTGTAACCTTCAACATTACTGCAGCTCCGGTTTTTAGAATGTACTGGGAAATTGGACAGGAAGAGAACGTTATTAACTGGAATCAATATTATGATGAAGTCTATGTTGGTGGTGAATATGTTGTCCCTTTAACAATCATAAACATCGGCAGCGAGGCATTAGAGATACAAGAAATAACCTCGGACTCTGAGTATTTTGGTGCTGATCCTGACAATTTAGTTATAGAACCTGATGATGAGCAAGAGGTCGAGATTACCTTCTTTCCCGATGACATGGATCTATTCGAGGGAACATTGACAATTCTGTGCAATGATCCCGGAGAAGAAGAGTTCAATATTAATCTCCGAGCAGAAGCATTTAATCCACCGGAGATTTTTATCGATCCGTTGGAGTTTGTTGAAGAGCTATTAACCGGGGATTCGATGGAACTCTGGTTCAATATACAAAATGATGGAGATGCGCCACTCGTGTGGCACTCCCTGGTGGAAATTCTGGACGAACCCGAACTTGACAGATTGGTTCGGAATGCCAGAAGTATTTCTGAAGAAAGACCGGTCGGACCAAATCGGGATGAACCGGGAGAGGTACTTACCCAGTATGGTATTCCTTTTCAGAGGATAGAAGGATTAGCCTGGGATGATGACCGGTCACTTATTTGGGGATTAAACTACAACAATCCGGGCTCTCTATTTGGACTCGATCCTGAAAACGGAGAAATTGTCGATGATTTTAATATAGGAGACCGAAATATGGGATTGTTCTACCGGGATAGAGTGTTTTATTCCGGCAGAAATCTGGACAATGGATTTGTAATAAACAGCTTTGATATGGATGGTAATTTAATAGATCAATTTAATGCGCCGATTCAAGGCAATGATATGTTCATTGCTGAGAGTGAGTTGTATCTCTTTATAAACAGGTATAGTTCCGGAGCGATACAGGTTTTTGACTTTGATAACCTCGGTCAAGTTGGGGAAATCCGTTATAACGAAATTAACGGAGCTCAGGACGTAGGTGCTATAGAATGGATTGACTACCATCGGGAAGGCATGCTGTGGTTCTCAAACAGTAATACTATTTTCCAATGTTCGGTTGATGAGGAGTGGAATTGTGAACTTGTGCAGAGCTTCAGATCACCTGGCGGAGGTAGTGAACTTAGTGGATTAGCACATGATGGTAATGATCTGTGGTTCAGTCGATATGGAGCAATGACAATATACATGATTGATGATGGTGCGGTTGAAAGTCGCTGGTTGAGTATTGAACCGACATTTGGAGAGATACAGCCGGAGGGTGACAGCGATATCTTCTTAAGATTAGACGCAAACCATTTAATGGGGGGAGACTATGAGGGATCTATCCACATCCTTTCCAATGACGTTGAAAATCCGGACACTGAAGTTTTTGTGGCATTACAGGTCAATCCCGCTTCGGTATTCCATGCAAGATGGGATATAGGACAGGATGAAAACCAAATTGATTTTAATCGCTATTATGATGAAGTTTATACCAACGGTAATTATCCGGTTGAGGTGATGATTAGAAATGAAGGAAGCGCTGTGTTAGAAATCGAGCGCGTTGAGATTGAAGAAGAAGCGTTTACCGGGCAACCCGAAGAATTTTCCGTTGAAATTGGTGAGGAAGCTGTTTTTACAGTTACTTTCTCCCCGCTGGAAATGGGAGAATACAGGTCGAATCTAACCATCATATCAAATGATCCCGGTAATGAAGAGTGCAATATTGAACTTATTGCAGAAGCGCTCGATCCACCTGTAATATTTGTAGATCCTCAGGAGATAGAAGAGTTTCTTTTTACGGGAGATGTATCAGAACATTGGATCAATATTCAAAACGAGGGAGCTGCGGTACTCAACTGGAATTCCCAGATTGAAATATTTATTGAACCTGAACGCGACCGTTTCAACCGCAACATCAGTAGTATTAACGAGTTGCTTCAGAGCGATAACCAGGATAATGTTCGGGCTCCCTTACGCGATGATCCCGGAGAAGTGTTACAGACTTTTAATTTGCCTCATGCTAATTCGATGGGACTCGCATGGGACTCAGACAATTCATTTTTATGGGTTGTAAACTTTAACGATCCTGCCCGTTTATACTCATTTGACACTGAAGAAGGTAATGTCGTGAATCAATTTAATGTAATAGAGAATATATACGGACTTTTTTATCTTGACGGGGTAATTTTCTGCGGCGGTAACGGCAGAAATGAGCAAATGATTCACAGGTATGATATTGAGGGTAATGAACTCGAACCATGGCAGTCCCCGATAAATCTGAATAGAACATATGTCGGCGGATCTGAAGAATTATTTATGACCCATGCTCGGAGAAGTGTAACCATAAACGTATTTGACATTGATGATCTGGAACAGGTCGGTTCTATTGAATTTGAAAGATTCATCGAGGGTGAGCAAACCTATGCATTCGTCTGGGTTGAGTCGCACCCGGATGGTCAACTCTGGGTGGCTGGTGATAGAAATATTTATCAATTCTTCGTTGATGAAGATTGGAACTGTGAATTGGTTCAGCAGTTCAGAGTGCCCAATCAAGGAGATGATTATAATGGTATAACTCATGATGGTGTAAATCTCCTGTATGCACCTTACCAAAGGGGTACACTACATTTAATTGATGATGGTACTGAGGAACTAAACTGGATAACTTTCGAACCCAGATCGGGACAGATTAATCCGGATTTTGATATGGATACATTCGTATGGTTGAATGCGGAAGGTCTGATCGGAGGATTGTATGAAGCATTTATCCACATTTTTTCAAACGATCCGGTTAATCCGGAGGTTGAGGTTCATATTGCCCTCGAGGTTGAAGGAGCTCCTGATATAGAATTAGAATGGGAATTCGGCATGGAGGATAACAGGATCGACTGGAACAGGTATTTCGCCGAAGTCTATGTCTTTGGTGAATATGAGGTTCCGGTAACCATTTCGAATCCAGGTACCGACGATTTGGAAATCGAAATGATTGAATTTGAAAATGAAGTATTTACTGTTCAACCCGAGGAACTGTTAATCGCAGCCCATCAGCAGGATGTTATAACAATCACATTCTCTCCTCAGGAAATGGCGGAATTCAGAACCGACATGATAATTACCTCAAATGATCCCGGTGAGGAAGAAACACGAGTTGAACTTATTGCTGAATCATTCGATCCTCCTGTAATCGTAGTAGATCCCTTGGAGTTAAATGAGTTCCTTTTCACAGGAGAATCATCCGAACACCAGATAAACATACGGAATGATGGAGCAGCTCCTTTGAGGTGGAATTCAGGGCTCGAGATAATTGAACCCGAACAGGACCAAATCATCCGTTCGGTTCGCAATATTTCAACGTCACAGGTTGTAGAAGCTAAGGCACCCTATAGAGATGATCCGGGAGATATTCTGGCAACATATAATGTTCCACACGGAAGAACGGAAGGTTTGGCATGGGATTTCGACAGGTCGTGGATTTGGGGTCTTAATTATGATAATCCCGGCCAATTATACGCCTTGAATCCGGAGGAGGGTGAAATCCGGAGAGAAATCCGATTGCCGGATGAACATATGGGTTTGTTTTATCGTGATGGGATTTTGTATGTCGGTGGTGATACGAGAAACAACATGATATTAAGATATGACACAGAGGGTGATGAATTACAACCTTTATTAGCTCCAATACGTATGGAAAATGTCTTTATTGCTGAGAATGAGGACTTCCTTTTCACAAATTCCAGGAGATCCGGGGAAATCCGGGTTTTTACTTTTGATGACCTCGATCAAGTTGGCATAATTAATTACAGGGATGTGTTAAATACACCGAGAATATACTCTATCGAATGGATTGATGAGCACACTGAAGGAAAGCTCTGGCTTGCCGGCGAAGAATTGATTTATCAATGTTTCGTCGATGAAGACTGGAATTGTGAGCTCGTTCAATCCTTTCCAAGACCGGGCCAGGGACAGCAATACAGCGGAATGGCTCATGACGGTGAGAATTTATGGTTTGGATATCGAGAAGATTGGGTTTGGTATGTGATTGATGATGGTGTTGCAGAGTTCGCCTGGATTTCTTTCGAGCCGAGATCCGGAGAGATTAATCCCGACTCTGATATGGACATTATTGTTACGCTTAATGCTGAAGATTTGATCGCGGGAATGTATGAGGCAAATATCCACATATTCTCAAACGATCCGGAAAGACCTGAAGTAGAGGTTACTGTTACGCTTGAGGTTGAGGGAGCACCTAACATTTCCCTGGAATGGGAATTTGGCATGGATGCAAACATAATTAACTGGAACGAGTATTTCGATGAAGTGTATGTGAATGGGCGGTATGTGGTTCCATTAACTATAAGAAACTCCGGCACCGATGTTCTGGAGGTTGTGGATATAGATATTGATAATGAAGCCTTCTCGAACGGTCAATGGAGGATTGAGGTCGAAGCAAGAGAAGAAATTGTCGTTGATCTTACTTTTGCTCCGGATGAAAATAGAGAGTATGCAGGTGAGTTAACAATATTAAGCAATGATCCCAATAATGACCAGGTCTCAGTTGAACTTATTGCCGCGGCATTCGAACCGCCTGATATTGAAGTAGATCCCATGGAAATTGATCGATTTATGCTGTCCGGAATCGAAGTAAATATCCCCCTCATTTTAAGTAACGTTGGTGAAGCCCCGCTTAATTGGAGCGCAGAACTTGAATTTATTGAGGAGTTTGGTCAGGATGGATCTTCGCGACAGGTGCGTTCTATAAACCCCAATGAACCTGAACTACCGGAAAGAGATGATCCCTGGGCAACAATACAGGTAGATGAGGGATCGCTTCGAAATGGAATGGAGGTTGATCTGCAACTTGAGATAAATACTGGAGGGATGTTTACCGGTCAATATGAGGCGTTCGTAAATATTGTCTCTAACGATCCGGATGAGCCCGAAGTACGTGTTAATATTATTCTCGATGTTTTGGGAGTTCCTGAGATTGATGTTGAATGGGAAATCGGTATGGACGTTAACACAATAAGCTGGAACGAGTATTTCGATGAAGTGTACGTGAATGGGCGGTATGAAATTCCTTTAACTATTCGAAACTCCGGTACCGATGTTCTTGAAATTGAAGATATCACTATTGATAATGAAGCATTTACTACCGGTGAATGGATGGTAGAGATTGGTGCTCGCGAGGAAATTGAGGTAAATCTTGTATTTACACCTGATGAAAACATTTGGTACGTTGGTGAATTGACGATCATCAGCAACGATCCCAATAATGATCAGGTTACAGTTGAGCTTGTTGCAGTAGCGTTTGAACCGCCTGATATCGAAGTGAATCCTATGGAAATTGATCGATTCATGCTGTCCGGAATCAGAGTAGATATCCCCCTCATTCTCAGCAACGTTGGGGAAGCCCCGCTTAGTTGGAGTGCAGAGCTTGAATTTATTGAGGAGGTTGGTCAGGACGGATCTTCGCGACAGGTGCGTTCTATAAATCCCAATGAACCTGAGCCACCGGAAAGAGATGATCCCTGGGCCACAATACAGGTAGATGAAGGATCGCTTCCAAATGGAATGGAGATTGATCTGCAACTTGAGATAAATGCTGAAGGGATGTTTAGTGGTCAATATGAGGCGTTCGTAAATATTGCCTCGAACGATCCGGATGAGCCTGAAGTACGTGTTCATATCATTCTCGAGGTTTTGGGAGTTCCTGAAATTGAGGTTGAGTGGGAAATTGGAATGGAGGATAACCTTGTCGATTGGAATGAATATCTCAGTGAGGTTTTTATGACCGGTACTTATGCCGTTCCCCTGACAATCCATAATCGCGGAACTCATGAACTCACGGTTGAGAACATCACGTTTACCAACGAAGCATTTCACGTTGAAGATGTTAATTTCGTCGTTCCTCATAGTGAAAGCGCTGTTATTGATCTGTTGTTCAGCCCTGAGAATCCAGAGGTTTATCAAGGAGAAATGACGATTTTTAATGATGATAATGATGAACCTGAGGTTTCAATAAATCTTACAGGACGTGGTTTCACACCACCCGTTATTGAGGTTGATCCAGTTGAAATTGAAGGAGATGTAAGGACTGGTGAAAGAATTGAAAGAGCATTCTCAATTGCAAACACCGGTGAGGCTCAGTTGAGATGGCGAGCTGCCACCGAACTCGTCGAGGAGGAAGAATTCGCAGACATGGGACCGGTAAGAGATTCTCCGGGTGACAGTATCCGGACGTACCGAATTCCTTATGATGGTAACAGCGGATTAGCCTGGGATGGAGAACTCATCTGGGGTGTAACACAAACTAATCACAGGATGTATTCTCTCAATCCCGAAACGGAAAGGATTGCTCATGTACACCGGATTCACGATCGACCAATCGGTATCGCAATTATTGATGGTCAATACTGGATTGGACAAGGTGGTCGAGATATATTTATTTACGACAGAGATGGAGATCTTCTCGGTGAGATGAACCTGAGGGATAACAGCGGAATCACCTCAGATCAGAACGCACGTATTTTCCTTAACGATGGTGACGATGACGTCTGGGTATACCATATTGAAGATATGGAAATTGATCGAATATCCTACGAGAATATCGTTGGTGGAGATGAAATCGGGAGCATATACTGGGCAGAAGAATGCCGGTTCGGTCAGCTCTGGTTAATGGCTGAGGAGATGGTTTACCAGGTCTTTGTCGACGAAGACTGGAATGCAATTCTTTACCAGCAATTCGAATGGGATGCAGATGGCAACAATGCCGGATTAGCTCATGATGGTGCTGATATCTGGCATGGTATGCGTGACGAACGATTCTGGTACCGAAATGATGACGGAATTGAGCAGGTCAATTGGATTCGACTGGATTTATATGTAGGTGAATTAAGTGAGAATCAAGAAGTGGATATTGTCGTTATTCTTGATGCGCAGGAGCTTTTCGGTGGTGTGCATGAAGCGAACATCCACATTTTATCTAATGATCCTGATGATGGTGATGTAGTAATATCAGTAACACTTGATGTTTCTGGTGATCCGGAAATTGAAACTGAACCAATAGCCCACCCCAATGAAGGTGCCGAAGTATTTGAATGCGGGACGGCTTTTGTTGATGAACCGGTATTCAATTCATTTATTATTTCCAATCCCGGAACCAGTGACTTGATTATTGAAGGAATTGAATCGACAAATCCGGAATTCAGATTAAACCTGGATGTCGATTCTGTAATCAAACCCCAGACCTCAGTCGAAACGGATGTTTTATTCAGACCTTCGAATCATGGATTGTGTGAAGGCGTAATAAATATCTATACCAATGCAATTAATATCGGACAGGGAGATGAGCAGGGACATATCTGGTATACAGTAGAGGGCACCGGGGTAAGACATCCGGAAATTACATCATCACCAGGTGATGAAGAATTACTTACAGTGTTATATCCTGTTGTAGATGAAACTATCCATAGAAATCTGACAATTAGTAACAGTGGTGACGAGGGCGCAATACCGCTTCGGTTCATAATAAGCTCCGATGAGGTAGATGTCGAAAACAATGATGAAATCAATACTCGAATGCCTGATCCAGAGCCCGGATATCATTCTGACAGGAATGATGAAGGACCTCAAAGGGATGATCCCGGAGATGTTATTTTCAATTATAATGGTGATTATCGTGGCATAGGCGGGCTTGCCTGGGCTGAGGGACAAATGTGGGGTGTATCTTATACACATGAAGTAGTATTTGCATTTGATCCCGAAAGCAGAGATGTAACATTTACCTGCGCATCAACTGAAGCTCCCACAGGAATGACCTTTGACGGAACACACCTGTGGATTGGGCAGAGGATTAGTCAATGGATTTATCTATATGACCTCGAAGGCAACGTAATAGAACGCGTTGCGATGAATTTTGGTAGTATTGGTGGTATTGCAACCGACCAACGCAACTTCATTTTCGTTAACAGCCGGGAAGACAGCTTGATTCATGTGCTTTCGATTGCAACCCGCGAAGAGATCACAACATTTGAATTCCAGGCTGCTATGGGAAACAGGAATATCTGGAGTATAGAATGGGTTCCTGAGCATCCGGAAGGACAGTTGTGGGGCTTAACCCAGCACAGGATGTTTCAGGCACAGATTGATGATCTCTGGAATGCTCAACCGGTGCAGGATTTTCGATGCGGGGCTTATCACAGATTTAATGGTATTGCGCACGATGGCGTGAACATGTGGCACGGCAATTGGATGAATAGCCGTTTACATGTTGTCGATGATGGAAATGAAGAGATTTCAATGATTTCCTGGCTGAATATTGAACCAAGTCACGGTTGGATTGATCAAGGAGACAGCCTTGATGTTACAATCGCCATTCTCCCTGCACTTCTCGAAGAGGGTGTTGAATATGCGGGAGAGATCGTAATTCAGTCTAACGATCCTGAAAATGAAGAAGTTGTAATCGACATCAGTATAACCTCAGAAATGAGCCCACGCTATTTCGATTCGTTTGAAGCAACCGAACAAATTCATCACCTTTCACTCAGGAATGTGCGCTTTGAAAATGAATTAGTGGCAACCGGCTGCGAGATAGGTGTTATAACCCCGGACGGGATACTTGCCGGTGCGGCAGTTTGGGACAGTGATCCCGAGGTTGATATTTGGCTCGAAGCCTTCGGTGACAATCCCGGAACAGAAGAAGTTGAGGGATTCGTAGCAGGGGAGGGATTTCTTTTCCGAGCTTGGGATTATGTAACTGATACGGAATGGGAGTTTGTCTACGCTGAGTTCACAGAAGGTCAGCAAACCTGGCAGAATGGAGGCGAATCTATGGTTTCAATTCAGTGCTCGGACGAGTTCTCAACACCGTCAGAATCGATATTGCCTGAGTCATACTTCCTGTCAAATGCCTACCCGAATCCATTCAATTCGGTAACCAACATAGAATTTGGTTTACCGGTTACAGGTCATATGTCGCTTGGGATTTATGACATCAGAGGGCGTGAAGTCATTTCCCTGATAAATCAAACTAAACCTGCCGGTCAGTACACAACATCATGGAACGGAGCAGGAGCAACTTCCGGGGTATACCTGATAGTGATGGAAACGGGTTTTTTTAAGGCTGTACGGAAGGTTATGCTTGTGCGGTAGTAATTCTTTATTAGAATTATAGCATATTCCGAAAGTAATGAAGTGAGTTCGTCGTCTTGAGGAACGCAGAGACGAAGCGATCTGTTGGAATATATGCACAATAAGAGATTGCTTCGCTTCACTCGCAATGACAGTATTTGTGACGCAATTGTTCAGTTTCGTGTAGGGGCCAATTTATTGAGCCCTCAAATCTTAGCAAATTAAAAGGGCTTGATAAACTTGTCCTCGACCTCGATCGGGGATCAACCCCTACGCGAAATTACTTCTTAGCACCGTTTTAAGTTCTTGATTGTTATTGGCAGGATTCAAATGAATAAAGAGATTGTAACCTGCCTGATTACGCTACGCTTGAAATCAGTCTGAAACATAAATTGGTCTATCGAATACATACAATTTTTTCCGTTTTAACCACTGATTCGGTTTTAATTACTGCCAAATACACACCTGGGGCTGGTGCATCCCATAATATTGTTCCTGTCCCGGAGGGAAGATATGAATTAACGAGTTCCTCCAATTCACGCCCGTTCACATCGTAAAAAACAAGTCTTGTACGCCCTTTCTTTGGTAGTGAATATTCAAGTCTAATCCTATTATTAAATGGATTCGGATTAGCTGTTAATTCAAGTTTATATTTCTGTGGTATTTGATCATTTTCTTGCACTGAAACCCATTCCTCAGATCCAGCCATGATTACCACCTTTGCTGCTCCACTCATTGATCGTGTCACAAAGTCATCTATACCATCACCGTTATAATCTCCAATAGCGCCAATTTTGAATCCCAGTGGTTCATACCGACCGTTATATGCTTCGTGAGAATCGATAAATATATCTGTGTTCTCGTCCATTTCTTCTCCCCCAAAATGAATATGTAACTCACCCGTCAAGAAATCGGTAACATTGTAGCAATAAGCAATATCACCAAAACCATCTCCATTGAAATCCCCTCCGGTGACATCACACACATTTGGTGCTAAGCCGCGATGCCCTTCGAGAGTTAAATCAGGCTCTCCATCTAATTCTTCACCTCCGAAGAAAACAAAGACGCCTGTTTCCACTCTATCTTCCCAATGATCGCGCCAGCAGATTGCCCAGTCAGCAAAACCATCTCCGTTAACATCAGGCAGCAAACAGAATCCTTTGTTCATTTGAACAGACCTGTCAACTGGTGCAAAACTTGGATAATCATCCTCCCACATTCTGAGAGCGGGAACAGTATCCATTGGAGAACCACCCAAATAGAGATCAAAAAAATAATCTTCCTGGTCAATATTAGGATTAACCATTCGACTTCTAACCAAAATATCGTCAAAACCATCTCTATTAACGTCATAGCCTTGTGAGTAACCAAAGTTTCTCATTACTCGACCAGGATTTTCATAGGGTACATCCCAATCAGGAATTGTATCAAATTCTACTCCCCCATGAAAAATATGGAGACGCCTCAGCCGTCCTTCCAATCTTGTAGCAAAAAGGTCTTCAAATCTATCATTATTAAAATCTACTTGACGAGAATTGGAAAGATCACCTATCGCCAACCCGTTGGTTTCCCAAATTGAAGAGATGGTTATAATTGGATCTTCCTGTATTTGATCTCCACCAGCATGGAAATCAAGATAATAAGCACTCGAATTGATGACAAAATGTTGAACGGCAATATAATTGGAATTATCATCATTCAATTGCCCGATATAACCAATGCTAACTACTTTTTCAGATTCATCACGGCTATTCTCAAATTCAAAGCCAAAACCTTCTGCCATGTTTTCACCACCATAATAAACTTCTCCATTATGAGTAGTCTCATTTAGGACGTAAAGATCATCAATCCCATCTCCATTCTGGTCTGAGAGACAAGAAAACGAATGACCCCAGTTGTGACCTCCTTCCGGTCGAAACTCCGCGATGATTTCTGGTAGGTCAAACGCTAAGATATAATTAGTTATTAAAACGACTAAGAAAAATATTAAAGTTAACGATTTCATTCATTTCCTCTCTGAATTTAGCAATTTGCTTTTCAGTAGAAATATGTCCTAAAGCCTTTCGCTTCAGATCCACCAGCTCGATGATCCTGTTATCAAAAACCTTTACTAATGACACATGAC
>CAYLYZ010000114.1:0-18205 GCA_964387885.1 uncultured bacterium | reverse complement strand
CATTTATGTTTCCAAAACATGATTTAAATCAAGTTTAAACTTGTCCTGCGTCATATTTTGACATTTTTTTTACTATATATTGTAGTAAGGTGCTTATAAAACGTCCTCAGCTCTATTGATTTTCTCTCTTAAACTGCTTCAAAACCTCGACCGTTGATTCTTTACCTTGATCTTGCGTGATAAAAATGTTAATCCTTGCGCTAATCCTGGTAAAAAACAAACCGTCAAATGAGCTGGAATAAGCATAATGCCGGAAAATTCTTGTGGAGGTGTTTTCAATGGAAAAAATTGCAAAAATTCTTATTGGGCTGACTGTAATGCTCTTATGCATACAGGCAAACGCTCAAGATAACGAGAATCCATTTCGTACTCCCGATGGTGGTGAGTATGAACTTTTTGATATCGAGAATATGGATCTTGTCGGATCGACAGAGGAGAGCGATTATTGGACTCGCAGGAGCTTTACTGCATCCGGCAATTTTACCCTTCGCAGAATCGCCATAATGCCCTTTAATCCAAACGGCAACAACCAAGTATGCGATGTCAAACTCTACCGTGAGGATGATGAACATAATATGCCAGGCGATCCTTTATGGGAGGAACGAGTAGATCGTATTCCTCGATGGAATGGAGATCGCATTTCTGAAAATTGGATTGAATTCCAGATCCCCGGTGAAAATGGCATCCCGTTTGAAGATGGAGAGCATTTCAGCATCATATACAAGGAAGCTCCCGGTGGTGATATCAACAGAGATGAAGGTTGGTGGAATTTATTCCTGCGCGGTGACCGGAGTAATACGAGTTTTGTAAACGATAGATTTCGAGGCCAACACCGTTTTTGGATTTCAAATCCCCCCCCCCTTGACGGTGAATTGCTAATCCTTGCCGGTGGCGAACTTGAAGCAGTTAACCATGCACCTGAGTGGGTAGAGTTCCCTGAAGGTGCCATAAACTCTGAAGAGGGACAACTTGTAGAGTTTAATTTAGTTGGAAGAGATGCGGAAGACGAGGAACTCAACATTGAATATTTATCAGATAACCTCCCTGATAACGTTGAGTTTACCGATCATGGCGATGGAAGAGCACGCTTCTCATGGCAAACGAATCACGATCATGCTGGAAACTATACGGCTAGATTTATACTGACTGATCATGAACTTAATGCAGAAATCGTAGTCGAAATTAACATAGAGGACGTTAACCGCGCACCTGAATGGGTGCAGATTGAAGAATTATATGAAATAAATGAGGGTGGTTTATTAGAATTTGAAATAATTGGGCAAGACTTAGATGGTGATAGGGTGACCATAGATTATGACTCACCAAATCTTCCTCGTCGGGAAGTAGATTTTAATGACCAGCGAAATGGTCATGCAACTTTCAGTTGGCAGACAGATGACGGTGATATCGGTGATTATCAAGCAAGATTCACTTTATCAGATGGAAATTTAGAAGCAGAGGCTATCGTTGAGATTTCCGTTTCTCAAAGACCTCACTTTGAGTTTATACCATCTGGTATTGATGCTTCTGTTATAATTGAAGCTGCGCTTCTTGATGGTCAACTACTTGAGTTATCTGACGAAATTGCAGTATTCACACCGGGCGGTATTTGTGCTGGCGCGTCTGTAATTGAGCCAAATGACATGGATGAGTTATATCCTGTTGGACTGTCAGCCTGGGGTGATAATCCGGATACCAGAGATGTTGTTGAAGGATTCAGGGCAGGTGAAGAAATGTTTTTCAGGTATTGGGATGTTTCTGCTGAGATTGAAATTGAAGCTGAAATTGATCAAATATTTATGGGCCGCAGGGAATGGAACGCCAATCAATTGAGTATACTTACTCTGGAAGCAAATTCTAATCGTGAACCTGAATGGCGGGAAATCCCGGATAGAGTTGAGCATCAGGAGGGAGAACTTGTTCGATTTGAAATGCTTGGAGTTGATCAGGATGAAGATGAACTCAATATCACTTATTCCTCAGAGAACCTTCCAGATAACGTAAACTTCACGTACCATGGTGGGGGCAGGGCAACTTTCGAATGGCAAACTACTCACGAGGATGCAGGAAACTATCAGGCTGATTTTGTGTTATCTGATGGTACCGTTGATGTACCGGCAAGTGTTCAGATCGCGATCGGTGATGTCAATCGTCGACCGTTATTTGTAGACACACCTGACAGAATAGTCGTTCAAGAAAATGAAATTGCCAGAATCCTCTTATTTGGTGATGATCCGGATGGAGACCAATTAAGGTTTAATTTTTACCCCGAGGATCTACCCGATAATGTAAATTTCACAGATAATGGAGATGGCAGCGCTGAATTTACCTGGCAGACAGGTTATGAAGATGCCGGTACCTATCGGGCAAGATTTGGTTTATTTGACGGCATTGTTGAAACGCCTTTTGAAGTTGAAATCACAGTTGAGAACGTCAACCGATCTCCAGAATGGATGGGAGAGATTCCTGAGATAATTGATGTTCAAGAAGGTGAAATTGTTGAATTCGGATTAGCGGGAATGGATCCCGATGATGATCGAGTGAGGTTAGAATACATTCCGGGAAATCTACCCGATAACGCGGTGTTCGAATATTTTGGTGAGGGTATTGGCCTATTCACATGGCAAACGAATAATGATGATGCCGGTGATAACTACCGGGCAGAATTCGTATTATCAGATGGTGAACTTCATATTCAACATGTGGTTACTATCAATGTTGAAAATGTCAATCGTCCACCGAGGTGGGAGGAAGTTCCCGAGTTAGTTCAGCGTCGCGAGGGTGAACTTGTTGAGTTTGGTGTTTTTGGGCTTGATCCGGATAACGATCGGGTAACAATCGACTATTTCGGTGAGGGCATTCCGGAGAATGCCGAGTTCCATGATAACGGTGATGGCAGTGGTGTATTCATCTGGCAGACAGATAATGAAAGCGCCGGGAACTATCAGGCTGACTTCGTAATTTCAGATGGTGAACTTGAGGATGCTACTTCAGTTCAGATCGCTGTCGGTGATGTCAATCGCCCACCGAGGTGGGAGAATGTTCCCGAGTTAGTTGAGCGTGCTGAGGGTGAGCTTGTTGAGTTTGGTGTTTTTGGGCTTGATCCGGATAACGACCAGGTAACAATCGACTATTTCAGTGAGGGCATTCCGGAGAATGCCGAGTTCCATGATAACGGTGATGGCAGTGGTGTATTCATCTGGCAGACAGATAATGAAAGCGCTGGGAACTATCAGGCTGATTTCGTAATTTCTGATGGTGAACTTGAGGATGTTGCCTCAGTTCAGATCGCAGTTGGTGATGTCAATCGTCCTCCGCAATGGCAGGATATCACCGATAGAATTGATGTCCAGGAGGGTGACCTTATAGAATTTGACCTGCCTGGATATGATCCCGATGGTGATGATTTAAGGATCAATTTTAACGCTGAAGACTTCCCCGAGCATGCCACTTTTACTGATCATGGTGACGGCAACGGATCCTTTAGTTGGCAAACAAATCAGGATGATGCAGGAAATTACGAGGCCAGATTCGGTCTATTTGACGGTGAATTTGAAACCCCACATGTAGTGAATATCTCTGTCGGAAACGTCAATCGTGCACCGAGATGGGATCAAGAAATTCCTGACTTAGTAGAAATTACGGAGGGAGAGTGGTTAGAAATTGAACTATTTGGAAGTGATCCTGACGGTGACCAACTTCAGATTACCTATGCATCAGAAAATCTGCCTGAAGATGAAGTCGATCTTATGCCCTATGAAAACGGTCACGCAAGCTTCAGGTGGCAAACTGACAATGAAGACGCTGGAGATTATCAGGTAACTTTCACACTATCGGACGGAAATTTGGAAGCCGTTGCAGAAGTTGAATTAAGAGTATTAGACGTCAACCGCGCACCGGAATGGGAAGTAAGACCGCAAGAATTTTATGAGGCAATTGAGGGAGAGCTGGTTGAATTCGAAATGCGCGGTAGCGATCCGGACAGAGACCGACTTTCCATTACCATTGAATCAGAAAACCTCCCCGAAAATGTTGAATTTAGTCCGCGGAATAACAGGGCTACATTTGTATGGCAAACAGATAGTGAAAGTGCGGGGGATTATCAAGCTACGTTCATACTTTCAGATGGTGATCTGGAAACACGTGCCGATGTTGAGTTCAGGATATTAAATCTTAACCGTGAACCTGAATGGGTAGACATTCCCGAAGCACCTATTGAAGTGCAGGAAGGTCAACCTGTTCAATTTGAGCTGCGTGGAATTGATCCGGATAATGACCAATTAGAAATCATTTTCTATCGTGAAAACCTGCCCGAGAATGCAAACTTCGAAGACCGTGGTGACGGTAGTGGTTTATTCAGGTGGGAAACAGATAATGAAAGTGAAGGGAATTACCAGGCCAGATTCGGTTTAGCTGACGGTGAAGTTGAAATACCCCTCGTTGTTGAGATTTCTGTTGGCAATGTCAACCGTGCACCGAGATGGGAAGAAGTTCCGGAATTGGTTGAGAGAAATGAAGGAGATTTGATCGAATTTGAATTCTTCGGTATAGATCCTGACGGTGATCAACTGCAAATTATATATGAATCAGAGACTCTTCCGGATAATGTAGAATTTATGGGATACGGTGATGGTCACGGTAGGTTCGCATGGCAAACTGAAAACGGTGATGCGGGAAATTATCAGGCAACATTCAGATTATCTGATGGAAATCTGGAAGACGTGGTAGTTGTCGAGATAAGGGTATTAGATGTCAACCTCGCACCGGAATGGGAAGTAAGACCGCCTGAATTTTATGAGGCAAATGAGGGAGAGCTGGTTGAATTTGAAATGCGCGGTATGGATCCGGACAGAGATCGACTTACCATTAGTTTTGAGTCAGAAAACCTCCCGGAAAATGTTGATTTTAGTCCACGGAACAACAGGGCTACATTTGAATGGCAAACAGACAGTGAAAGTGCAGGAGATTATCAGGCAACATTCATACTGTCGGATGGTGAGCTGGAAACGCGTGCCGATGTTGAGTTCAGGATATTAAACCTTAACCGTGAGCCTGAATGGGTAGACTTTCCCGAAGCACCAATCGAAGTGCAGGAAGGTCAACCTGTTCAATTTGAGCTGCGCGGAGTTGACCATGATAATGAACAACTAACAATCCATTTCTATCCTGAAAACCTGCCCGAAAATGCAAACTTCGATGACCGGGGTGACGGCAGTGGTTTATTCACCTGGCAAACAGATAATGAAAGTGAAGGAAATTACCAGGCCAGATTCGGCTTAGCTGACGGTGAAGTTGAAATACCCCTTATAGTTGATATCACAGTAGGAAACGTCAACCGTCCACCAGGATGGGAAGAAGTACCTGAATTTGTAGAGAGAAATGAGGGTGATTTAATAGAGTTTGAATTATTCGGAATAGATCCTGATGGTGATCAACTGCAAATTATATATGAATCTGAAACTCTTCCAGACAATGTAGAATTCATGGATTACGGTGACGGTCACGGCAGATTAATGTGGCAAACAGAAAACGGTGATGCAGGAGATTATCAGGCAACATTCAGGTTATTTGATGGAGATTTGGAAGATGTTGCAGTTGTCGAGATAAGCGTATTAGATGTCAACCATGAACCGGAATGGGAGTTAAGACCACCTGAATTTATTGAAAGAATGGAGGGTGACCGGATTGAATTTGATATGCGCGGTAGGGATCCTGACCGAGATAGACTCTCAATTCGCATGGAATCTGAAAGCGTTCCTCAAGAAGCTTTTAGTGAACAACAGAATGGTCGCGCCGAGTTCGATTGGCAAACGGATAATGAAAGTGCCGGAGATCATCGAGCAACATTCATTCTGTTTGATGGTGAGCTGGAAACACGTGCTGATGTTGAGTTCAGGATATTGGATCTGAACCGCGAACCGTTCTGGGATGATATACCTGAATTTGTCGAACGTGATGAAGGTGATTTGATTCAGTTTGAAATGGTAGGTATTGATCCCGATGGTGATGAACTTGAGATCATCTTTGACCGTCAAAACCTCCCCGAAAATGTTCGATTTACAGATAATCGTGATGGAACGGCATCATTTGAATGGCAGACCAATAACAACGATGAGGGAGTATATTACCCGTTATTTACATTATTCGACGGAGAACTGCGTGATGAAGCAACTGTCGAAATAACAGTGCTTGGAGTTAATAGAGAACCCGAATGGGGTGATTTTCCAGTCACATATCAAGTAGAAGAAGGCGAAAACCTCCTGTTTGAGATTTTCGGTACAGATCCGGATGATGATGAACTCGCGATAGAGTTCATCCCCGAGGATTTGCCTCTTGATGCGGCATTTGTTATCACCGAGAACGGACGTGGCGTATTAAGCTGGACTCCCGGATACGGAGATCAACGTATTTATATCCCAAGATTTATCCTCTCTGATGCTGAGGTCGATCTGGATTTAGAAATAGAGATCGAAGTAATTGATGTCGACGTTCCTGATATCGAAGAGTATCTTACTCCCGATGAAAATCGTTTCGAGTTATTCGGTGCGCGGGAAATCGGACGCCCCATGTTCATTAATGACCGGGAAAACTATTTCTCACGAGCACGATTTACTGTCGAAAACGATTATACTCTTCGCGTAATTGCAATTATGCCAAGTAATCCAGCACCAAATCTCCAGGCACCCTGCGATGTATACATTTTTAGTGAACGAAATGAAGAACAAAACGGTGACATGAATGAACCGGTTGATTTGAATGAACCGGTCTGGAATACACGCATTGACCGACTCAACATCTGGAATCCGGATGAAATGGAAAGAAATTGGGTGGTTCTGCATTTGCCCGAGCTTGAAGAATTAGATTTCGCCGCAGGTGAAAGCTTCAGTATTATCTACGGTCCTGCTCCCGGTGGCCCAATTAATGGAGAAAATCCCGGGTGGTGGACTTTTTATTCAAGAGATATAGAAATCCCAGAGAGTTTTGTAGCTCAGGATATAGAACAAGATCATCGCTTATGGGATGAAGGCAGACTCAATGGAAGCCTTATTGTAACCGCGGGTGGATTTTTCCCTGTTGAGAATACACCTCCTCGGTGGGTAAATGTTCCGAGAGAAGTTGTTGAAATGAGAGAAGGTGAGACGACTGAGTTCATCATTAACGGAGAGGATGATGATGGTCAAGATCTCGAAATAAGATTCGTTAATGATAATCTCCCGCGGGAAGCTTTTTTCCGTGATGTCGGAAATAATTATGGTGTATTTACATGGACTCCCGGTTATGAATCCGCAGGTGAATATGCCTGTACCTTTGTCTTATCTGATGGTGAAGACGAAATTCCCGCCCAAGTTAGGTTTAATGTAAGAGATGGTGAAAGACCTGAAGAACATGATTATGTAACTCCTGCTGGAGAGGAATATCATCAGTTCGCAATAGGTGAGTTTGAAAGATTATCATCTACTCAGGATGAACGAAATTATTTCTCAAGGATAAGCTTCACGGCTGCTCGCGAATTCAGCCCACGCGTGTTGTCAATTTTACCTTACAATCCTGTACCAAATGTTCAGACGCCGTGTTTTGTACAAATCTTCCGAGAAGATCAAAACCATAATCTTGGACAACGCCTCTGGGAAACAAGAATAGATCGGGTTAGAATGTGGAACGAAAATGATCTCCAGAGTAACTGGATTGAACTGGATTTATCTGAGAATCAAGGGAATGGAGGTTTTCAGCAAAATCAGGAGTTTATTCTCCGAGAAGGTGAAAGCTTCAGCGTAATTTATGGTGCGGCTCCTGGCGGTGAATTTGGAGAAACTGCTGGCTGGTGGAATCGATATTCACCTGAAGTCGAAGAGGGCAACAGTTACGTTGATGAACGTGTCAGATGGGCTTTCAATCACTGGGAACGAGGTGAATTGGAAGGCAACCTTCTTGTAACCATCGGTGGTGAAATGGAAGAGGCAAATGATCCCCCGGTTTGGATTACTGTTCCTGAAGGAATTAATGCTGCTGAAGGCGCATTAGTTGAATTCGAAGTTGTGGGCCGCGATCCTGAAAATGGCGATCTTGAGATAACATACGAATCAGAAGATCTCCCTGATGAAGCAAGATTCACTGACAATGAGGGTGGGAGAGGCTCTTTCAGCTGGCAAACGGATAACGAATCAGAAGGTGATTACACGGCAGTATTTGTACTTTCGGACGGTGTCCATAGAACCCCGGTTACGGTGCCAATTTCCGTTTCAGATGTAAATCAGGAACCTCAATGGGTTGATGCACCTGAAGTAATTGAAATTGATGAAGGTGCAGTCCTGGAATTAGTTCTATACGGACGGGATCCAGATGGTGATGAATTAAACATGGAATTTAATCGAGGAGACCTGCCTGAGGAAGCCTCATTCGAATATCTTGGTGATGGCAGAGGTGTATTATTCTGGCGTCCGAATTTTGAAAATGCCGGAGAATATACATGCCAGTTTGTTTTATCCGATGAAGAATCTAACGTCAATCACCAGGTCCGATTCATTGTTAACGATGTTCAGGAACCTGAACCGGGTGACTTAATAACACCGTATGGTAGCGCATACAGGCTCTACGGCTTCGATAATATGGAACAGGTATCTTCAACTACAGATATCAGGAATTATTATTCCCGAGCTTCATTCCAGGTAAGTGGTGATTATAACCTTAGGGTTGTCGCTATCATGCCATATAATCCTGGTGGAAATGATCGTGAGCCTTGTTTAGTATCGGTGTACCGTGAAAATGAAAACAGACGGCTTAATAACAATCCGCTATGGGTAACGCGGATAGATCACCTGGAAAGGTGGAACGATGAGGAAATACTGGAAAATTGGATTGAGCTTGAATTACCCGAAGATGACAGATACAGTTTTGAAGCCGGTGATCGATTCAGCATAGTTTACGGCCGAGCTCCAGGTGGTGAGATGGAAGACAATCGTGGTGAAATGCAGAATAATGATCAGAACGGCGGCTGGTGGAATTTATACTCCAGGTTTAACCAACCCGGGGAGAGCTATACGATTTCCCGTTTTGAACGCAATTTTGACAGATGGGCAGATCGCGAGATTCGAGGAGACCTGTTCATACTGGCCGGTGGTGAGGTACCGAGAGTGAACAATGCTCCGGTCTGGACACAGGAGCCAGAGGACATCACTGTTGCCGAAGGAGCAGAGGTTCGATTCAATGTTGTTGGTGAAGATCCTGACGGTGACGAATTAGAAATTGTGTTCGAATCAAATGATCTTCCGAACGAAGTTGAATTCACAGATAATGGAAATGGCAGTGGTTCCTTTGTTTGGCAAACAACTCACGATGATGCAGGAGAGTATGAAGCGGAATTCACACTTTCCGATGGTATCGCTGAGGCTGAAATGACCGTTGAGGTTGTGGTAACAGGTGTAAACCGTCGTCCTGAATGGGTTGATGTTCCTGATCCAGATGAACCGTTCGTAATAAATGAGGGAGATGAACTCGAGATAGAAGTAGCGGGTCAGGATCCTGATGAAGATAATCTTCGGATGAGATTTACATCTGATAACCTTCCTGATGAAGTAGAGTTTACTGATTTCCGCAACGGTGAGGGTAGACTCTTCTGGGAACCGACACTGGAAGATGACGGAGAATATTCAGGACAGTTCATACTATCCGATGAAGAATTTGATATTGTAGCAGAGGTTTCTATAGTTGTACAAAATCAAAATCGATCTCCACATTGGACAGCTTTCCCACAAGGCAGAATAGTTGAGGGATATATCAATGAGGATGTGTCTTTTGAAATTGCTGCCGAAGATCCTGATGGTGATAATCTCACATTAGAATTGGTCAGCCTCGAAGGTCCTTCCCGACCAGAACATAACTTCGATGACGAAGGTGGACGGGGTACTTTCACGATGTCACCGGGTCGAGATGATATTGGTCAATTTGTCGCGCATTTCAGGGCAACTGACGAGAATTCTGAAATTAATCTTGCCATTGGTATTAACATCAGCTCCAGTCATTACCGGTATGTTAGAACCGACCGTGCACATGCATTAACTGTTTTAGCCATTAATTTCTTCGGAGAAGAATGGCGTAATCCGGATGATCTTGGAGATGAACGGTCTCTTGATGAAATTGCAGTAGTTACTCCAGAAGATGTAGTTGCCGGCGTTCTCTTGCCAGGAAATCGGGACGATGAAATGGGTAATTTTAACATGAGTTGGGTTTTCCATGCATGGCGAGATATTCCAAACACCGATCCAGTTGAAGGATTCGATAATAATGAAGAATTCGCCTTTAAATACTGGGATTTTCAAGCTGAGACCGAATACGATATGATCGCAGAATTTGTCACAGGTCCGAGGACGTGGAGATGGAATGCATTGTCTCGCCTGAGATTATCTATAGGATCAAATCTCGTTGCAAATCCCGAGGCATTCGACTTTGAACATGTACTCGTTAATGGTGAAGCTGATACAGAGATCAATTTCCGGTCAACAGGTTCGGTTCCAATAGAGAATTTGGAAACAGAAATTAGCGCTGGTTTCAGGTTTGAAGGTGAAATACCGGAAGTCATTGAAGTAGGTGAATCCTTTAATCTAAGGGTTATCTTTGCACCTGATCGGGAGGGAGAGTTCGAGGGAGAACTCAATCTTGGTAACGAGACTTTTACAACCACTGTAAACCTGAGAGGTATAGGTTTAACACGTGGACATTACGAATTCATGCCAACTGATGTCAGGCATAGAGTTGAAGTTCTTGAAACACAAATTAATGGTGAAGGATTAGCTGATAATGATGAAATTGGTGTGTTTACTCCTGAGGATCTTTGCGCGGGTGCTTTCGTAATTAATGGTAACGAGCGCGTTATGATTGATGTCTGGGGTGATGATCCTGAAACTGATGACATAGACGGATTCCGCGAGGGACAAATTTTTGGATATAAGGTCTGGGATAATGATGCTGAGCGGGAACACGTTGTTAATGCCATATATATTCGTGGAAATGACAGATGGCGTGATGATGGGTATTCTGCAGTCAGGCTAATCACAGGTGAGGAACACTTCAGCTGGTTAGAAACTCAACTCATCCACGAGATCCAGATTAGTAGAATCAGAGCCCAAGGCTTGAATAATATCCTCGATCATGGAGATTTAAGAGCCGGAGATGAGATTGCTGTTGTAACACCTCGTGAAATAATCGCCGGTGGATTTGTAGTGGAAGGTGAACTTCCATATGCACTCAATGCATACGGCGATAACCCTGAAACGGAAAATGTCATTGAGGGATTCCAGGAAGGAAATCCAATCTATTTCCGTGTCTATATTCAGGCTGAAGGTGAGGAATTTATGGCAAGGGCGGATTGGGATGACGATGAAGGATCAAGATGGAGAGAAGGTGGTAGAAACGAAGTTGAGCTGGAGATAACCCGTGATAACCGCGCACCATATTGGGGAGTTGTAGACAGGATTATAAGTCCTGAGGGTGAAGAAATCAGATTTGATGTTGTTGCCAGGGATCCCGATCGTGAAGATATTGTGAGCATCAGCCTGAATGATGATGATATTCCGGAAGGTGTTGAGTTTACCGACAGGAACAATGGAACCGGTTTATTTGTCTGGACGCCGAGTGAAGATCAGTCAGGTGATTATGAATTCGTTTTCAGCGCATTTGACGGATGGGAAGCTTCTCACATGACTGTAGATATCTCAATCAGGAATGCTAACCGTCGTCCTGTATTTGCTGAATTAGAGGATGTGGAAATAGCTGAAGGTGAGGTATATTCCTTACTTCTCGAAGCTGAAGATCCCGATGGAGACAACATAACATTCACAGCGGCAAATATGCCATTTGGTGCTACCCTCGACCAGGATGAAAACCTCTTCCAATGGACACCAAACCAAAATCAGGCAAGGGAATATGAAATTACTTTTAGAGTAACTGACAATGGTCAACCGCCAATGTTTGCTGAACAGGTGCTTAATATTGTCGTAACCGACCAGAACAGCCCTCCCGAGTGGGAAGAAATTGATCCGATAACCGAAAATGAAGGGCGTGAAGTAAGGTTCGATCTTAGAGCCCGGGATGAAGACGAAGATCGTCGGGGTCGAAATCAAAACCAATTAAGATTATCTGCTGGTAATTTACCTGAAGGTGCAGAATTTGAGGATCGTGGACGTGGTCATGGCAGATTTGAGTGGGAGACTAATCTCGAATCCGCCGGTGTATATCGACCTTATTTTGTCGCATTCGACGGTACAACCCGAGATACTCTCATCGTCGTAATTACAATTATCGAGCGAAATATACCACCTCGCTGGGTAGACGTTGAGGAATTTGTTGATGTAATGGTTGGGGAGGAACTGAACTACAACATCACTGCAGAAGATCCTGACCAGGGTGATCAGGCTGAACTAAGACTGTCTGCCGTGAACCTGCCAAATGGAATGCAATTCACCGATCAGGGTAGCGGAGTTGGAAACATCCAGTGGACACCGCAGATGAATGTAAGGGGTGTACATGGCAGCCCAATATTTACAGTTACTGATAGATCAGGTGCACGAGATGTTGTTAGGATAGTCTTTACAGTGAATATGATAGACAGAGTCCGACCAGTTATTTCACAGCTCTCACCAGCCAATGAATCTGTAATACAGAATAACCAACCGATAATTTCGGCAACAATTATTGACGAGCACAGCGGAATCGTCGGAATTGAATTCAGGATTGATAATCGTCGTCAAAGAGATTTCGAATATAATCAGGAGACAGGTGTCCTGACATATCAGCCGGAAGAAGCACTTCGGGATGGACATCATTCTTATATGATCAGGGCTTGGGACGAGTTCAGAAATGTTGAAAGACAGGTAGTTCGTTTCGAGGTTAACTCAGATGCAGGTGAAATTACAGTTGAAGATCTGCCTGAATATACAAGAAGAGACAGGATAACAATCTCCGGTAGCGCAGAACGAGGTTTGGTTGTTGAATTATGGCGAAATGATGAGCAATTGGCCACAACGGAAGCGAACAACCGTGGTGATTTTAGCTTCAGAAATGTACAGCTTGAAGAAGAATTAAATACCTTCACTTTAAGTGGCGGGGATGAAGACGGTAATGTCGTAGAGCCGGTTCACGTAGAAACATATCTTGATATTCAACCCCCGGTTGTTGAATTTACAACTCCAGATGAGATTACCATTGACACCACTCCAGGAATTACTGCTACTATAATTGATGCGGGGAGCGGTGTTATTGCGGGAAATGAGGGATTCAGGCGCAATCAACAGCTCGAGCTGTACTTTGATCGGGAGAGAATCGAAGGATTTGTGTTCGATGGAAACAATGGCCAATTGACTTACCAAGTTGAGGAGGCTCTTGAAGAGGGATCTCACGTTGTAGCAATAAGTGCAACAGATATACTCGGGAACACACCGAGAGAACCGGAAATTTACACTTTCTTCGTCGACAGCAGGTCACCGATGGCAGCTCACCCGTTCCTCTGGGGTGATGTAGAGGAGATTGGGAACAACAGCCCCGAGTTAACCATTGCTGTTGCGGATCTGGAACCTTCCAGTGGAATTAATCCGAATTCAATCATATTGTCAATTGATGGTCAGGTTCTCGAGCATGAATGGAGCGAAATCGAAAATTCCATTTATTATGATTTCGGAAATGGAGCACCTCTCGACCTTGGTCTTCACGAACTATCGCTAATCGTTGATGATAATGCGGGAAATGGTTTGGAAGCTGTTGGTGAGTTTTTAATTGCGGAAATCGAAGACAACGAACCACCATTTTTCGGTAACCTCTGGCCACCAGCCGGTGGAGTTGCAGGTGGGGGTCGTCTCCAGCAGGAAGGCGGCGGGGCAAACGCTGACACTATCTCTTTTGTAATAAGTGATAATGACGCTGGTGTAAATCACAATTCAATTCGGATTGCGATAATTAAATATCATGGTCCGGGTGAAGAAGATGACGAATGGATTTGGCTTGATGAAGAACGGATAATACACGAACCGAACGGTCGGGTTTTTGTTCCGCTTGGAAGAGATTTTGATGAGGGCCCTAATAGAGACGGTATGGAGGGATTAGATGAAGGACTCGGTGGTGTTTTTGCCTTTGGTGAAGACGATGATGGAAATGAGGGTGGGGAAGAGTGGCAATTCTTTGTTGATAACACCGATCCCGAACCACCCGAGCTCGATGATCCGGAAAGTATATACTTCAACAACGCTGAAATCACAGTCACAGGAACAGCTGGGAGTGATGGACCTGAATACCCCGAGGGAGATGAATATGTTAACGAACCATTTGTATTGGTATACAACAATGGAGAATTAGCTACAATTGAGGCGGTTGAACTTGACTCAACTTTTGAAATTGGCGGAATCGTTCTTATTGAAGGTGTTAATGAAATCTGGGCAACGATGGTCGATGGAGGTGGTAATGAATCCATAAACAGTGATACTCTCCATCTTACGTTAGACCTTTCCACACCAACAACTGAGAACTTCGCTGCCGTAAACGGACCCAATCTGGCAACAGACACGCCCGTATTCACAGCTTTAGTTTCTGATGAAGAGGGTAGTACCGGTATTGATGCGGATAATCTGGTGTTATCCATAATTGATGAAGTTCAAGTGCCCGTTGTATATCATGCAGACGATGATTCAATTTCAGCAACTGTTCCGGAAAATGAACTTGAGAATGGTGATCATACAGCGCGACTGATCATTCATGATCTCGCAGGTAATCCGGACACAACTGTATATATTTTCAACATTGATATCGATCCGGTGAATACACCAACGATTACAGCTATTGATACATTCACAAGTGCAAACACGTTATCACTTACAGGTGAAAGTGAGATTGGACTCACAGTTCATGTTTACCTTGATGGTGAAGAAGTCGGTGAAGTGGCAATTGAAAATGAAGTTACGTTCTCTTTCGAATACGCTGCAGATGAATTGCCGGACACTTCTCAAGTCACATTAACGGCGGTTAATCCTGCCGGAACAGTGAGCGATCCAACTGAAGTCGAACTTCTGATTGTAGATGTTGTTGCGCCGGTTTATTCCGAGGCTTCTCCCGGGAATGGTACAGTTGTAGATGTTGATACCCTTGATGTTGTATCGATATTCATTTCGGATGCACTCGCCGGAGTTGAACCGGACAGTATGACTTTAACGCTTGATGGCAATCCATTTGCCTTCCAGACAGTAGATGCCGGGAACGGATATTGGCTGAATGCTGATGTCAGCGAGGAAGAGTTTACTGATGGTGGTTCTGTTGCTTTATCTTCAACGGTTTATGACCAATCTGTTCCTCCTAATGAACAGGTCAATACATGGGAGTTCATCACATTAATCAATGATCCTCCTGTTGTTGTACTTCCGGACACCAGTTTCAACGAAGACGAACAGCTTTCAATCGACCTGCGTGAACACATTTCAGATGCTGATCACTCCTTTGAAGACCTTGATTTAACCGCAATGTTTGAGCAGGGTGGTGACAATGCTCAGCTTAATCTCGACGCTGAGTCAGGATATCTGCATCTTCAAGCCGATGAGAATTGGTTTGGTGAACTTCAAACTTCTGTTGAGGCCACTGATCCGGCTGGACTGAGTGATTCAGACATTGCGATTGTTGATGTATTGCCGACCAACGATCCACCCGAATTCTCTGCACTACCACAGGATACAGTTGGTTATGTTGGACAGCTATTCGAAATGACAGTGCAGGCTACAGATATTGATCCGGGTGATGTCCTGGCCTTTAGTGATGATTCAGACTTCATCAATATCGATGGGGAGAATGGTGAGATTTCGTTTACGCCAACTGAAGAAATGGTTGGAGTACACACAATTGAATTAGTTGTTCAGGATTCTTCCAACGCGGCTGACACAACCGAGTTCTATTTGAACATTGATGTCTTAAACAACCCTGTAGAAGTTGTTGCTTCTATTGATGATATGACTTATGAGGAAGACTCAAGCCCGGGAGTGGTTCTTAATCTGAATACCGTATTCAATGATGACGACGATGATGACCTTACATTTACTATTGAGTATGATGGCGAGGGTATCTCCTTTATAATTATCCCTGGTTCTAACATAGGCATATTATTGTTAGATCCTGATTTCTTCGGCGTAGTTGAAGTCACAATTACCGCCGATGACATGAATGGATCAACGGCATCTGATGTATTCCTGGTGAATATTATCGGTGTTAATGATCCACCGGAACAGGAAGGATTGATGCCGGAATCAATTGTTATTGATGAAGATCCGGGTTTATCCGTCATCGCTGACCTTGACAGTGTATTTATTGACATCGAAGACGATGTGTTATCATATAGCTGGGACGGTGGTGCACATCTTGGCGTCAACATTGATGAAAATAATGTTTTGAGCATTAATCCAGATGAAAACTGGACAGGGAATGAAGTTATCAGTCTATCGATAGATGACGGTGTTGAATTCCTGCTTCGAAATCCTGATGAAGATGATGAGGAAGGGGATGCACCGAACCGCGATGATGTAATATCATTTGAGGTTGACGTAGTCGTCAATCCGGTGAATGATGTTCCTGAAATTCTCGTAGCGAATCCTTATGTGATAGACCTTGATGAGGATCAGGACCCATACCTGTTTGAGCTGGCATTATCTGAAATGTTTAACGATCCTGATGCTGACGATGTAATGACAATTGAGTGGGATGAGCTCGGAGGGGCGATCAGTCTGGCTTTCAATAATGAAGAAACCCACCTTATCGCCACTATTGAGGAGGAAAACTTCAATGGGGATTATAATTATCCGATTCGTGCAGTTGATTCCTATGACGAACAATCGGAACTTACTCTTCAATTCAGTGTAGCTCCAGTAAATGATTCCCCTGAGGTTTCTCAGCAGATTAACAATGTTGAAATTGTTGAGGACAGGGAACCACGTCGATATGATATTGCAGATCTGGATAACATTTTTGCTGATGTCGACGGTGACGAATTAACATTCGATTTCTCGGGTGATTTGCAGCAGCTCAACATGGAAATTGATGGAGATAACGTCCTGTATGTCGAACCTGACGACAATTATAACAGCGTTGATTGGATTCAGATCGATATCTCAGCAGATGATAACATCATTGCCTTTGCACCTGGAAATGTAATCGGTGGTCCAAGGCGAAACGGACTTGGAGAAGACATTGACGCAAACCGCAGAGTTAGATCATTATCCGAAAATCCACGGGATCAAATGCAGAGGAACTTCTCGCGAGGAGCTGTAAACGGATTCAGATTCCCGCAGCGAGATGATGTTACTAACGAATTATTCGATTTGAGGATTACGCCTGTCAACGACTCACCAGTTATAGAACAGGTACAAAATCAGAATCTGCAGGAAGGCGCACTACTTGAGTTTGCTGTAAGTGCAGACGATATAGACCTATTGTTTGAAGGAGACGCTCTTACACTCACACTGTCAGATAACGACGGTACTGTAGATCTCGGTGCAGAGTTCGTAGATAATGGAGACGGTACCGGTTTATTCTCATGGCAAACCGGATATGATGCTGCCGGTGAGTACGATCTTACTTTTGTTGTTGAAGATCAAAATGCTGCTACCGATCAGATGGATGTTAATATTACAGTTGGTAATGTAAACCGCGCACCGAGCATAGCTGATATCAACCAGGGCAACCAGATTGCAGCTGATGAAGACGCAATCGTAAGTTTCCAACTCACAGGTTCCGATCCCGATGGTCAGGCTTTGAGCTACGACTGGGATATGGACAACCTTCCTCAGGAAGCCGGATTCGTCGACAACGGAGACGGCACAGGTGACTTCACCTGGGATACGGACTTTGATGACGTGGGTGTTTATCAGCCCGTATTCACAATCAGCGATGGTGACCTGACCGATGACATTACAGTAACAATAACCATCAGTAACGTTAACCGCGCACCGAGTATAGCCGACATAAATCAGGGCAACCAGATTGCGGCTGATGAAGACGCAATCGTATCATTCCAACTCGTAGGTTCCGATCCTGATGGTCAGGCTTTGAGCTACGACTGGGATATGGACAACCTGCCCCAGGAGGCCGGATTCGTCGATAACGGTGACGGCACCGGTGACTTCACCTGGGATACAGACTTTGATGATGTGGGTGTCTATGAACCTGTATTCACAATCAGTGACGGTGA
>CAYLYZ010000113.1:0-18792 GCA_964387885.1 uncultured bacterium | reverse complement strand
GTGGCAGGATCTGGGAGAAGAGTTTTGATCTGAAATCGAAAGAAAAGATTGAAGAGCAGATCTCCTTCTCAGGAGGTAAACAGGAACAGTTGGATATCAAAGATCCTGGCAACCTGTTTGTTGAATCCGAACCCAATGGTGCAATTGTTTACTTGAACAAAGTTGAGCAAGGCATCACCCCTTTGCCCATAGAAGGTTTGCAACCCGGTACATATCAGGTAGAAGTTGTCCGTGAGTTGTATTTACCTGAATCTAAAGTAATCAAGGTCGAATCTAACTCTTATGCCAAGGAAAACATCAAACTGACTCCTAACTTTGGCAGGATTAGCATTAATAGCAATCCACAGGGAGCAATGCTGTGGATCAATGACAAGAACGTAGGCAGAACTCCCTATATCGGTCAATTTGACGCAGGAGAATATTCTCTGAGAATGATTTTCGAAATGTATTACGAGGAGATCGACACCTTCGAAATACAACCTGGCGGCAAATTTATCCAGACCTACGATCTTAAGCCACAATTTGGCGGGATCTATATTGATTCTGACCCACCCGGCGCTAAGCTCAGCATTGACGGACAATCTGCAGGCACTACGCCAGTGACGAATAATCAGCTTGTTTCCGGAAGGCATATTATTCGACTGACAAAAGAGCACTTCTTTGATTATGAAACCTCAATCGAGATTAAAGACGGACAGCCGTTCAGCGAAACGTACATTTTAAAGGCAAATTCAGGTCTTTTGTCAGTTATTTCTACTCCATCTGGCGCATCCGTTTTAATAGCGGGTACAAATCGAGAATTAGGTGAAACACCATTGCAAGACTACCGACTCGCTCCAGGAACCTATAATATCAGGGTTGAGAAAGACAGTTATGAATCTAACGAATTGCTTGTCAGTATGATGATCGGTGGCGAGCTCAAACTGGAACCGAAACTGAAACGCAAAACCGGTAAGTTGCACGTCAAGAGCGAGCCGCCTATGGCAGAAATCTATCTGAATGGTGAACGAAAGGGACACACACCAACGATATTAAACGATCTTCCGACAGGCGAGTACCAAATCCGCCTGCAAAAAATCGGATTTGACACTCAACTTAACAAGATACGAGTGGAACACAATCGACAGGCTGAATACAGCATTAGACTTGGAACAGAAGGTACGGTGGAATGGAAAAAACGACGTTCACGCGCAAGATCATTGTCATTCCTTCCGGGTGCAGCTAATTTTTCATCTAAGCAATATGTGAAAGGCAGCATATACGCGGGAGCTTTCATTGGAAGTCTCGCGATGATGTACCTGGCTTCAGAGCAATATTCGAATGTTGAGAGTGATTTCGAGAGAGCCCTTTGGGATTACAAGTCAGCCGAAGACCAGGTTTCGATTAATCAAAGTCGCAGCAATGCTCAATCTGCTTTCGACGATATGCATTTGGCAAGCAAAAAGGTAAAGGTATTCATGATAGCGACTGCTGGGGTTTACGCCTGGCAATTCATAGATACCTGGTTCTGGGGAGGAGGAAAACGTCCGATTTCAGGTCAGCTTCATTCGAGCGTGAACCAGGATAAATTGATGGTTGGGATGAGTTTTGCAATTTCTACGTCGAGTGTCAAAGAATCGAGGCTGAAATGAACCCCGAAAAGGTATTTAATATTAAAATACTTAGCATGTATAGCCTGTGTCAGATAGTCTTTTTGCTGTTAATCATCACATCAATTTTCGGTATTATCGGATGCGACAGCTTGAATCCACCATCCGAAATTGAGTGGTCGGAGAATAGAAACGACGGTTACAATCCGGAAGCAACGCCGGAAATCCTCGAAATTGAGTTTATCTCAAAAGTCAGAGATGAAGATCCGGCGTGCTTTATGATAACTACCAAAGGAGTTGTCAATATACGTTTCTCCTCGGTAGATCGTGTAGGAGAGGCAATCCAAGCAATTTATCAACCGGTACAAAGCGAGTATCAGATTAATCTTGGTATTGGCGATCATTTAATAGCGGCTCAGGGGAGATCTTTTACCGGTTCAGAGAGTCAGATATATTATGATACTGTCACAGTGATATTAGGAGAAAGACCTGGCACCGAACGTCTTATTATTCCCTGTCCTTCTGGATTTGAGTTTGAAACAGTAATGTGCTGGATTCCAGCAGGAAGCTTTAGAATGGGTTCAGAAGAAGAGGAAAACCATTTTCCGAATGAAATACCGATTCATGAGGTTACAATTAAAAATGGTTTCTGGATGAGTAAATATGAGGTGACACAAGCACAATGGAAAGCAGTATTCGGAGACAACCCTTCCGAATTTGTCGATGATGCCAGACCTGTTGAATCGATCAATTGGAATGAAGTCAATCAGTTCACGATTCGGACGGGATTCCGACTGCCGACAGAAGCGGAGTGGGAGTATGCATGCAGGGCAGGTACTGAAACACCATACTATTGGGGTGACCATAACCAAAATCAATATGCAGTTCAGGGTGGTGTTTATGGAGTTGAAGAACCGAGTCGGACCGCGAAAGTAGGTTCAAAATTACCCAATCCGTGGGGATTGTATGACATGTGTGGAAACGTTTCCGAGCTTTGTGAGGATACTTATCATGAAAACTATATAAACGCCCCGGAAAATGGAGATTCCTGGCTGGAAGATGGAGATAATGAGCGCCGAGTTAGCCGCGGGGGATCCTGGAGAACCTATTCTTATGATTGTAGATCAGCTTCACGAGGGTGGGTGGTCACTACAGGAAAATCAAATGGAGGAGGATTTCGGCTTGTTTTGGATCAATATTAAATATGAGCACGATTGTTAAAAGTGACACTATCAGTATGCAAGGAATGGGAAAAAAAGTCAAACACATACTTGCTGAAATTAGCAATGTAATTAAAAATCGGATCTTATGCAGCTTTCTGTGGAGCATTGTGTTTTTACTTTCCTGCGACGCTCTGACTCCTCCATCTCAAATTGAATTACCGGATAATCCGGTTGATGGAATGAATCCGAATGCTGTACCAGAGATCGTCAATATTGAGTTTATATCCAGATCCATCAATGATGGTCAAGTTGAGATTGCCATAAAGTCACGCGGGACCACAGAGGTTCGGTTCTGTGAAGTTGATCAAACAGGCGATCAAATAAATTCAAGCTACCAGCCTGTGCAACCGAAATATAGAATAAACCTCAGCATTGGGAATCATCTCCTTGCAGCTCAGGGGAGAGCGCTCAACGGAAACGAAAGTCCTGTAATGTACCAGTACATTACGGTTCAATCTGGTCTGACAGGTGGCGAGCAGTATGAATTTGCGTTAGTCGAGGGTGAGAAGTCGATAATCATGTGCTGGATTCCTCCGGGTGAGCTCAATATGGGCGCACAAGATAATGAGATTGATTATCATGATGATGAACTTCCACATCATCAGGTAATTATTTCTCAAGGTTTTTGGATGGGTAAATATGAAGTAACACAAAGCGAATGGGAAGCTGTTACCGGACAGACGCCTTCACAGGACGCCGGTGCTGATAAACCGGTGGATTGGGTATCGTGGGAGCATATTGAACAGTGTTTTCTTTCGCAAATAGACAGCCATTACCGGTTACCTACAGAAGCAGAGTGGGAGTATGCGTGCCGGGGTGGCGTTTCAATCGAGTGCTATTTCTGGGGTAGTGATCCCGATAAATTATCGGATTACTCCTGGTACACTGACAATAGCAATTTGCAATTACACAATGTCGGATCATTGAACGCTAATCCCTGGGGTTTGCATGATATCCTTGGCAATGTCTGGGAATGGTGCAATGATTGGTATGACGACGATTATTATCATACATGCACTCCATCTGTTAGTGATCCCAAGGGTCCTCCGAGTGGATTCAGTCGGGTGGTAAGAGGAGGAGGCATTAACACAACTGCTCTGGATTGCCGACCAGCTAATCGTCACTTCAAGGTTCCTACTCGCTGGAGTCCCGGGCTTGGTTTTCGTCTTGTCAGGGACATTAAATGACCGTTATTAGTTTCTTGAGGTTGTAACAAAACATGACAAAAAAATTGAGATCAATTCATCCATTTGGGCTCAGCAATGTGATTAAACTGATGGTTATTCCTCTTGTCTACATCTTGATCAACTCATGTGATGTCTTTAATTCCCCTTCAGAAATCAAATTGCCGCATAATCCTTATGATGGCAGGAATCCAGAAGCTGTTCCAGAAGTCTTGAATGTTGATTTTAAATTCAAATTGAGTGCAAAAGATCCTGCTATTATCAGTATTAGCACAAAAGCTGCAACCGAGATCAGGTATACTCAAGTTAATCAAACAGGTGATCCAATCACCTCAGGTTACCAAGCTGTTCAATCCGAATACCAGTTAAACCTCAGTGTTGGAAATCATGTTATAGCGGCACAAGGAAAAGCGTTGAATGGAAACGAGAGTGTTGTAATGTATCAAACGATCAATGTCGTAATTGGATATTCTGCTGGTGAGGAGTGTTCATTCCCTTTGGGTAATAGTGATAAAGAAATTGTGATGTGTTGGATACCACCTGGATCTTTTGATATGGGCAGTCCTGGTATTGAGCAAGATCGGGACAATGATGAAGGTCCAGTTCATAAGGTGATATTTATGGAAGGTTATTGGATGGGAAAGTATGAGGTGACACAGGATCAATGGGAAGCTGTAATGGGTAATAATCCGTCCTACTTTGGTGGTGCAGATCGTCCTGTAGAGCAAGTGTCATGGAATGATATCCAGGAGTTTGAATCATCGATAGATAATTCGTTTCGTTTACCAAGTGAAGCTGAGTGGGAGTATGCCTGTCGAGCTGGAACAAGTACGCGATTTTACTGGGGAGAAGATGGCAATGCCCGTGAAATTAGTAATTATGCAGTTTACAGCAGTAACGCTCCAGGTGGCACAGCGAGTGTAGGAACCAAGCAGGCTAATGCCTGGGGCTTGAATGATATGAGCGGTAACGTTTTTGAGTGGTGTGAGGATTGGTATCATTCGGATTATACCAATGCCCCCGCTGACAGTTCGGCTTGGACCTCACCCTCGGGCTCCCACCGGGTCAACCGGGGTGGGAGCTGGTATTTCAATGAGAAGAGTTGCAGATCAGGAAATCGCTATGGAGACCTACCGTTAGTCATATACCATAATCTAGGTTTTCGCCTCGTGAGATCATTCTGATTGAATTATTAAGAATTTACCTTTCGATATCGCTCAAAGGTTGCGATATCTTTCGATGAATGAATTCAGCTAGCAATAATGCGAAGATATTTATGTTAACTTAGAGTGTTTTTTTCTTAGTCAGGTTAGATATGCCTGGATCTGGGTGGTGGTAACCGTCCGGTATATGGTTGTTATGGGGCATTAGGGCTAATCGAACCTCATGCATTTGCAAACAAACAATCCACATCAGTGGATCTAAAGTTCACATTGGAAGGCAGATAATGAAGTTACGTTCATACTTCTTAACTTTAATATTTTTTTACTTTTTTACTTTCATACTCACATCTTGTGACGTACTAGCTCCACCCACTGAAATCATCTGGCCCGACAATCCTTTTGATGGCAGGAATCCTGATGCGGTTCCTGAGATTATGAGAATTGAATTTATATCTAAATCCAGCGTCAATGATCCAGCGATAATAACGGTTAACGCTAGAGGTGCAACTGAAATACGTTTGAAAAATGTCAATCAAAGCGGTGATCCATTGACCACCAACTACCAGCCGGTTCAATCAGAGTATGGATTGAACCTTAGTGTTGGGAATCATATAATTGCTGCCCAGGGAAAGGCCTTAAATGGAAACGAAAGTGTCATAAAGTATCAAGCGATTACAGTTGAAATTGGGGTTACACCGGGCACCGAGCGCACTTTCCCATTGGGGAATAGTGGTGAATCGATAGTGATGTGTTGGATACCATCTGGTTCGTTTGATATGGGCAGTCCTGGAAATGAGCAGGATCGTGATGGTGATGAGGGTCCAGTTCATCGTGTGGCATTTTCGGAAGGCTTCTGGATGGGTAAGTACGAGGTTACACAGGTGCAGTGGGAGGCTGTGCTGGGTAATAATCCATCCAGTTATGATGGCGTTAATCGCCCAGTAGAGCGAGTATCTTGGACAGACATTCAGGGCTTTGAATCAACTTTAGGTGATGTGTTTCGTTTGCCTTCAGAGTCGGAGTGGGAGTATGCCTGTCGCGCAGGAAGTACGACACGTTTTTACTGGGGTGACGATCCGAATTATAGCAGCATAGTTAACTATGCAGTTTATTCAAGCAATGATCCAGGTGGAACGGATAACGTAGGAACGAAGCAACCAAATGCTTGGGGTTTGCACGACATGAGTGGTAATGTCTATGAGTGGTGTGAGGATTGGTATCACTCTGATTACACGAATGCCCCCGCAGATGGTTCAGCTTGGACCTCTCCCTCTGGCTCGAACCGGGTCTACCGTGGTGGCAGCTGGGACTACTTCGCCCAGTACTGCCGTTCGGCGATTCGTTTCCTCAGCGTCCCGTCGAGCCGGTACTACGCCCTGGGCTTCCGCCTTGTGAGGTCATTATAATTTGCACTTTTACCATTTTACCCTTTTCAGGTTTGGTTTGAAAAATCACCGCAGATGAATTGGAAGAGAAAGCACCGAAGCTGAACATCGAGCCGAGCGTGCGTAGCCGCCGAGCCGATGTGTAGCGCAGGTGCGGGTCTCTTGCTAGGGACAGATAAAGGGGATTGTTAAGGGGATTAATCCCCTTGACTGAGCGAGTGAAAAAGTGTGAAAGTGGGGAAGAATAATTGTAATCTTTCTCGTTTGATTCTTGAAAATAAACATAGAGATAATAATTGATAAACCTTAAAGCAATTTTTATACTCACAGTACTTTGCGCGAGCTTAGCTTTTGCCATCACCGGTGAGATAATAATCGAAACTGGAGCTGAACCTGCATTATGCGAACAGGTCGGGGAAAGACTTACGGAAGTTATTAATGCTTTCGGAAGTGGTGATCTGGCACATGAGCGCGGCCTGTTCACTGCTGAAGGCTATAGAGTGACCTGCCGGCTGTTAAAAGAGACCGGTTTGAAAAATGGCAGACGAACACATCGCACCAAACTGATCAAACTTGATCGCGGTGGCTGGGAGGTGCGAGACATCAAGGTCAATGTTGAGCTTGGGGAAACTGCTCAAAATGAAGTTCTGGCAGCGACCGATCCGACCGAATACCTCGTGTTTGAATTGACCGATTTAGGTTTGATCGACTATGCCGGTTTTTCGACTGCAAGGGGACATGTCAAGAAACTGGTCGAAGATGGGTTGCGCTTGAAGGACGCGGCTCGTCGGATGAAAATCTTACAGACCGTTGAGGTCTTTCGGACTGCTTATTGTGTGAAGGATATTGATTATCTGAAACGCATTTACAGCGACGACGCTTTGATTATCGTCGGGAAAGTTCTGCAACCGAATGAAGATCTACCGGATATGCTGGAAAATAGCTGCCTTGACAAGGAGCGGATCAAATTTGTGAAAAAGTCGAAAGCCGATTACATCAAGGGGCTTGAGGGAGTATTTCAAAATAACGCTTATGTCAAGGTTATTTTCGACTCGCTGGATGTGCTACGGCATTCTGCCGATCCCAACCTTTACGGGGTAACGCTGAAGCAGAACTGGTACTCGAGCAGTTACTCGGATACGGGCTGGGTGTTTCTGCTGTGGGATTTCAAGGACGAGAAAAAACCGCTGATTTACGTCCGCTCATGGCAGCCTGAAAAATTCGAGGACGGTTCAATCCTGGGATTATATGATTTTAAGATTGAGCGTGGTACTGGTGATGAATAGGACAATCGCTACTGTTATTATCTGCCTGACCATGATTACATCAGCCTATTCTGTTGATATAATTCAAACTGATGAAGATCAGGAAGTGCCCAACATGTATGAGCGGATCACGACCTTGATCGATAGCCTGACTGTATGGTCGCAGGTTGTTATAAAGGATGGCATCAGGACCACGATTGAAGATTTTCAGATTGATTCAACACTATTAACGGAGTGGTTTCCCGGCAGCACAGTTGAATTTGACGACAGTCTCAAAACCGCGCAGATCTCGTACCCGAAATACCTGAATTTGTTTTCGACAGAGCTGCAATTTAATTACACTGACAAAACAGTAGATTCCAATCAAGTGCGCTGGTCAGTTCCTCTGCAGTTTACGGATCAGGGGATTTTTCTGGACAGTCTGATTATTCCGACACCTGAACATATCGTCTGGAATTCAGATATCAAAGACCTGCTGCAAAATCGACTGACAGCCCTCAGAACAATTGGTCTGCCCGTTGGATCAGGGGCTGTTTGGAAATGTGGATTTGATGGAAATATCCAAGTCAGCGTTCGAGGTCGAGATATAGTTGAATTACCTTATCTTCATGACAATCTAATGTTTGCTCTTCGGCAGATAACGCTCGGGATGCAGGTCTATGCCGGTATGTTGTCGATCTCTGGAAGCAATGATACGCTAAACGTAGATTATTACCTGTTGATAACTTTCCCAGGAGCACTGGGGCATCATTTTATTGAATTGACGGAACAGATGGTTAATGATAAAGGTTGGAAAACGACTGATATGGAAGCTACTTTCACACCATATATTCGCACAGATAATCTGAAGAATTTGTTTGCAATTCCCAACTCAAAACAACAAGTACCGGTCGAGTTAAAGATTCGGTGAGGAGCAGTAACTCAACATTATGAAAACACTAATCACGATAATTATTTTGCTTTGTGCAAGCTCACTTCTTGCAACGGACCTGCGCGAGATGAAATGGGAAGAGGTTCCGACAATAACTGTTCCGGATGTTGACTTTGAGTATCAGAAACAGGGATTGCTCATCGTCGAGAGTCCTATTCAGGGGTTGAAATTCAAGAGCACAAATCCGCTCCGCAAGGGTTGGATTTACCAGAAGGACGATGAACCCGGTATCTGGTATGTAAAGGTCAGTGCGGGCACGAATATTATAGATATTTCAGCCGACGGATTCCTGCCTCTGCTGAATATTCGCAAGGTTTTCGGGGTTCGGGAAGCCTGGAAGATCAGGGTAACTCCCAAGACGCCGGAAGTAAATGAACTACCAGTCGTGATCCGCGTTGAGCCTTCGGAAGCAGACGTTCGCATTGACGGAAATAGGACTGATGTTTCGGGTAGCGTCAAACTTGCGATTGGTGAGCATAGTATCGAGATCACCAAGTCGGGATATGTAACAATCAAGGATAATTTCACGGTTAATCCGGATAACATCCTCTTCGAGTACACGCTGGAGAAACCGAAACTTTGCGTGGTTGAAGTCACGACTGAACCATCAGGGGCAGAAGTATCCATCGATGGCGTAAAACTGAACGGAACGACGCCGATTTCCGATTTCTATGACAGCGGTCGCTATCCGATTAAGATCACGCTGGATAAATATTTGCCTGTTGAGGAGACGCTGTTTATTGATCAGACGAAGGCGAAGAATAGCTTTACTTATCGTTTAGAGCCAAATTTCGGATCAATTATTATCGCGTCAGAACCCGAAGTAAACATGGACATCATCCTGAATGGAAAGCCAGTAGGCAAAACGCCATTGACACTAAAAAACCAAATCGCAGGAAATTACTTAATAACAAGTGATCATGAATATTATACTGCGGAGTCAATTAACCTCGTTTTACAACGTAACGAAAATTATCGTGCGACGCTTCAATGTGCATCAACTGTCGGAGATATTGATATATCATGCGATCCCGAAGTAAACATGGACATCTACCTAAATGGTGTATTCAAAGGTAAATCACCCCTAAAGCTTAACAACCTGACGCCTGATGAATATTCGATAGAAGGAAAGCACAATTATTACTTTGCAGATCCCATACAGGTTTCGCTAAGTCCAGGACAAGATTTTCACGGAACACTTAAACCACGTAGGACTGTTGGGGATCTTAAAATTATTTCAGAACCTGAAGTTGGAATGCATATCCACCTCAACGGCGAAAATCAGGGAAAGACACCTATAAATCTCATGAACCTTCCAGAAGGGGAGTATAGAATTGAGGGTGAGCACGAGCTTTATCTTGCTGATCCTATAAAGTTTAATTTAATCGGTGATGAAACGGTAACAAAGAAATTAGTTGCGCAGGAGAACTTCGCCACCCTTACAATTAACACAACCCCCGGCGCTTCGGTTTACCTGAACAATCAGAAGTTGACCAATCTTCGAGATTTACGCCTTTCACCACAGACCGCCCGTCTGCGTGCAGAGAAACCGAAGTGCGAAACTGTGGAAACAACCTTGATCTTAAAGCGTGGTGCGCGTGAAACGGTTGATCTTTATCTCGATGAGCAGACAGGCACAATTGCGATTTCCGTCGATCCTCCGAATGCTTCCATTGAGTTGAACGGCGATGCTGGTGAACATTTCACTTCGACCGGCACGAAGATATTTGAGAACATTCCGGTAGGCAGTTATGAGTTAGAAGTAACCTTGAAGGGTTACAAGACCGACAAACGCACCCTGCGTCTTCGTCCGGATGAGACCTTACGGGAACGGATTACGCTTGAGGAAGGCGGTGGTGGTGAAGGTCCTATGCCGGGAATGGTGTTTGTAGAGATACCTGGTGGTTCGTTTGCGATTATGACAACAGAGGTAACTCAGTCGATGTGGGAAGAAGTAATGGGTTCCAATCCGTCTCATTTCAGGGGAGGCAATTTGCCCGTAGAGAAAGTATCCTGGAGTGATTGCCAGGAATTCATCAAGAAGTTGAATCAGCGGGATGTTGGTAATAATTACCGTTTACCGACGGAATCGGAGTGGGAATCCGCCTGTCGGGCTGGTACATCAACCAATTATTGCAGTGGTGATAGTGATTCCGATCTTGATCGTGTAGGTTGGTACTCAAGCAATTCAGGCAATAAAACTCATCCAGTAGGTCAGAAGGAACCGAATTCCTGGGGGTTATACGACATGCATGGGAACGTATGGGAATGGTGTCAGGATTCGGCGGGCTCGGGCCGGGTCCTCCGTGGTGGCAGCTGGGACAACTACGCCCGGTACTGCCGATCGGCGCGTCGTAACAACCTCGTCCCGTCGGGCCGGGGCAGCTGCCTGGGCTTCCGCCTTGTGAGGTCATTATAATTTTCACTTTTACGCTTTTACCGTTTGTTGCTTGTAGAGAGGATTCAGTTGAGATTATGGAGATTAATTTGATGAGGTGATTAGCACCGAAGCGTAACATCGAGCCGAGCGTGCGTAGCCGCCGAGCCGATGTGTAGCGCAGGTGCGGGTCTCTTGCTGTGGGCTTGTAAAGGGGATTGTCAAGGGGATTAATCCCCTTGACTGAGCGAGCAAAAAAGTGAAAAAGTCAATATAATAAAGACTTTAAACATTTTTCTAAATTTTGGAATTTAATGTCTTTAAAGATAAAACTATTCACCCTGCGGTTTAATCCGTCATTGGGAGAAATAGACGATAGAGAAGCAGCGCGTTTCCTCGCCGGTAAAGAATTGATCGAGGTGCGGGATCACTTTTTTATTCACCAGGGATTACCGCATCTGTTGTTGATATTGTTGTATAATTCAATCGCTGGTGGAGAAGGCGATCCAGATATTACCTCCAACAGCAAATCAAAAGAGAGGTTTGACCCGAAAGAATTGCTGTCTGACAAAGACTGGCCGCTTTATACGAGCTTGAAGGAATGGCGCAACGAACTGGCAAAATCAGAAGGCATTCCGCCATATATCATCGCAACAAACCGTCAGATAGCCGAGATTGCCAAAAACCGACCGGATACTCTGGATGGACTGAAGCTGATAGAAGGATTGGGCAAAGCCAAGATAGAAACCTATGGCAATGCAATATTAGGATTTGTCAGTGCGGCGGACAAACCGATACGGAAAGATCAAACGAAACCAAAAGAAGCCAATGACACCCCACAGTAATCATGAAGAATTGCCATTGTATATACTGTGGACAGATTTTCTCAAGTGGATGCTCGATCACACTGAAAAGTTTCCTAAGAAGGCCAGGTTTACGTTTGTCACGCGGATTGACAACATGATGCTGGATACTCTTGAGGATATTATCGAAGCGCGATACACAAAAAACAGAGGGACAATACTGAAGCGGATTAATATCAGAATCGAAAAGTTGAGGCAAATATTGAGGATCAGCTATGACAGGCATTACCTGGCTTTAAACAGCTATGAATTTGCCATGAGAAAGTTAAACGAAGCAGGAAAAATGACTGGCGGATGGATCAAACAGTTGAGTGAACCTAAGTGAAACGCTTCGGCAGTTTGTGGTCAAATATAGTTAGTTTTGAAAATCTGCGTTATGCAGCGTTAGAAGCTTCAAAGACTAAGCGACAGAGCACTCCGGTTCAAAACTTTCTCTTTAATCTTGAACCTAAAATTTTTAAGCTCCAGGATGGGCTTGCTACTGGTGAATATCAGCCAGGTGCTTATTCATATTTTACGATCCATGAGCCGAAGGAAAGGAAGATCTGTGCAGCTCCATTTATCGACCGAGTCGTGCATCATGCTGTGTGTCGAGTATTGAATCCTCTGCTGGAGCGGATTTATGTCCCGCAGAGTTATGCTTGTAGAATTGGCAAGGGAATGCACAAGGCTGTTAACAAAGCTCAAAAGTACCTGCAACTTAGCAGATATTTTTTGAAATGTGATATTAAAAAGTTCTTCGATTCGGTTGATCATGAAATATTGAAGCATCAACTTGCAAGAAAGTTCAAGGATAAACAATTGTTAGCATTATTGCACAAAATCATTGATCACCCAGTTCCAGGTAATCCACCAGGACTCGGACTGCCAATTGGAAATCTGACCAGCCAGCATTTTGCCAACTTCATTTTAACTGGGATGGATATACACATTATGGAAGGACTTCAGCCAACGGGTTATATTCGATATATGGATGATTTTGTTTTATTCGCGGATGATAAACCAAGTTTGCATCGAGCTAAACAGTCGATAACGAACTATCTTAATGATACATTGAAGTTAAAATTAAAATCTAAAGGTTGTTTTGTTGCGCCCAATTATCATGGGTTACCATTTTTAGGATTTCAATTGTTCCCTTCTGTCAAACGTTTGAAGCGTGCGAACTGGATCAGATTCACGCGGAAATTTACGGAAAGATATGCTTCATTTCAGGAGGGATTAATTAATGAGACAACCCTCATTCGTTCAACCGCAAGTCTATTTGGTCATGTCAGGCATGCCGATACACTGAATTTACGCAGGAACTTCTGCGAATCATTCACTTGGGATTAAGTGGAGTATTATAATATGAAAGTTATTTTTTGTTCAATTTTGTTTCTGTTTTTATTTGCGTCTTTTGGCAACGCTTCTGACGCTGATGACCGGATTCTTGAAGCCAAGATCAAAAACTCCAAAGCCTATCGCTATGGCGAGGCAACAGACGTTGATTTTGAAAAGGCAAAGGAAGGAGCGAGGCGAGATCTCTGTCAGAAAATATATGTCGCAATTACATCGTCTTCGGATCGCACTGTAAGTGAAACCGAATCCGATTTCAGTGACAGCACTGTGATGAAGACCAAAACCTACTCAGCATTGAGCCTTCAGAATCTAGGCAGTTTGATATTTCAAGAAAAGAACCTTACTCGTGCGATCGCCTACATTGATACCGGCAGCCTTACTCTCTCATTTGATGCTGCGAAGGAAAAAGTCCGCGATATGGTTAAGATAGCTTTGCAGGCAGAGACCGAGGGCAGAATTGACGATGCTCTGAAAATGCTTTACTGGGCATACCTGCGGACACATTCCTACGTTGGAGAGTTAGACCTTGAACTTGCCGGAATTGATGTAGGCGACGCACGTCTGGCGATATCTGAGAAGATGAAGCAGATCGCAGATAATCTGGTCGTTGAAGCCGAACCCTGCTACAGGAAAGCAAGCAGTGTTGGTTCTGCCTTGTCCTTCTTTTATAATGGTCAACCGGTTCAGAGTCTTGAATTTGGCTATCAGTGTGGTGATGGCGATGATTATGGAAATGTTGAAAATGGCAAACCCGTACATATTACCCTATACCATTCCTTGAATGCGCACACCTACCCTCTCTGGTTGTGTCTGGAGTATGAATACCTGCGGGAGATGAGAACTCAGCCAGAAGTAATTAACCTGTATGATATTTTTAAGGATAAGAAATTTGAGTTGAATGTCTGCGTAGATTTGGTCGCGCCCTGGATACCTGCTCCGGACAAAGTACCGGTAAAAACCACATCAGCCAGGAAAACACCAACCCCTCCAAAGGCTAAGAAGCAATGGTCAACAACTATTGAAGTATTGACAGATATCGTCAGCAAACAGGAATTTGACGAGGCATTATACGATTATACGCAATCAGGAAAAGTCCATATAGCCGGGGACAGGTCGCAACTTCCGGGAGGCTGTAATATTTTTGTAGTCATACTTGACCAGAGTCGAAAACTTGAGTTATTATACCTTGATAATCAAAAATATAAAAGCGTCAAGACGGGAAAAATCTTTAATGATTACCACGATGCTTATAAAGGAGATGCGATGGTGATCTGGATGGGAGAGCCAACAAGATGAAGCTATTCGTCACAATAATCTGCTTGCTCAGTGCGGCATTATGCTACGCAGATGATCTTCGCGAAATGGAATGGGAAGAAGTACCGACGATAATAGTTCCCGACGTAGACTTTGAATATCAGAAACAGGGGCTTTTAATTGTTGAGAGTCCAATACCGGGGCTGAAGTTCAAGAGCACTAATCCTCTCAGGAAGGGTTGGATTTATCAGAAGGATGATGAGCCTGGTATCTGGTATGTGAAGGTGAGTGCCGGCACGAATATGATTGATATTTCAACGGATGCAGGCTATTTACCGTTGCTTAATATCCGTCACAATTTCAGAGTCCGGGAAGCCTGGAAGATCAAGGTCACTCCGAAACAAATCCTCGGCGCTTATGGTGGTTTCGATGAGAATCGACCAGAAATCCGTCTAAAATATAATCCTGAATCTGCCGATGAGAAGGTCTTCGGTGGACTAGATGGGAGTGTCAGGCAGCTCGACTTTAAATCAGAAACCATTTCATTTCGACCTACTTCTGGAAAGCACGTCATCAAACTCAACTCCAAGGGGAGAATCTGGGAGAAATCTTACGACCTTGCACCGGGTGAGAATGTTGAAGATGTGGTCACTTTCAGTACCGGAAAAACTGAACGCTGGGACATCAAGGAACCGGGAGGGCTGGATATTTCCTCTGACCCAACCGGAGCGACGGTCTTTATCGACCAGATCAACCAGGGCTTAACGCCCTTAATTTTGGATGACATTCAACCCGGAACTTATCAGATTGAGTTGGTCAAAGACCTTTACCTTGCTGAAAGCCGGACAGTAGAAGTTAAATCGCTTAATTATACACCACTATCAGTAAAGTTGACGCCCAATTTCGGGCGGTTAAGAATTGAGAGTGATCCTTCTGAAACAATGGTCTGGATTAATGATCAGCAGAAGGGCTTAACACCCTACGAAATACCGCGATTTAACGCTGGAAATTACTCTTTGCGATTAGCGCAAAATCTGTATTATGAAGAAGCTGACACTTTTGAAATCAAGCCGGGCAGTGAGTTCATAAAATCTTACAAGCTCAAACCCCAATTTGGTAAGGTAACCCTGACCTCGGAACCGTCGAATGCAACAGTCACCGTAGATGGACAGCTCTGGGGCAGTACACCGCTGACTCGTGACAAGGTTCTCTCTGGTGATCATAACCTGAAGCTGACGTACAATAATTATTTTGATCAGGAAGAGACGATTCTCATCAGCGACGGACAGCATTTTGAGAGGAAATACGATCTTCGTCCCAGTGTGGGGTGGCTGACCGTAAACTCCGATCCACCTGGGGCAAGCGTGACGATTACAGAGACCAGTCAATCTCTCGGCGAGACACCTTTGGCTAAAGTTCCCATCGAACGCGGTACATATAAGCTACTGATTGAGAAAGAGCTTTACGAGCCTTTTGAGACTGCTATCGGACTGACTTACGGCGGAGAACAGAATGTTGATGCCAAGCTGCAACGCTCTGTCGGACATGTTAGAGTCAGTGTTGAACCAAGTGGCACTATGATTTACCTTAATAACGAATATAAAGGTGATTCGCCTATGGTTGTGAAGGATGTTCCAACCGGAATATATGAGCTGAAGCTTGATAAATCTGGGTATGATATCAAGATCGACCAAATTCAGGTTATGCGCAATGAGGTTACTAAATATACAATCACAATGGGGACAGCGGGGACTGTTGAATGGAAGAAAAAGCGAAATAAAGCTCGGTTGTTATCCATTGTAGCTCCCAGTAGTGGGCAATTCGTTTCCGGACAATATGTTCGCGGAGCTTTATATGGTGGCGCTTTCATAGGAACTCTGGCTATGGCGTATTTATCGCAGCAGGATCACGCCGATGCCGAGTCAACTTACGATATGGAAATGGAAGCTTATCATGACATCGGCGACCAACAGACCTTAGATCGTCATCTGAACAATTCCCGCGGTGCCTGGAATGATATGAAATCTGCTGAAGATCAAATCAATCTGATGCTGATGGCAGCAGGCGGTGTCTATGCTCTGCAGTTAATAGACACTTGGATATGGGGCGGTGGCAAACGACCGATTGCCAAAACATTTGGCTTGGATTTGCAATTTGAACCTTTCGCGTCTTCTGACGAATCATTTCAAAAAGTTGGCATGAAAATAATCTTGGGAGGAAAATAATGAAATCATTTTCGGTTTTCGACTTTCGGTTATTGGCTATTTTTCTTTTTACTTGCTACTTGATACTGGGAACTTTCGGATGCGTCGACACTCCAGTCGAACCCATTGCCGACAATCCAATTGATGCCAATAGTCCCGAAACCGGCGGCGATCCTTACAACCTGCAGGTTGAGATTGCGGATGGCGGAGTACGTCTGACATGGCAAGCAGTAAATGTAAATGACTTGGTCGGTTACAATATATATCGCAAGGACAATAACAGTGCTTTCAGTCGTCTTCAGCAGGTCAGTTCCAGTGCCCTTACTTACACCGACCTCACGATTCAGAACGGACTCCGCTACGAGTACTATGTCGTTGTCCGCAGCACATCCGCGGAAGGTGAAGCATCCAACATCGCCAAAGTTGCGATAAATGCCGATCCGGCTATTTATATCCAAGGTGAAGCCGTCTCGCACACCCCAACCCGTAATGTCACTCTAACCATGATTGCATTCGGTGCACAGCAGATAATACTTTCTAACGAATCTGATTTTGCTGGTGCAGAGTGGGAGACTTTCTCTGCGACAAAGAGCTGGCAACTTTTAACAGGTACAGGAACGAAGATCGTTTACATGCGGATTGTATTTTTAGATGGAGATACATCGGCTGTCGTAAGCGACTCAATCGAGCCGCAGGCATTGACGCCGTTGATAAGTATCAATAGGGATTCGACTTATATAAATCATCGAGACGTAACTCTTTCATTGCCAGTTACTGGCGCATTACAGATGAAACCGTCCAACACACTTGATTCAGCAGGATTCGATTGGCAGGATTACACAAATCAAATAGCTTGGAGTCTTCCTACAGGTGATGGCTGGAAGCATGTGTACTGTTGGTTCCGGAATGACTTTTTCACTTCCGGAATGGTATCTGATTCAATCGGCTTAGACACCCGCGTAGCTATATCCTCATTCAGTTGGATTTCGACTGGAGGTGACACCTTAGTACCAGATGACCGAGTGACGTTTACTCTTCGGACTTCAGATGACACTTTTGGTTCAGAGTCAGGCGGAACTGCTAATGTGACGGTCGAAGGCTGGGACGGCATTGATCTTGTTGATCAGGCTGATGGTTCTTATACGGGCAGCTTTACTATCACAGATGATACACCTAAAGTCTCTGATGCCCGTGTAGTTGTATCATTTGCAGATCGCGCGGGGAATGAAGTATCTGAAGAGTCGAATCAGCGATTAACACATTTGATCCCTCCGGGCATGGAGCGCATTTTTCCTTTTGGGGATAGTGGTGAGAGTATTGTAATGTGTTGGATTCCGTCGGGTGAATTTATGATGGGTCGCCAGGACGGAGAGCAGGATTCCGATAGTGATGAGAGTCCTCGTCATCGGGTGACGTTTTCAGAAGGGTTCTGGATGGGTAAATACGAGGTAACTCAGGTTCAATGGGAAGCAGTGATGGGTGACAATCCATCTTATTATGATGGCGTTAATCGGCCTGTAGAACGAGTATCTTGGACAGATATCCAGGGCTTTGAATCGTCTTTGGGTAATGCCTTTCGTTTACCGAGTGAGTCAGAGTGGGAGTATGCTTGTCGAGCGGGGACTGCAACTCGTTTTTACTGGGGTGATGACGGTGGTTATGATGATATAGATCGTTATGCTGTTTACTTGTCAAACGATCCCGGTGGTACGGCAAATGTTGGGACGAAGCTTCCGAACGCCTGGGGCTTATATGACATGAGCGGCAATGTTTGGGAGTGGTGCGAGGACTGGTATCACAGTGATTACACAGGTGCTCCATCAGATGGATCGGCATGGCTATCTCCAACTGGCTCGTTCCGGGTCAGCCGTGGTGGCGGCTGGTTCCTCAACGCCCGGTACTGCCGTTCGGCGAATCGTATCTACAACGGCCCGTCGGGCCGGTTCAACCTCCTGGGCTTTCGCCTTGTGAGGTCATTATAATTTGCACTTTTACGCTTTTACAATTTAGCTTGTA
>CAYLYZ010000112.1:0-19010 GCA_964387885.1 uncultured bacterium | reverse complement strand
ATCCCAATTAACATTTCCTAAAACTTTTTCAGGTCTGGTGTTTTGGAGGGTGATAGCAGCACTTAACAGAAGGCAAACATTTATGTTCTTTTGTTCTTGTTCTCTCTCTAAGAAATAATTTAACATAGTTGTACCTCCCAACGAGTAGCCTAATAAAGAAGTACGTGTTTCATGAGAAAAGATATTTTCATAAAAAGAACATGATTTTTTTCTAAGGCGACAATTTTTTCCATTCACATGATCTAATAGAATATCCAATTCTCCTCTGTATTGTAGGAACCTCTCATATAACATTTTTGGTTCATTAATTAATATTTCACTTGGTTTAACTAATATTTGATCAATGCTTGGTTTAACATGCCGATATCGCATATGACGATTTAGATGATCAGGTAATGGGAGAAGAACGGAAGCAACACCCTTGGATGTAAGGCGACACCCAATTTGATCATACAAATCAAAGTCGTTGATTTCATTGAGACCATTAGCCATAATAATAAGTCTTTTGACTTTTTCTTTGCTGTTGATTAAACATTTACGTGGTAAATAGAACCGAAGATGAAATCTCCTAAAATCACCGCTTTTCATTTCTGATTTTTGCTTGCAATAGGGAAATAATTTCATCATGACAACAGACGTATCATCTGAATAAATAAGCTGTTCTTCTTTTGATTGGATTATATTACTCACACGACTAAGTTGTTTTTCCATGTTACTTCCCAGGTTTTTAGATTAGAATTAATGTTTTTTTACTTGGATTTTGAGTTAAAGTGTTAGTGAATTTCTCATTATGGCATGACAGCGATTTCTGTTATTGAAAACCTACTGAAGTCAAATTAGTTTTTGCATCTTTCTAAGTCTTGTGATTTTCTAAATATAGCGACTTGATGTTCTCGAATGGTGAATATAACCATTCATATTCTGATTGTCAAGACTTTATCTATTTTGTCGATGGAATAAGTTTAATTATAAGTTTAGGAGTATAATCATCAATCGGAACTTTTCTTGTTTAATTAAAATCCAAAAACTCACTATTCAAGAACAATCTTGTATTTGCCTATCAAAAAGTCGTTTTCAGATTGACCTACTCATCTTCCTTGATAATACAATAAATTCTTTTGTTTTCGGTTAGATTCCGAATTGGAATTATCAGTTTTTTTGAGAGAGAATGTTAAGATAACCTGAATCTGTTCAATACTTCAACCACTCAGTAATCGAAGCCTGTTATTTATCTAGATTACTTAGAGCCACCAAAAACAAAATAATTCAGGCCTTTTGGCAAGTTTTAAAGGTTAAGGTGCAACAATTCTATCTTTATTACTCTAATAGATTTATGAGGCATTGATTTGGATTTATTTGAAAAGTGTTAGCATTTAAGAGATCAAATTTGGTAGCAAGAAATTATTCCTTTCATCTTTGAATTGACATCATAACTTAGAAAAATTAAGATTAAGAAAACCTCGGAGTGGAGTGGTTGGGGTCAGTGGAAATTATTATTTATATAATGGATGTTTGAAGATGGAGAGAGAAAATAACCTTATATGAAGCCCGATGAAAGTTTATAAGTTATTACTCCCACAGAACGAGTGAAATATTTTCGCTTTGTTATGCTGTTCCCTTGATGTAAAGTTCTTTAATAATAAGGTCTAACTATCCAAGAGCATGTATCCCTTCTCGGGTTTTGAAGGATACTATTTATCAAGTGGCAATATAGCAGCGTAAGTGTTTGTTATTAAAGGATCATAAAAATAGGAATTCGAAGATAATTTGACACAAAGTATCTTAACACAAACTTTCGTATCTTATGATAATTTTTGCTATACTTGCATTAGTCAGATGCATATCCACAAGATAGACATTGTCGTTCATAATATTAGACAGAAAGGCTGATGCTGAGCATCAGCCTTTCTAAAGAATTCTGGTGCCGAGGGCGGGACTCGAACCCGCACACCCGCAAGGAGTACTGGTCCCTGAAACCAGCGCGTCTACCAATTTCACCACCTCGGCAAAGTCTTATGTAACCAAGTCAATAACTTGACTTAAATCCCAAATTTACTCTGTCCCCGGCTCTTGAACAGGAGCTGCTGCATCATCTTCAAATCCTTCTTCAACAGCATCTCCCAGAGGTGAGGTGTAATCTAACTCCTCAATATTTGGCAGATTTGCAGCCGGAACAGCTTCCAGTACCTGTTGAGTTACACTTTGAGGGATGCTTGTTCGACCAGCTAACATCGATAGTGTCAAGCTCAGAACCAGGAACCCACCGGCTAAATACTGTGTAACCTTAGCAAGGGCATCCGCAGTACCTCGCGGTCCAAAAAGAGTTGATGAGGCTGAACCGCCAAATGTACCGGATAATCCGCCACCCTTGGATGACTGGAGTAAAATCACAACAACCAGCAACACACTGGCAATAATGTGTATTGAGGTCAGAATTACTTTAAATATGATCATATTTCAAAAATGTTTCTTTTTTTCACAAATCAGACTTTTAATATACACCCGTATTTTCAAATCGTCAAGAAATATACATCAGAATTAGAAGCACATTAATTTTTAGCACCATTTTGCTTGACGCAACGAAAAGGAAATGCTATCTTAAATTCTGCTGCCGAAGTGGTGAAATTGGTAGACACACCATCTTGAGGGGGTGGCGCCTTAACGGGTGTGCCGGTTCGAGTCCGGCCTTCGGCACAAACACGATTTCAGTGGCTTGCACGCTGAATTAGGGCTGGTATCTTTTGATATCAGCCCTTCGTGTTTTTGCTATTCACTCAGATACTCTGAAACCACCAATTCTTCGACGCTGCGTTTAGGGACATGATGGTTCTGTTCCTCATCACGCCAGTAGTTGATACTTCCGTCATCTGGTAAAGGTTCAATAAAAATATTTTCTCCAGGTTTCCCCAATGCGGTTATGAGGAGAATATCATATCTATTATCTATGCCAAATGCTTCACGTAATTTATCGTGATCAACAGATGCGAGAATACATCCGCTAAAACCCTTTGCTTTTGCACCAAGCATTATTGATTGGGCAACAATACCCGGATCAACACTGTATTTTGCGCCAGCCATAATCGACGGATCTGCTGCACTTGAGTCTCCAAGTATGATTATATAGGCAGCTGGCCTTTCAGATTCTGCAGGACCTGACCATTTCGAAAGTGCTTTCGCCCATCCAAGACAACCAAAGACATCAGCACAGCGATTTCGGTCATTAATTATGATATACTTTAGAGGCTGTTTATTCTTCGAAGAAGGTGTCAATCTCGCAACCTCAATAAGGTCTTTCAAGTCCTTGCCTGGAATAGATTCTTTATTTATGAATCTTCTCGTCGATCTTGATTTGACAATTAGATCAAAATAATCATTATATTTCATTTTACTCCTCGTTAACATAAAGAAACCGGTACTTTGTCAGGTGAGGTTAATTCAAACATTTTCCTTATTGAACTCTCCGCTCCAACTCGGGTTTCCTCGTCAAGTGTTATTTCAGGTTGTAAATTTTCAAGACAGGCAATTATATTGTCGAGAGTTATCATCTTCATAAATCGGCAAACATTGCACACCCGGAAGAATTGTTTGTCCTGTACCTGAATTGTTAAAAGGTCGGAAAGACCACATTCTGTGACAGCAAGGAATTTGTCGGCATCACTGTTTATCGCGTAAGTAACCATTCCCGATGTTGACATAACAGCATCAGCTAAAGCAACGACATCATCCCGACACTCCGGATGCACCAATACTCTCATATTAGGGTGAATTTCACGTACTTTATGGATACTCTCAGGTTCAAGTTCCTGGTGCACGTAACAATTTCCATCCCATGGAATAATTTCCTTTTCGGGAACCATATCTGAGACATATTTTGCAAGGTTTTCATCCGGCAGGAAGAGAATTGTCTTATTCGGCAGTGCCCTCACAATTTCAACTGCATTGGATGATGTACACACCGAATCACAATGAGCTTTTACCGCTGCTGTTGTATTGACATAACATACAACAGCCAGATCCGGGTTTTGACCGCGTAACTCCTCTATCTTATCGGCGACATCATCAGCATCCGCCGTATCTGCAAGTGAACATCCCGCCTGTAGATTCGGTAATAGAACTGTTTTACCCGGGCTGACAACTTTGGCGGTCTCAGCCATAAAGTGAACTCCACAGAATACAATAACTTCTGCTGATTTAACTTCACCTGCCTGAAGAGAAAGCCCTAACGAATCTCCCGTATAATCAGCAACTTCAAAAACCTCCGGTCGTTGATAATTATGAGCAAGAAGAACAGCTTTCCGCTCCTTTTTTAATTCCGTAATCCTGTCGAGTTTCAAAGCTATTTCCGCAGATAACTCCTTTGTATAATAGCCAGCGTCAACAAGACTTAATTTATTGAATATCTCTTTCTGATCGAACATCCTAAACTCTTATTGAATCAAACACTTCCATTTCCTTCAGCAGCGAATTTGTGGATTGTTACCCTAAAAACCTGCTGCATGTGTTATCGTTCCTAAAAACGATAAATTTGAGTATAACTCCAAGATAACATCCATCAGACCAAACTTCCAGTTTTTTTTTCATTTGCTCAATAAAACAAGAAGAATTGCAATGATGAATGGGAAACAGAAAATAAAAAAAGGACTAATCAACCGATACTTGATTTCAAATATCTGAAATTAGTCCTCTTTGCACAAAATCAAACTTTCTTAAGTCAAATTCTGTATATAATGTTTACGAACCTGAAGTCAGTTTCCCAACCAGAGTTAAAAACTCTTGTTCATCAATTGGTTTGGATAGATAACCATCCGGAGCAGGAATTTGTTTCCTTGAAGAAATGAAATCCCTGAAATCGTCGGAAACACCAGTAATAATAATTATTGGGATTGATTTGGTATCATCACCCTCTTTCAAAGTTCTGTAGGCTTTCACTCCTGACATTTTGGGCATTGTGATATCCATTGTAATGAGATCAGGAGTTGAATCTTTCACCCTCTCCAGGCCTTCATCACCATTCTCAGCACCGATTGTATTGTAACCATTATCCTCGAGAAGTGTCGAGAAATAAGTAAATGTGTCCGGCTCGTCGTCAATTATGAGAATTGTCTTTTTATCGGTCATTTGTAACATCCCCTATTTTTTATGTTCTGGTTTCGACTCAATTAGAGTTATGTTTAAACGAGGAATCTTGACGGTAAAAATACTACCTTTATTCACTCCTGACTCTAAATGTATGGAACCTTTATGGGTAGTTGCAATCTTATTCGCAATAAACAAGCCTAATCCTGTACCTTCATTACCCTTTGATGAGAAAAACAGACTGAAAGCTTTGTCACAGGTTTCCTGTTCCATCCCAATACCGTTGTCCTCAGCGATCAGTACAATATCATTAAGGTCTGATTTTATTTCAAATCGAACTTGATGTGAGGTTTTTTTCTTGTCCACCCGGCACGCATCAACAGAGTTTTCAAGTAAATTGACCAGCATAGCTCTGATCGCCTGCTTATCAACTTCAAATTCACCAATACCCTCTTCTACTTGGCAAATAAAGTCTATTTTCTGTTCTTCAGCTTTTGGACGTATAATACTGCAAACCTCAGACGCTAATTCATCAATTGAGATCATTTCCAGCATCGGTTCACGATCTTTTGCATAGTACAGAATGTCAAGGACCATGCTCCTGATTCGAGAAACATTCCGCAACACAATTTCCCAGCCCTTTTCTAACCGATCACGATTATCCTTTTGCATACCATTGTTTACAAGATATATGCCACCATTTAATCCATTCAGTAAACCCTTAATCCCGTGTGAAATTGAGCTGATCAGTAAACCAATTGATGTTAACTTATCCTGCAGTTCTCGGATCTGTGTTATATCTGATGTCATTTCAACGACGCTGGATATCTCTCCTGTCGCATCACGGATTGGAGCGGTATGGACAAGAACATTCATTGTCTCACCACCTCTTAATGTGACAACCTCCTCGTGAGAATACACCTTCCCATCTTCAAAGGTTTGCCTTACTGTGCATGGATAACACTCCTCGGTTCTGTGCTTATAGACTTCATAACATTTGCATCCGAGAAAAGTTCCAAAAGCTTCCTTATGAAGGCGATTAGCGTGAATAATTCGTAAATCACGATCCTGAATAGAGATAAAACATGGAACTTCCTCAAACAAAGTCTGGTAGAGTTGACGACTCTCACGCAGCTGCTTCTGTAATGCTTTGATTTCAGTAATGTCGGTTGACATCTCCATGACTGCGGTTATTTCACCTTCGTCATTGTAAATTGGAGTTGTGTAGACTATTACAGAAACTTCTGTTCCGTCAAGGCATTTAACATGTTCTTCACTGCTATGACGTTGGCCATCCCTAAAAGTCCTTTCAACCGGACAGACTTCGCATTTATCTGAACGATTCTTGTAAACTTGATAGCAATATCGTCCTTCAATCTCACCAAAATCCTCTTTGAACCATCGATTTGCTTCTATTACCCGAAGGTTTTTATCTTGTACCGTCAGATAGCAAGGCATTGACTCAAAGTATTGTTTGTAAGGAAGTTCCATTATTTCACCGATTTTATGCCAAGTCCAATACCTTCCGAACGTTTAACATCAATGTGTCTTCATCGACCGGTTTATCAAGGTATCCTTCCGGTGGAGTTACCTTTCGATCGTAGATGAGTTTTCTCAGCTCGGGTCTTCCGGTGATTATGCAGACCTTAATTGATTCAGTCTCAGTATTTGTACGCAATTCTTCAAATACCTTACCACCATCTTTTCCGGGCATGCTGATATCGAGTGTTATCAGATCCGGTTTTTCTGCGATTGCCAGCTTAATTGCATCATCACCATCAGATGCTTCAAATACAGTTGCACCATTGTCCTCAAATACCGTACTGAAGAAAGTAACGACATCGGGTTCATCATCAACTACAAGAACCTTCTTACCTTCAAGAACCTTGGCTTCCTCGGGAACTGAAACCGGAACGATCTTCTCAGGAACAATTATCGCATTCGCAACCAGATTGACCAATTGGGTTACTTCCATACCGAGCTTATAATGACGGATGACATCTGTTAGACCATCAACGCAGTTATGACAGGAGGTAATGACAACCTCCGCGCCTGTGGCTTTAAGCTGGTCGGCTTTCACCTTACCTGACTTCAATCGTCGCGGAGTATATTCAGACATCGACATTGCACCACCACCACCTGTACAGCAATAGTTTTCTGCACGATTTGGGTACATTTCGGTGAAATTTTCACAAACAAGACTAACAAGCTCTCGGGGTTCTTCAAATAATCCGCAACTTCTTGCATTGTTGCATGAATCATGGAATGTCACTGGTTTCGAGTTCCGAGACTTGTCAACTTTAATGCGACCTTCCTTAATATAATTGAGCATGGTGATAACTGAACTCTCCATTTCAAATGAAATGTCCATTCCAGCCCAATTCGGTCCCTCACAGCGAGTCGACCTGTAACCATGACCACATTCGGAAATTACTAATTTCTTGCCTTTGAGCTCAGAAACCTTCTCAAACAAACGTCTGGCGACAGCTCCACCAAGATCGTCATCTCCTGAAAACAGCCCGAAATTGGTCATATCCCATCCTTCACTTGGCATTGTCCAATTCTCACCAGCCAGATGAAATATTTTTGCTGCATCAGCGATTGTTCTTGGATCATACTTTACTTCACGCGGATTGATAGAATAAACAACATCTGCATTCATTTTATCAATCGGAATCATATCTGAATCGTCTTCTAACTCACCCTGTAATTCCTCTGCCATCCATTCGAGAGTATCAATGTAATCCTCACTTAGTACTCCCATCTGGTTGCCAATTTCCCATTGATCCTTACTGACAACCGAAACTCCCTCCGGCATTACTCCCACCGATACAAGTAAACCTCTTGTCAGGCGGTTGAAAGTTGCAAAATCGACACTCATCGGACAATTAATGGAACACCTTCGGCAGTTTGTACATTTTCCAAAGGCGATATCCTTTAATTCCTCGAGTTCATCATCTGTCCATACGCTTTTTGCACCAACCCACCAAGGGAAAATACGCCCTGTCCAATCATGATGTCTCTTGAACAACTTCCTCAACCGGTCTGCTTTATATGCTGGAGCGTAGGTTGGATCATCCGGATTAGTCTGAACATAATGACAGGAATCGGTACACATCCCACAATGCACGCATGCGACGAGTGAACCTACCACTTGTCGGTTTAGTTTTTTACTAAGGCGCTCGAGAACTTTCGTAGCCTTATATGATCTATTTTTACTCATTGATTTCTCCGTAAATGAAGCTTGTTTTCCTAACAGCTAACGAAATTATCCTCTTTTAATCGGATAAACGCCCCGGTACCCCATGCTCTTTCCAAAATAGTACCTCGTAAAGGGATAATACAGGTAATGTGATATCTTGCTGAAAGGTACATAGATCAGGAAAAATGCAGTCAGGTAGAAATAAACCATCAGGTAAGTCTCAGCCTCTGCCGGTTTGTTTGGTGCTGCCAGGAATGCAAACGCGAACCATACAGTCAACAAAATTAATGAAAAATAATCATCAGGTGTACTGATGGCTCGTAAAACAGGTTTTGAGAATCTCCTGATTATCCGATAAACAGCTACCAAGAATGCTGCGCCCGTTGTGCCCTGGAAAATCAACACAACAACACTGGATTCCATAAATTTTGGGAGATAGGGTATTACAACTGACATTAAAATTGCAGCTGTGACACCAACGTGAAAGATCCCAAATTGTAAATACATAAAGGGTTTTGTACGCGTACTTTCCATCCCCCAGGGCATAAAGATATTAGCCCAGGAATATACTATACCCTTTTTTCGGGTGGTACCCGGTAAACCTGTTTCAGGCTGTCGTTCCTTTCCCGCTTTAAAACTCAGTAGCCAGAAAATTCTGATTGTGTAAACACAAGCCATAATTATCAATGCTACTTCCTGTAATGTATGTTCGGCAAAATGTAATGATTCGCTCATTTTTAATCCATTACTAAATGTTTATGCTTTAATTTCTTTTTCGAAAGGTATGAATTCCCTGTTGTCCATGGGAACTATCACAACATCTTTAAGGCTTCCTTTTCCCTTTAGATGTTCCGTAATTGTTTTAACCATTATCTTTGCACAATCAGGTAACGGAATTCCGTAAAAGTTCGCTCCCATAGGAGGAAACGCTAACTGTTTAATTCCTTTTGCATCAGCTGCTCTCAGTGCACTGATCATAGTTGTTTCAAGTTTTGTATTTATATTCTCTTCCTGAAACTTTGGACCAACAGCATGTACAATAAAACTTGCTTTCAATTCACCGGCTTCTGTAACAACAGCCTTCCCATCATCAAGATGACCGATACTTTCAAGCTCCTTTTTTATCGTAGGTCCTCCGCGCATTGAGATGGCATTTCCAAATCCCGAACCGAGATCCAGATTCGTTTCGGCATAAAAAACAAATGCCTCAAATTCCATATCCGTCAGATCACCTCTCTCTAAACGAAGGATACCGTCATTGATTTTTTTACTAATTGACATTAAACCACTCCAAGTTACTAATATCAAAAATGTCATCCCTTTGAAAGTGATGACGATGTTGTTTATCAATTTTAACCATCCGAATCCAATCCCAAAACTAATTCTGTAAGTTTTCAGCGCAATCCAAATGGATAAACGTAATCGTTGTACTTTTTCGAGTAAGAACACTATTGTTACATCAATAAGTGTATCTATATTATCAACATATATATAGCATACACTTACTCCATCGTGTATGGATTGTGAATACAATCACTTGTCTGGACAAATCAAAATAATTAATCTTGAAAAATGTCCATCATGTATTTTAAGTGTTACCTCGACTTGTGAATTATTTGTTCAGCTTTAAACCAATTATACTTATTACCAAGTTTGAACTTATTGGGAGTATTATCCTGCAGAATACAACTCTTTGTCTGAAAAAAATCTCTCCAGGTACAGCGATTTTATGTCTTCCGTACAGTAAGCACTGAACCGGTAGATATTACACTCAGCACATTTTGTCATAATGGCACAACCAGCATTCCGGTAATGTATCCAACAAGGCCTTATCGGATCGGTCAAGGCAGAACACTGCTTTCTCTCTTCCTTTGTGCACATCTTTAATTCCCAGCAGGGAATCAATGCCCAGAGCCTGAGTATACCCTCAAGATTCAGTCCTTTTTGCTTCACAAGTACCTGAATCATTCGGATTCTTTCAAGATCTTCTAAGGAAACCAGCCTTCTATTGGTCTGAGTTCGATGAAAGATTATTAATCCGTTGGCTTCATATTTTCGCAACGCTGATTTGGACAGACCGGTGATTCTTGCAGCTTCACCAATTGTCATTACCGGATCTTCTATCGAAACCTCACTCACAGGTGCGTGTTCATTCAGCCAATTTGAAAATTTATCTTTCATAATCCACTTTTTTTGAAACTAAGCCTTTTGAATTTTTGGAAATCAATCAGCCTATTATCTATGACACTCATTATAGCAAAGCTGTACTCTAAAGTCAAGCTTTTTAAAGTGTCTCTTTGCAACATAAATATTTTTTTCACAAATTTAATAGATACCAACTGCTGCATGAAAAATCAAGATTTTATATTACCATTACATAAGGAACCTACACTTGAATTTGCTTCTACAATTTTCAGAAAAGTACTTAGAAATGTAATTGCTAATTCTATCTATTCGCTCCTGAAAATCAAGAACAGTTTTGAAAAATGAATAATTATTTGCTTTTAATAACTTGAGAAGTTAAATTTTCCAGTTAAAGGCTTTTCATTTTAACAATTGTATACTTATTTATTTACAGTGATAGCAAATCATATTTTGCTTAACAAAACTAATCTATTACTTTTCATAATAGAGGTAACTGAACTAAGATGTTTGAGCTTTCAGAAATTGATATCCTTCAAATTTCAGAACGGGGAATTTCAGTTGAGACAATTCATGAGCAAATTGAAATTCTCAAGAGAGGTTTACCGTATATCAATCTTATCCGACCATGTTCGATAAACGATGGAATCATTTCTATCCCCGCTTCGGAATTCGAACATCTCAATAAATCCTGGAAAAAAGCTGCTGATTCCGGAAGGTTGATGAAATTCATACCAGCTTCTGGTGCTGCAAGTCGAATGTTCAAACCTCTCATTACGATTCTAAATTCAGGTAATGATATTTCCTGGAATGACCTTGTCTCGGCTGCTGAAAACGGAGATGATACAGCATGTTTTGCACTGGAATTCTTTGGTAATATCGAACATTTTGCATTCTATGATAATTTGCTTGTAGTATTAACTCAAAAGGGAATTGAACTTCCATCGGAAAAATCAAATTCATTAATAATACCAACACTCGAAGTATTATTAACTTCAAAAGGACTCAATCTTACCAATCTCCCAAAAGGATTAATCCCGTTTCACAGACACCACAACACTTCTCGTACACCATTTGAGGAACATATCGTTGCGGCTCAAGAGATTACTGAGGACTTAACCGGTACAACTCACATTCACTTTACACTGCCGCAAATGAGTTTCGCTCAGATATCAAATCATATCGACGATTTTATTAACACGTATTCTGATAACAAAGACAAATTTGATATATCCTCCTCTTTTCAAAAACCGTCTACAGACACTATTGCTCTTGACAAATCAACAGACCTGCTAAAAGATATTGATGGACAGATTATATTCCGTCCCGGAGGACACGGAGCTCTTATTGAAAACTTGAATGAACTGAACGGTGATATTGTCTCGATAAAAAATATTGATAATATTCTACCCGAGATTTTCCATGAAAAGGTATTGTTTTTTGAAAAGTTGTTATGTGGTTATTATTTGATGTTAGAGGAGAAATTACACTTCTTCTTAACAGCACTTGATGAACCATCAGATAACAATTTCTTGGATAAGGCTTTAGATTTTATTAAAAAAGATTTAATGTTAAACATTCCTGAGAACCTCAATGAACTGAATCCTAATCAAAAATCCTCGCGGATATTTAAGTTTCTGAATCGACCCCTTCGGATCTGTGGTGTAGTTAAAAACACCGGAGCTCCTGGTGGAGGTCCTTTCTGGATTTCTGATAAACAGGGTGAATCAAAACAAATTGTTGAATCTGCTCAAATAGACATCAAGTCAGAGATACAGAGAAGTATCTGGAAATCTTCAACTCACTTTAATCCGGTTGATATGGTTTGTGGTTTAAGGGATTTTCGTGGGGAGAAATTCAATTTACTCGATTATGTAGACATGGAAACCAGTTTTGTTACCAGTAAGAACTACCGGGGACAAGAAATAAAAGCCCTGGAATTACCAGGGCTTTGGAATGGTGCGATGTCAGGGTGGTTAACAGTTTTCGTGGATGTTCCACTTTTCACCTTCAATCCGGTTAAAACCGTTAACGATTTATTAAAAAATAATCACCTGACTTCTATTGAATAAGAACCGGTGCTGTCATTTTCTTTCGGACCGACTTTTATAAAATAGGTTCCGGAAGGAAATGAGTCTGTTATCTGCGGATTTTCACCCCCACTATTCAGATCAGAAAGCCTTAACCTTGATCTATCGGTTGGTCCATAAATCCACAGGCTTGCCGAACCTAAATCTACAAGAGTAACACTTACTGTATACGCTCTCAATTCAGATATCTCGCAAATGTACCAGTCCTTGTCAGCTGCCGGATCAATTACTCCTTCAGCTAAACCGTTAACCAAAATATCCTGTGGAGGAGAATGAGTTCTGACGGCAATACCGTTGCTAGATTCAGATCTTCCAAAGGTGTTGTACCCAAAAATCCTATATTGATAGTCGGATTGGTGAAAAAGAGATATATCACGATATTCGGACATTCCGGATCCAACCCGATTCAGCTCTCCCCAAATACCGTTCTGACCATCTTTCCTTTCAATAATGAAACCCTCTTCGTTATCAGAAACATCCGACCATTCGAGAAAAACCTCATCCCAATAAACCTCGCTAACCCTGAAATTTCTGGGCGCTAACGGGCTTGCAATTGGACTTGACTCCTGTGAAAAATGTACCGTTACTTCCTCGGGACGATGACCTGGCGCTTGTACATTTATTTCAGCTGACCTTTCTGTATTTAGATTTTCTGAATATAGCACACGGAAATATCCATCACCTGAACCCTGTCGGGGATCTATTCTAATCCAATCTGCTGTTGTGCCTACAGACCATTGTCCACCAGCATAAACAGAAAAGGCACTTACTTCTGAATCGTAAGAAACAACTCTCGATCTGGGAACTATTCTCAGCTCAAGTGGTTTCGCACTCTGGGTTATACTTATCGTTGAAGCGGTTGGGAAGTGATTTGGGGCAGTTATCGTAACAACACCGGTTCTGGCATTTCCTTCATTTTTGAGCACGACAACGGCAACTTGACCAGATCCATCTCCGATTACGGGGTTTACTGAGAGCCAATCAAGTGCTTCCAATGCCTCCCATTCTCCAGAAGCAGTTACATTGAAATACACTGTATTTGCCCTGTCATCAATTGAAATTGAGGGTGGAATTATCTTAAGCGCCGGGTTCGCAGACTGGATCAGTTTTGATGTTACGGTTTCCGGGACATGTCCCGGAGCATTCACAGTTATATCACAAGAACGTGAGTCTCCTGCATGCGATATGTATTGCACGGTTATCCTTCCATTTCCTTCACCAGAACTGGGATGTGCGGATATCCAATCAGAAGATTCAGAAACAGTCCATTCAGATGATGCAATAATGTCAAAAAATGTGCTGTCATCACTATTGGCAACCGACCGGATAGTTGGATTAATCCTTAATATCTGATGTGATCCAGCTGGATTATCAGAGTCATCCGAACAGGATATAAGGACGAAAGTTATCAGAATTAATAAAACCCATTTCCGCAGCAACATAGTCAACTCCAAAATTTACACAGGTTTTCAAAATGGAAGAATCAACCAAGAGTATAATATACATTCATAAAATCATAATTAAAAGGTTCTTAATTACATGAATGGACACTCGAAGTGAGATATAGCACTTCTTGGAAGTAGTGTCTTTGCGAACGAGGTGAAGCAATCTCTTAAAACTACAAATACATACAGATCGCTTCGTCTATTCGTTTCTCGCGAAGACCAACATCAGTCATTACATTCGGGAAATGATATAACCATAATTAATCAATTAGCATTTAAAAGGAAAGAGCCTACTGGCAACAATACCAGAAGGCTCAACTCCCTTCCGAACAGTGGAGACAATTTAGGTCTCCAACAACCTTTTAGCTACTTGATCAGCATTACCTTCACAACTGATTTGAATCCTGTTGAAGTTTCCATCTGAATCAGATAGATTCCAGCTGAAATATTGTTTGCTTCCCAGGTTAGAGTATGAATACCTGCCGCAACTTCATAGTTGACAAGTTCCTGCACAAGCCGTCCGTTCATGTCAATAACTTTAATTAAGACATCTGAATTTTCAGGACAGCCATAGGTAAGATGGGTAGTACTGTTAAATGGATTCGGAAAATTCTGAGACAGGTAGTATTGGTCCGGAATCACGGCTTTCGGGGTTGCATCTATCACCAAAAAGGAATTGGTTTCAAAAACTAATCCTTTTCCGGTATCATTTGTTTTTACTTCCAAATCAATCTCTTCTTCTTTTTCTGCATCCCAGAGTTTAAGCTCAAAGCTCTCACCACCGGTCAAGCCATCCTTCTCAAAGGTAGATTCGTCATCTCCCCATACTGCTAATCCGCACCTGCCATCGGTATCTATCAGTCCAGTTCCCATAATAGTTCCGTCACTCGAAAATGCCGCGATCTGCCCCGATTCACAATCTTTAATTCTATTTACAAGGATGCTCATATTCTCACTCGTTCGTCGAACACTTGACCAGTGATTTGTCCGTACGGTTTTTTCTTCAAAGTTGATTTCCTCATCCTGTTGTTCAGCCGGGTAATTCAGAACTACATCCTCATCAACCTTAACTTGATAACCCTGAGTCTCACGCCAGGGGGGCATGTTCGAGAAGTTGAAAGCCGGGAGCATGAATTGACCGTCACCGTTTTTTGCGATCAACACATGGTCAATAATCGGCAACAGGACATAATTATCCGGAGCACTGGCATCGAGTTCATAAGTCGGGAAGTACGCTATCAGGTTCCAGTCCCTTTCGAGCGGAATATCAGCATCTGCAGGGATCAGTTCACCTGACCAGACTGCCTCAACGTCATCATCGACCTTTACCTGATAACCTTGAGTCAAGTCCCAATAGGGGATATTGTTAAATCCAAACGCAGGAGCATAGAACCCTCCATCTTCATCCTTCATCAGCAGTATGTGATGGTTATTTTCATCAATCCGAAGCTGGTCGGTCATCAGGATAACATCCGGACCTTCTTCTCGTTCCCACATCTCTTCGGACGGTGCTAGGTTAATCGAAATTATGTTCCAGCCTTCTGAAAGTAAAACCGAAATTTCTCGTTCCACGGGCTCTCCTTCGAAGAAAGTTACAGCAACCATTCTCTGGATTAATTCTTCAGGACCCTGAACTGAGACCGTTACAAGGGCAATTCCTCCTCCCTCCTCAATAGGTATCAATCTGGCGAGCGCTTCTCCATTTGCATCAGTATCATCGTTGGGTGTGATCGCTCCAAATGTAGTTTGAAAAGAAACCCGAATACCTTCACCGACCGGATTATCATCAATGTCTGTTACGGTCGCAGTTATGATTGAGAAAGCATCCGGATCATTAATGTTAATTCGATTTGGTTCAGCGCGAACCTGAATGGCGGCTGAAGGACCAGGCTCCTCATTAATTATATGAAAGCGAAGATGAACCGTTACAAACGGATTTTCCGGATCATTGGATTCGATCAATAGATCGCCGTAGTAATCTGTGCCTGTCTCCAAACCTTCCGGGTCAAAGGTCAGTGTAACGCCAATCTCCTCACCAGGCGGGACGCTTCCACGCACAGGGTCAATGGTTAACCACTCCATCCCCTCTGCAATACCGTCATCCTGCACGTACCACCGACTCTCCTCCCACATCCCATGCCAGAGGTTAACACCGTCATGCACCAGACCAACAGCACGATTGCCCTCAGTGTCCCACTCAAAATCGCTGACAAGTTCAGCGTTCCAATCTTCATCAAGAGAGAGTTGATAGACGTGATCTGAGCCCATAACCCACAAGTTCCCATTCTGATGTTCCGCGCCCCAGGCAAGGCTGCCAACCACTTCACGAGTTGTATGAATGTAATCGAATACCGTTACAAATTCGTGAGTTTCAATTGAGTAAACGAAAATGCGGTAATCCCAATCATCCCACTTGGAGATAAATACATAGTCCTCTCGGTCAGAAGCCATGCCGCCAGGTTGTGTTATCGGTACATTAAACTCATCAATAATATCTCCATTCCTGTCAAGAATCCGCACAACTCCCCCATCCGAAACAATCCACAAGTTCTCACCATCGAAGGTTATCCTCCCATCTGGCATACTTAAATCGTATTCCACTTCACCATTTTCGGGATCAATTGCAATAAGCCTCCGTTGGTTGCAGGAGCCCCACATCAGCTCACCATCCCAGGCAAGATCGGAGGTGAATTGGTAAGGGATGTTATAGGTCGTGATGACCTCCCCTGCCCGATCGCGGTGAGGACCGATCCTGTTATCCACACCGCGAACATTCCGACTGGGAATGTCTCCGCGATCGCGCTCCTGTTCAACTACTTGATGGGTGATGACAAATTCCAGGTCGAGTGCTTCTTCGACGGCAGTATTAACGATGGTTAGAATTCGCTCTGCTGGATCTTCACCAAATCCGACAACCGCAGAGATTTCTTCGTCATCTGGCGGATCAGTCGCGATTTCGGGGAATATCACACCAACTCCGACAAGATCAACGGTGACTAATCCTCTATTGGGATCGTTGGAAGTGATAATCAATCTGCCCTGCATTTCTCCGATTGCTTCCGGAGCAAAAACTACCTGTAATTCGACATTCTCACCCACCGGAAGGACCAACTCACCTTCAAAGTCAACATTAAAACAGTTCCCTTCTACATCGATTTCGCCTATGATTAGATCCTCGTCTCCTTGACTGAGTAAAGTTAGTGTTAAATTTCTACTCTCTCTTACCTGAACATTGCCGAAATCAAGCTCGTCAGGCTCATAGGCAATATCTGGACCTTCAGGAGGCAGACCGAATATTTCCAGAATGCGGAATCCACTTCCTGCATCAGCTAGAAATGCATAACTTGCCAACACACGGACTCCCCCTGCATGGTCAGGTGTATCACAGTTTCCAACCTCAACCGGGTTCTGAGGATCTGAGATGTCGATCATCCTCAAACCCTCTCTACCATCAGCTAAATAGGCATAGTCGCCTGATGGGAAAACGCTTTGTGCACTACCCGGTGTGTCGCAAAATCCAACCTCATCCGGATTTTCAGGATCAGATACATCGATCACTCGCAAGCCTCTTGGACCGTCAGCCAGATATGCGAGAGTACCGGAGACAAAAACACCGAAGGACTCACCATGAGTGTTGTAGATACCTACTTCGTTCGGATTTACCGGATCTGAAACGTCAATCACTCTTAGATAACCAAGCCAGTCTGCTAAATAAGCAAACGTACCGGAGACGAAAACTGCATTAATATTAAAGTTCCTGTTGCAAAATCCAATCTCCTCGAGATTTTCAGGATCAATTACGGAGAATATTCTTAAACCTCCATGCTCATCTGCAACGTAAACATAGTCTCCAGAAACAAAAATGCCCTTTGCATTGTCCTGTGTAGCATATCGACCAACCTCGAATGGGTTTTCTGGATCAGACACATCAATCACATAAAGACCATTGTGCCCGTTTGCTACATAAGCGAAACCATTTGATATGAAAGTACTAATAGCTTGATTTGGGGCGTTGCAAAAGCCGACCTCATCCGGATTTTCAGGATCGTTAATGTCAATAATGCGTAGACCTCCATTGTAGTCAGCTACATAGGCAAAGTTATCAATAACATGGACATCGCAAGCATAGTGTGGAGTGTTAATAAATCCAACCTCATTAATCTCTGCTTCACCCCATCCGACTAATGAGACGAACATTTCTTCTTCATTCGGATCATCAGAGCATAATGTTAAATTTCCTGATTGACGACCAACTACCTCCGGGGTGAAAGTCACTGTCACCTCAGCAAAGTCCCCCGGTTCGATTATGAATTCATTCTCAAACTCTACACTAAACGAATTTCCTTCGGTTATGATGTCCATAACGGTCAAATCATCGTTACCAAGATTGCGAACGGTAAGTCTTCCCTCAATACTCTCTTCGGGTCCACACACTCCAAGGTTCATTGCGAGAGGATGGATTGAAATGTCCGGGACCTCAATCGACAATGTCGATACATCCAATATGTATAAACCATTATAGTGATCATTCACATAGGCATAATTCCCTGATACAAAAACATCATATGGTTCACGCTGTGTTTCGAATTTACCGATTTCAGTTGGATTTGCAGGATCAGAAACGTCGATCACCCTCAAACCACCGTCTTCGTCTTGACAACTAGTCAGATAGTCGTAGTCACCTCTGATGAATACATCTATGGCTTGTGCTATGTTGTAGGAACCCAACAATTCCGGATTCTCAGGATCAGAGATATCCATCACCTTCAGACCTCCCTCCCAACCAGAAATATAGGCATAGTCGCCTGAGACCATTACTTTTCTAAAATTGCCACGCATGCGGTATGAGCCGACTTCAACCGGATTTCCCGGTTCGGATATATCGAGCACCCAAAATCCACCAAAATCCATGCTATTTGTAACATAGGCGTAGGTTCCTCTAATGAAAACTCCGGCAACATACCCTATTGCATCAAAGTATCCTGCTTCATCAGGATTTTCCGGATCAAAGATCGAGATCACCCTCAGTCCACCATATTCGTCAGCTATAAAGAC
>CAYLYZ010000111.1:0-19080 GCA_964387885.1 uncultured bacterium | reverse complement strand
CTGAAACCCATAAAATCTCCCTGTCAGGATCCCATGCGAGGTTATTACAGGGTGAGATTCCGCTGTCGAAGGACATAACTTCTTCACCATCCGTATTGAAGCCATAGACAGTTCGCTCGCCTGATCCCCAGATTATTTCTCCATCGGAGGCAAGGTCTTTATAACCATATCGACTTTCACCAAGCTGGGCATACTGGTTTACAAGTTCCTGGTCGCGATTAAACACATGAATCAGGGGTTCTCTATTGTTGGCTCCGGAAGCATAGAAATGATCATTGACAAATACAGCACCCTGAATACGTGAATCCTCCGCAATCACTCCGGCTGGAACTCCGACCCGGTGTTCCCAAGGTTCGGCGTTTGCGTCACCGAGTAATCTGCGGTCGGTTGTGTATGTCAAAGGTCCGTTACCGGCGTTAGTTCCGGTGACGTTTAATTCTTGGCTATCATCTGGTGCTAATTCAATGGCGATCTCTTCCGGATCAAGAGCTAGTTCCGAATGACGAAGACTTACGTTTAGTTCGATGTCATCTTCACCAAGGTCGACAACATGAGTTTCGGGCAGATAGTCATCTGCTGTGAATGTAAAAGTGTGCTCTAACGGTAACATATCGCCAACTTCCCACGATCCTTCTTCATCACTGATTCTGAGTAACGCATAGTTATGCAGATCAATATTGACGCCCTCGACAGGCTCGTTTGTTTCTTCATCAATCACAGTACCGGTAATACTTGCAACCGGTGTTTCCACAGACATTACAGCAGACATTTCGAGCAGACTTTCTTCCATCTCGAATACGACTCGCAACTCATATACTCCACCTTCCAGATCTACTGGAGTAAAGAGAAGGTTTACGGCAAATGAGTCTTCAGGACCGATTACACCCTCTTCGGGATCAGTCATCAGCCACTTTGGACCAGCCATTTCAGTCAGGTAGAATAGAATTTCACCAGCAATTGAACCCCACATACCATCTTGAGTCCAGTTCTCCCAGGTGTGACCAGTCGGATGTCCCAATACCAGCACGGCTCCTCTACCGTAACCGTAAGCAATAGCTCCCGGTTGACCATTCGATGCATTTGCGAGCACCTGATACCATTCAAGGGTTCCTTCTTCAACACCTTCAGCAAACTGGTTCTCGTTGTACGCGGAATGGAGCCATGCATTTCCCTCAATCGCCTCGCCCTCATTCCAATTATTTTCCTGGGATTCATGACAGATTTCGGCGAACAGACTATAGTTGTCATCATCGGGATCGGGGCTAACAATCAGAGTCCCATTTTCGGTGCGATGCTGGATGTTATTAACAATATCTCCAGGGCTGTGAATCGGTGAATTTGGATCGTGAGTTTCGAAGTAGGCTGCTCCACCACCATCAATATATTCACATAATCGCTCTAAATTGTTATTGTACTGCTGGGTAAAATTCTGCCTCTGACCTGCAGCGAGGACGATAACGTTATAGTCTTCGAATTCGACTTCGTTCCAGTCATTTGCGTTTCTATAGTCATCGAGCTGCCCGTCATCCACAACTCTCCCTACCATTGATTCGGCCAACCAGGCATATGCTTGCTGGACTTGAAATACGGCAAACATCATCCCATCAAGATCGACTTCATCACGTCGCGGTCCTCTTTGCTGACCTTCCCCTTCAGGTGGTTTCTCAAAATTAACAGTGAAGGGTATCTCAACATCAGCATCATTGCTGAGGATTACCTCAACTTCCAGAGTGTCATTATTTTCCACTGAAGTCATTACGCCATAAGGATCGGCGGTGACCTCAGCGTTAACCGGATTAAAAGATAGAATCAGTAATCCGACTAAAACTTGAATTAGAACCGATTTTCCGCTCATGATAAATCTCTCCTGACTTAAACTCTTTTCAGTGTATCCAAACTTTTGAATTTCCCTCTATAACATCTCTTAAAAGCAATATCGCGCAGGGGCTGATCTCCGATCGGAGATCAGCCCCTATGCGAAAAAAGAAAATTACCTCATAAATACTTTTAAGCAACAGATGTCCTCAATCTGTTCAGGAAAATCCCTACAGCCTTTATTTAAGTAGTGTTAATTTTTGTTTGGATCTGGATTTTCCATACCTCAGCTGAACCATATAGATTCCACTCGCAAGATCATCTCCATTTATAACAACAGAATATTGACCTGCCTGGGTATAGCCTTCAGCTAATTCTAAAATCAACCTGCCATTTAAGTCAAAGAGAGATAGACTTATGTTGCTGGCTTCAGGAAGATTATACTCAATAACGGATTTGCTGTTAAATGGATTTGGATAGGCGGAGACAATGCCAAACCTGTCGGGCGCATTACTCAAGTCGGTAAGACGAACCACCTGGAAATCATTTGTCGTGTAATGTCCATCACCCTTGATCTTCTCAAATTTGACTTCTTTATTCCCGGTCGAATTGAAGAGTTTCAAGCTGAATTCTTCACTTCCGGAAGCGCCATCTTTAACAGGCGTTGTTAGATCATCACCCCAGACTGCAATACCGCATTCACCATTCTGAATTACACCTGAGCCGACAAGTTGACCATTTGTATAAACACCAAGATCACCTTCGGTGATATCAGTTAAAACTAACAGGCTCATATTTTCACCGGTATTCGGATGGATTGGCAGGAGACTTGGAAGTCTGAACGGTGTGGACTCAGCAGCAACTTCCTCCTCAACAGTGTAAACCAACTCGGCATCCTCATCCATCTTCAGGAGATAACCCTGTCCCGGAATCATGTCACCCATATTGCTGAATCCGAAAGCCGGGCTGTAGAATCGTCCGGCTCCGTCTTTTGCCATCAATAATACATCAACAATACCGGAAAGTGCCAGGATAGCCTCAACTCCTTCTCGAGGATAAAAACTGATTATCTGCCAGCCGGCATTCAGGGCAATTGGATCGTTCCAGGCAACAGCTTCACCGGTAAGTGTAAGTTCATCTGCACCATCCATTTTCATCATATAGCCCTCATCTACCATCCAACCGGGAATGTTGTTAAAATTAAACTGGGGATTGTAGAATTGTCCGCTGCCATTCTTAACCATAATCAATGTTCCCGCATCGATCAGGTCTGCCATTATTTCAACAATATCATCAGGATCCGGTTGAACATAGGCAGAAACCATGTTCCAACCATTTGCGAGGTCGAGTACCATATCTTCCGGACCGTCACCACCACCTTCGCCGACTTGCAGTGTTATTGGCAGATGGGTTTCTGCGCCCACTCCGTCATGGATAAATACTATCTCTCCCTCAAATGGAGCTTCAGGCAAACCGGTTGCGTCGAGAGTTACGACAAATTCCTGCTGTTCACCAGCTACGATTACACCTTCGGTGGGATCTATACCCATCCAGTCTTTCCGGGCATCTATCTGCCAGATATCGATGCGGTCTTCAGCACCATTGTTGGCAACCCCCATAAACACCCAACTGTAAATATCATACTGGTTAGTTATGAAGCATCCCTGTGCTACACCTCCTACGTCGTGTTGGAGGTTCACGACGTCCATGACCTGATCGTTTTCGATATCAATTTTGGCAATCATCAAATCGCCAACTTCGTTAATCTTATGGAAAACATATAGCTGATAACCATCCGGATCATCAGGCCAATATGCCAAGCCGTAAACACGCAAATCGTGCCTGCTGATTTCAGCAACCTGGTTCCCATCACGATCATAACCGAAGATATCGGTGGTTGTACCTGAACCCCAGAGTATATCTCTATCCGAGTCCCAGGCGAGGTTATTACAGGGTGATATACCGCTGTCGAAAGAGATTACTTCTTCACCATCCGGATTGAAACCATAAATTGCCCGTTCTCCCGATCCCCAGATCAGTTCACCATCCCAGGCGAGATCCTTGTAACCATATCGACCCTCTCCGAGTTGATCAAACTGGTTTACAAGCTCCTGATCCCGGTTCAGTACATAAATAACCGGTTCCCGGTTACGTGCTCCCGATACATAAAACTGATCACCATCAAATACCGCACCCTGAATCCGTGAATCCTGTGTAATAACTCCGGCGGGAACACCAACTCTCAACTCCCAGGGATCGGCGTTTGCATCTCCGATTAATCTTCGATCAGTTGCATAAGTGAGAGGTCCGTTGCCGTCGTTTGTCACTGTTACAACCGTTTCAGATTGAGCTCCACCATCGAGTTCGTCGACGATTTCTTCAACATCCAGATTGCATTGAGAGTGAAGTAATTCGACGTTAAGTTCTAATTCGCCTTCACCGTCAATCTGATAAGGTTCATTCAGTGGCAGGTAATCAGTTGCGGTGAAAGTAAACTCATATTCACCTACCGGAAGTTCTTCGAATTGGCATCTCCCTGCATTATTTGTAAACCTGGTGTAGATATACTGATATAGATCAACAGTCACTCCCGGGACAGATTCTTCGGTGGCAGCATCGGTGACAGCACAAAGAATAGTTGCAGAGGGCGAATCAACTGTAATTATTGCAGTAAACTCGATTATATCCTCTTCAAGCTCTATTTCAACAAGGATATTATAGACTCCTGCCTCAACCCCATCTGTTGTGATAAAGATCTCAATCGGGATATCTTCTCCCGCGGGAATTTCACCTTCAAATGGTTCAAATGCCAACATGAAGAATTCTGCAACATTGTCATCGAATTGCACCCATCTATTATCGGTAGTATACCAGAGGTGTTCACCATCGTGATCGATTCCCCATTCATTACCACCCTGATGTAACTGAATCTGCTGAATTACTTCGGGATTGTCCTCTTCCACGTTAAGTTGATACAAAGGACCGTCGGTATGATGCGCCCAGAGGTGTCCTTCTCTATGTCCCTCTACCCATACGACAGACAGACGAGTGTTGTTTATGCCTCCGACATTAATATTGCGGAGGAGTTCGCCTTCAACACTTACCCTCTGCATAACCCGGTCACCGGAGAGGTTGGTATACCAGAGAGCTTCGCCATCCCAGGTTACTCCTCGCGGCAGGTTACCCTGGACATTTATCTGGTCAATTGTGTTACCTTCTCTATCAAACCTGACCAACAATTGACCGGGTCCGGCTGTCCAGAAGGCTTCACCGTCCCAGGTTAATCCTGTACAGCTTTGGTGCTGCGCGCGGAATTCTGCCCGGACTTCATTATCCATATCCAAAGCAACAACTCGGCTGTCAGAGTATGTGATCCCCCACATCCATTCACCATCCCAGGTAAGTCCAAACCAAGAACCACCTTGAATCTGGAGTTCCCCAACTTCCTCTCCAAGATCGTCGCGCCGAGGTCCCCGTTGTCGTTCTTCATCATCTTCGATCAAGTCGTAACTTATTTCGAATGGTACAGGATTATCACCATCATTTATCAGAATCATTTCGGCATTGGCTTCAGAATTTACTTCCAAAGATGCGCCAAAGCCTATAGGTGAAATCGAAACCTGTGCCGGGGCAGGATAAACTATTATTAGAAGCGATATTATCGCTATAACCGGAAAAATCGTTCTTAATTTCGACATTTTGAACTCCCTTTTCTTTCTCTTCATACCAAACTTGTATCCGCAGGTCTGGAGACTCAGTGTCTGAATTGCAATTTCCCCGAGATTGCTCCCGGGGAATCTCGCGTGTGAATAATACTATCTTACTAAGGTGATTTTTTGTTTTGAAGCAGCTCTGTCAGTTTGGAGTTGAACGATATAAACACCACTTGATAGCGATGCCCCATCAATTGTTACCGAATGCAGTCCGGGCTTCTCAAATCCGGAATTTAGTTCGATAACCTCTCGTCCGGTTAAATCATATATTCCAAGACTGATTTCCGATCCTTCAAGAAGGTTGTATGAAATCGTTGTACTACTGTTAAAAGGATTCGGGTAGGCGTTAATAATCCCAAATTGATCGGGTAATTCATTGATATCAAGAACACGGGCAACCTGAAAACCATTTGCTTCATAAGTTTTTTCGCCGAAAGTTATTTCGGATAAAACTGAGCGTAATCCACTCCCATTATGATACAGGATTTCCAGTGTTTCTCCACTATGAGCTCCGTCTTTATCTTGAGTAGTGACATCATCACCCCAAACAGCAATACCGCACCTTCCGTCCTGAATTACACCTGAACCGACGAGTTGTTTGTTGATGTAAACACCCAACTCACCTTCGGAAATGTCAGTTAAGACCAGCAGGCTCATATTCTCTCCGGTATTCGGGTGAATTGGCAGAATATTCGGTTGTAAGAACGGTGTGGACTCTGCTGCAACCTCTTCTTCGACAGTGTAAACCAACTCGGCATCCTCATCCATCTTCACAAGGTACCCTTGTCCCGGAATCATATCACCCATGTTGCTGAACTCGAAAGCTGGACTGTAAAAACGTCCGGCTCCATCTTTTGCCATCAGCAATACATCAACAATACCGGAAAGTGCAAGGATTGCATCAACACCTTCTCGAGGATAGTAACTAATTATCTGCCAGCCGGCATCGAGTGCAATTGGTTGATTCCAGGCAACTGCTTCACCGGTAAGGGTAAGTTCATCAGCGCCATCCATTTTCATCATATAACCTTCATCTACCATCCATCCGGGAATATTATTAAAGTTAAATTGTGGATTGTAGAATTGTCCATTGCCGTTCTTTACCATTATCAGGGTTCCAGCTTCAACCAGATCAACCATGATTTCGACGATATCATCCTGTTCAGGTTGAACAAAAGAAGATACCATGTTCCAACCGTTTGCCAGCTCCAACACCATGTCTTCAGGTCCACCACCCTGACCTTCTCCTACCTGCAGGGTAATTGGCAGATGAGTTTCACCACCGACACCATCATGGATGAACACGATTTCTCCCTCAAAGGGGGCTTCAGGTAAACCGGTTGCATCCAGAGTTACAACAAATTCTTGTCGCTCTTCTGCTTCAATTATCCCTTCGGTTGGTTCTATAACCATCCAGTCTTTCCGGGCATCAACCTGCCAAATGTCAATTCGGTCTTCGGCACCGCTATTGGCAACTCCCATGAATACCCAACTGTAAATATCATATTGGTTTGTTATGAAGCAACCCTGGGCAACGCCTCCGAGCTCATGTTCGAGGTTCACAACATCCATTGCCCGATCATTTTCGATGTCGATTTTGGCAATCATCAAATCACCAACTTCGTTTATCTTGTGGAAGATATACAGCTGGTAGCCATCGGGATCATCGGGCCAGTATGCCAATCCATAAACTCGATAATTATGTCTACTGATTTCTGCGACCTGATTACCATCGCGGTCAAATCCGATAATGTCTGTAGTTGTTCCGGAACCCCAGAGTATTTCTCTGTCAGAATCCCACGCGAGGTTATTACAGGGTGAAATCCCACTGTCGAAAGATGTAACCTCCTCACCATCACGATTGAAACCATAAATTACCCGTTCACCGGAACCCCAGATTGCTTCGCCATCAAAGGCTAAGTCTTTATATCCGTATCGACCCTCTCCAAGTTGTCCGAACTGATTGATAAGTTCCTGGTCTCTGTTTAGAACATAAATCAAAGGATCTCGATTGTTTGCACCTGAGAGGTAGAAATTGTCACCATCAAATACGGCACCTTGAATTCGAGAATCTTCAGCGACAACACCAGCGGGAACACCTACACGAAGTTCCCAGGGATCGGCATTTGCATCCCCAAGCAATCTTTTTTCAGTTGAGAAGGTAAGGGGTCCGTTGCCATCATTGGTAACTATCAGGTTTGTCTGTGACTGATCTCCGGGATCAAGTTCGTCGATAATATCTTCTAAATCCAGATTGCACTGAGAATGAAGCAGTTCAACATCAAACTGAATCTCTCCTTCACCGTCCACCTGGAGGTTTCCTTCGAGAGGGAGGTAATCGGGGGCGGTAAACAGGAAGCCAAATTCTTCCGGCGGCAGATTTTCAAATATACATAACCCATCTTCATCTGTAAACCGTGTCATTGCATAGTTATATAGTTCAGAAGTTACGCCTTCTACTGACTCATTAGTTGCCGCATCACTCACAGCACAGGTAATTTCTGCTACTGGAGAATCAATTGAAACAATCGATGCAATCTCGATAATTTCAACACTCTCATCAGGAAATTCCAACTCGATTTCTATATAAATATTATAGAATCCACCTTCATAACCTTCAGGTGTGACACTAACGCCAAAGATTGCTTCTTCATTTCCTGCAATTTCACCTTCTCTGGGTTCAAGGTTTACGAGACGCATCTCAGCAACATTATCATCCACCATAAACCAGCGATTTTGACCCGCGATATTGTACCAGAGATTTTCACCATCGTGGGTGATTCCAAAGTCGTTTCCGGCTTGAAGATTGAGAGTCTGAATGATTTCGGCCTGATCTTCATCTACGTTTAGCTGGTAAATATTTCTACCATGATCACGGAACCACATTTCTCCATCTGGATGATCCGGAACCCACTCCATTGTTGACCACCCGTCGGTATATTGTCCTATAGCAACTCGACGTAAATCTTCCCCTTCAGGACTGATCAGCATGACATAATTTCGAGTAGGGAGCATTGTACACCAGCAGTTTTCACCATCAAAGGCAATTCCAACAGCGGCGTCCGAAGGCATACGGATAACTCCAAGTCGATTACCCTCCATGTCATATCTTTTAATATCATTTTCCTGACGATGGGCAACCCAAATTTCTCCATCGGCATAGGTCATCCCTGTGGTTCCACTTATACCGGCGTTGAACAGATCTTCCATTTCACCATTTTCAGGATTAAAGGCAACCACCATATTACCATTGTGGTAGTTGTTATGCGTATAAGCATAAATTAAGTCACCATCAGAGCAAAGGCCTGTCCACCATGCTCCTTCTCCAGGCACATTAAATTCCTCTATTACATCACCAAGGTCATCACGACGAGGTCCCTGCCTTTCTTCTTCATCTTCATCTTCGATAAATTCAGTACTGAGAGAGTAAATCACCGGGTCATCACCGGTGTTCAGAAGTGTAATCTCAAGCTCTACGATTTCATCAATCGTAGAAACTGCAAAACCATGGGGATCGACTGTGATGTCTGCAAAGGCTGGAAATACCCCAAATGTGAACAGAAATGAAATAACTGTAATAAAAAGTACTTGTCTACTAAACATCAAAACCTCCGAGGAGTAAAATACTAAAACAAATTCGATTATTACTGGAAATGCTGTGATAACAGCATGATAGGCAGTTTTTGATGTTGCGCGATAGATAGAGAGCTTTTGCCTATCTCGTAATCAGTTAAGGACAACTATGTCAAGCCCAGAATATGGATTGTAATATTCAATAAAAAATTATAATCCCGGCTCAACGACACCGGGATGATGCAATTCTCGTATTAAATCGTCGTTGATTTATTTGGTTGTTTTTTCCTTTGGTGGTCTGCCTTTTGGTTTCTTGGGTGCTGCTTTTTTGGTCGCTGTTGTTTTCTTTGCAGTTGTTGTTTTTTTCTTTGTCGCAGCCTTTCTTGGTTTTCTTGGTTTCTTTTTTGGAGTTTCTTCAGGTTTAGCTTTTTTGGCTTTTTCCTCTGCTTCGACAGGGGGTTCAGGCTCAACGGGAGGTTCAAATGGTGGGGTATACGGAGGAATATCCGTTGTGTCTGTGCTCGTATCGGGAGATTTACTTTCAGCTGATTTAGTCCGGAAGTGATCTGCAACCTCGGTAATCTCACTACGTTTAGCTTCGATCTGTTTTTCGAGGTCACCTATTTCACTGATATAATGAATTACATCGGCATCCTCGAATGCTTGAGGTTGTGGATTTATCTTCGACATTTCACAAATATGGACACCAAGATTCGAATGTAGTTTGTCTACTTTTCGTTTAAGTGTTAATATTTCGAACTTTAATTTGCCAATCAGAGCTTGCTCTTCAGTAAAATCAGCCGCAGCTATTGATACCTCTTTTAAACGTTGTTTCAGCTTATTCCAAAGTTCTTTCTGAACCATGAGGGTCTCCCGCATTTATCTGGTAAAAATTATCCAATTAGTCAATATCCAATATACAATCATAGAAGCGATTAAGCAACCATCTTATTGCAGTTATCGCATTGCATTCATGCCTGTAGATGACTATATTCTTTCAAAGATTAATTTTCCACCAAACTCTAAGAAATATGGCAAAGAAACATTCGGATAAAAAAGCAGGCAAAACCCCACAAAAACCTCGCATGATTCAACCTGAAAAGAGCTCGGATTCATTTTGGAACAGAAATCGGGGAACGATTCTCGCCCTTTTGGGGCTTTATATCCTGCTTGTAATATTTTTTGCACCGGTAGTGTTCCAAAATAAAGGACTTACTCCCGCACCGGATATGATGGCAGTATCTGGAATGAACAAAATGGGAGAGGAAGCAATTAAGAGCTTTCATTTCCCCTTATGGAATCCAACCCTGTTTTGCGGATTACCAATGTTTGCCGGATTGCAGTATGCTTTGTTCACATATCCACCGGAGTATTTCATCAGGGCTTTCAGCTATATTTTTGGTTTTGGTCATTACAGGGTCTGGCTATTCCATTACCTCATGGCAGGATTTTTTGCTTTTTTACTTGCCCGACATTTCAAATGTGGCAGAATAGCGAGCTGGCTTGTTGGTGCAGCTTACATGTTCTCGCCTCAACTAATCGTTTTAGTTGATGTTGCTCACGGTTCAAAGTTAATGGGGATTGTGTACCTTCCGTTGATCTGGCTGTTAACAGACCGATTGAGGTTAAAGCCAACTCCGGGGAGAGCTGCTGCACTTGGAGGTGTTTTTGCGGTGGAAATTCTCTCACTACACCCGCAGGTTGCTGCTTATGGTGGAATGCTGATGGCTCTTTATCTCGTGTATTATGGGATAGATGCATTCCGTAAAGGTGAGATAAAGACCTGGGCAAAGACAGGGGGATTATGGATAGGATCGATGGTCATCTCCCTTGCAGTTTCTGCTGTTCTCTGGATGTCGGTTTTAGATTATGCCCGATATTCAATCCGGGGAGCGGGAGCTTCCGGAGTTGCAGGTGGCGGAGTTGATTGGTCTTACGCAACGGGTTGGTCATTTCACCCGCTTGAATCGATAACCTATCTGTTTCCAAGCTGGTTTGGTTTTGCGGGAGGTACTTATTGGGGAACTGTTGGTACCCCTGCAGGGCAGTCTTTCACTCAGAACCCGATGTATTTCGGGATAGTTATAGTGCTTCTGTTTGCATTTGCTCTTGCCACAGTCGGTCGCGGTCGCTGGGGTTTTCCATTGACACTGGGTGTTAGCGCGTGGATTTTATCTTTCGGTAAATATCTGCCTATATTGTATGGACCATTTTTCCATTACTTACCGTTGTTTAATAAATTCAGGGCTCCGGTTATGGGGCAGGTCCTGCTTTTACTTGCAGCTGTTGTCTTAGCAGGAATGGGCTTGCAGGCCTTGATTGACAGAACCCGGAAAGGTGAAGCTAATCCGAAATTGATAAAAGTTCTTTATGCATTGGCGGGAATAGCCGTTCTTAAAGCATTTGTGACATTCGCAATGCCGGGATTTTTTGGTGGATTCTATCAATTTTATGCCGAAATAGTACAGCCAGGTTTGCACGAAAAAGTTCTAAATCTTGCCGAACCAATAGCTCGCGCAGATATGGGTCGAGTCATGCTGCTTATGGCTATCCTCTGTGCGGGAGCAGCGTTAGCGTTGAGCAAAAAAATCTCCTGGTGGGCAGTGACAGGCATCATAATTATTATCTTCCTCATCGATCTGATACCGATTAATTATAAGTTAGTTAGTTTTCACTCACTGCGTCAGCAGGAGGCTCTGCTAAAACCTGAAGGTGTCGCTAAAAGGCTCTCAAAGGATAAAGATAAATTCCGGGTTCATGCATTGGATAAGAGCTATCCCTCTATGTATTGGCAACGTAAACTGGGTGTTCGTTCCAATGCAAATCCAGCAAATTGGCTCTCTTACTTTGATATTGAGTCTACGACCGGATATTTCGGAGCCAAACCGGCACCGTACCAAAAACTAATGACTGTATCAGCTTTAGACGAAAATGCACCTTACAGCTGGCAGTTATTGATGACAAGACCTCAGTTGCTCGATGCGCTTAATGTCCGGTACATTCTGACCACAATTCCACTTGAAACAGCATTTGCAGAGATGAGCAAACAGGGAATGCCGGATCCCGTAAGACCTGTAAAGGAATATCGGCTTGAACTTATGCCACGCGAAGCCAGAGCAGGGGGTGGGGCGTTTCTGTACCGCAATCCGGGTGAATTAGCACGAGCGAGACTTGTCGGAAAATATAGGATAATTGAGGACTTTGATGCTACTCTCACCGAGATGATGCGTGGACATTGGAATCCGGCTGTTGAAGTCCTACTGGAAAAGGAGCCTGATCTGAAACCGCAGGTTGGAGGGAACTCCTCTGCGAAAATACTCGTTTACAAACCAGAAGAGATTGATATACAGGTTGTAACGGACGTTCCGAAATTGCTCATACTTGCGGACACTTATTATCCATCCGGTTGGAAAGCCAGAATTGATGGGAAAGAAACCGAGATCATTCGTGCTGATGGAGTGTTACGGGCAATTGCAATCCCTGCAGGTGACCACAATGTCACATTCCGATTCAGACCAGTATGGTTTTACACAGGGCTTTGGATATCATTGATTACGCTACTCTGTTTAATGGGGAGTTTCGTAATATGGCTGGTGAGAAAAAGAAAACCTGTTACAGGTGAATGAAAAGGGCGAATAATTATTCGCCCCTACATGAAAACTTGAGGGAATACACTTGGAATATGATCCGGTAAAATTTAAACTTGCAAAAATGCTGGGTAGCAGTAATACATTAAGGCGGTTTTTTCATCTTGTACTTGAAACGATCTTTCTACGTGCCTGGTATGTGAGACGGGAACTCTGGAGATTGCTTAAACACCTTGGAAACGCTCCAAAAATTCTGGATGCCGGTATGGGTTTCGGTCAGTATTCTGACCGAATGATGCGGATATATTCCGATGCCGATCTGGTTGGACTTGAGATAGACAGAAAACACTTATATGGAAATGAAAAATATTTCCGAAAGGTGCACCCAAAGACGAGGTTTGTGATCGGTGATGTACAGGCACTGCCTGTTGGAGAAGATAATTTTGACCTGATACTGTCAGTAGATGTTATGGAACACATTGAGGATGATGTTTCAACTTTTCATGGATTTCACCGTATTTTGAAACCAGGGGGGAGGGTGATAATTCACACTCCTCGTATTGTGAACGAGGAAGAGGTCGAGCATTCTCATGCTGAACGTGAGGTAGATGACCACGAATGGACGGTGGACGAGCATTTCCGGGATGGCTATTCAGATAGACAGGCGCAGGAACGTCTCGAATCGGTAGGTTTTGAGATTGAGCGAATAGTGCATGGCTATGGTTTTTTTGGCAAGATAGCCTGGCAGTTACTCCAGCGAATTCCGATGAGTATGCTTGGGCTTAGCCCGTTGATGATAATTCCGGTAGCAATTTATATGTTACCGGCAATTCCGATTGCGGTAGCTGCAATGCTGCTCGATATGGTGCCCGGTGAGCAACCGAAGGGTGGATCATTGCTGGTTGTGGCGAAAAAACAGTAGGTCACGCGTCCGTGCGTGAAAGATGAACCATGAGGAGAGTATCATGTACCGAGTAATTAGTTGATAATCAACATTTAAACCAACACTTCAGGAGAATTTTTGCGTTACCCATACAAGAGAATCAGTGGTTTCAAGCAGGGCTTGTTTGTCGCAGGAGTGGCAATTCTTCTCGGTGTTTTGCTTTATACAAACTGGATTGTAAACGGATTACGTGCAAACTCGCGTCGCTATGTAACGCTCAAGGTCGAGAGGTTCAAGAGCCTTTTCATTCAAGGTGATGAAGCACTTGACATCTACCTTAACGAAATGGCGAAAAAAGATTTTCCTCTGATTGTCGCCAATGCGGATCACGAACCCACCTCATGGTCAGGACTTCCTGAACTGGACGAATTACCAAAAGAAGACGCTATCAAAAGGGCAAATGAGTTGATGAGATTGTGGGCGAGGCAGGGAAATTTCCCTGTGCCCCTTGTGCTGGATGAATTTGATCTGACGCAATTTTATTATTATGGTGATTCCGATCAAATCCGCAGATTGCGTTATCTGCCCTGGATCGAGCTCATTATGGTAGGAGGATTGATTCTCATCGGATACATCGGTTTTGTCAATCTCAAGAAGAGTGAAGAACGCTCGGTCTGGGTGGGGATGGCACGTGAAACAGCTCATCAATTGGGGACGCCCTTAACCTCACTCTACGGGTGGCTTGAATTACTCGATGAAGAGCCTGAGAACCGACCTGAAATTTCCACCATAAGTATAGAAATGCAAAATGATCTTAATCGATTAAAGACCGTTGCAGAGAGATTTAATCGGATAGGATCAAAGGCTGGTTTCTTAAAAGTCAGTGTCGAAACCCTGGTTGAGAATGCTGTAACATATATCCGTCGTCGTCTGCCTCAATTGGCTTCAGGTGAAGTTGAAATTGATTCAGCTTTCCCAACCGGAATGACAGTGCAGGTAAATCCCGATTTATTCGGCTGGGTAATAGAGAACCTGCTTCGCAATGCTGTCGAAGCTCTGCACGGAAAGGGTGGGAAAGTTACAGTTCGAGGCAGTGTCAAGGGCAACAGGGTTGCTTTCGATGTTATTGACAACGGCAGCGGTATAAGTCGCTCTGACTGGCGCAACATATTCCGCCCCGGTTACTCGACTAAAAAGCGCGGTTGGGGTCTGGGTCTCTCGCTTGCAAGAAGAATTGTTGAGGACATCCATCGGGGGAAGATTATGGTTGTGGAATCGAAGGCTGGGGTGGGGACGGTAATTCGGGTTTTGCTACCGCTCGATTAGCTGTTTTCCTCCAGAGCAGAGGAGGACGGACATTCCTATCCGTCTGTTTGTACGGGCACGTCGCCACGTGCTCTTCTTCCAACAACCACATATTCCCCATTCACCCACACCGTACGGGAGATTCACGAATCGCCCTTTTTCCCGAAAAACAGTTTATCCTCAATAACTATTTTCTTTGGTAATCGAGCAAGGGCACGTGGCGACGTGCCCCTACAGTGTTGATAATATGTCGTTTATGCTTGTCTATTCCGCGTTGGGGTGGGAGAGCTTAAATCTCGAACCAGTACGTCATCTTCGCCAAAAACACATTCTCCGGTTTACTGGCAAACAGGTCACTTAAATCTAAGTTTATGTCATTGTTTCCGCGGTAATAACTCTCATATGCCTGCTTCCAGACGAAAAAGAAGGTGCTGCCGGAGTTGTATTCGTAGCGGAGGACGACGTTGGTGTTGACGGCCGTGTAGCGGAAATCGTAGTTGTTTTCGTCACCAAATTCGAAACCGGGGACACTCTCAGGACTGTTGAAATCAAATGAATTGGGATTGCTCAATTCACCTGGTTGATGGTAGTCACCAGTTGTCATGTAGGGCTGGAGGTATAATTGCAGTGACAGGTCACGTGTGAAAAGGATATTTCCGCGCATCGTCAAATTCAGTGTCTGTCGATGGAGTTTAGCGAATAGATAACTAACTCCACCAATTCCATAGTTGGGATTTGCGAAATTGTCGAGGTGTTGTTCACTGCTGAAGTCGTGGTCGTAAGAAAAATTGAAAGTATAACTTTGTGCACTTGTTGCATTTAAGCGTCCCGTCAATTTAAGTTCGTAACCCTGACCATCAGCCTCGTCAAACCACCTGCTAAAGTTGATGGATAATTTTAGAGGTTTCCGGTAATCGCTCTGGAAGCCGAACCATGCCCAAACGGCAGCTTGTGTCTCGATCAATGGACCTCGTATGCCCTCAAATGAACGAGTTTCATATTTGGAAGTTCCGGTGCCTTCTCCTCCAATTCCACCCCACATATCCCAGAAAGAATTCCACATAAGGGAGCCTTCCAAGTTCAATTCACTCGACTGTTTATGTCCGGTTTCATATTGCCAGATTGGCTCCCCATCTGGTCCAATTGGACCTTCATTACCGGAATAAAAAAGCGTGTTCCGGTAGGAAAGTTCAAAACCTCCGCTTCTGAAAAGGGAGTTTCCTGGTTTCGGATTCCAATCATATTCTGACCAGAAACCGGAAGTTAGTTCATCGGGTGATTCGATGTAGCCAAAATCATTAATATCAAGTTTTTCAGTCTCCCATTTTCCCCATAACCCACCTTTTACCAATCCGCCAAGTCGTCTCAGTTCGAAATTACCTCCAGTTCCAAAGATTGGCTCATGATCTACGGTTGGGTCGTTTTCTAACTCAGCCGGATCAACAATTGATCCAATAAAAGAACCGTGGAAATTGTATTCACGATTCTTAAAATTCATATCAAAATCCGCGCCTGTTGTGTAACCATCACGTGTTGCGAAATTCCCGAATTGATCACGATCATCGGGTTTAATGACCATACTCTGGGCAAGGTTTACTTTATGAGTTCCATTTTTGAATTCTCTGCCAAATTTCGCAAATGCAAAATGAGATAGCAGGTCACCACTTTTCAGGAAATTATGTGCTTGTCCTTCTCCAGTGATATCTGTGGCAGCATAAAGTGCTGCAATTGAAATCCCGTTAGCTGTTTTTCCAAGCAGTTTTCCGGCTGCCCGGATGCGTGAATTAATATCTCCGGTGCCTATTCTGCGTGGATTAAATTGGATGAAATCGGGATGCCAGAAATATTGCTGACCTTCGACGAAGAACGGGCGTTTCTCCTGGTAATGAGTCTCGAAAGGAGAAATATTCAACAGTGCCGGATCTGCTTCAACCTGCCCGAAATCCGGTTGGAAAGTAGCGTTAAGCGTCAGGTTGGATGTAACGTTCATCGCAAGATCGAGACCGAAATTGTCGAAATTGTGGAAGTCCCCATCAGAGGGATCGGTAGACCGGTGTACAACATACGGGAGAAGCTTCACAGTCTGTTTTTTCGGAATTCCGTCTAAACCGCGAAGCTCGCCAAACCGACTTACGAATCCGCGAGTTTCCTTGTCCCACACTGTCCAACCGGTATCCTCTCCATGGCGATGCATGAATCGGTAGAAATTTAATCCCCACGTCATTTTGTCTGAGTGTTTAAATCTTACCGCAGAGTAGGGGATTCTGTACTCACCATACCAACCGTTTTCATCTCTGGAAACTTCTGCTTCCCATACGGCATCCCAGCCATTGTCCATACTACCATCGTTGTATACATACCTGTCTCCCTGTACCCCTGATGGACTGACCATGAAATTATAGGCAGTTGTGTGATCATGATAGGGATCGATATAGATACCCATGAAATCCGAGTCGGTGATATTATCGCGACGTGTCAGCTGGTCACCTAACATCGAGAAGTCATTTTCATAAGCAGCGAAAGCGACATAGATTGCTTCGTCGTCGTAGGCGATTTTAAACGCTGTTTCACGGCAGGGGATATCACCTCGGTTAGGGCTCCAGATCCGGAGTCCTTTTGCGGTTTCAGCCAATTGCCAGACAGGATCGTCAATAATGCCATCCAGTTTAACAGACATTTCACCGAGTGGGTAGGCGGTAATTGCCGGGACAGGTGTTTTTCGACCGTCAGCTAAATCCGGATATTCAGCTCCGGTACCAAAGGGATCGAAATGATTTTTTACGGAGTTGTTTCCTGCAACACAGAGAGTTGTGAGGAGTAAAATCAAGCAGAGAGTGGTTACAGTCTTGAGATAGATATCAAATCTCATACGTTCGGTCTCGTGATGTTAAACATGAAAAAATGGTTTAGTTTGGACGCACGACCATTCTTAACTGATTCCGAACATGAAAATGTATTTATTGATGGTTAATATGTCAAGTCAATCTACTCTATTTACCATGGATTTTTTTTAAAAAAGATGTGATCGGATTACCTTTTGCTAACATTGCTAGTAATCATTCACTACAGGTTAAACGGCAGATAGGCAGAATCCATACACCTGGAGTGCGTATAAATCTATTCTGTTTCCCACAGAATCCTGGTACTCATTGCAGGTTGTGTGTTATTATCTAAAGTGCATCCCTCTGTTGCAGACAGCTATGATATGCATTAATATATTGCTGTACAATTTTATTAACCGAGAACTCCTCAAGTATTGTCTTTCGCGCTTCCTCTCCTAGATTATTCGCCATATCTTTGTTCAATAACAATGATATAATAGCGTTTGCTAGCATTTCAGAATTCCCAGGTTTCACAAGCAGACCGTTAACCCCATGATTTATGGCTGTGCGTATTCCGGGAATATCTGTAAATACTCCCGGGAGACCACAACTCATTGCCTCTAATACAGCATTTGAAAATCCCTCCAAAATTGATGGCAACACGAAGATACTGCTAGCTTTTAAATAATCAGAAATATTATCTCTACATCCGGTAAAAGTTACACTGTTCTCAATATTGAGTTCTTCTACAAGCTTAAGGAGAGATTTATATTCAATAATTGGCTGTTTTGGACCTACAATAAGTAAGTGGAGCTTAGTCTGCGAGATAACTGTTTCCGCCCATGCTTCGAGTAAGATAGGTAATCCTTTTTCTGGTTTCATTAAACCTACGTATGTAACAATTTCAATATCAGGTAATCCAAGATATTTCTTCATACTCCGCTTTTCACTTGGAGTAACCGGACAGAATATTGCAGTATTGACGCCATTATTTATTCTGAAAATTTTCCTTTCAGGAATGTTGAAGAATCTCATATCCTCTTGTATCTCATCAGTAATTGATATAAATATATCAGAGAACTTAACTATAAAATTAAAGACTGCTTTTATTATTGGTGATTCTATTTCACTAGCAGGACGTTTTAAGGTATCTTTCGGAACCCAAATTTCTGAATTCCAAGTCTTTTGCCAGGGTTTGATTGCAATTACAACCTTGGGATTAACAAGTTTTATCAAACTTGCGAGAAGAGGTAACTTTCGTAACAAATGGAAAGATAGTCCACATTGTATAATTATAAAATCAGGTTTTTCTCGACAGCAGCAAATAAAAAAGGTTCATCCGGTTAAAAAGTACTTTTGTGTCGAACAGTAATGGCATTTGA
>CAYLYZ010000110.1:0-19507 GCA_964387885.1 uncultured bacterium | reverse complement strand
GATATTATTAGCTGTATTCTGAATATCTAAACTACCAGCCAATGTCGGATTAGAGGGATCTGAAACATTTAAGATCAGGAAGAAAGCAGGATCGTCGCCATCTATGTTATAAGTAATATAAAGGAGTTCATTGAAAAGAACAACATCTTTGATATTGAATCCTATTTCAAGTTGAAAGCTACCAACTTCGGTAGGATTAGACTTATCCGTGAGATCTGTAATCATTATTTCATTATATGATCCAATATATCCAACATCTTCTGAAACAAGTATATCAGTTATGTGAAATCCACAATTATACTCTACAGTAAGAACAGGTGATTCCGGGTTTGATATGTCGATGATCCAGAGACTTGATCCGGCAGGAATATATGCATGATTATCATCTATTGCCATGTCTTCAATCCTGCCGCGAAAATCGAAGTAGTTCCCCCCAATACTAACTGGATTTCTCGGATCAGACATGTCTACAACGCGAAAATTGGGATCATCATAGCAAACACAGTATAAGAAGCTCCTTTGAATAACAGGACATGTGATAAAACTGAACTCGTTATATATACTGTGAACAATGATTGATTCAGGATCTTGAATGTCTAAAACAACCATTCCATTTTCACGATTCTCAATAAATGCAAATTCACCAACAGAGATTACACTTTCACTTTCCTGCAATATAAAAGTGGATAGCTCCATATTATCTTCCGGATTCGATACATCGAATATACCAAATCCCTGTGGTACAGTTATATAAGCCAAATCATCCCTCACAATTACAGAGCGTATCATTTCATCGTAAGTAAATCCACCCGCATCCTGAGGATTATCTGGGTCAGAAATATCAATTATGCATATTTCTCCCGCCTGACTGTCACGGTTAAGATAATTCCTCCCACTATAGGCACAACCTGAAATGTATGCGAATCCATTTGTTACAAAAATACCATTGAAATCATCACCATCCCCACCGAAGCCGCAATAACATGATCCCGCCTCAGCGATGTTACCCGGTGTTGAAACATCTAAAATGAGGATTTCATTGTCACAGCAAATATACACATAATCCTCCAGCACAAATAAATCCATACTCCCTCCGAAAGATTCCCAGGTATAAGCTCCAACAGAATCCGGGTTCTCGGGCTCAGATAAATCAAATACTATCAAACTTGAGAATGGAACATCATTCACTTCTTCACATCCCAAAACAAATGCCCTGTCTTCGACTACCTGTAGATTGCGTACGAAGCCCTCCCTTTCGTATATCCAGATTACTTCAGGGCTTGTCATATCTGAAATATCAATTACTTGAAAAGTGCCTGAAGCTCCATTCTCACCCCAACCGGAAGTGAAAGCAACATAAGCATAATTATCAAATATTGATATTCCGGTCGAATTCAGAATATCATTTGATATCCCAATATTACACGTCCCTACTAAGGACAGATCTGTCGGATCGGAAACATCAAGAAGGCGCAAAAATACTCCAATATCTTCACCGATGGTCATCCTGCAAATCAAGTATGCGATTTCATCAACGATCTTAACTGCTTCAAATCTTCCATCGTCATCATAGCAACCAATAGGTAATGGGAACTCAGCATCTGATATATCGAATATCTTTAATCCTGTTTCACCGGTCGCAATAAAAGCATGATTTCCCTGAATATCTAAGTTCCTGGATGGATACCAGTTATAATCCCAACAGGTGGATACACAACTCACCAACTCTATGTTTTCGCAATCTTGAGCAAGAATCTCCGCATTAAATAAAACCGTGCAGATGATTGCTATTAAGATCATTAAATGATGCATGAGTTTTCTCTTTTATCTGATTGTTGTTATTTTCCGTGTCAATTCCTGCTCAGGTGTCGCCAATCGAACGAAGTAGAAACCTGAGGGCAGATCATTTGCGGACAGATTTACAGTATAAAATCCTTTTTCGGTGTAGCCTTCGAATATGGTATTTAACAGCTTACCGGCTGGATTGTATAATTGCAGAAACATCCTGCAGGAGTATGGCAATCCGTAGGTAATCGTTGTCGTTGAGTTAAATGGATTGGGATATGGAGCATAGAGCTGTAGCGAAACCGGGAGTGAGCCATTTCCATCATCCTCAATCCCCAACATTGAAATATCAAGGATAAAAAGCCCGTTTTCAGCGTCCGCAACATACGCATTATTCTCCGAAACAAAAACTCCTCTGGCTGATCCCGGTGTGTAATAGGAATCGAACTCTTCCGGATTTTCCGGTGAGGAAATATCGATCACATAGAGACCACTTTCTTCATCAGTTACGAAGGCATGATTCCTTGCAATGAAAACACTGATTGCATTCCCTGGTGTATCAAAGGAACCTGTCTCTACCGGAGTTCCCGGATCGGAAACATCGATTATCCGCAAACCACCTGCCTCATCTGCGACGTACACCAGTTCACCAGCCACAGCAACTCCAATCGCTGTCTCATCTGTATCGAAGGTACCGACTTGTGAAGGATTGCCTGGGTCTTCCACGTTGACTATTATCAATCCCCGATTGCCGTCTGCTATGTATGCAGTTGGTCCGGAGAGAGCCACGTCATGTGCCTGTCCGCGAGTATCATAAAACCCGACCTCTTCCGGCTGTTCCGGGTTTGACACATCAACCACCCGCAAACCTATTGCATCTGCAGCAATATAGGCATAATCCCCCAAGAGTTTGACACTCCGCACTATCCCCGGCGGTTCATAAAAACCAGCTTCAACAAGCTCTTCTGAGTCATAGATATCAATTACACGCAAGCCTTGCCCACCATCAGCTACATACGCAAAATCCTCTCTGACTACAACATCGAGTGCTTCACCCGGAGTATCATAGCCACCGAGCTCGTTCGGATTTAACGGATCGGAGACATCTATCAAACGGAGTCCACTCCCAGCATCGGCTACATAAGCGCAATTCTCCGAGACGAAAACACCAGATGCCGTCCCTGGAGTATCATGGATGGTCCCGCGGTGCCCCTGCCCGGTCAGAACAACCATTACCAATTGATTCTCAGGATCATTTGAGGTTATCATCAGCCAGGCTTCATGTTCGCCATCCTCTCCCGGAACAAACATGATTGGCAACTCATAGGTATCACCAGCTTCGATTGCAATTTCCTCCTCGAAGTCCGTGGTGAAGAAGTTACCATCGACTGTTACTTCTGAAATAACAAGGTCTGCAGTCAATCCTTCGTTGGAAATGTTCACCATTAGTTCCCGGCTCTCACTGACTTTTACCGCGCCAAAGACCATTTCATCCGCTTCAACACCAATACATGCCGATCCTTCGAGAATGCAGAGACCACTGAAACCATCCGCGACATAGATATAATCACCCGATGGGAAGACATCTCTTGCTGCTCCTGGAAGATTTCTTGCGCATAACTCGACCGGATTTTCCGGATCAGAGGTATCTAAAGCTAAAATGGACCCAACTTCAGCGTTCCTGTTGTAAACTGAAACATAGGTAATATCACCAACTGAAAAAACGCCCCTTGCGTTTCCGGGAGTATCAAACGAGCCCAGTTCACTGCAATTTTCCGGATCAGATACATCAACTAAGCTTAAACCGTGACCACCATTCGCAACAAATGCACAATCCCCGGAAACGAAAATGCTCCTCACATCAAAATCATCCTCCACGATTTCGTATAAACCAGCCTGTCTGATACGTCCTGGATTAGAGATGTCATAAATAAACACCCCGCTGGTTTCATTAAACCAGTCAACCAAACCCATATAAGCGAGATTGCCATCAACAAAGATATCGCGGAGATACCCAACAACTGGTGCAGTTCTGCTTCTGCTTACCAGATTGGTCGGATCAGAAATGTCTAGTACTCTCATAAAAGATATTGAACCCATCTCTTCATCTTCATAAGTCACACCCAAATATGCATATCGTCCAGATACGAATATGTACTCGATACTCCTGCCTTCCGGATTAAATACACTAACTTCATCGGGGCCTTCCGGATCGGATATGTCTAACAAATAGAGACCACCCTCTCCGTCAGCAACATAGATAATATCACCCCGAACCTGAACTCCCTGAGCTTCACCGGGTGTATTGAAAGATCCAGTAATTCGAGGACGACTCGGATTGGAAACATCGATTATCTGCAAGCCACTTTCCCAATCAGCAACACAAGCATAATTCCCTGACACAACAATATCGTGTGCAAATCCTGGAGTATTGCATAACCCAACCTCGCGGATTTCTTGAGCTGAGAGATCAGCATTAATTATTAACACGATGCAAATGATTGTGAATAAAACGATTGCATTTTTCATTATTTCTCCTCCTTTATCTGACTAACATTATTTTCTGAGTAAAATTTAATTCGGGTGACTGCATCTTCACTAAGTAGAGACCGGATGCTAAAGCCTGCCCATTCCAGGTCGTAGTAAAATATCCCGCGAAATGCTCACCATCGACCAATGTTGCCACCACCCGCCCCGACAGGTCAAAGATACTTAGCAACACCGGAGATGGAACCGGTATTTGATAGGAGATATTTATTGAAGAGTTAAACGGGTTAGGATAAGCTACAGGTAGTTGAAACAATTCTGGTTTAAGATCCTGTGGTGCAACATCAAAGTTAATATAATATGACACATCAATAATGCGAAGTCCTCTGTCCATGTCTGCTATGTAGGCATAATTGCCCATTATAAACACACCATATGCCTGTCCGGGAGTATTGCAATGATCAACTTCTACTGGATTTGCTGGATCGGAAATGTCAATCACACGTAATCCCTCATCCTCATCAGCTACATACGCGAAATTCCCTGAGACAGATACAGCTTGCGACTCACCAGGTGTTTCACAAGAACCTATCTCATCAGGGTTGTCAGGATCGGATATGTCAAAAATGATGAGACCTGATCTTACATCAGCGACATAGGCATAATCTTCAACAATTGAAACACCATTTGCATCCTCGGTTCGCTGTCCGCCCACCCCGTTTGGATTTCTCGGATCGGATACATCTACAACCTGCAATCCTGACCTGCCTTGGGCTACATAAGCATAATTACCTGATATGACAATGTCTCTACCTCCGACGTTACAGTTACCCACAAGGACAGGATTTGATGGATTGGTGATATTGATAGTATTAAATCCTAAAACATAAGCATAATCACCAGATACAAAAACATTAGGACCCCTCTGAAAATTGCATGTGCCTATCCTGTTTGGTGTGTCAGGAAAATAAACGTCAATTACTATCAATTCTTCTTCATCTGCCTCCACCAAATATGCGTATTTCTCAACATCTGAAACTTCTCGAACAAAAATATCATAAGCATTGGTAGTCTCAAAATGCCCAATCTCCTCTGGTCTCCGCGCATTGGATATATCAATTATGCGAAGACCTCCGTTTGCGTCCGCCATGTATGCATAATCACCTAATACGAAAAGATTAAAGGAAAATCCTGGTGTATCATAGTACCCGACTTCTCGAATTTCCTGAGCTGGAATGTCTGCATTAACCATAAAGATGATGCAGATTATTGTAAATAAAACAATTGTGAACCTCATTGTCCTTCCCCCTTTATCTGATTAACATTATTTTTCTTGTAATTACCTGCTCAGATGCTTCCATCCGGACGAAGTACAATCCCGAAGGCAGGTTGTTAGAGTTTATGTTGACAGTGTGAATTCCGGGTTGATAATTCCCGCTGACCAGGTTCAATACCTTACTCCCGGATAGATCGATGAGTTCAAGAGAGACATTCGTTGAGAAAGGCAACCCATATCTGATCGTTGTGGTTGCATTGAAGGGATTGGGGTAAGGTTCGAAGAGCTTGAATTCTCGTGGGATATCCGAAAGTGGTGTTTGCCCAACAGTCTGTGATTCCGTAACTGTCAAATGCAGGTAGGTGGTGTCACTGTTGTCCTCATTTTGAACCTCACTCACGATCAACATCAGTGAATCCTGTCCGAACCAATCCCCTTCGGCGGTTATGGCCAATTCTTCATCATATATATTAGCATCCACGTGTTCTCCATCCTCGACCAAAATAACAAGAGCAGAATCGGGAATGCTCGGGGAGTCGATATGTTCGTAGAGGAATTCTGAGTTTAATCGCAGAGTGTCATCCTCGGCAAAGCCAGTGTCGGGTAATGCCATCCAGAAAAGCAACTCTGTCTTAACCAGCCAAATATCAGGTTCTCCCATGCCCCAATTAGTTCCTCCAGCTAGTACAAAACCACCGTCAGAGGCCTGAATAATTGAATGGCATATGTCATTATCATTATCTCCAAACGTTTGAGTCCATAGCTCCTCACCCTTCTCGTTTGTTCTGACAAACCAGAAGTTCTGCCAAAAACCCTGGCCTAATGACCTTGAATATCCTGCCAGAGCGAATCCTCCATCAACCGTCTCAATGGCTGATCTACCGAAGTCGCCTCTTTCACCGCCGTAGTTCTCCGACCAGAGTTCCTCACCATCCTCGTCTGTTATGACAAACCAGAAGTCAGCACTGTCCTCATCATGTGCCTGAGAAGTTCCCGCCAATGCGAAACCACCATAACCGGTCTGGATAACGGTATTGGCCTTGTTGTCACCTCTGTCTCCATATGTCTGCGACCAGAGCTCTTCTCCCTCCTCATCCGTTACGACCAGCCAGAAGTCACTTCTACCCTCACCGAACGATCCTGTCCATCCTGCCAACGCGAATCCACCATCCAACGTGTGTATCACTGATTGACATAGTTCCATCCCCTCACCACCGTATGTCTGCGACCATAGAGAATCCCCTACTTCATTGGTTCTGATCAGCCAGAAGTCACCTCCACCCGCACCGAAGTTGGTAAATCCCGCCAGAACAAAACCGCCATCATCGGTCTGGAGAATGGAAAGACCGTAATCTGTTCTTTCTCCACCGTATGTCTGCGACCAGAGTTCTTCGCCTTCATTATCTGTTACAACCAGCCAGACATCAGACTGACCCGCGCCATAGGAGAAAGTCTGTCCTGCCAGGGCGAAACCACCATCAGCGGTTTGGATAATCGACATACATTGGTCAAGACTTTCACCGCCATAGGTATGCGTCCAGAGTTCTTCCCCTTCTTCGTCAGTTCTAACAAGGAAAAAATCACCCGCACCTGCACCGAATGAAGATGTTACTCCCGCCAAAGCGAATCCATCGTCTGCAGTTTGGATGACAGAACTACAGCCATCGCTACTTTCACCGCCGTATGTCTGCGACCAGAGTATTTCCGGCTGGGAGTTAATTGCGCCTGCTGAAATGAACACACAGATTGCTATTAAAAGAATTGAATTCTTCATTGTTCTAATTCCTTTATCTGATTAACATTATTTTTTTGGTGAATACATGGTCAGATGCTGCCAGCCGGACGAAGTACAATCCCGAAGGCAGGTTGTTTGAGGTTATGCTGGTTGTGTGAATTCCGGGTTTGAAATTCCCACTGACCAGGATTTCTAACAGGTTCCCGGATAGATCAATGAGCTCAACTGAGATATTTGATGAGAGAGGCAGCTTGTAACAGATCATTGTTGTTGAATTAAATGGGTTGGGATAGGCAGGTAGAAGACCATAAGAATAAACCGCCGACATATCTGGTCTTGAAATACTCATTGCTTCTGAACAATTATAAACACCAAAGTTTGTATGTCCAGCCACATAAACAATATCGTCAACCACACTCAAGCCCATAGCAATGCCGGGTGTGTCAAAATAACCTACTTCATGTGGATATTCCGGATCAGTCACATCAAGAACGTGAAGCCCATTGGATTCTGAAGCCACAAAGACATGTGAACCGCAAACTTCCAGGTCGAATCCGCGAGTACGGCAAAACCCGATTTCATCCGGATTGTGAGGATCACTGAAGTCTATAACGCTGAATCCACCACGACCAACAACGTAAAGATAATCACCCATGGAACCAATATCCTGCCCTAATCCACTTCCTTCATAATTTCCCACCCAAACCATATTTTCAGGATCTGAAATATCCATAATACATAATCCACGACCCCACTCATATCCAATTATCGCAAAATCTCCAGAAACTGCGACACTGATTGCTAAGCTTGGAAGTTCACAATAATTCAATTCTGTTAGATTTCCCGGATCTGAGATATCTATTATATGAAATGCCGCCGCCGCTATGTATGCGATGTTATCAACCACACATAATTCGTATGCAGCATGTACAGTTTCAATGTAGTCTGCCAATAAAGGTTGGTTTGGATCGCTTATGTCAACAGAATATAGCCCACCCTCCAGATCTATTACGTAGGCAGCACCCTGGGAAACTTGAATATCTCCGGCATTTTCCAGCGATTCACAAATTGCTGTTTCAACAGGTTCGGTGGGATCTGAAACATCAATAACACGTAATCCGTTTTCATTATCGGTGACATAAGCATAACCATCTGAAACATCAACTCCGAGAAGCTCACCGGAGGGAGGATCGAGGGCACCGATTCCTTCAGGATTCGCAGGATCAGATACATCTACCACCCTGAGTCCACTTGTTCCTGTGGCAAGATAAATAAATCCCTCGTCCTTAAATAATGCCCATGTTCTGACCTCAGCTTCATTCCACGTGCTTAACTCTTCGAGATTTTGGGGATCGGTAATGTTTAAAATTCTAAGACTTGAATTGCTGTCACAAATATAGGCATAATCATCGGAGACAATAATTCTATATACATCGCCACCGGTTTCGTATGAACTGGTTTCTTGAGGGGAAGTTGGATCGGATATATCTATCACAAGTAAGCAGTTTTGATAGTCCGCCACGTAAACGAGATTCCCATCCACTGCCAGGTCTTGAGCACGTCCCGCTGTCTCAAAAGAACCGATATGTTCTGGATTCGCAGGATTCGACAGGTCGTATATCTGAAGCCCATCCCTGTCGACTACAAATGTATAATCTTCCGTAACCGCTACGTGTTGGGGATCCCCCGGAGTGCGCCGGACGCTGACTTCTTCAGGATTTACAGGATCAGAAATGTCGATAACAACGAGAGTTGATCCGTATGGTCTATTTCCTATAAATCGGGCGCCATCGGCAATGATTGCGTAATTTCCAAAAACCTGCACATCTCTGGCATCTCCTTCAGTGCTAATGGAACCAACAACCTCGGTTTGCAGAGGATCAGAAATATCCACTATTATTAAACCATAGTTATCGATCCCATACAGGTAGTTTCCGTTTAGGCAAACTGCATACAGATTTCTGCCGGAATGTGAGACTATATTCGGATCACTCGGATCAGAAATATCCAGTACCTGAAGCCCGGCAACTGCTGCTGCAACATAGGCGTAATCCCCCTGAATTGCAACATCGTTAGCTGTTTGCCAGAAGTTATAAAGCTGCCCGATTTGTTCAATGTTTTCGTGATCCTGGGCGAACAGTTCTGCACCTGTTGTAAGGACTAAGCAAACTCCGATTATTAAGAAAATTACATTTATCATTTTCTTTTTGCCTTATCTGATCAACATTATTTTTCTTGTAAAGACCAGTTCAGAAACATTCAAACGAATGAAGTATATACCCGAAGGCAAGTCACCAGAGTTTATGTTGATAGCATGAATACCGAATTGAGTATTCCCACTTACCAGATCCAATACTTTGCTACCGGTTAGATCGAAGAGTTCAAGTGAGATATCAGATGAGAAAGGTAATTCATAACTGATTGTGGTTGTTGAGTTGAACGGATTGGGATAAACAGACAAAAGCAAACTGGTTTGAGGAGCAGAATCCAATTCATCCTGTTCCACACTAACCACTCCCTCAAGATCAAACACCATCATCCCACAATCGGAAGATGCCGCATATACTCGACCATCCGCAAGAATGACATCCCTGACATCGCCCGGACTATAACAGTTATCGCGAACTACGGGAACATTTGGATTAGTTATATCGACGATACACAATCCGCCTTCATTATCAGCTATGTAAGCATAATCATATTTAACGACTACGGCTTCAGCATTCCCGGGAGTAATTATGTAACCGATTTCCGTCATGTTTTCAGTATCTGAAATGTCGATAATTCTTAGACCTCCCTCATAATCAGCGACAAATGCCAGATCACCCATTATATCCAAATCCAATGCAGCATTGGGAGTATCGAAATTGCCAATTTCGATCGGGTTGTCCTTTTGACTTATATCTACGATTCTGATCCCTCTGTTACCGTCTGCCAGATATGCTGATTGACCAAGAATCTTTATACTGAAAACTTGACCACGTGTGTCCAGTTCTCCGACTTCTTCAGGTCGCTCCGGATTAGATATATCCACAATTCGCATACCACCATTATTATCTGATATATAAGCATAATCACCGGAAATAGTAACTCCGATTGCCTCTCCGGGTGTATCAAGAGAGCCAATCAATGCCAGATCATCCAGGTCATATACGTCGATTACCGATAATCCTTCTTCTCCATCAGCAACGAATGCACAATCATTGACAATTGCTACTGCAGTGGCAAATCCCTGCGTATCGAATACAGCCACATCTTGCGGATCATCAGGGTTGGTGACATCGATTATGCTTATTCCTTCTTCTCCATCTGCAATGAAAACGTGATTATTAAATTTCTCAACTCCATTAGCCTCACCCGGAGTATTCTTTAGACACCCTCTTAATCCCGTTCCTGTGAGATTTACTCTGACGTTTCTATCTTCAGGGTCATTTGAACTAATGATGAGCCAGCCTTCATGTACACCATCATCTTCAGGTGTAAAGGTTATTCGGATTCGTTCTGTCTCACCGGGAGGGATTATCACCTCACCTTCGAAATCGGTTGAGTAGTAATCACCATTTTGTGAGATACCGCGGACCACTAAATCTGCTAATCCTGAGCTTGAAATTGTCAGTACATCGAGGTCACTCTCATCAACTCTGACATTTCCGAAGTTGATTTCATCATTACTAACTTCCATTGCAGAGGCAAGTTCATACACTCGCAGACCACGATCCTGACAGGTCGCATAAATGAAACTCCCATCCACCTTCAAACCGGTGCAGTTCCCGATGTTGTTCTCGCTGATAACTTCCGGTCTTCTCTGGTTGGATACATCAAGAATTCGAATGCCATCCACGCTGTTAGCAGCAAATGCTAATTCGCCACTTACGAAGAGGTCGCAAACTTGTGCCCCGTCTTCCCATTCGATTCTACCTAATTCATCGACATTATCCGGATTCGAAACATCTACTATTACCAATCCTCCGCCGCCGATCATCCCGGGCCACATTCCGTAGGTTACCGTTCCGAGGTATGCAATATCGTCTGCCAGAAATATACAGATAGGTGGATGGTTGAGATTTAATTCATCTGATATGAATGGATCGGAGGGATCGAAGGAATAGTCGATAAGTTGAAAACCGGGTATATCAGCTGCGAGATAAGCGATCTGCTCAGAGGATGCAACACCCATTTGACAGTAAAATGCACCAAATTCGAGTTCACTTACCGGTTGTGGATTTCTTGGATCTGAGATATCGACAATCGTGAGATATCCCGTTTCCTCCATTATACCTCCGGCAACGAATGCATAATTACCAGTGACACAAACGGATATCCCGTGACCACTTGTCTCAACGGAACTGAGTTCTCTCGGATTACTCGGATCAGAGACATCGATTATACGGAGACCATCATCGACACCTTCTGCGAGGAAGGCTAAATTTTCAACTACATAGACATCGTTTGTGAAGCCGGGAGTATCGAAGCTGCCTGAACGAACCGGTCTTGCAGGATTTGAAATATCGAGGATTAATAATCCTTCGTTCCCATCAGCAATGAACGCCATATTGTTGCGTATAAAAATCTTATTTGCCCTTCCGGGAGTATTATAACTGCCGATTTCATTTATTCCCTGGGCAAGGACAAATTCGAACAGACTAAAAAATAGCTGGGTTAGAATAGTTAACGAAATAATTATGAACCGCATGATTTCCCCCTCTCGAAAATTTAAAACGGTTAGATCATCCCGATAGATCTTTTGACTTTAGAAGACTATATTGAATTGTTGAAGTCCGTTAGCGCATGGAGTAAAGTAGTAATTTTGAAATTTGTTAATGCACTAACAACTTCATATTTATTTAGAACTTATTGGAATATAATCAGAGAAATGAAGCTTCGCAAGGTGCTCAATGCGAAATGGTACTCAATTAGGATGAATAAGACGAATGTGTTTCAGTATGGTTTTACACTTTTAGCTGATTAGCATGAATGACTTACCGGGCAGACAAGGCATCTACCAGCACGGTTTCAGTGCTTTCCCCTCTGCGAAGTAGGGGGGGTAAGGGGGGGGGTAAATTATATCAGACAGGAAAAAGACCATTGAAATATTCATCAACTTCTCTCACTCCCACTTGCCAGGATGTGCGGGAATAGCATTTAAGTGCCGTCGGGCATCCCCGCCTGAAAGAAAAACAACAACTTAAGCGTCAGGCCGGGACACCTGACGACACTCAAATGAGGAGATCAAGTTGAATATTTCATTATCCACATTTTTCAGCCACACAAATAAACCTTTTACTATCTATCCCAAAAGGTTCACCTTTGAGTCCTGCATAGGTTCGGACAACTTCCAGTCCTGCTTCTCTCAGGCAGAGCATAATCTCATCCGGATCGTAGGGACGCTGGATATGCACCTCTTTTTTTCTGGGTGAGAACTTAAAGGTTGTTGTTGAGAGCCTTTGTATGGGATTATAGTCGAGAATCTGAAGGAAGGACTGACCTCCAAAATCGCGTTCAATTTCACCCTTTTGGCAAGTCTCAAACAGAAGTGCTGTGTTGGAATCGAATATGAAGAATCCACCGGGAATAAGCTGCTCGGATACGTTATTGAATAACTTCTGAAGCTGCTCCGTCTCTAACAGGTAGTTTATAGAATCAAACGTGCAAGTAACACAATCGAACTTCCGGTCAGTTTCAAACTCAACCATATCAGCAACTTCGAATGAAACCTGAGGGAGGTCGGAGGTTTTACCGTTTGCAATTTTGATCATCTCAGGGGAAATATCTACTCCGACTACAAAGTATCCAAGCTTTGCCAGTTCAACCGCAAGTGCACCCGTACCGCATGCCAGATCGAGAATTGAAACCTGTTCCGGCTCAAAACCTGCTAATATCTCGCGGATCAATCCGACATAGTCAGATGACCATTTACCCCAGTAGTAATCGTAAACTTTACTAAGTTGTGCGTAGTTTTTTGCCAATTGTTACCTCTAAACTCTCTTTGAATTCCACTATATAACACAGCTCAAAAGTATTTCGTATTAATCCATTAGATGTTTCTGGCTGTTTTCAAATGAACAAAGTGAATGTAAACTGCCAGATTACGCTTCGCTTGAAATCAGGCAGTAACAACTATTCTCTTTGAATCTCACTAAAAACACTCAAAAAAAATCCTGTCACAATTGTCTTAAATGTAACAGGATTTTTAACTAAGGTCAAGGTGGATTCTACTTAACTTACTGAAAATTTATTTTATCAGCATAATTTTCCGAATCCCGGATATTGGATTGTTACCGTTAGTGATTTTCAAAAAATATACACCCGCACTCACTGAGCTGGCATCCCAGGTGTATTCATTTAATCCAGCCTGAGTTACACCACTTTGCAGTTCTGAAATCTGTTTTCCATTTGAGTTATATATCGCTATGGAAACAGATGAACTAACCGGCATATTATAGCGCACTGTAGTGGAAGAATTAAAGGGATTGGGATAGACGTCTACTATTTCAAATCCCTCCGGATGAACTACTCCATTTTCAGCATTGCCAACGTTCATCATTGAGTTGTCAAGAACAGCCACATTCTCCCCAAATGCAACATAGATGTGTGTGCCATCAGCTTTTATATCCCTGATTATTTTCCTTTCACCAAACGAATAAAAACCTGCATCCCGCAAATTCTCAGGATTAGATTTGTCAATTACATTGATTCTATTTGATGAAGTTTGCAGGTAAACAAAGTCAAATGACACATCAATAATCCCCGGTTCAAGAGTCTCGTAGAGGTTAACGTCAATCATGTCTGAAGGATCTGAAACATCGAGAACCAACATCCCTGTTTCCTTGATTGATAAAAAGGCAAACTCACCACTTACATCGATATCAACAATTTCAGCACCTGTGTCGAATTGCCCGGTAAACCGTTGATTGTTGGGGATAGATACATCTACTACTATTACCTGACCGCTCTTCGCTCCGATATAAAGGTAATCTCCAACCAGATCAAACCGGTATTCTCCAATCCTGTGCTGCCTGAGTAACAACTCAGATATAATTTCCGGACGATCTGGATCGGAAACGTCAAAAGTCACTAAATAACCGTTGTCATTTATGTATACGAGCTCATCTCTAATCTCAACCTGTGAGCCATGTTCAATCTCAAATGCTGAGATCTCACTCACATCGTAAGGATTTGATATATCAAAAACTTGCAATCCGGAGTCATTCAACACACAGGCAAATTCACCCCCGACATCAATACCTCTCGCGAGAATACTGTTAGTTGAGGTTATTGTTGAATTAGAAGGATCTGTTATGTCAATGATTTGCAGTTTTTCATCCCTTGAGCCGTATTCAGACTCGTGTTCAGCGACATATAAATTATCCCCGAAAATACTCATCCGTCTTGCATCACCTCCACTATCAAATTCCCCAATCTTAACGGGCATTTCCGGATCGGAATAATCCATAACCACCAACCCTTTTCCGAGTGATACAAAAACTGCTTCATCAGTTATCTCTATCCCTGTAGGGAACTTGCTTCGCCAGCTATCATTTCGACCAAGAAATACCGGATTATTTGGATCAGAGACATCTATTGCATTCACGTATCCGTCTGTAGGAGAACCATCACACCAATCAAGCTTTTCAGAGAAATACAATGTGTTTCCGATTTTCGACAAATCGTAAATTGTCACTGCGCAACCACCTTCGGTATAAACCTCACCCAGCAGCTGGGGATTTTCCAAATCAGAAACGTCGAGGCATACGACGTAATTATAATCAATTACGTACGCAATGTCATTTTCAACAATAATCCTGTCATTACCCCCGAAACTCTCATCCGGAGATGTACTTATTAGTTCAATATTTTCATAATCAGAAATGTCCAGGATGAGCATAGCTTCTCGAGTCAGAACATATGCAATGTCGTCTACTATGAACAAATCCTTAACATAATCGTCTATGCTCCAGATTTCAGAGATTTCCGGATTCCCCGGATCAAAATAATCGATGGCAAAAACCTGGCTGAAACTTCGATCCCATGGATTATCGGTAACTGAAAAGAAAACAAAATTCTCTTTAACAAACATCTGTGAGAAAGTACCGTCTTCAATTTGAATGAATGATAACAATTCCGGATTCAACCCATCATCTATTGAAAACACCCCAATATGATTTTCAATAGTGTGTTGATTTCCCCGGATTTCATTCGAATACACTATGTACAGCAAATCAGAATCAATCTTCATCATTTGAGCACCGATGAGAGAATCACCAAAAACTACAGTCAAAATTGGATTTGAGGGATCTGAAATGTTCACGATTTTCACGCCTGTGTGACCTGTCGAGATATAGGCAATATCACCATTTACGGCTATGTCTGATGCATAATCCCAGCGATCGAAAACGTAACCAATTAATTCAACATTTTCACTATCCTGCGAAAAAGCATAACTGTATGTAAGAAGTATCGCGAAACACGCGAAAATTAGTTTTCTGAACTTCATGATTTATCCTGTCTCCAAAAAATTGTACAATAACATTTCCCGAAAGTTATGACTTTTATTCGTCGTCGCGAGGAACGCAGTGACGAACCGATCTGTCTGAATATATGCAACATGTGAGATTGCTTCGCTTTGCTCGCAATGACAGTACTTTTAAGAAATGCTATAAGTCAGGGAGATTAATCAAAAATTTCGGTTTATAATTTATACGAGTAAGATTCAAAAATTGTTTACTATCAATAAATTCGGTATTTGACGTGTAGGTTTCTACGAATACCGATACAACAATTTGTACTTTCAAATACAACTTATCTATTTGTTTAAATAGACCACACATTATTGCCTTTAACATAACAAAACTAACAATTCTCTATGTTTCCACTTGACAACAACCAAAGAACGAAGTATATTTTTTATAATGGAGTAATGTTTAGTTCACAATATGGAGAGTATTATGAAAACTGTGATTAAGCAACTGTGTTTAATACTTTTACTGACACTGTTTTTAACTACAACAGCAACGGCTGTAGATATCTTTGTCTGGCAGCATGATAATAACCTTCAGGTACCAGATCCGGTTATCGGAGGAAATTTAACAGCTACCCAGGCTGTAACTCGGACTTTGGATGCTGAGGATATTGACTATACGATTAACCGTCAATTACCTGATAATCTTGAAGAGTATGATGTTGTTATAACTTGCCTTAGTTTCTATTGCCCTGGTTGAGGTGGCGGTACCCCAGCGAGTCGGATCGACCGCAACGACCAGGAAACCTTAATTGCCTATCTTGAAACTAACCGTGGTCTTTACATCGAAGGAAATGACTGGTGTGCAGACCATCGCAACGAACCAATTTTCCCATATTTTAACATCGAATTCGAAGGATTCAGCGCTGATAATTCAATTCGCACTCTTGACGCTGACGAGGAATGCAGATTCGGTGAAAGATCATTCGGATACCAGACTGGAAATTATGCCGCAAATCGCCCGGATCACGTTTCCGTTGGTGATTGCTCAGAACCTATCCTCATCTGTGGAGCAGATAATATTCGTGGTGTTTTCCACGATGCCGGTGCATACAGAACATATTCACAGAGCGTTTCTTTCATTGGTATAAACAACAGCCGCAATTTTGACAGAGCTGAATTTCTTATTGACGTAATCAATGAACTTGCCGGTTATGATGGACAGATTTCCGGCCAGATTCTGAACAACATGTCGGGAGAACCAGTTGAAAGCGCAACTGTAGAAGTAGTTGGCTGTAATCTGATCTCTGTGACTGATGAAGAGGGAATGTTCGAAATTAATCCCCTCCCTTATGAAGAATTTGACTTAAGCATTTCAGCATTTGGCTACAACACTCTCACAGAAGACGCTATTAACTTCGATGGTGAAAATTCACTCGAACTTGAGTTCAGACTGCTTCACCCGGAATTGGCTCTTGATCCAGCAGTAATTGCACTCGAACTTGATCAGGATGATTTCCATACTTCTGAAGTTGTCGTTTCAAATGCCGGTGATGGTCCTTTAGAGTTCTCAACAAGGATGAGATCACGTCCTGTGCTTGGTGAACTCTGGTCTGTAATGAGGGAATTTGATGCTGGTCAGAATCTGGAAGACTCACGACTGCAAGCTGCCATTTATTTCCAGGATCACTTCTGGTTTGCTGGTGGCAACAGCGGAGCCCGTGAACCCAATCTCTTCTATAAAGTTAACCGTGAAGGTGAGGTACTTGACCAGTGGCTGCAAAACACCCAGAGTAATTACGGCTGGCGAGACTTAACGACTGATGGTGAATATATCTACGCAGCCGATTCCGATCACCTGTCACAAATTGATCCGGAAACCGGTGAAGCAACTGATTTTGAAATCGAATGTCCATTCAGACCAACATATTGTGTAACTTACGATCCTGAAAGTGATCTCTTCTGGGTTTCCTCAAGTACCAGCGACATTGTTGCAATAGACAGGGACGGACAAGTCATTGCAGAAGTCAATAACGACCGAAGATTCCGTATCAATGGCCTGTGTTGGAATGAAAACGATGCCGATGGCTATAATCTCTATGTCCTTTCCCGAGACTCGGAGTTGCAGCAGGAACTGATGAAAGTCAATGTTAATGATGGTGAAGCTGAACATGTCATTTACTTCACCGACTTCGATGAAGAGAGTACAGGTGGCGGTGAGATAACCACTGAGCTCTACCCATTCACTTCGACACTCGTCCTGCAAATGCAGGGACGCGAGGACTATTTGCGGGTATTCGAAGCAGGTAGTGATTTCTTCTGGGTCGATGTAGAGCCACCTGAAGCAGTTGTAGATGCTGATGGTAACCTCGAGATGGAACTCGACATCGCAACTGAAGAGCTCCAGGCAGATCAGGAATATCAGGCCTTTGTGCTTTTCAATCATAATACGATGGAAGAAGAAGTCATCTGCATCGAAATCAACCTCACGCTTGGAGAACCTCAAATTGAAATGCGAGAGTTGACTGTTCCTATGACTGAAGGTTGGAACATGATCTCTATCAACGTTGACCCAATTGATTTTTACGGTGATGATGACCGGGGTCCGGATTTCCATGCAATGATGGATCAACTTAATAATCATGTCGGCCTGATGAAAGACGCATACGGCAGGTTTTATGCACCCGAGTTCGGCTTCTGCAACATCCCGTTTTGGAACCTGGAGCAGGGATACCTTGTTAAGGTTGATGAGGATGTTGAAGCTGTATGGCCCGGCGTTGTAATCGAAGCCGATTCCGATGTTAATCTCGGCGCGGGTTGGAGTATAGTCTCCTATTTCCCGACATACACACTCGATGCTTCGGCTCCTGATTTTTATGTGTTGTCGCCCATAATCGATGTTGTCGAAATCGCAAAGGATGAAGATGGCAGGTTCATGATGCCTGCAATGAACTTCTCCAACATGGCACCCTGGCGGGAAACGAAGGGTTACCTTGTGAAGGTCACAGATGATGCAATTCTTAACTATCCCGATGAAGCGGACGAAGCTGCAAGCAATAATATTTCTCGTGAAGATCTGTCATTGATCAACACAGGCGTCAATATGAGCCTGCTGCTACAATCCGATCTTAAGAAGGGGATTGAAATAATCGCTTCGAATTACAGCGGAAAGATTGTCGGTTCCGGTACGGTTGACGCAAATGGAGATTGCGGTATTGCAGTATGGGGTGATGACCAGACGACTGAAGCTATCGATGGCCTCTTTGCCGATGAAACGTTCGAACTAAGGCTTGTTAATGGAGATTACATAGTCCCTGAGAACTTCATCAAAGGCAGCGACCTCGCATTTGAAGCAGATGGATTTCTAGCACTCGAAGTTAATTCACAGAGTATCGCTCCGGACGTATATTCACTTTCCGAGGCTTACCCGAACCCATTCAACAATGTCACAAAACTGACCTACAACATGCCTGAAAACGGGCACGTGAACATCATTGTCAGCGACATTTCAGGTCGAATTGTCTCAACCCTTATCAACGCAACACAACCTGCCGGTTCACATCAGGCAGTCTGGGATGCAACTTCACAATCCTCAGGAATCTACTTCATGCAAATGAAATCCGGTGGATTTGAAGCTGTAAGAAAGGTAATGCTGGTGAAATAAAGAATATTGCTGGCGACATTTGAGGTTTGTCAGGAGTGGTGTCAGATGTCCTCGAGTTCTTTGAAATATTAGCGTTATTTAGAAAAATCAAGATTTTTCTTG
>CAYLYZ010000109.1:0-19521 GCA_964387885.1 uncultured bacterium | reverse complement strand
GGCTCTAAGAAATCGATTCAAGGAAACCATTCCTGGAATTGTAACAGATAATTATATCTCAACAACCTTGAATATGAAACCTGCGTCAGCGCAAACAAATATACTGCCATCGTTGAAAGCGATTGGATTTATTGATGGAGAAGGAAAAATAAATAGTGAGCTAGCAATAAAATGGCGCGATGATGAACAATATAAAACTGTTTGTGGGGAAATCGTTGAAATGACATATCCGAATGAACTGCTTGATGCTATAGCAAATCCCTTGGATGATATTGATTCTGTTAAACGCTGGTTTTCTAATGAAACAGGTGCTGGGCAAGAAGCTGTGCGGAGAATGACAGCATTTTACCTTTTACTTTTTGAAGGGAACCCAAATAGCAAACCTGTACAAAAAACCAAAGTTCTCAAGACATCTTCAAAAGCAGTTGTTTCTAATCAATATTCAAAGAAGAAGTCAAAAAAAGAGAGTTTACATGAACGTCCAGAGAACAAACCATATCCGGGAGATTTACCAAGTGTAAACATTAACATTGAAATTCATATCTCATCTGACGCCTCACCTGATCAGATTGATAAGATTTTCGAAAGTATGGCATCTCATATATATAAGAAGCATAATCAATGAAATCTATTGGATTTGAGGCATTAGATCTTGCTAAAAGAATTCAGAATGATGCACCAAAAAAATATGTTCCACCTTCTGAAGGGATGGCTCCTAAAAGCCAAAATGTTCTTCCTCATGCATTAGTAAAAAAACACTCGGGGATATATCATCAAAGTTGTTTTTCAGGTTAATGGAACTTACGAAAAAGGTTGGTTCGATGCTTGTGCAGTCATGATGAGACGATTACTTGAAACACTCATTATTGAATGCTTTGAGGAATTCAATATTTCCCATAAGATTAAGAATTCTAATACAAACGAGTTCATGTTTCTCTCTGAAATGATACCTATTCTTATTAGTGAAAAAGCTTGGAACATTGGAAGGAATACGAAAAGAGCACTTCCTAAATTGAAAAATATTGGGGATATGGCAGCCCATAACAGGCGCTACAATTCATATAGGCAAGACGTTGATAAGCATAGAGACGATTTTAGGATTGCTTGTGAGGAGCTTTTGTATATTTCTAAATTGAAGAAATAGTATTTCAAGAATACCTGATAACTTTGACTGTTTGAAGCCTCATGGCAAGAGAGCTAATACAGTTACCGATAATGAGAAAATGCAAAACACTGAAGATTTTGCGGTGGAAATGGAATGATTGAGTGGATTACAAGAAGCCCCGGACCACAAGGATTCCTGATACGATGTTATGAATTGTGTTCAATAGGTCATCATAAAGCAAACACAAAACTTAAATGGAGTAAGAAATGAAAGCAAACCTGAAACTATCTATTGTCATACGAGTTGAAAAAGACACAAGTTATGAGAAAAACCAACGTGTCGCAAAAGTGACAAGAAATGAAAACTGGCCAGATATTGCAGAGTTCGACATGACTTGTATCGCGGAAGTGGAGGGAGAAACACATGCAGAAAAAGTTGCTCTTGATATAGTGTATAATGAAAAAGATGGAATATCAATAGACGATCTTGAGGAAGTAAAGATAGAGGATCCGCGTAATAAGAACACTATCGTTTCATTTAAGGAACCAATTATTTATGTTAATATGAGTAAAATCTTTGAGGAATGTCATTTTAAATTAAGTGTTAATAGAGTAACAAAGGAAAGACTCAAAGAAAAAAAGTTTTTTAGTATCACCTTAAGTGCTCTAAATGCAGATACAATTGTTATAAATCTCTTGGTTGGATTTGGAGGGAAGTGGTTCAAGATTTTGCATGCCACTTCCGAAAATGAATCAAAAAAGTTATTTGAATACGATCCCGGCGACGGATCTGATCCATTTATAGATGGAGAATTCAAGAAGTCATTGAGTTATGTTGATGGCATTTTTAATAATTGACATTACAGGCTTGCATAATTTTACCAGTACACACCAACACGGGCGACGCCCCTGAGTCGCCCATTCCATACCAGTAGCTAAGTAGCCAAACCCTACCGAACCAAAGCCACCTTCAAACTTCCCCTTCCCCACCAGCCACACACCGGACAATATAAACCCCCGTCGGAGCGTCGTGGGAATAACAAATCCTGACAACACAACTAATATTTCAAAAGTCTACGGGGACGCCTGACACCACTCAATTCAAATTACCATTCCACCTGCTGCAAGAGCGAAGCATGGCGAGCAAAGGATACAGGCTACTTTTACTTAATTATAGACGACAAAATCCGTTAAATCCGCTAAATCCGTTGTGCATATCACCATTTCCGTCATTTCCGTCACATTTCCGTCACACCCTCAATCCCCCACCCACAGGTGCGTCCAGCCAATTGTGTGACGATGTGACGGAAATTTATGATATCCCCCCTTTTTTCCATGCACTGGAATGAAGCTTGCTTTTTGCAAAATAATGTTGTATATTATCAACAGTAATGACGCAAATATCATACGTTTCGATTAACATTGCCCGAAAGTATGACTTATGTACGTCGTCGCGAGGAACGAAGAGACTAAACGATCTGTTTGGAAATGTACGAGTTAAGAGATTGCTTCACTTCGTTCGCAAAGACGTTACTTTCAAGAAATGCTATAATTGCGGTAAACTGTTCTTTGATAATATTCATGGTAACTCGGCTGAGCGTTATATCAGTTTCCGAAAGTAAAGACTTATGTTTGTCTTTGCGCGGAACGAAGTGACAAAGCAATCTATTTGTATATTAGCGAGTTAAGAGATTGCTTCGCTTTGCTCGCAATGACGAAGTTGTTTTTCAAGTACAACCTGCAAGGGCTTCGGGTGCAAAAAAACAACAGGCGACGCTCCCGCGTCGCCCGTTTCATTTGTGCGATATTTCCGGTAATAACTTACCGAATCAAAGCCACCTTCAAACTTCCCCTCTTCCCCCCAGCAACACACCGAACAACATAAATCCCCGTCGGAGCTTCATGCGGTGACCAGGTAACTTTATGGTGACCCGGTTTTACTCTTCCGTTGACGAGAGACCCTACGAATCTGCCTGAGATGTCGTAGATGTTGATGCTGACGTCTGCGGCTTCGGGGATGCCGTAGGTCAGGGTTGTAGTTGAGTTGAAGGGGTTGGGGTATGGCTGATTCAGGTAAAACTCGTGGGGGATTTCTGGTCTCATGCTTACATCACCCACAAGCAATGAATTTGTCGCGTAGACAAGTCCCTTTCCCGCTGTTATGTTCCTGACTTCCAGCTCCGATTCTCGTCCTGTGCTTGAATCTATGTATCTCAACACAAAACCTTCACCTTCGAGCGATCCGTCTTTAGCATCAGTCGTCTCGTCGTCGCCCCAGACTGCCAGTCCGCAGATTCCGTCCGTCATTACTCCCGATCCTACCAGGAGGTCACCGGAATAAGCGCCTACTTCGCCATCTAAGGCTTCAGCCGACCTGAGGAGTAAACTCATGTTGATCCCGGTTGAGGTTACAATGGGAAGATGAACCGGTTTCAATTGGGATAACCGAACAGGTGAGGCAGCAAGTTGCTCCTCTTCGGTGCGGTAGATGAGTTGAACGTCCTCTTCGATTTTAACGAGGTATCCATTACCTGCCGACATGTCGCCCATATTACAGAATAAAAATGGTGGACTGTAGAAACGTCCCTCTCCGTCCTTGGCTATCAGGAGTACATCCACAATCCCGGAAAGCGCCACCACAGCATCGACATCCTGTCGCGGGTAATAACTTATCATCTGCCATCCCGCTTCAAGCTCTATCGGCTGATCCGGGGGAACCGCGTCACCAATGAGGATCAATTCATCAGCATCATCCATTTTAATTAAATATCCCTCATCGATCCGCCATCCCGGGATGTTATTGAAGTTGAACTGGGGATTATAGAATTGACCGCTGCCGTTCTTCATCATCACGAGTGTTCCGGCTTCAACAAGATCCGCCATTATTTCAATGATATCGTCCGGATCGGGCTGAACGTATGCTGAAACCATATTCCAACCGTCATCAAGTTCGAGTACCATCTCCTCAGGTTCACCCCCTTCTCCAACCCGAAGTGTGATAGGAATCTGCGTTTCTCCGCCTACTCCATCATGGAAGAACACTATCTCACCCTCGAATAATGCTTGAGGCAAGCCGGTGGCGTCAAGAGTTACCACAAAGTCCTCCTGTTCACCACCTTCGATCATACCTTCGGTTGGATCAATAGCCATCCAGTCTTTGCGGGCATCAACCTGCCAGATGTCAATCCGGTCTTCCGCGCCGTTATTAGCGATACCCAAAAACACCCAGCTGTAAATGTCATACTGATTCGTGATGAAACAGCCCTGTGCGACTCCGCCAGCTTCATGTTCGAGGGTAACGACATCCATTGCCTGCTGATTCTCAATATCGATTTTCGCGATCATCATATCGCCGACTTCGTTGATCTTGTGGAATATGTAGAGCTGATATCCATCCGGATCATCAGCCCAATATGCCAGTCCGTAAATACGTAATTCATGCCGGTTGAGTTCAGCTACAGCATTGCCATCGCGATCATAGCCTATAATTTCAGAGGTGGTTCCGGATACCCAGAGGATTTCCCGGTCGGGATCCCATGCTACGTTATTGCAGGGGGAGATTCCGGTGTCAAAAGATGTAACTTCTTCACCTTCCGGTGTGAAACCATATATATCACGTTCACCCGATCCCCAGATCAGTTCTCCGTCGAATGCCAGATCTTTGTAGCCATAACGACTTTCACCAAGTTGAGCGTACTGGTTGACAACCTCCTGCTCACGGTTCATAACGTAAATAAGTGGTTCCCGATTGTTTGCGCCAGCTAAGTAGAACATATCATCAATAAACACAGCACCCTGAATTCGAGAGTCTTCAGCAATTACTCCTGCCGGGTAATCGTCGCGTAGTTCCCACGGTTCTGCATTCGCATCTCCGAGTAGTCTCCGATCTGTTGTGTAGGTCAATGTGCCATTGCCATCGTTCGTAATGTTGAAATTGATGTCGGTTTCCTCGTCGGGGGCGAGTTCTTCGGTGATCTCTTCAATGCTTGGATTGCACTCGGAATGGAGAAGGGCGACATCTAATTCTATATCCTCATCTTCGAGGTTGACTTCACGCGTCGCAGGCAGGTAGTCTGGGGCTGTAAAGGTCAGTTCGTATTCTCCGAGTGGCAGATCAGACAGGCTGTATGCGCCTTCGTCGTTGGATTGGCGTGCATAATTGTAACGGGTGAGAGTTACCGCAGCACCTTCAACTGGCTGGTTGGTGGCTTCATCACTTACTATACCGGTGATTGCTGCGACGGGATCATCCACCGTCATTACGGCGGAAATCTCGATCAAGGGTTGATTCGGATCGTCCAATTCGATCGATATCAGCATCTCGTATGTTCCAGCTTCCAAATCATCCGGCAGAAAGGTGACTTCCAGGACTTCCGAATCTTCAGCGGGAATCACGCCCTCAAGGGGCTCGATAATGAGCCATTTTGAGAACGGGCCTGATATTGCTATCGCAAGTCCCTGGGCTACGGCTTGATGGAAGAAAATACTCGCCCCTAAACTGCCATCCTGATTCTCATATCCGACATTGACCAGATTGGCGGGAAGCCCCATTTGGTTACCATATTGATAGAAAACCGTTCCCGTTTCGGCGATAAGCACTGCCTGCATTGTGATATCTGGTCGTACCGGTGAAAAACGGGGCGCCATCATTATCCAGGAGATCACTGCCACCCCCTCCCCATCGGTCCAGAACCATAGCGAACTCTGGTTATTGGGCGCAATGTCAATGCAGTCTACCGCCAGGATATTGTTGGGTTCATCCTCATTCGGGAACTCCGGCAGATTGTTAAAGACTCCTTCCTGTTCCGGATCGAAGGTGAACCAGCCGTCGGAACCGATGCGGAGCGAGGGATACCACTCACCGTACCACGGGAAATCAAATCCCAGTTCTATCTCTCCGCTGTTCCAGTTGTCTCCAACCTGGAGACGTTCGGCTCCATCTCTGCCGACGATATCGATCCACTCGAACTCCGGACCGTCATCCTCGTTGTTATCAACCCAAAAGTATCCGGCATCGTCCGGATCGCCGCGTCTATCACGTGCTGGTCCAGGAAGATCATGAACATTCCGCAATGAGCTCATGCGTAAGTCCATCATCTGGTCGACATCTTCCATGCAAATTGCAAACGTGATGTTACGGTCGTCATGGTTGGTCAAGGTCATTTCGGTCTGGAGTGTATCATTGGCTTCTACCGATACCGCAAATCCAAACGGATCAACAGTAACTTCTGCAACACAGGGGAGATATATCAGCATTCCAAATAGAAGGATAATCGCTCGGGAACACTTCTTATTGTAATCCATTTTCAGATCCTCGTAAAAAGAATTGACATTACTCAAGTTTCACAGCCACGGGATACAGACTGAACAAGAATAACCTGAACGCGCTGGCAGACGCCCTCGTCTGCCAGTTAAGTCATTGTTATTACTGTCACACGAGGGCGTGTGACAGCGCGAAACTTGAGGACATTATATGCGAACTGAAGCGATACCTGGGAACTGACATTCCCAAGCATTGGAATATTACGATTTCTAAAAAAACAAAAGTAAAAACAGCGGTTGAAAAGTCTGTCGGATTGTGCTCCATAATTGAGGCACCTCTGCCTAATATACACAACGCCATTCGGATTGTCAAATCAGATCATTTTTGGAAATCCTTACCAAATCCTTACAACGCTTTCTGACTCCCTCAGGCGATGGTTATCTCCGTCCTGCTAATATTGAGTTTGACGATTTTTTCTGACATCTTGATTTCATGGTGAAAAATACTCAAACTTATTTTGAGCACAGACCATTGATTCTTTGGGAACAAGCATCAACTTGAATGGAAAATTTGGGAACTGTCCTGATTTACTTTGTTTTTTTTCTTCCGAACGATACGTTTAGTTCAAAGTAATTTCGTATCTGTAAAGCATTTGTTTAATCTCGCGTAGGGGCCAATTTATTGAGCCCTCTTCTCTTAGTGAATCTAAAGGGCATGATAAACTTGCCCTCGATCCCGATCGGGGATCAGCCCCTACGCGAAATAACTACCAAGAAGCGATTTAGTTTTGACCAAGGAGGGCTACATGATATTCAAGGTATTATCCCCAAATACAATTAAATGGTTATTGAGACTTGTACAGAACGATATTCCGATGTATACTGACATTCAGTAACTTGTTAAGTACTAATGTGATATATTTATTCATTCATTTACTATTTAACTCTGGAACCATCAATAAGGATCTGGAGACCACTGTTAATTAATTCATGTATGGAGGAACAAATGTTTACTTACGCAAGTTTCAAGTCTAACGGCTTTCGCCATAATGTAGCACACCTATTAATCACAATCGTGATTTTAGTAATGTTGGGTGTCCCTTTTGAAGTCGCTGCCCAAACAGACATTCCAACCCAAGATCCCGCCTTTCTGGACATGTTCGATGACGTTAATGGGGTCATGACCGAGGTATTTACAGTAGCTAACAGCCCCTACCGGTTTGGTGTGGGTGCTAATCCAGAAGTTGAATTTACAGTGCCTGACGGCTGGGAACTACACATCGAGGGTGGAGCTGAAATCCAGTTCTTCACAGGAGTCAATCTGACCATCGAAGGCTTGCTGGAACAAGACGATGACGATGACGAAGTCACATTTACCAGAGTACCGGCTGCGGACGCTTGGGGCACAATTTGCATCAACGGAGATGGTGATTTCGAGAATGCCAACCTCGGCAATGGCAACGGAGAAGCAAATCTCACCCGTGTCGTTATTGAAGGGGGAGGTGATGGAGTTGACTTTGATAACGATGGCTTGATAACACTCAGGGAAAATGCACCAGAGCTTAACATCGGAGTACCGGATGGTGAGAACAGTTTTTTACGAGATAGCCAGAGCAACGGGATAGCTCTGCTTAAGAATGTAGAGAATAACCATGTAGAAGAATTTTGGTGGGGGAGCATCGTTCTGCACGACGTCCTCTTTAATTCCACAGGCTTTGACCTGATTGAACGCGCTGGGGTACGGATGTTCGCAGAGGAAAATGACTACATGGACTTTCCTCTGCTTGAAATGGTCGATTGTTTTGTGTGGTCTTGTGGCGGGAGCGGTGTAGAGGTACTTCGATATGATGATGGAAACTTCGATATCACCGACACTCGCTCGAACCAAAACGGCTGGAATGAAAATGTCAACAACGGATTGGGAGCTGGAGTTCACTTCTTTGCCGATGCACACTTCTATTGGCAGGGATCAGAAATTGATATTAATGGTTCTGAGTTCTCCGAAAATACCTGGGATGGTGGTCGTTTCGATCACATCAGCCATTCGGTCGAAATCCGCACTTCTGTTTTTGACGCCAACGAAGAGCGGGGAATCTTTTACGATTTCGAGGGCGAATCCATGCTTGCTTACATTGAAGCCGACACTTTGCGGGAAAACTTTTTGGATGGTCTTTTTGTTCAGAAAGGTGCTGGCGACGCTGAGGAAGCGGGAATGAAGATCCGAGGGAATGTCTTTCTTGATAACGCTGATGATGGTGGTGGTGCACCAATTGCAAACATCCGATTACATGGCCCTGTTGGATTGGCGGCATTTGGGGGTCTTGATCTCGTTTCTGAAATCAGCAACAACATCTTACGTGGAGCTAATTCCGGAATCTGTCTTGAAGAATCGAACGTAGCCCAGGCCGGTCCTGAATATGTTGAGATCCGGAACAATATCCAGTTCGGAGCTTTCAATCAGGGTCTTCGCATTTCATTAATTGGAACCGAAGATAACTTCCCGGATGATCCGATTATTGTCGAAAACAATGTCTTTTTCGGAAACGGAACCGATAATGGTGGAGATGTTGAAGAAGCCGGGATTTGGATTGGGGAGGACAACGGGAGTTTTATCGGAGAAGAGGAAATTGTTACTAACAACCTCATTGTTGATAATAGTGACGTTGGCATCCAATATCTGGTTGATGAGGCAGGTGTTCCTGAGTTCGATTTTAACGGATTTGATGATAACGGAGCGGATACAGAAGGCTGCGATCTTGGGGCGAACTGCATCGTTGACGATCCGCTATTCGTGAATACTGGAACGGAGGATTTCCACCTGTTTTGGAACTCACCCGTAATCAACCGGGGAGAAAATGTCGTGGCTGGTGCAGACGCTCCGTTCAGAGTTGATCCGGAAGACGAAGAATCCCAGGCACGAGATAGCAGCCCTAACGATATGGGAGCTTATGGCGGACCTGGAGCAGGCGACTGGGGCTTTGAGCCCTATTGCGCTATTGCTTCCTCAGACAATGTAATCAATGACGATCTGCCGGACAATAATAATCCCGGAGACCGTGACTTCCTGGAATGGGACTATTACCGGATTTTCGGTCATATCTACACCCCCAACGGTGAAATAATCGACATCGGAGATGACGCGCAGGAACAAGGTGCAGCCTACTTCGAGTTCACAGATTATGACCGGTGGTACGTCCAGGGTACAATCCACGCTAACGGCGACCCGGACGATGAGGCCCTCAGGAACATCTTCTTCCGGACACTCCCCGGGGTCGATCACTGGATGAGGTTGGAAATCAATATACCCGATGCTGATTGCTGGCTGAATGGTTGCGACTTCGAGAGAGGCGGCTACAACGTCTACGCCTACGGTGGGACGGAAGAAGATGTACCAGACCTCTTGATCTCCAACTGCAGGATGGACGGCTCGCTGTACCAGAACCTTTACGTCTCTGGAGATATCCCTGTAGAGTGTGAATTCTCTGAATTCACAGAGGCGATATTGGATGGGGTATACATCTATAATAACGAGGGTCGTTCTCAGGTAACAAGCTGCCTCATCACGGGCAACGGCTCCGACGGGACATCACGGGCAGGATTGAAGATCAGGTCATGCTTCCCCACAGTCTCAGAGAGCACCATTGGTCCTAACTACTCGCGAGGCATATACCTTTCTAACGCAAGTCCGGATATCGGAGGTCAACAAGTACCAGCCAATGTCATCTATAACAATGGTGAAGAACTTCAGCAGTCTGGTGGCACCGGAGCCGAGGTTTATCTCACAAGTAGTTCCGATCCCATAGTTTTGAGTACCAATATTTGGGATGCAGACGGTGACGGCAACCGGCGAGGCGTTTTTGTCTACAAATCGATCAACGATCCTGACCTGCTGTTCGATCTCTGCTACTGGGGCGGTGATGATATCTGGGACAACGAGATCACCGACTTTGATGACCTTGACCTGGAGGACAAGGAGGACTTCTTCCACAACGTCGAGGTGCCTGACGACGACGCGGAGACCGCTGATGACTTCATAGCGGGTGGTGCCCCGGTCCCACCCGCCCCTGATTCGCAGGGCGACTTCGAGTTTGCACTTGGGCTGATGAAAGAGGGAGAATTTGATCAGGCAATACCCTATTTCTGGTCTCATCTCGCCGATCACACAGGTAACTACGACATCAACTCTCTCCAACGACTGCTCTCCTGCGTCCGTCGATCCAGCGGGGATCTGGATGAACTAAGGTCGGATTATTTCGATTATGCGAGTGACGAGCGGACGGATGTTCGGGGCGCGTTTGAAGCCCGACGTCTCGCAGCGATGTCGCTACTCTATGCCGGCAGGACAGCGTCGGCAACCGATGCTTTTGATGACCTGAAAGCTGAAGCCCCCTCGGTAGCGGATAGCATCTCCATCGAGATGGACGTTGCCTGGTCGGAACTGGTTGACCGGGGTGGTGAGATTGACGCCCTTTTGGATTACGATTCCCGGATTCGAGATCTGGAGGATCGCTATGAAGAGGCGCTGGAGTCAAGTTCCGGTGGTAAAGCACTACTACCGGTGCAATTCGCTTTGGAACCTGTATTCCCGAATCCATTCAATTCTTGCACCCACATAGGTTTCGCGCTGCCAGAGGCGGGAGAAGTCACTATGCAGATTGTTGATTTGCAGGGACGAGTAGTCGAAACGCTGATAACCGGTCAGACAACCGCAGGGCGTCACACCGTGACATGGAACGCCTCTAACGTGTCAACCGGAATGTATATTTGCCGGTTGTCAGGTTCAGCAGGAACGGTTTCGACGAAATTAATTCTCACGAAATAATACGAGATAGCCGTGAGCAAACAACTTAAAATGGGAGGCGGTTTTGCACCGCCTCCCAACCTTATCGCGATCATCATGACAGCCCTTATGATCGCGAGTGCTTGTTACGCGCAAGCACCGGACACCCTGTGGACGCGGTATTTTAATGATGGTGATACCGGGGACCGCGAGGAGTGTTTTTGTTTAATCCAGACCTTAGATGGAGGTTTCCTGATCGGCGGACAAACCTACAGTATAGGTAATAATAACCAACAATTTATGGACTACTATCTGGTGAAGTCGGATTCTGACGGGATTGAGGAATGGACGGGTCATTATCGTATTACGCCACGCCATGACGAATTAGGCGGGATAGTACAAATGCCGAATGGAGATATTTACATTGCAGGAGCATCTAATAATAAAAGCATCGCCAATATCATGAAAGCAAATTCAGATGGAGACTCTCTCTGGTCAGCCGAATACGGAAGGGGCATGTTTATCGATGTTGCATCCTCGTTAGATGGATACATTGTCGCTGCTGGCTACACAATAGAATTCGAAGAATTTGGTGGACAAAGTGATTCCTATATTGTCAAAATTGATGAGAATGGTGAAGAAATATGGCATAGTGTTCAGGGGACGGGGAGCAATGATGCATTATTACGAATCGAAGCGACTCGAGACAGCGGCTTTGTCGCCGTCGGACGCGGAACTTCAGTTAGCCAGATATTAAAATTTACTGCTGACGGTGAATTGGAATGGCGAAGACATGTCGATTTCCCCAATGCGTCTGACTTGTTTTCCAGTGTGGTGGAAATGCCAGATGAGGGATTTCTTGCTGGAGGTACAAGTAATTGGGATGATGCCCTTCTGGCAAAGTTCAACTCGGATGGCGATACGGTCTGGATTCATCGTGGTATTCCAGATTTCCGCGAGTTCATCCAGGACATCGCTCCGGCTCACGGAGGCGGGTACATCCTTGCGGGAGGCCGTGGCAATCGTAATAATGAATATGACATAATGCGTGTGGATGATCTGGGCGAGGAAGTCTGGGAGATCGAAATCGAGTTCCACAATGACGCCGAATTCACTGAAGCAACATCTGTTTTGACTTTGGATGACGGTGGTTACCTCATCGGAGGCAACCGGGACATCTTTCGCCTTGGCGGTCATTCAGCAGGTCTGATTCGCCTGGATACCGATCCTGTGACGCTGCCGGTGGAGTTGGTTGCAATGTCCGACAGCGTCGCATTTGGGGAGGCGGAGGACAGTCTCGCATGGGATGAGGCAGCAGTCGTCAACATGGGGCGGCGCTATGCGACGCTGGACTCAGCGACCATCATTGGCGACCCAGCTCCGTTCACCTGCCCAGCTGAGTTCCCGATCTTTCTCTCCCCCCCGGACACGTTAAGTCTGCCTGTGACGTTCCAGCCTGGTCAAGATTCTGTCTATGTCGCCGAGTTGCACATCTGGTACGCCGACGAGGAGGACGAACCGCAGAGCCTATCCTTTACTCTGACCGGGCGTGGCCTACCGAATGATATTAATGATGAAACGTTATTACCTCTCGTTTTTAACTTGTCGGAAGCCTACCCGAATCCCTTCAACAGTGCTACCTTGATCAGCTTCACCCTCCCAAACGCGGCGCAGCTAAAGTTGAATCTCTACGACGTGAATGGACGAATGGTGAAACATCTTGTTGACGCCCGTTTCGAAGGTGGAGAACATACTCTGGCTCTCGATGGTAGTTCACTTCCTGGTGGTGTTTATTTTCTGAGACGGGAAGCAAACGGTTGTACCTACTCCCTCAAAGTTGTACTTGTCAAATAAGTGGAATTTTACACAAATGGACAGGGGTGGTTCTCGTCGTGGTCTCTGCTCTTTAATCCCTCCTCTATATTAATATTGCGTTTATCGTTATTGCTTCCGATTTATCCCGTTGCTTAGAAGTAATTTCGTATCTGTAAAGCATTTGTTTAATCTCGCGTAGGGGCCAATTTATTGAGCCCTCTTCTCTTGGTGAATCTAAAGGGCATGATAAACTTGTCCTCGATCCCGATCGGGGATCAGCCCCTACACGAAATAACTTCTAAGAAGCGGTTTAGTTTTAATCAGGACACAGGTATGAAACCTTGCTTACTTTTATACAGGTCTTTATATTACAATTTGATATTCTCTAAGCACTGACTCCAGCGAAATAATTTTTCATTTCATCTCGATTTAGAGAGTGTTTTCACTTTTATCTTAACTATGGGACGAATCATGTCGAAAATTCAAACCTTTTTTTTCCTTATTTTTGCTGCTGCATCACTTTTTTTATTCACCAACATCCATGCTGAAGTGGTTATCGAACCTTATGGGGCAGCGATATCTCTTGGCGAAGATGATGAAAATGCTGAACTTGTTTTCAATATTCTGAATACCGGCAATCAGGATATAAATTACCAAATCGGTATTGACATCAGAGATATCGGTGAAGATGAGTTTGGATTAATCGGGCAAAATGTCCCTCGGATTGAGGATCGTCACTGCAGAACGAATGTCGGACCTGTGGCGCAGAGGTTCATTGAGAGAATTCCTCGTCATGATTCTACCTTAGAACCCTATTCAGTCGAGCGAGATGATGACGATCAGGAATTTAGAAATCACAGGTTGAATAATAGGGGTGAGAATCCCAGCAGGGATGAACCTAACGAGATTCGCATCCTGCTCATCAAAAGTTCTGCCGATCGCGGGTATGGCTGGGGCGACAGCGACGCCTGGCTTGAGGTGTTCCAGAATCAGGACGAAGAAATCGATCGGGCAGATATCGAGAATATCGGTGATATTGATCTGGATAATTACGACATGATCTGCACCGGCGAAGACCAGTCTGCGCAGTTTTTTAATAGTTTTATGAACAATCGCGAAATTTTCGAAGAGTTTGTCGATGGCGGCGGCTTATTCTCCTTTTTTGCCGGGGGCAATACAATTGTCGAATTTGACCTTTTCACCAATGAAGGAGATATTCACGTCAGTGGTATTGGAAACCAATGGCAGGTGCAGGTGAATGATATTTTTGTAAACGATGATGGAGATGGTCTTATCGAGGGGATCGAGGAAGATTTTACATTTCTAACGCCGTTTGAATTTTACCGGGATGATCAGAATCACGAGAATCGGCGTCGTGTGACTATGATAAACACCGGGGGATCGTTGACACGCGTGGCGGTACCTCAGGATGATATGCCCGAAGATGGCACCTGGTATTACCGCCCAATAGACCAACAGCCAAACATGTCGACCCATGCCGACTGGCCTTTTGGACGAGGATGGGTTCTATTTACGGGTACAACCGGAACATTTATCTATGAACGCTATCAATGGGCGAGCATGATGGAATGCACTAACCTGCTGCTCTGGGCGGAAGGTCGCAGGACACCTAAATGGATATCAATTGAAGAGGATGAGGGCATCATTCAACCAGATGAAGATGTTGATGTGATAGTCGCGCTCAATACTTTAGATCTTGAACCGGCAACCTACTATGCAGTCCTCGAAATAGAACATGACTCTCCCGGACAGTCTATGCTTGAAATTCCAGTGCTTATGTCGTTCGGTGTTCCTGTATTTAATATCGAGGGAGAAATTACCAATGCAGGCAACGAACAGCCAATTGAAAATGCAATGTTAAACACCGATCCATTCGGTTTCAAACGTAACAGTGATGGAGAGGGCATGTGGAGCATAAACAATCTCCCACTTGGTGAATATCAGTTTACATTTGCTGCAACCGACTTTCTGCCTACGTCGCGGGAACTAGCCGTTGACGAGCCGGATGATGTTCAACTGGATGTCGCCCTCCTTCACTCTCAATGCAATCCCGATCAGGAGGAGATCAGTGCAGAGCTTGATCCGGATCAGTCCATCGAAACAGGGCTTACGATCTCCAATGATGGTAATGGTCCGTTGACTTACACAACAGATAGGAGGCTGCTCGGAGACGCTAATGCCGAACCATGGGAACTGCGTGTCGATTACCCGGCAGGAGTAATAGCTGAAGACTCTCGAATTCAAGGTGCAGTCTACATCGATGACCTGTTCTACGTGTCCGGTGCAAATAACCGGGAACCTCTTATCTATGTTTTGAACCGGGATCAGGAGGTTGTGAACCAGTATGCTCAACTTGGTGAAGGTCGTTATGGATATAAAGACCTCGCATGGGATGGTGAACTTATCTGGGGTTCCGGAGAACGAGTTATATATGGATTCACACTGGATGGAGAACAGGTAACCACATTCGATAGTGGAATTTCTCCCTGTAATAACCTTGCCTGGGATGCTGATCGTGAAATCTTATGGGGTTCAGGCACCACAACGGATATTATAGGCTATGATCGCGATGGAAATGTTGTCGGTGAGGTTGCGAGAGGAGAATACCGTGTTTACGGTTTGGCATATTGGCCGGATGATCCCGATGGTTATCAACTCTACGTTTTTCATAAAATCAATGAAGTTGGCGACCTGATGATTGCCAAGTTGAATATTGATAATGGAGATGCAATGGATGTGGTCTCCCTTGAACATGAAGCCGGTGGAGTCGCTCAGGGATGTTTCATTACGAACCAGTATGACATTTACAGCTGGGTTTTTATGGGAGTAGCCAACAGTGGAGCCGAAGATCGGATAGACATCTGGCAGATTGATGCTCGTAAGGACTGGATGGCTATTGATCCTACGGAAGGTGTAATTGAAGGCGGTGAGGAACAGGAATTCATAGTAACTCTGGATGCAACAGGTCTACCTGAGGCACCGTTTGAGGGGGAAATTGTATTCATTCATGATGGAGTCGGTGGGGAAACACATATCCCGATAACGCTGCAGGTTGGTGATGGTCAGGGTGGTGGACCGGAGGAGATGGTTCTCGAACTCGCCAATGGTTGGAATATGGTCTCAGCGTATGTCCAGCCCGATCCAGATGATATTATCGAGATAATGGTTGATCTTGTTGAAGCCGGAACATTAATTATGGTCAAGAACGGAACCGGTCAATTCTACAACCCTCAATTCAACTTTAATAACATACCGGGCTGGCGAGTCAATGAAGGCTACATGATGAAAATGGATGGAGCTGATGAATTGATTCTTGCTGGTGAAGCGGTGCCATGGAACGAGCCGATTGCTCTTGATGGAGGATGGCAGATGATCAGCTATTATCCTCGCCAGGGTGTAGATGCTGTACTTGCTCTTTCGGGAATAGTTGATGTTCTGATAATGGCAAAGGATGGTCAAGGCAGATTCTATAATCCGCAATTCAATTTCAGCAACATGGGTGATATGATTCCTGGTCAGGGATATCTTCTGAAGATGGATGAGGCTGCGGAACTTGTCTACACGGTTGAAGAAGAACTCGTCAACAGGACTTTGCCCTACTTGCAGGCAGATATTCTGCCTATCCACAACAATACAGGTGAGAATATGAGTTTGCTCCTATACTCTGATATATCAGAGGGTGAGGTTGGAGTATATGCTAATGGAGTACTTGTCGGATCGGGAGTTATTCAGGACGGAATTTGCGGTATAGCAGTTTGGGGCGACGATCCAACGACTCCTGAAGTTGACGGTGCAATCGTTGGTGATGTACTGAAGATTTCAATTCACGATGGCATAGAATTACAAACCGCTAAACTCGAAAACATACAAGGTGAGAACAAGTATCTTACTAACGGTTTTTACGTAGGCAACGTTTTGAACAATTCAACATTACCATTGGAATTCGGTATCGTTGATGCATATCCAAATCCGTTCAACAGCAGTACCAACATCACATATAATTTACCAAATGCAGCAGATGTTGAAATTGCATTATATGACCTGGCTGGAAGACAAATCGTTCAACTGTTGTTAAATAATAAACATACCGGTCAACATACAATTACAATCGATGGAAGCTCATTATCCAGTGGTGTCTATTTAATGCAGCTACAGGCAAACGGTGAAGCATCTAAACGCAAATTAACTCTGATAAAGTAGTTCAAACACTTAAACACCCACCCCTTTTAATCCGCCCGGGATAAGGTTCAACCCTTGTCCCGGATGCTTTTTATTGCTAGAATCCGCAGATTACGCAGATTACACAGATTTCCCCCCCTGCGAAGTAGGGGGGGATTTAGGGGGGGTGTAGTTGGAATATCCAACAAACAACATACCACCCCACAACAAAATTCCGCCATTATGCCCTTGTCTCTGCGGGAGTGTCAGATTAAGTATTTGAACGATTATTCCACCCGTCTCACCTGCGCACGCAGGTGTCCAGAGAAGCCACCATAGGAGAGGCGTATACCCGATCAATATTCCACAAGAACACCCCTCCTCATTCCCAACTCGATTGGGAATCCATTTTGCTATAATCCAATTTGGTCGTGGAATCTCCAACAAACCAAACAACATACCGCCCCACAACAAAATTCCCCTCGAATGCCCTTGACTGGTGTGTCAGGTTATGTTTATGATTGCGTCTCACCTGCGCACGCAGGTATCCAGAGAGGCCACCTTTTCAGTAGGTCGGTCATTCCTGCCCGACCATACGCCGACAGGCGGATTCATCATCGGTGTTTATTGTATATGCGACAATCATATTGACAATATAATACAATTTTCAACAAAAGTCAAGTCTCACCACAGGGCACAGGAGAGCAGGGGGATACCAAAAATTATCGTCACATCGTCACACTTTTGGCTGAACACGTTTGTGGGTATGGGTTTGAGGGTGTGACGGAAATGTGACGATGTGACGGAAAGTGACGGAAAGTGATCAAGGGAGCAGATATTTTGTAGGTTGGATTCTGCTCCTTTCTGTCATAGTTACATCATTCCCTTAAAAATGGAAATCCTGAGTGCGCGCTTCAGCGTGTTTTAGCTAAGCAAGTAGCCGCGATCCCTTGCTTGCCATTCTTCACTTGTGCAGCAGGCGGTCGTGGAATATCCAACGAACCAAACAACATTCCACACCACTACAAAATTCCCCCGCCATGCCCTTGATTTTGCTGGTGAGTCACTCGTCATACCTGCGAACGCAGGTATCCAGAGAAGCCACCACTGGAGAGGCGAATAACCGAGCAATCTTCCACAAGAACAACTCCTCTGGACTCTGGCGATCGCCAGAGACAGGATCGCGAGAATACAAACAGAAAATTTAATCTGAACCGAAATCGGTTATATAGTTCTTGACATAAGGAAAGTTGTAAGTTATGTTTGGAAATGATAGCATATAAGTGAATGGAACATAAATGAGCAAACATCGGTCTTGTAACCCGCAGGGACTATTCCGACGGGCAGTATGTGGCTATTGAAGAAAATAATGTAGCCCGGGATCTCGCATCCCGGGAAGATAGAATACAAACAACGGATTATACCAAAATGATCTCAACCGGAATCCCCGGAAAAAGCCATTACAAAAAGGACACCCAGCTCGAGATAGCCGAGTCTGCTCACGCATATTTTCTCAACTTCACCCAGAACAAAAAGAAAACCGTTTCTCCACCGCCATGCCCATGCACTGTTCTGAACCGCTGGTGGAAATCCGATTACAAAACCAGATATGAAAGACAACCTCATGCTGATTGGGCTGATTTGATTGATTTTGTTGAGGAAGGGTATGGGGCTGTGGTTTCATGGTTGACTCGGACTCGGGGGAAAACATAAAACATAGATATCTAATTAAGTGATTTAATACGGGAAGCTGTCACTAGCAATCTTTGAAACTAAGGGAGAAATTGTGGGAAACATTAAAATATTTGATGAGTTGCGAAGAATTAATTTTAAGGTTATGAAAGATCTTTGCGATTTGTATGAAAGAAATTACTCAACTGAAGACAGAAAAGCACGATTGATTTTCCCAAAAAAGAAAAATGGATTAAGAATCAGCGAACAAGAAGCGAGAGTCTTTTATTACAAACATCTCGATGAGTCCCAGTTTATGTATTCTATTGAAACACCAACTGAACAGGTTTACGGAAGTGAAGGTAATGAACGTAGTGCATTGAGTGATTTATCCGTGTACAGCTTTGAAACAAATAAACCTATTAGACAAATAAATATTGAATTCAAAGCACATACTAAGACCAATACCTATAAGAAAGACCTTGACAAATTAGTTTGTGAGAATAAACCTGGATGTTGGTTTCACTTGTTTGATAATGTTAACAAAGAGACCGTTTCAAAGCTGTTCAAAAGTTTTCGAGAAAAATTGACACTCTCTGTTCGTAAAGCACAATATAGAGATTTGAAATTTGACCAAGTTCTTATTCTCTTTTCTGTTATAAGTTTAAAAAAGAAATGGGGAATAGAGAAGATTCTTGATATTGATGTAA
>CAYLYZ010000108.1:0-20274 GCA_964387885.1 uncultured bacterium | reverse complement strand
CTGGTTTGATGAAAACAGAAAACGGTACGAAAGTGAGGTCCGCAAGCCGTTGAAAGCAGTTGCTGCAGCTCTATCTGATCCAATTGCGAGTATCGTCCCTGAATTCGATGGTAAACCGAAGCTTTCGCGCATCAATAATGACATTCGATTCACACCAAACAAGCCTCCATATAAAGAACATATGTGGATTTCTTACGGAGCTAAGGGCTCAATAGCAGAGCTCTTTGCTGCAATTGGCCGTAACGGCTGGGCAGTTGGCTGCGCAGTCAGCTCTAATAAGCGAGATCCACTTGATGGCTGGCGTCAGAATCTCCTCGGTAATGTCGATAAGTGGAGGCATTATTTCGCAGCTCTACCCAAAGAGGAAGTGCCCGAATTCTATTTCGGTAACATTTACAAGAAACCACTGTTCCCGGATATTCCCGATGATATAAAAGATCTGGTTCAGACTAAAAGTGTCTGGATAGTTCAGAAAGCCCGTCCGGATTTCAGGGTGACTCCTGAGCAGGATTTGTTTCGCGGTATCTGTATTATGCTCCCTATATATATTCTTATGGCAGTACCACCGTTTGGGGTGAGGGAACGTTTGAGTGAACTCGGCGCGAAGATTTCACCTCCGGATGATGGAGTAGGGGAGATGTGGAGGGCTTTTTCACAACAGATTTAACGGATTTATCAGATTACCGGAACGACATCAAATCCGTTAAATCAGTTTTATTCGTTGTGAATATTCTTAGAATTTTACAAATTCAATCCCTGTATTAGCCTGTGCTCTTTCAACCATTTCAGTGCTCAATCGATTTTGTTCTTTTATAAGTTTTTCTTCAATGATGCTGCACTCCCCATTTCTAACTTTTATCTCGCCGTTAATAATCAGATAATCCACCGGAGACATCCGTGTTGTAAACACCAAGGCTGCAATCGGATCGGATAAACTACCGGCATATTCGAGTGAACCTACTGAGAACAGAGCGAGATCAGCACACTTGCCCGAAGCCAGATATCCCGTATCATTCCTTCCAAGTGTTTCTGCACCACCGCGGGTTGCAATGCGAAGAACTTCACGGGCTGTCAGCCAGTACTGTTCTTCACGCAATCTGGAGATCAGCAATGCATTGCGAATTTCGGACAGCATATTGCTGGAGTCATTTGATGCCGAACCGTCAACGCCAAGGCTGACATTGACTCCATGATTAAGCATTTCCTTAATTCGGGCGATACCCGAACCGAGTCGCATGTTGGAAGTAGGGCAATGGGAAATTCCGGAACCAGAATCACCCAGTTGCGCAATTTCTTTATCATTCAAGTGTATTGAGTGAGCGAACCAGCTGTTTTCAGAAATCCAGCCTAATGAATCAATGTAATCTGCCGGTCTTTTCCCGTACTGTTTCAAGCAATAATTTTCTTCATCTATTGTCTCAGCGAGGTGGGTGTGAATCTGCAGGTTGTTTTCCCGAGCTATTTCGACGGTATCGCTCATCAATTCAGGAGTAACCGAGAATGGTGAGCAAGGTGCAAGAGAAATTCTTGTCATTGCTCCATCTGATGTGTCATGATATTTTGCTATGAGCCGTTTTGTGTCTTTTCGGATATCCGACTCATTCTGTACAATATCGGAAGGTGGTAAACCTCCGGCATCTTTTCCAAGTGACATTGAACCTCTTGTCGGTTGGAATCTTATTCCCAGTTCGGATGCTGCTCGAATTTCAGCATCAATCAATTTACCGTTTGATTTTTCAGGGAAAAGGTAATGATGATCTGATGTGAGGGTTGTTCCCGATTTCATCAATTCGGTTAGTACACATTTAGCACTGGCGTAAACAGCTTCCTCCGTAATCTCACGCCATATCTCATAATGATTGGTCAACCATTGAAACAAAGGAGCGTTTTGCATAAGTGGGATGTTTCGGGTTAAAGCCTGGAAGAAGTGGTGGTGTGTGTTTATAAAGCCCGGAAGTGCAACCATGTCAGACGCATCAATTGTCTCATCAGCTACTCCGGTAAAAGGCTTGGGACTTATAGATTGAATAATCCCGTTATCGATATATATGTGGCCACCTGCAAATTCTCGGGAATTGTCGTCAATAGTTGCCACGCGAAGTGGATTTTTTATCAGGATACTACTCATTTGTCTTCTTAGAAACTCATTTAAGAGGAACTGAATGTAACCTGCCAGATTACGCTTTGCTTGAAATCAGGCAGCAACCAGAAGGGATCAATTTATTGAGCCCTCTTATTTCGCAAACTTAAAGGGCTTGATAAACTTGTTCTCGATCCCGATCGGGGATCAGCCCCTACGCGAAATTACTTCTATATCAGCGTTTTAAGTTCATGGATTATCCTGTTCAAACAAAAAGGCTATGTCGGATAATTTTGAAAATCACTTTGGTGAAATTTTCCGACACAGCCTCTATTAATCTGAAGTGATGTTTTTTTTATTTAAACATCCAGAGACATTAGATATTCATGCATCGCTGTGGCAGCGGTTTTTCCGGCACCCATTGCCAGGATTACTGTGGCTGCACCAATTACAATATCACCTCCGGCATAAACGCCTTTCATCGATGTCAGGCAGGTATCATCGTCGGCAATGATATTGCCCCATTTGTTTGTCTCTAATTCCGGGGTTGATTCCGGTAGGAGTGGATTAGCACCATTTCCTATCGAAACGATGATAGTATCTACCTCGAACTCAAATTCAGATCCCTCGATAGGCACCGGACGTTGCCTTCCAGAGGCGTCGGGTTCACCCAGTTCCATACGAATACAGGTCATACTCTTCACCCAGCCCTCTTCGTCACCGTTGATGCTTATCGGGTTGGTTAAGAGGTTAAACTGAATTCCTTCTTCTTCTGCATGGTGAATTTCTTCATCCCTTGCCGGCATCTGTTCGCGAGCTCGACGATAAACCAGATAAACGTCTTCGGCTCCAAGCCTTATTGCTGTTCTGGCGGCATCCATAGCAACGTTTCCGCCACCAATAACGGCAACCTTCTTACTCTTGGCAATAGGAGTGTCTGCATTCGGGAAATCATAGGCGCGCATCAGGTTTGATCGCGTGAGGTATTCGTTTGCTGAGTATACACCATTCAGGTTTTCACCGGGGATATTCATGAAGTATGGCAGACCGGCTCCTGTTCCGATAAATACAGAATGGAAACCCTCTTCTGTGAGCAGTTCTTCGATTGTGTAATACTTGCCGATAATTGCATTATATTCGATTTCGACGCCGAGTTGTTTCACATAGTCGACTTCAGCCATTACAATACTCTTTGGCAGACGAAATTCAGGGATGCCGTAAATTAAGACACCACCCGGTTTATGTAGCGCTTCGAATATTTTTACTTTGTGACCTTTTAATGCCAACTCGCCTGCAACTGTTAAACCAGCTGGTCCGGCACCAACCACCGCAACACGACGTCCCGTAGGTTCAGGGATTTCGGGGATGGAAATCTTTCCGCTATCACGTTCCCAATCGGCAATAAATCTTTCAAGTCTGCCGATTGCGACCGGTTCATTTTTAATTCCAGTTACACAAACGATTTCACATTGCTCTTCCTGGGGACAGACGCGTCCGCAAATTGCCGGAAGGGCGTTTGCTTCTTTCATAATACGGATTGATTTATCAAAATCACGTTCGGCGATTGCCTTGATAAATCCGGGAATATCTATCCCAACCGGGCAGCCATCAATGCATTTCGGTTTTTTGCACTGAATACACCTTTTAGCTTCAACAACCGCTGTTTCGATGGGATATCCGAATGGGACTTCTTCAAAATTATGTTTCCTTACATCGGCAGCCTGTTCAGGCATTGCCTGGCGGGGAACTTTTGGTTTCTTGGGTTTACGTCTTTTTCCAACTTTTTTGCCTGTTCCCGGTTTCTTCTTTGTCGGATCTTCAGCCATCTTACTTTATACCCTCCAATCGGCATTTATGTTTATCAAGTGACTCGCGCTCTTGAGGAAGATATGCCTTCTGGCGGAGCATCAGTTCTTCGTAGTTTACGAGATGACCGTCAAATTCAGGTCCGTCAACACAGACAAATTTAGTCCTGTCTCCGATTGAAACTCGACATCCCCCACACATTCCAGTACCATCGACCATAATCGAATTGAGGCTGACTTGAGTTGTCAGATCAAATTTTTTCGTCAGATTGGATACTGCTCGCATCATCACAACAGGACCAATTGCCAGAACCAGATCAATCTTGACTCCATCATCGACTAATTTCTGAATTGCATCTGTGACGAATCCATGCATGCCATAAGATCCATCATCAGTGGTTATGAGGATTTGATCGGAAATTTCGGACATTTCCTTTTCAAGAATAAGCAGGTCTTTATTGCGTGCACCAATGACGGAGATGATGTTATTTCCAGCCTCTTTCATAGCCTTGGCAATCGGATACACAGGTGCGACACCGATACCTCCGCCAACACACACAACTGTTCCGAATTTTTCGATATGAGTAGCTTTCCCAAGAGGTCCGACAACGTCAATAATGCTGTCGCCCTGTTCAAGTTCACCCATCGCATAGGTAGTCTTGCCCACTTCCTGGAAAATGAGCCTGATTGTCCCGGCATCGGGATCGGAATCTACAATTGTGAGAGGTATTCTCTCACCATCTTCACTGACCCTGACAATTACAAATTGTCCGGCTTTTCTTTTTCTTGCTATCACAGGTGATTCAACAACAAAATCTTTGACACCCTCGGACAGCACTTTTTTTACCTTGATCTCGTTCATGTTTCCTGATCGTTTTCCGTTAATGAAATATGGTGGAATGAACACCATATCAGAAGGCAAAAAGTTGATACCTTTTTCCCAAACCGTATAAAATACAAATTTTTTTTTTAAAACACCACCGTTTTTCTCTTGTGAAAATAATAACTAAAGATCAGTGAGAATAAATATTTCGACTGACAAGTACAAAAGATACGGAGGTAATTTCTCTCGGTTGGTCAGTGGCCTTGTATCTTTATCATAAATTGATAAAGATATTTAAAAAACAACGGGGTAGTGGATTTTGAACGTACTATTCAGAGTTCTCGGATAGACTGTCTTGCAAGATCGATATTTCCGTAAATTGTTGATTTGTAAGGTGTAGATAATTAGTTATGTACTAAACTCGATCAACATCAAGAGTTTTTCCTTTTAATATAAGAATAATTGACATTATGAGCGCTCCCAAAGCACCGCCGTAATATAATCCGACAATTCCGATGCTCTTAAAAGCAATTGCTGCAACCAGCGGTCCGGTTGTTATTCCCGCGAGAATTACCGTTGAATTGACCGCCATATAGACTCCGCGAAATTCAAAAGGTGCGGCGCCAACAATAAGAGCTTGCGAGCTCGGGATGTTCAATCCCTGAGCCGCTCCAAAAATCAATGCAGGAAACAGCATCATCCACGCGCTTGGGATATGGGGTATCCACAATAAGGAAACTGTGTAGAACATAAAAGCAATCGCCATCAATATTCCAACCCGAAGATATCTACCAAGCCATTCGAGTCGCGCGGAAATTACAGCTGCAGTTAAAGACGATGAAGAGAGTACTAATCCGATAACTGAGGTGTCAGAATTGTACATCCCAGCCATCCAGAGGGGAACGAAACTCACTATGGGACCGAAAGTTAGAACAAAAGTGAAGAAGGTGAGAATATACAATCGGATGACCGACCATTGCTTTAAACTGACAAGCGCCCCGGAGAAGTACTTTGCCATCGGTTGCTGTTTCTGCGGTTCCGGATTTTTGAGTGCATAAGCTGCTATAATGGCTATTGGGACAGCCGCAAGCGGTACGAAAAATGGGATACTCCAGTGAAATGTTGCCATTATTCCACCGAAAGCCGGGTAAACTGATGCGGCAAGACTAATCAGTGAGGCATTTAATCCCATAGCGAGGAAGCGTGTCCTGCCCGGGAATAAATCACCGATTAATGTGTTATTAAGTGTGAAAAGAGCAGAGCCACCAATGCCCTGTAGAAACCTGAAAAACAGGAGTAGATGAAAACTTCGGGCTAATCCGCAGGTTGCGCCAGCGATTCCGAATAGGATAAGGGCAGGTACGAGAACTTGCTTACGTCCGAATCTGTCAGCTAGTATTCCCAAGAACGGCGCGAAAAGCACACCGGGAAGAGTGAAGGCTGTAATCAGCATGATCACCTCCTCTTTCTCAATCCCGAACACATCAACTAATTTTGGCAGAACCGGGGAGACAAGGGAGACACCCATCGTTGCAGCGAGAGTGACCGCAAAGATGATCTGCATGTTTCGATTCAGGATGAGTTCCCGAGTCGCCATTTCCGGTTTTTTAGTTGATTTCATAGATTTGTAAGATATAAGGAAATTTAAAAATCATCAAGCAAGATTTTATATACATTGACGAATCGATGAATGAGTTGACAGCAATCAAGTATTCATTTACCTTGTAAGATTAGTTTGTTTTACAAATTCGTACGGAGTTCAACATACCGGTGTTGGTGATAAGATCAATCGTAATTCTGAGCACTCTTTTTATTACTCTCATTGCATCTGCTTCAGAACAACATGATGTTCGGATAGTTGTGACAGGCAATTTGATGGGTGCGATCCGCGAGTGCAAATGTCCAACCGGGCAACCCGGAGGATTGGCTCGCAGAAAGACGGTTTTTGACAACATTCGACAGGAGACACCGGAAGCAATTTTTATTGAATGCGGTAGGTTGATGAATGATAAAATGGATGAGGAAGAAATTGAGATTCTAAAAATACTACTCAATGTAATTGATTACGATATAGTGAATTGTTACTTGATTGATTATTACAGAGCTACACCAGTTCGGCTAAGTCATAGAGACATGTTTTACCGACCTGGGGTAAAGAAAATGACCCGACGATTGTCGAGTAATTATACACATCTTCAGAAATGTGCCATAAATTTCCCATTTAAAAGCGATCCCCAACAGGAAAAGCAATCAACCTGGACTGAAGAATTATCTGATAAATGGTTACTTAGCAGAAAATGTAGATTCGAGTTTAAGCCAGATATAAATGCAAATGTTGTTATGATCACGCGAACTGCTAATTACGAATATGTAAGAGTTGATACACTGATCAGAAAAAGATTTGCTGTTGAAAATCCCTACGATCTAAGCGCATCAAACGGAAAAAATGAGATTACTCCCTCTGATTTCCCTACCGACGCATTATCAGTATTAGTCCGAAATATGGTTTTTGGAGACGATCCTTCTCAGGATGAAAATGAAGTACCGACAGAACTTCACGGAACTGAAAACCTCCGGTATCTTGACATTGTAATCCTGGGAAATGATGGACACATTGAACCAGACATCGAGAAGAGTCCTCTGCGGAATTATTATCCCGAAAACCTGAAAGTTCCAGAAAAGGATATCCTGATTGTCCGTCCCGGTTTATATGGAGAATATGTTATAGTTATTGATGTTAGAGTCGATGAAGAATTTGAGATATCTTCGTTTGAGTGGGAGGCAATCCCGACACGAAGCGTTGTACCTGATTCAACGATGCAGTCATTCATAAACGAGTTTTACCCTTCACCGTGGATAGAGGAACTTGATCGCTAAACGAAAAGCCATAATATACGGATTAATCATCTCATTTCTGATCGCCGTTTCAAGCGGTATTTACTGGCGTTATTCACAGATAAATGCACGGGCTCCTGAACATTACAGTGGTGAAGTAGAATTCAAGATTACTCCAGGAATGACAACCAACCAGATCATCAATCAACTTCACAAGGAGGAGTTGATTAACGATATTAAGAGCTTTCGCTGGGCTGCGCGGATATTGGGGGCTGACACACGACTTCAACCGGGGATTTTCTCATTGCCTCGTGGTTTGACAAACGGTGAGATCATTGATATCCTCCTGAAACCGGGAATCAACACCAAAAACGTAACCATTCCCGAGGGTCTTACATGCTGGCAAATCGCTGGAATTCTGCAGAAAGAGTTTGGGATCGATTCAACGGAATTGGTTGCTCTGTGTGAAAATCGTGAATTTGCGAAAGAACTGGGGATAGAGGCAGATAGATTAGAAGGCTACCTTTTCCCAAGTACGTACAATTTTTATAGTAACTCAACAGCTTCCCAGTTGATAAGACGAATGGTTGAGCAATTTAAGGAAGAATTCAGCGAGGAAATTCTTAATCTAACAAAAGTGGTTGGATTTTCTGTACATGAAGCCGTGACAATGGCTTCAATAATTCAAGGTGAAGTTATGGTTTGGGAGGAAGCTGAGACAATCTCATCGGTTTATCACAACCGTCTCAGGATCAGGATGCATCTCGGTGCCGATCCGACAATTCAATATGTTATTCCGGGACCTCCGCGGCGATTGCTTAATAAGGACATTGAAATTGACAGCCCGTATAATACATACCGAAACTACGGTTTGCCTCCGGGACCGATAAACAATCCGGGACGCAGGGCTATTAACGCCGCGGTAAATCCTGCAGAGACTGACTTTTTATATTTTGTGGCAAAAGGTGATGGCTCTCATAGTTTTAACAAAACAAGTGAAGGTCACGAACGGGATAAAAAGAAATTTCAGCAGGTCAGGCGTGAAGTTTGGAGGAAGAAGAGATGGGGGTAGAAACTCGGTCATAGCGAACAAACAAAGAAGTTATGTCTGAGTATTCAATGAAATAGGTTGAATATCCTGTTCGGCTATCCGTCGGCGGACGGATTCGGTTCGTGTAAATATTAATTATGGTTCACGCTTTCGCGTGAAGGACAAGCAAGAATGCTTATCCCACCTAAAAAAAAACAAGTAAACATGATAAATAAAATACTGAAAATCAAAGGGATTGAAATCTGGCTTACGATTGTTTTTCTATTGTTATCCGGTGTTTTTAAAACAATTTCTGCGCAGGAGGCAGCGACTGTTCTTTTAGATGAGGTCATAGTTACCGCCAGCAGAACTCCGGTTACATTCGATCAGCTTAACCGCAGTGTTGAAGTCATAACACGTGACGACATAGCCAATTCACCAGCAGGATCGGTGCTTGAATTGCTGCAAAATGCTGTGAGTGTGGATATACAGACCAGAGGAGCCTCAGGAATTCAGGCGGATCTGAACATCCGTGGAACGACTTTTGAGCAGTCTCTCGTGATGATTGATGGTATCAAAATCAGCGATCCGCAGACGGGACATCATACTCTGAATATTCCTCTGACAAAGGACGAAATTGAGCGAATTGAAATATTGCGTGGTCAGGGTTCACGCGCATTCGGACAGAATGCGATGGGTGGGATTATTAACATCATCACCCGCAGCGCTGAACCAATGTCAGCTTCTTTTAAAACAACAGGTGGAGATTTTGGATTATTCGAAGGATCTACCTCACTTTCAATACCATTAGGAAACATATCGCAGCGAGTGTCGATTTCGCACAGTCAATCATCAGGATATAAAGACGACAGCGATTTCAATCAATGGATTGGATCATACAACCTCACGCTTCCTTTTGGTAAAGAGAAACTGAGACTGAAAGCTGCATATCAGGAGAAGAAATTCGGAGCCAGCAATTTTTATACTGACTGGTTTCCGAATGAGTGGGAACATACAAGCTCCACGTTTTTCAGCGGTCAGACTGACATAAGGATTCGCGGGGCTATTTTGTCTCCTACTCTGTTCTGGCGTAAACACACCGACAGGTTTCTCCTTAAGCGTGAAGATCCGGCTTTTTATGATAATAACCATTCGACCGATAATTATGGAATGGAATTGCAGCTCGCACGGGAACTGAAGTGGGGTAGAGGTGTGATAGGCGGAGAGGTCAGCACGGAAAAGATAAATGGCAATAGTCTCGGTGATCACGAGCGGGACAAGGTCAGTGTCTTTGTTGAGAGATTATTCAAACTTAAGAATCGTTTCAGTGTAACCGTTGGAGGTTGTGGTTACAAGTATAGCGATCTGGACTGGAACTTCGAACCCGGCATCGATCTGGGAATCCGCATCAGATCCGGGTTGCGTTTTTATGGGAATGCCGGAGGAGCTTTCCGTGTTCCAACATTTACGGAGTTGTACACAGAAAGTAAAGCAAATAAGGGCAATCCGGAGCTTGAGCCGGAAAGAGCCTGGACAACTGAGCTGGGATCGACAGTGATGTCAAACTCACTTATTGCCAATATATCAGTGTTCAGAAGAGAAGGTCAGAACTTAATTGACTGGGTAAGATATGATCCGGAAAATCCCTGGCGTGCCGAGAATATCACCAGCCTGGAGACGAGGGGACTTGAAATTGATGTCAGATATAACCCGCAACGGAATTTCGCAGGGATTCCTATTCATGTTATTCAAATTGGACACACATGGCTGAGGTCAGATTCGGGATCACCGGCATACGAATCCAAGTATGCATTCAACTACCTCCATCGTCAGTTGCAGGTAAAAATTGAACATGGATTGCCTTTTGGATTTAACCAGACATGGACATTGAGTGACAAAGATCGGAAGAACGGGGACAAATATACTGTGCTAGACAGCAAGATTTCCGGTGAGATTCAGGGCATAGGTGTATCATTAACAGTCACGAATATCTTGGACGAAGAATACTACGAGATCAGTTCAGTTGAAATGCCGGGAAGGTGGTTTAAGATGGGATTGGAGTATAATTTCAGAAAGTGAGATTACCGGTTTGTAGGGGCTGAATATTTTCAGCCCAGTTTAATTAAGTGTTGAATTGATGATTTAAGATGAGATTATTACGGGTGGAATAAAAAAGGGCTGAAAATATTCAGCCCCTACATCATACTACCAACAATAATCTCGACCTTGAAACACAATCTCCTTACCTGTTCGAACAGGGTTGAAGATATTCAACCCCTACGTTATTTCAGTAGCATCAATTTTTGCCTCGTTACATAATTTCCATACCGCAGCCGCACGATGTACACACCTGATGCGAGTTCAACCATATTTGGACTGAATTGATGTCCACCGGCGTTACTGGTTCCTGAAGCGAGGTTTAATACTCTTTTGCCACTAATATCAAATATCGCCAGATCAATATTACATGTATCTTTCAGGTTAAACCTCACTACTGTGCTGCCACAAAATGGATTCGGATATAAATGTTGAAGACCATATTCACTGTCAATTTCGTCGTCATCCAACAGTCTGAAAACCGCCAGTCCATCCGGTTCGAATATCTCGTCACCCTCTAATATTTCATATTCGCAAGTTTGATAATTCCCATAGCTATCTTTTAAACTTAACTGGAATAACTCTTCTTTACAGGCTCCATCGACTTCCGTTGTATCCGGATTGTCACCCCAGATAGTTATCCCAATCCAATCCTGGTTCTTGAAAGCAGCAGCTCCAGCATAAATACCATAACTGGTTTTAACTCCAATTTCACCTTCCTCCGGAAGACCTGTAACCAGAATACTCATATTGTTATCAGTTGGTTCAACCGGTTCGAAATGAGATGGTTTCAAATGCCCCTGATAGAGAGACGGTAATGTGATCTCTTTCGGATCCGTATTCCAGATAAGTTCGATAGGACGAGAAATAACTATCCTGTATTTCGAACCAGTTTTAAGAGGGGGGAGGTTGTGGTAGTCTTTCCCGGGCACGTAAAAATGCCCCTCCATGTCTTTAACCAGCAGGATATCTTCTGTGCTATTTGCAAACGCCACCGGTGCTTCAAGCACCTGATCGTGAGTATAGGTAATGGTTGAGGACTTATCCTCCAAATAGATCGGATTTGCCAGTATAAGGTTACAGACAAATGATAGGATCACAAGGGTAATTGTGATTGTGTTTTTCATAATAACTCCCTCAAATCTTAAGATTCGTTTTTTGTTACTTTAGATATTAATCTGAGAAGATTGGAATCTCAGTGTGTCCCTACATCTGTTACTACAGCTATACCAAATATAAACAGAGCCAGCATCCCATAAGCCCTCATAACTGCTTCGCGAGACGAAGATTTTGGTCGAAGCGGTTTATCCCAGATCGGTATTTCACGATAGGGTTCTATTCCTGTTGCAAGTGGAAATTCATTCAGGGCTTCCCGATACATGAAGGAGGAGATATTACGAAAGTCCAGACATGAACCGGTGCTTTTGATCTCACTTCGCCATATTGGTTCAGCTTTCCCCTGTTCAAGAAGTGTATCTGTATCAAGGAAATTGATGTACATTTTCATGGAAAAGGCGTTGCCCATAAATACATCCCTTGATATATCCCTGGATCGACTTTTAAATGGAATAGTTACAGGGCTTTCATTGGTAGTCCATTTGCTGCGTTGGAGGATATTGATGGGGATTAGATTTGAAGTTCCTGCTTCGTAATTCAACGCTTCAACATGTAATGGAGGAGTGTCAACATTGGCTTGTTCAGTGCTGAATTGGATGTAAACCAGCATGTCGGGGTCGTTATTATTCAGACGAAATCCTCGATGCTGCAGGGAATCCTGCAATTGGTAAAGCAGTTCTTTTTCCAAAAGGTAGTTTTGATTGCTTCCTATCAGGAAATCGAAGGTTTTATAATTATTATAGTTGATATCGAGGTCTCGATATGCCAGAACGAGCAAAACAATCCTGTGATAATCATCAGGATTAATTGTCTGCGACACCGGAGCGCAACCTGTCAGGAGCAGAGTAATTGTCAGGACAACTGAAATTGTTTTCATTCGATTAATCCTTTTTAGAATTCTGAAATCCAGAAAAACATTAATCTTTTATCAGGTTGTACTCCTTTTCTTGATGTAAAATATTTATATTAGGCGTCTTACGTAGGTCGGAATCTTATTCCGACGGATATGTACATTGGATGTTTTTGTCGGAATAAGATTTCGACCTACTTCTTAATAATTGTATTACTGGTGATAGTAATTATTAGTTCCGTTTATTTCATCAAAACTATTTTTTTAACACTTTCAAACTCCCCTGCTGACATCCGAACGAAATAAATCCCAGAATCAGTAGCACAAGCGTCCCTGCTTGTGGAACTCCACTGCACAGAATGATAACCAGATTGCTGCCTCTGACTTACCAAGTTTTCAACCAGTCGTCCCATCACATCATAAACACAAATAGAAACGAAAGTTTCTTCCGGTAAATCATAGTCCAACTGAATAGTTGAATTAAACGGATTTGGATAGGGTGCATGCAAATCCATGTTTGTGGGCCGGTGATTATCCTGCTCGATTATATTCAGAACCGATGGTAAAACAGTTTCCCAACGTTGTTCAGATTCCCGCGACAATTCCAGATCTGAAGCTGTTACCCACCATTCGGCCGTGACTGTTGTGTCAACTTCAAGATTAATTAATAAAGTGTCAAGTCGATTTAGAACCCGGTGTGCTCCAATCCCTGCAATCCACTGGAATGTCGTATCGATTAGCCCATGTGAGATACACATAGAGACAGTGTAATTGATAAAATCATCATCCGGATCTGTTGAAGGCTGCCATTGGAAATCAGCTGAATAGTCGTGCAGAATTGTTCCTGATTCCGGAGACCACAGTTCGAAGAAATCCGGCGCTCTGTTTACATTCACCACAATTACGCGAAGTTCATGTTCGATTACAAACTCACCGTCAGTTGCAGTCAGCAATCCACTGTAATCACCCGCATCCTCGAAACCGGGACACCAAATGAAGGATGCTGTACCGTCTCCGTTATCTGTAAATTCAACTCCATCCGGGAATTGCTGGAGGTCCATTTCAATAATAATTTCATCCTGGTTAAAGTCCGTAGCTTCAATGTTAATATTGAGAATCTCCGACTCACTCATAACTACGACTTCTGGTACTTCAACCCATTCGGGAGGTTGATTATCCGCTTGTGCTACGGTGCAATCAAAAACACTGAGTTGATAATGATCACCTAAATAGGCGAAGGCACCACTAACTTCAAGATCATGTCCTCCGTATCCTTCTCTTTCATAAAAGCCCGAAACTTCCGGTTCTTCAGGATTACTCACATCAACAACTAAGACTACGTAACCTCTTACAGTCAAATAAACTTTGCTTCCTTGAACATCAAATCCACCTACATAACCAGGGGCTTCGAAAAATGATACTATTTCTGGATTTTGAGGATCAGATATGTCAACTATCCAAAAACCAAAAACTTCATCTTCATCACCGTATTTTCTAACAAATAAGTTGTTTTCACTAACCAGTACTTCTTCAGTTCGAGGTAGATCAAACTCCCCAAGTAAAACGGGATCGGCAGGTTCCGAGATGTCATAGATATTATGACGATGACCGGCGGTAAACAGCAAATTGTTGGAGACTGCAATATACACATCAGAAATATCTATTTGGCCTATAACCTGAATGTTCTCAGGATCGGAAGGATCAAGTATCTGTGTGTTTTCGTCTTCCTCGAACCATGATACTATCAGTAACTGACCGAAAGCCGCAAGGCTGGTGACGCCGTTTCGCCCATAATCGCAAACAAAATATGTATCTTGAAAATTAGAAATATCATAAATCCATAATATGGATGCTGCAGTATATAGGAAATTACCAATTACTTCAATATCCCAACATTCTTCAAAGGTTCTAACTGTACCCAAATGTGAAGGAAGAGCATCATCTGAAGCCGAGAAGATATTTATTCCACGCCGGTTATAAAAACTATCTGTTTGGAGAAAACCATGATTTCCAAAGATTTTGACAAGTTGGGCATGCCCACTACTAAAGTATTCATAATCCCTTCGAGGAAAATCGGGATTTGATAGATCGTACCGAATTACTCCCTGCTCATCATCACGCCCCCAACTTGTTGATACGCAGATTTTCTCTTCGTGATAGTCAATATCTGAAGAACTAAAATGCACGTCAAATCCACCGGTCACTTCGATTTCACCTTCATCAGAAACAACGCATGTTATACCATCACGCTCTCCGATCAGAACATATATTCTATCCTCACCAACACAGAATCTCATTGTAGACAGGTCGTCTTCTGGTTGCCAGGAGCTGATTTCGACCGGGTCCTCAGGATTTGACAAATCCATGACTTTCAGTCCATCTCTTAAACATGATATTATAACATGATTTCCCATAACTTCGACATCTACAATTGGGTTATCAACCTGATAAAATCCCCTTTCAACAGGATTTTCCGGGTCGGATACATTAATTATCCGTAAACCTCCTTGCCCGGCAGCAACATAAATCATTCCATCGTTGTAAGTTAATTGTCGAGAATCCTCCGGGAGGTCAAGATTGCTGATTTGGACAGGTGTATTTGGTTCTGCAACGTCGACAAGTGTCAATCCATTAGTATGGTCAGCAATGTATGCGATATTCTCATGAACAGCTATGTCACGATTGTGTTCATCCAATTCGATAGTTCCGACAATATCAAGTCTGTCACGCGTCAAAATAGAGAGTTGACTTCGTCCCAGAGCAAACACATATCTGTCTGATATAAATACTTCATATGCAGGTATTTGAGTATTATAACAAACAACCTCCGCCTCATTTCGAATGAATTCAACCTCATGTACGCCAGATCCAGTTGCTACGTAAACCCTGTCTTCAACTAATCCAACACCCCTCGCGGTGCTCCAAAAATTGTATAATTCCCCCACATACTCAACCCGTAGGCTATCCTGAGCATATACTGGAGATAATGTAAAAAGGAGCATTAATGTAAATATGAAAATCTTGATTTTTCCCATCATTACCTCATATAGGATTATGAATTTAACACTTTCATTCTTCCTACTCCCCCGGATAATTCAAAACTACATCCTCGTCTACCTTGACCTGATACCCCTGCGTTTCACGCCAGGGAGGCATATTAGAGAAGTTGAAATTCGGAACCATGAAATTGCCAAGTCCATTCTTAGCGATTAGTACATGATCAATAATTGGAGAAAGGACATGGAAATTCGGGGCACTGGCATCAAGTTCATAGGTCGGGAAATAGGCGACCAGATTCCAGCCTTCTTCAATGGGAATGTCAGTGTCTGGTGGGAGCCAATCACCAATCCAGACCGCTTCAACATCCTCATCGACCTTCACCTGATAGCCCTCGGTTAATTCCCAGTAGGGAATGTTGTTGAAACCGAATGCGGGGGAATAAAAACGTCCGTCTTCGTTCTTCATCAGCAAAACGTGATGATTTTCTTCATTAATGCGGAGTTGCTCCAACATTCTTATGATATCCGGTCCGCGCTCTTCGTCTTCCCGGTAGAATTCCCGGGGTGGAGAGATGTTAATTGAGATAAGATTCCAGCCGTCTGTTAGTGGTAAAGAGAGCTCTCGTCCGGCGACACTTCGACCATGTAGTTCCAGGATAATTTCAGGATCCTGCGGAGCGTTAGAGAAAATGGTCAACATTCCTTCGAAAACACCCTCCTCTTCAGGCGTGAATATGAAAGGTATTTCAAAATTTTCGTTCTGTTCCACCTCAATACTACGATCATTGTTAACCGAGAAATAATCTCCCTCGACGACAATCTCATCTATTATGAGTAATTCCGCGCCATTGTTAAAAATGGTTAAGGTTCGGATCTCTTCTTCTCCGACCAGGACTTCACCGAAATCCAAAACTTCAGGCTCAACACGAATAAGAGGTATTGCAGTTACATCCAAAGCTATGGTTAGGGTAGCCACGAACTCCCGGTTGTCTCCGAAAAAGTGAATATGCGCTTCGTAGAGACCACCATTTAGGTTTCTTGCGTCAATTGTGATCGTAATCTCCACACCCTCATCACCCTCGAACTCACCTTCTTCGGGATCGACGGTCAGCCAATCCTGCTCATCGTCGTTGCCCTGAAACTCGATCTCGATTGTGAAACGATCACCTTGAAAATGTTCGCTATAAATAACGAGAACAAGCTCCTCCATGTCGCCACTGAACAGTTCTTCCTCGATACAATCTGGGTCGAATATAATAATCCGTAATTCCGCTCTGGCCTGAAGCAGGATGACGAATTCCCCTTCGTCCGGATCATTTGAGATTATCGTTACGGCTCCCTCGAATTCGCCTTCCTCCCATGGTTCGAACAGCACCGCTACTTCGACCAGTTCACCAGGTTCCAACTCAAAATCACCTTCGTTGTCAACGGCAAAAAATTCTCCTTCGACAGTAATTCGTGCAACAACGAGGTTTTCATTTCCGTCATTGGAAATTATAAGTGCCATCTCTGCAACATCACCTATCCGGACAACTTCGAACTCGAGTTCTTCCGGTTCTATTGTGATGTCCGGTTGGGCCAGTGCGGTCACAGAAAATGTTAGCATTGCAAAAGCAGCTAAAATGTTACTGAAAAGTATATGTCGTTTCATTTTTACCCATCTCCAAATTGCTTTTCCCACATAAGAAATTCATCCTTATTTGACCAGCATAACCTTCCGAACACTTCTAAATTCACCTGTCGACATCCTCACAAAATAAATTCCTGACGAATTCGTTTTGCCATCCCAAACCACAGAGTGAAAACCTGCATGTAGTTTGCCTGTCGCAAGATTAGCCACCAACCGACCTCTGATATCAAAGATTCTTATTGAAACCTTAGTTGCTTCTCTTAAACCGTACGTCAACCGCACAGTAGAATTAAATGGATTCGGATATGCTTCAGATAAAAAGAACTCTGTCGGAATCAACACTTCTAAAGCCATTTCCAGAACAGTAAATTCATCGGTTTCATAGACCAATCCATCGCCAGCCAGCACCGCTGTAGTGTTTAGTGAATGCTCCCTGCCTGATTGAACATCCCAGAGCTTGAGAGAATAACTTTCACCCTTCTCCAAACCATCAATTTGCTCAGTCGAAAGATCATCCCCCCAAACCGCGATTCCACATTGACCTCTGTCGTTGACCGTACCCAAACCGACGATCTGTCCATCGGAATTGAACGCCACAACCTCGCTGCCAGTAGATATTTCTATTCCGGATATTGATGTGATGAGCACACTCATGTTCTTACCCGTCCTGTAATTGCGAACGAAGTGAAGCAATCTCTGAGATTGTTTCGTCACTGCGTTCCTCGCAAAGACGATTTCATCCTGCTCCGGAGGATAATTTAAAACCACATCCGCATCCACCCGAACCTGGTAACCCTGCGTCTCCTGCCAGGGAGGCATATTTGAGAAATCGAACTCCCCTGGGAGCATGAAGTGCCCCTGTCCGTTCTTCGCAATTATCACACGTTCGATAATTGGTGAAAGCACATAATAATCAGGTCGATTTGCATCGAGTTCATAAGTCGGGAAGTAGGCGATGAAATTCCATCCCTCCTCGAGCGGAATATCAGCGTCGAACGAAATCCTGTCCCCTTCCCATGCCGCTTCAACATCCTCGTCGACACTGATCATGTAACCTTCGGTAAGATTCCAATATGGGATATTGTTAAATTCAAACGCAGGTGAATAGAAACGACCGTCCTCATTTTTCATGAGGCGGAGATGATGATTATCGTCATCAATTCTTAGCTGTTCGGTCATCAGGATAACATTGGGACCTTGGTCTTCATTTTCCGCATAGAATTCTTCTCCCGGACTGACGTTTATTGATATCAGGTTCCAGTTTTCCTCTAAAAGGACATGAATAACTGGCACACCCCCCACTTCCATCGTTACTGGTAAAAAAACCTCAGGATTTCTGGGATCGTTACAATCAATAATAAGTTCGGCTTCGTATAGCCCATTGATCAAGCCTTCGGGATTTAGAGTGACTATCTCCTCGAGATCTTCATCAGGTTCAATAAAATGCCTGTCAGGGTCGTAGGTCAGCCATTCGCGTTCGTTTCCTTCTGGTTCATCGATAATTTCATGAGCGATACGATATCGCAGAATATCACTTCCCGTGTTGGTGATATTCAGAATATGTTCTTCGACCGGATCTCCCATCCCTTCATACTCGATCCTATCTGGTTCTACAACGATCCGGGGAATGCCCATAATATCAACGTTAATAGCGATTACTACTTCCGGATTTCTCGGATCATCTGTCAAAATTCTAATCTCAAAATCAAAAAAACCACGGTGGGCTTCCCGTGCATTAATTGTGATTGTTACTATTCCAACTTCACCGGGAGGAATTTCCATCCGTTCCGGGGCAAGGGCAATTTCAGGAGGGTGATCAGGTTCTTCATCGGGCTCACCTATTATTTGGAGTTCCAAAATGACTTCCGCTGGTTCATCACCCACATTGGTTATTTCCCCTCCAACCTCTCTAACTTGACCGGCGACCATCTCGATCATATTAGGCCAACCCCTAAAACGTAACTCACCCAATGCAGTTGCGGCTAACATGATAGTCATCAGCAGAGCTGCGAAAAGTACGAAGTTTGAATATCTTGCAATCATTTATCTCTCCAGATAATTATTTATAATCATCATGCTTAACCTACCATTATCTCAATAAAGTAACCTTCTTAACAGTTCTGAAATCACCAGCCAACATCCGGACGAAATAAATCCCCGACGAAGTCGTTTTGCCATCCCAGACGATAGAGTGAAAGCCTGCATTTAGTTTGCCCGTGACAAGATTTGCAACCAATCGACCGCCGATATCGAAGATGTTGACCGAAACATTGGTTGGTTCCGCTAATCCATAGTCCAACCGCACAGTAGAATTGAACGGATTGGGGTACGCCTCTGATAGGAAGAACTCATCGGGAACAGTTGCTTTAACAGCCATTTCCAGAACTGTGAATTCATCTGTTTCATAGATCAATCCGTCACCTGCCACAAAGGTTACTGGATTTAATTCATATTCCTTTTCAGATTGTACATCGCAGAGTTTAAGTGTGAAACATTCACCATTCCTCAGACCGTCGATTTGCTCAGTTGATGGATCATCCCCCCAGACAGCCAATCCGCATTGACCTCTGTCGTTTACCGCACCCGATCCGACGACCTGATCATCGGAATTGAACGCTGCAACCTTGCTGCCAGTAAATATTTCATTCCGGAAATTGTTGTGATGAGAACGCTCATGTTTTCACATGTAGATGAGGGAATTTGCCAATGCTGATTCTGACAGACGGGGGCGTCTGCCAGCACGATTGGGAGTTCTCCCCCCCTGGTTTCCAGGGGGGGGTAGGGGGGGGTGTTTTGTGTCAGGTGGGGACACCTGACACCACTCTCCAATATACTCATGTTTTCCGCCGTCCCGTCTTTGCGAACGAAGTGAAGCAATCTCCTTAGTGCTTCAGAAGAATGAGATTGCTTCGTCACTACGTTCCTCGCAACGACGCAAATTCCCTCCCCGGTTTCTGAAGCCGCGCGAAACCAGAGCCGCTCGCGTGTAAAACCACCAGAGCCGAAAAC
>CAYLYZ010000107.1:0-20646 GCA_964387885.1 uncultured bacterium | reverse complement strand
CAGTTTCTCTCTACCTGTCAATCCGGTGTCAATGACATCCAGTCAGGAAAATGGTTGGTTGATAGTATTTGATAACACGGGATACCTCAAGGGTTACACGGTAAATAATAACGGTGTTTCACAAGTTTGGAGCGTTAATCTTATGCAAGGTGAATTATCAGGAGTATACCCGTATAGCATAACCTGGGTAGATTCTCAACCTGATGGTCCCCTCTGGATTTATAACGGCAGCACTATTTACCAGGTCTCACCAGATATCCAGAATAACAGTTTTGAAGTTGTTAGTCAATTTCAGTGGAGTGGGAGTAATGCCTGGGGAGGTGTTGGACACGATGGAGAAAATCTTTGGTTAAGTAATTACAGTCCACTGGATTACTACATTGTGGATGATGGAGTCGCAACCATTCTACCCTGGATTTCGATTCGTCAGAGTGAAGGAACAGTTGAACCGAATCAAACTAATGAATTAACTGTTGCAATTAGTGCAGAGGATTATGTTGAAGGCATTTATACTGCTGACTTAAACATTAATTCCAACGATCCTGTAAATGAATTGGTGACGGTTGATGTAACTCTGGTTATCGGTGAAAATCCCCTGCTTACAATTGATCCTGCAGAGATAGACTATGGAGAGGTCATAGAAGGGACCTCGAATGATCAGACACTAACGGTTTCAAATCAAGGTAATGCTGATCTCCTAATTTCGAGCATAGCTTCTACCGGTGATATGTACAGTGTCAATTTCGAAGGTGAAATAATCCTGGCTCAAGGTGAATCAACTGAATATACCGTCACATTTGCTCCGGAGACTCCGGGAAACTATGAAGGATCAGTTACGATTACCTCAAATGATCCTGCTAATGGAGAATATGTTATTGCTCTCAGTGGGATAGGAATAAACCAGCCCGGTCCTCCTGTTGCCGAGGTTTCTCCAGTCTCTATTGAGTCGGATAATGGTGGTTCGTATGCATTTACTATTGCGAATACAGGTGGATCTGAAATGCAGTGGACTTCTAATACAGTTATCCTTCAGGAGGCTGGAAGAGATCGTATTTCCCGTCAGGTAAGAAATATTTCAAACGGGGGACTGCATCGTGACGAGGGAGAATGGTTGTCATATTCCCCGGTTCAGGGCACAATTCCTAATGATGACTCCGAAGAAATCAGTGTTGTTTTAGATGCCACCGATTTGGATATTGGTAACTATGAAGCTGAAATTCATGTGCTTTCAAATGACACAGCGAATGCTGATGTTGCGGTTAATATTTTTATGCATGTCCTAAGGCCTATAATTGAGGTCGCACCCGGAACGCTTGCATTTGGTGACGTTGATATTAATCAAAGCGGCAATCAAGTATTAACAATCAGTAACATCGGTAATTCCGATCTGACTGTGTCAGATATAACCATATCAGGTGATTACGTCACCGGTGATTTCGCTGGAGAATTTGTACTCGCTGAGAATGAAACCTATGATCTATCTGTAACTTTTGCGCCTGAAGCTGTGGGCAGTATCAGAGGAGACATTGTCGTTTACTCTGATGATCCCGACAATGATCAGGTCTCGGTTAGTATATCGGGAGCAGGTATTGGTCATCCACAAATAAATGTTGATCCTGTCGCTCTTGATTTTGGAGAAGTTAACCTGGATGAAACGAGCACACTCAGTTATTTGATCACAAATAACGGCACGGGTGATTTGATAATCCAAAACATTTCAACGAATAGTGATTATTTCACTCCACAATTCAACGGTGAATTTATAATCCAACCCGGATCAAATGAGCAGTATTCTGTCACATTTGAACCAGCCTGGGGTGGAGGTTTTTCGGATGTTCTGGTAATACAATCGAATGATGTTGATGTTGAGCTTGAGTTATCCGGAAGCGGATTGGGTAATCTTGAAGTAGAGACACAATTCTCAATTGACGGTTCATCCAATAATCTCTGTATAGTTGGGAATGTTGCTTATGTCGCAGCACCTGGAGGTAGTCTCCACATTATCGATATTACTGATCCGGCAGATCCTGTTGAAATAGGAGTGTACCATACTCCGGGATTAACTGCCGATGTGGTTGTTAGTGAAAACATCGCCTATGTCGCTGATTTCGACTTTGGATTGCGAATCCTTGATGTCAGTGATCCTGGCAATGTCACTGAAACCGGTTATGTTGATACACCTGGAATTGCATATGGAGTTGCCCTTGAAGGCTCTATCGTCTATGTTGCTGATGGAACCGGAGGTGTTGTCACAGTGTATGTTAGTGATCCGGGCAATCCTGTCGAGCTGAGTACGTTTGATACACCCGGGGAAGCTCGTCAGGTATGGGTTGAAGGCGGTATATTATTTGTTACTGATGGTGAAAACGGATTGGTTATTCTCGACGTATCAGATCCCGAAAATCCAGTAGTATTAGGCAGCTTCAACTCACCGGGATTCTCATATGATATAGTTGATTCAGATGGGATTGCATTCCTTGCTGATGGAGAATCGGGAGTTCAGATTCTTGATATCAGCTCACCGGATAACCCACAGTGGCTCAGCACGATAGATACTCCGGGGACCGCTAAGGGACTATATGCAATTGGTGATCATTTATTGATTGCAGATGGAGAAGCCGGATTCCGAATCGTTGACGTAAGTGATCCTGAAAATCCTCAAGATGTCGATGTGTTTGATACACCAGGGCAGAGTAATGCTATATTCATATCGGGAGACCGAGCCTATATCGCTGACGGTGAAAATGGATTAATTGGATTTAATATTGGTGAAGTTATCCCGATTATTCCCGAGATATCGCTGTCAGATGAACATATCGAATTTGGTAGAATAGTGGTTGGAACAACCGCTAATCAGAACCTGCAGGTCAGCAATACCGGTGACGATTACCTTGTGATCACAGGTATTGTAGTAGATGTTGATGGATTCAGCTGTGAATTTAATGATGCTCTAACTCTCTCTCCCGGAGCATCGGAGAATATCAGCGTATCATTCCTGCCATCAGATCACATAGACTATGCAGGTACACTAACTGTTATTTCAAATGACCCGGTAAACGAACAGGTCGTAGTGAATTTGAACGGTACTGGATTGTCACAGGATATTTCAATTTCTCCTGTTGAGATTAATTTTGGAGAAGTTGTTTATCAACAATCAGCTGAGTTGTCTTTTGAAATTACGAATGTAGGTAACATTGCGCTTTCCATTAGCAATATAGTTGTTGATGGTGGTGATTTTTCCGTTGATTTTAATGGTGGTCTTACCATCAATGCGGGAGAATCCATAAGTAAAAATGTTACTTACAACGGGGATACATTCGGACAGGTTTCAGGAATAATTACGGTCACATCAGATGATCCGGATTCTCCTGAATCGGTAATTAACCTGACCGGAACATGTATTTACCCGGTAATTTCACTCTCAACCGAAGCTATTGATTTCGGTGGTGTCCATGTTTCTGAAAGTTCAGATATGACCTTTACGATTACAAATGATGGGACATCTGATTTAACGGTTTCCGGTGTCAGTGTAAGTGGTGATGGATACACCTGTGACTTCGCTGGTGAATTCGTCTTAGGTGTCGGGGGAGATCATATTGTTGCCTTAACCCTGGATACTGAAACTTACACTGACTATCCGGGTCTGATAACTATCGCTTCCGATGATCCGGTCAATGGTGAGGTCAGTATTAACCTTACCGGTCTGGGATTGTCACAGGACATTGAGCTGTCTACCAATACAATAGCGTTTGGTGAGATAGTTTATCAGCAATCCGCTGAACTCACCTTTAATATCCTCAACCAGGGTAATTATGATCTGACTGTAAGTGACATTACCGTTGATGGGGAAGACTTCAGCGTTGATTTTGAAGAGAGTTTCGTAGTTGCTGCCGAAAATCAGATCACGAAAACTGTCACTTACACCGCTAACACGTTTGATGCTGTCTCAGGCTTAATAACAGTATATACTGACGACCCGATAAATCCGGAAGTCAAAATTGATATAACTGGGATCTGCACATATCCCGTTGTTAATATCTCAACAGAAGCACATGATTTTGGTGGTGTACATATCACTGAAACTTCTGATTTGGCAATAACGATCAGCAATGACGGTACTTCTGATCTGACCGTTACGGATATCTCAGTAAGTGGTGATGGATATACCACAGATTTCGGAGGTGAATTTGTTCTCGCTGCTGGAAATGCGCAAGAGATTGGTTTTATATTTGATCCAATTACCTATATCGACTATCCCGGAACGGTAACCATTACTTCTAACGATCCTGTTAATGGAGAGGTAACTATAGACCTTTCAGGTTTGGGATTATCTCAGGATGTTGAATTATCCGCAAATGTCCTGGACTTCGGAGAAGTCATCCACCCTCAGGCAACCCAACTTTCACTCGATATTTTCAACCAGGGTAATTTCGATCTGACTGTAAATGATATAGTTGTCGAAGGAGATGACTTTGGTATTGATTTTGACGCTGAATTTGTTATTGGAGCTGGTAGTCAGGTTTCAAAAACGGTAACATATACTGCAAATACTCCTGGTGTCGTATCCGGTACAGTAAGTCTATACACTAATGATCCAATTGATCCGGTTGTATCTGTTGATTTGGTTGGGATCTGTTTAGCCCCGGAGATTACACTTTCTCCGGAATCACTTTATCTTGGTGAAATCCTGATTGGCACAAGCTCAACTCAGAACTTTGCCATTCTTAATGAAGGTACAAGCGACCTCACTGTCTCAGATATTGTCTCCGATAATGATGCATTTACAACAAACTTCAACGGTGAGTTTACTCTTTCAGTTGGTGAAAGTCGGCAGTTCACTGTAACGTTTGCACCAAATGTGGTTCAAGAATACACAAATGCACTGACAATCATATCAAACGATCCGGACGAAGGAAATACTTCCGTTGTACTCACAGGCATTTGCTTTGGTACAGCTGAAATCTCACTTGATCGTGAAAGCGTTGACTTTGGCGGAGTGTTAGTATTTACAAACTCCGTTCAAACACTGCAAATAAGCAATATCGGAGATATCGATCTAATTGTTTCCCAGGCTTTAGTGGCAGGTGGAGGCTTCAGTTGTGATTTCAGCGAGGAGATAATTGTTGACCCCAATGCTACACAAAACCTGAACATCACATTCGCTCCGGAAGCATTTGTCAACCACAATGGCACATTGACGTTATCCACTAACGATCCTGATAATGAAACGGTTGTTGTCAATCTCGTCGGACTTGGATTATCACCGGATGTTGAACTATCAACCGAAGCCATAAACTTTGGGAACGTGGTTTATCCGCAATCATCTCAGTTAACGTTCAATATTGGAAATGTTGGTAACTACAATCTGACGGTTAGTGACATGGCAGTTGAAGGGGACGATTTCGCTGTTGATTTCGGTGGTGAATTTGTTGTTGGAGCGGGTGCTGCAGCAACCATGACAGTTACTTATTCAGCCAACACCTTCGATGCGGTTTCCGGACTAATCACGATTACAACCGACGATCCTTATGAACCGGTTCACACGGTTGAGTTGTCAGGAATCTGTATCTATCCTGTAATTGCATTATCTTCAGAAGCACTTGATTTTGGAGGTGTCCATGTTACTGAAACATCAACTATTCCATTCCAAATCACCAATGACGGAACATCAGAACTTACAGTTTCCGATGTCATGCTTGCAGGTGATAATTACAGTTTGAACATCTTCGGCTCGACCGTAGTGGCTCCTGGCGGTACAATGCAGGTCAATGTGACATTTGATCCTGATACTTACTTAGGATATGATGGTCTGGTGACAATTACCTCCGATGATCCTGTCAACGGTGAAGTTACTGTTGATCTAACCGGCCTTGGACTTGCACAGGATATTGAGCTCTCAACCGAAACTCTTGACTTTGGTGAAGTCGTCTATCCACAATCCACAGAACTGACCTTCGAAATCAGTAATGTCGGTAACTACGACCTGACTGTCACAGATATGCCAGTTCAGGGTGATGACTTCGTTGTTAACTTGGACGGAACGTTTGTCATTGCCGCCGGTGCGACGGTAACAATGACTGCAACATATGCAGCCAACACATTCGACACTGTTGAGGGCATGATAGCAGTCATCACAGATGATCCATATGATCCGGTAATGACAGTTCACCTCACCGGTGTTTGTATTTACCCGGTAATAACCCTGTCAGATGACGTCCTTGATTTCGGAGAAGTTCATGTCACGGAGACCTCTGATATTGCATTCGTTATTACCAATGATGGAACGTCAGACCTGACAGTTTCGGATGTTCTTGTTGAAGGTGAAAGTTATTACGGTGACTTCGGAGATGAGTTTGTTCTTGGTGTTGGTGAATCTCAGGATGTCGTCCTGACATTTGACCCTACCACATACATCGAATATCTGGGCTTGGTATCCATAACTTCTGATGATCCGGTCAACGGAGTTGTCTTCGTCGATCTGTCCGGACTCGGGCTGTCTCAGGATATTGAGCTTTCGACTGAATCCATCGACTTCGGAGATGTTGTTTATGGTAACTCAGTTGACATCACATTTGACATTTTCAATGTTGGTAACTACGATATGACAGTCAACGATATGATCGTTGATGGTGATGACTTCAACGTTGACTTTGGTGGTGAATTCGTTATCCCTGCTGGTGGTTACGAAACGATGACTGCTACATACACAGCTTACAACTTCGATGATGTGACGGGTTTGATCACAATTACCACCGACGATCCTTACGATCCGGTCGTAGATATTGAATTGAGCGGAACATGCCTGTACCCAGTTATCACACTGAGTACGGAATACTATGACTTCGGAGGAGTACTTGTTGGTGAAAACGGCACCTTCATGCTTGAAGTTGGCAATGAGGGAACATCTGACCTGCACGTTTCCGATTTCATACTTGAAGACCTGTATTATTCATCCGATACGGACTACGAATTCGTGGTCACACCAGGTGAATTTGAGATGATCGAGGTAGCATTTGTACCTGGCACCTACGGACAGTTTGACGGTCAGATCGACATCTTCTGTGATGATCCGGTCAATCCGGAGATGATGGTCGAGTTGACGGCAATCGGTCTTGCTTCCGACATCACAATCGATGTTGAATCACTCAACTTCGGAGATGTCCAATATACTCAGGAAATGACCCTTAGTGTCACTATTGGTAATATCGGCAACATTGATCTTATTGTTTCCGAAGCCCTTAATAGTGAAGCAGACTTCTTGGTTCACTTTGATGAGCCCATCATTGTTGCACCGGGCGCAAGTACTGAGCTCGATGTTACATTCGAACCAACCGAATACAGAGAGTACACCGATGAACTCACAGTCGTTTCCAATGATCCTGATGAGAGTGAAGTTGTAATTGGACTAAGTGGACGAGGAGTATGGATTCAAGCCTCACTATTTGCACAAAGAAAAATCATCGTCAAGAAGGATGCGGTTATTGGATCAGGTGATGTCTGGGTAAACACTGAATATGAAGACGGTCCTGAATTGTTGGTACACCAGGACGTTGCTATTGCAGGAGACCTGGATGTAAAAGCCAGTCGTATCAGCATACATGAGGGAGCTGTTATTGACGCCAATGTCACATTCAACGATCTCCAGAATCAAGGCACGATCAATGGTACTGAAGCATCACCACTTACACCTCTTCCGTTAATTGATGCGGCTCACATGCCAGAATTCCCGGAAGAATTTGTTTACAACGATGATAATGTCCGGGTCGGACGCGGTGAAGATGGTGTGTTGGAACCGGGTACTTACGGTGATATTGATGTTGATAGAGACGGAATTTTGGTACTAACCGGAGGTGTCTATAACTTTGCAGATCTAAGAATTGATCGTAGTGCTAATCTGGTCTTCTCCGATGTCAGCCAAATTTTCGTTGCTGGGCAATTACATACCCAGCAGCAGGCATACGTTGGTCCTGCAGACGGTGTAGAGATCACCGCAGCTGACATAATCTTCTATGTCGGTGAAATTCCTGTTGATCAGCCACCAGAGAACGGTGATGGTGAAGACAACGGAGATAATGATGGTGAAGATAATGGTAATGAGGATGATGGAGAAGACGGAGGCAATGGCCGCGGAAATGGAAACGGTGGTGGACGCGGAGGTCCGGGACGCGATGATGGTGAAGACGAAGAGGATGACGCCGGTAACCTGGTCAAAATCGGCATGGGCTCCACATGGCACGCTAATGTTTATACCGCAATTGGCAGCATCAAGATCGACAAGGAAGTCATTGCAGAAGGCAGTTTCATTGGAATGGATATAACCATCGACATGGATACTGAAATCACCTTCAACGGTGGATTCAGCGGTAATGAGGGAATTGTTATTGACGCCGCTCCCGGTGAGGTTTTACTTCTTATTGACAATCCTTTGATTCCAAAGGAAGCCATACTCGGTTCCTATCCGAATCCATTTAACGCAGTTGCCACAGTTAACTACGGTTTACCAGAAGCAGCACACATCAGTATCATGGTTTATGATGTTTCCGGTCGACAGGTTGCTGAACTTGTCAATGGTTATAAACCAGCCGGTTATCACATTACAACCTGGAACGCGAATACTCTGTCGAATGGTCTTTACCTCGTAAGGTATTCTGGATCAAGTAAAGTTATCGTCAGAAAAATGTTACTGACGAAATAATCTTATGTTACAACTAACTACAAAACCCACCCCGAGAATCAGGGGTGGGTTTTGTGTTTTGAGAACTCGCTCGAATGGTGAATAGCCAGAGATTAATAAGAAATAGAAACGTTATGAACAAATCCTGAATTATATCCTAAACTTTTTAATAGCAGTGTATAGAGTAGTACGACTTACACCTAACCTCTTTGCTGCTACTGATTTATTCCCCTTTGACTGGTCGAGAATTTCTAACAGGATTTTTTTTGTAAGTTTTGGAATAGGTCCCGGGACTGGGATGTAAACTTCCTCCACAGTCTCTATTCCGGATAGAATCTCCTCGGGGATGTCCTGCCTGGATAAAGACCTTTCCCGACACCTGACCGAGATATATTGCAGAGCATTAAGGAGCTCACGTATGTTCCCGTTCCATTGAAAATTAACTAATATTTCCATTATTTCGTCTGGTACCTCGGGAGCAGGGAAATCAATATTATTATAAATCCTTTCCAGAAAATGGGTTACCAATAATGGAATATCCTCCTTTCGTTCTCGTAGAGGTGGGATATCAATCGGCACTACCGCTAACCTGAAATATAGATCCTCTCTGAATTTTCCATCCATAGTAAGTTGCCTCAGGTTCATATTTGTCGCACTTATCACACGCACATCAACACTTATTTGTTTTTCAGCACCGACTGGAAAAAAACGACCTTCCTCGAGTACACGCAAAAGTTTAACCTGAGCTTCTTGAGATAATTCTGACACCTCATCGAGGAATATTACTCCTCCATCTGCTAATGAGAATAATCCTTTTTTATCTCTGACAGCTCCACTGAATGAACCTTTCTTATGCCCAAACAACTCACTTTCAATAGTGCCAGGTGGTAATGCTCCACAATTTACTGGAATAAAGGGATGTTCTGAACGCCCCGAGAGTTTGTAAAGAACAGATGCCGCCAGTTCTTTTCCGGTACCACTCTCCCCCTGAAGGAGAACAGGGAAATCTAATTGTGACAATATGTGTAATTCCTCATAAACCTTCATCATTACGGGACTCTGACCGATAATCCCATGAAATTCCTTTATGTTTGACTGTCTTGTATTACGCAACTCGGTCATTACTGTTGCTACTTCTTCAACTTGAGTTGATAGTGTATCTTCATTGGCAAGAGGCTCTTTCTCATTAGCCTTTTCTTGAATTCTACGCATCATTTCTTCAATGCGGTTCATTGGTTCATTAAGTTCTTTGTATAGTGAATTGGAAAAAATCTTAAACAATCTTAATCTCTGAGTCTCCAATTCAGTTGCCTTGGATTTCTCCAATGCACTTAGTGCATCTTTTAATTCAACTGTTCTCGCCTCGACCATTTCTTCTAACTGTCTCATTTTCAGTGCTGCTTGCTTACTAGCAGCCCATTTTACTGTCATTGAAATTGCTAATTGCCGTATTTCATTGGGATCAAATGGTTTGCGAAGATATACCAGGCTGTCACGCTCTCCAAAAATCTCGATAATATCTTTATGAGTGTAATCAGTATATGCTGTACAGATCACGATTTGCACCTCAGGGTCATAACTCCATATTCGTTTTATGGTTTCAATTCCATCAATTCCAGGTGGCATTCGAACATCAATAAAACACATTGAAAATGGGGTATCAAGCATTCTTGCAGTCTTGACCATTTGGACAGCAACCTCACCCTTATATGCGGAATGTAGTTCGTAACTCGCATGTTCAACAGACTTTGGGGGAGTTTCCTGAAAAAACTCTAATTCAAGCTCACCTTTCTTGTTAATAACAGGAGAATCCAGAATAGCAGTAAAATCTTCATGTATCTGTTCGTAATCGTCAACAATCAAAATGAGGGGTTTGTTTTTTTCTGGCATTCCGAATCCTTGCAAAATCAATATTGGCTTGCTACGTTTAACATCTATCAAGTTGAAAAACTCAAAATGGAGAAACCGATGTCGAAAGTAGACGAATCTAAGACGATTAGAGATGAGATTGATAAACTTGAAGGGGTTGACAAAGTAAAGAAGATAATCTCACTCAGCGAAAAAGGGAGTTTGCTGCCTGAGTTTCAGATAGAATTGCTCTATGAAGCAGCTGACATTTCCGAAAAGTCAGGTTACTCCGAAGGAAAGATGCAAACTTATTATAAGCTAAGTCAACTTATATCATCTGTCGAGCATGATATTCCAAAATCAAATGAATTTTTACAAAAAGCACTTTCTAAATCAAGACACTTACAAAATGTCGATTTTGAATCAAACATTCTTAATCAATTGGGAGTGAATGCATCAAATTCTGGTGATTTTTCCATGGCCTTACAATACTTCAATGAGGCCTTAACACTTGCTGAAAAAACAGATGATCTTAACCAGATTGCACATATGCATAATCATATTGCGATTGGATACTGGAGAATTTCCGAATTGGAAAAAGCAATGGATCATTGTTTTAAAGCTTTACGTATTTGTGAGGAAATAAATGATCTATTCCTATCGGGAAACATCAACCTCAATTTAGGCAATATTTTCGGATCAATGAGAGATTTAAAGAATTCAATGGAGCATTATGAGAAATCACTGGAAATTTACCTGCAACTGGACATGAAAGAAAAAATCGCCCTCACATATAACGGAATCTCAATGATTCATAATTTGAAAGGCGAATTTGATCAATCACTTGAGATTACTCGAAAGAGTTTAGAAATCGGCAAATCTATTAATGATGGTCAGCTTATCTGTCTTTGTACAAACAACATCGGATCAAATTACAGGCAGATGGGTGATATAGATAAAGCCCTGAAGTACTTCATTGAAGCCATTCAATTGGCTGAGGAAAACAAATTTGGTCATATGGTAGCATCATTTTCCCTGAATGTTGCTCAAATATATATGATGCAGGAAGATCCGGATAATGCTGTTAAATACCTTGATTTAGCACTAAAATATTCGGAGGAAATGAACCATGAAGAATTGCTAATGAACAATCATCATTTGAGAAGCCAAATCTTAAAGCATACAAACGACTTTGAGAATTCTCTGGATTATTTTGAACGATATACGGAGCTCAAAGAGAAACTTTCAAATGAACAAAAAACAAAACATCTCAATGAACTCACAAAAAAATTCGAGCTCGATAAGAAGGAAAGGGAAGCAGAAATCTATCGGTTGAAAAATGTGGAACTCGTTGAGGCAAATCAAAAATTGAGCGAAGCACAAGGCGAAATTGCCCATTTAGCACACATATCGGGCAAAGCTGAGGTGGCTGCAAATGTTATACATAACATTGGTAATGTTATGAACTCTGCTGTTACTTCCACAGTTTTAATTCAAGAAGCGCTTGCAGGCTCAAAAGTCAATACACTACGTCAGGTAACAGATCTGATTAGCAATCAGGATTCAGGTTTCAAACACTTTGTTAATGAAGATCCTCGTGGTGAAAAGATTCCTGATTTCTTATCCCAAATCACAGAGGAAATTGAGGGAGAGGTAAAGCAGAATATAATTAAAGCAGATACTATATCAAACAGCTTAGAACACATAAAGGCCATAATTGATTTTCACCAATTACATTCTATATCAACAGGAACCATCGAAAAAGTTGAACTCAATGAATTAGTCGTGAGAGTTATGAATTTTATGAAACCCTCTTTTAATAATCAGGGAGTTGAAATTGGGTGTAATCTACCCGGGAAAAATGTAATCGTTAAAACTGAAAAACCTAAACTCGAGCAAATCTTAATTAACTTGTTGCAGAATGCTCTTGAATCTTTTAATGATTTTGCGACTCAGAAAAAGGAGGTTAAAATAAAACTGACAATCGAAAAAGAAAGCATTGAATTATCAGTAATGGATACTGGCAAAGGGATCGAATCAGAAAAACTCGATAGCATTTTTAAATATGGCTATACTTCCAAGACCAAAGGTCATGGGTTAGGTCTTCACAGTTGCGCAAACTCAGCCGGAGAAATAGGTGCCAGGATATTCGTAGACAGTGAAGGAGAAGGATATGGTGCAACCTTTAAACTTTTGCTCCCAATCGACTAAGAGTGAGAATTAAAGCTGCGAGTTAAAATGACTATATAATGATCGACCTTCTTGACCGTGGATCAGGAGGTCGATGGTTCAAGTCCATCCAGCTATACAGATTAAAGATAAACCAAAAGCGAAGCCCGGTTTTGATGTCGGGCTTCGCTTTTTATTGATGTTCAATGTTTTTTTACTTAATCAGGATTACTTTTCTGACTTCTCTGAAGGTCTGCTTAGCTGCAGTTGAAACAGCATTCATTCTAACCATGTATATCCCAGCGGAAGCTCCCTCAGCGCTCCAGATAAACTCATGTCTACCTGCAGCCACATCCGATTTTACTAAGCGCTGCGCGAACCGACCACTAATATCGAATACTGAAATATCTACAAGACTCTTTTCCGGCAATCCATAGATCAGACGCGTCTTGTTATTAAACGGATTTGGGTAACCATCGGAAAGATAATATTCAGCAGGGACATTTATGACAACTCCCAATTCTATGACCACCAATCCATGGGGTTCATAAACCAGTTCCATTCCTTCAGATATCTGGATTAAGTACATATCTTTTTCAATTTCTAATTCTTCAGCCCAGACTCTGAAATAAAACTTGCCTGCCTTACTCAGTCCATCCCTTACCTCAGTTGATTGATCATCTCCCCAGATTGAAATTCCACATCGATTATCGAGTATATCCGCGGTTCCTACTAATAATCCACTCTCTGAAAAGGCAGCAGCTTGGTAATGTACCTCTGGAGACAAACCTTCTACACTATTTATCAATACACTCATATTTTCACCTGTATTTACAGGTAATCCCCAATGACTGACCTCATGCGATAAATACTCCGGATTTGCCAATTGATCGTGTTCTTCCGGATAGCTGAATATAACCTCTTCTTCAGCATTAATCTTTATCTGATACCCTTGCCCAGCCCTCCAGGGTATCATGTTTGAGAACTGATGCTCGGGTAGCATGAACCGTCCTGCAACATCTTTTGCTAATATTACATTATCAATAATAGGTGACAATACATAGAAATCCGGAGCTGATGCATCTAACTGATAATCGGGGAAATAGGCTGCAGTATTCCAATTTGGTTCTAATGGAATATCTACATCTGCACTTATTGATGGTCCACGGATTATTAGATTTAAGTCCTCAGAAACTTTTAGTTGATAACCCTGAGTTAAAATCCAAAAGGGAATATTATTGAAATCCCAGCTCGGAACCCAGAACCGACCATCCTCATCCTTGAGCAATTCGATCCTGTGTTCAGCTTCATTTACTCGTAGTTCCTCAAACATGATTTCAATATCAGGACCTCGATCCTCACCGTCACCATAACAAGCCAGTGGATCGACATTAATAGAAATCAAGTTCCATCCCTCATTAAGGATTAATTGTATGTTATCACCTCCGAAAGCCGATAGGGACAGGGAAGATAACCGATTGTTTACCCAAATCTCCGGACCTTCTTCAAACTCCACATTGGCAGAATATTCAATATCACTGTTCTCATCCCAAATTCTGAACTCAAATCTATCACCCGCCTGGAAACCCGTTATTTGCTCATTATCCGGATCATCTCCAAAAGCCTGAAGCTCAACATTTTCGTCATTAATCCAAATAACACCTCCAGCCAGAATATCCTCAGGTGCAAATACTCCAATCTCCCATCCCGATGGTACAGGCGCACCATTGAATGTCAGACCGTTAATTTCAATTCTGTGAAAAGCATCGGTAACTACCCAGCCATCAATTTCCTCAGTTTGTGGATTATCAGGACAAAAATGCCTCAATTGAGGTAAACCAATTACTAAGGATACAGGGATTTGAATATCTGAATTTTCTGGATCATTTGATTCAATTGAAAGAACTTCGCGATACATTTCATTATTCTCAAGACCTGCGGGATTAAAAGCTAAGTTGATTTCAATTGATTCTCCGGATTCAATGAGACCATCGGCAGGTTCGAAAGACAACCACATCGGAACTCCCTCGATGATCCCATCATCGACAATTGACCAATCCGATCCAACACTGCCAATCCACAGGTTTTCACCATCATGACAAAATCCCCGGTAAGACCAACCACGCTCAACATCTACAACCTGAACATTTTCCGTTCTCCAGTCATCGGTAATTCTTGCCTGGTATAATTGGTCTGAACTTAAACCCCATAATTGACCATTTTCATGGTCATCAACATATTCAATCTTATACGTCAAGGCATTAAATTCGAATCCCGGCAGCTGATTGATTATCCGGATTATTTCGTCATCATCAATGGAATAAACATACAATCTATTATCTTCATTGGCTTTTATAAAAATCAGACCATTTTGATCCGATGCCATTGAGGTAACTGTTCTTAGCTCAATCTCAATTTCTTCAACAAGATTCCCATCAAGGTCATATCTAAAGAGCAAGTTATTTACCCATTCGGTAGTCCAGAGATTTTCACCATCGCAGGTAATAGACATGGGAAATCTGTGGATATCTATTTCATGAACAACCTCCCTTGTCTCCCTGTTTATAGCGTACATTCGATCCTGATTGTAACTGCAACTCCAAATCAGTTCACTTACAGCAGTCATGCCACTTGTTTGCTCACACGGGACTTCAAACTGCGCTATTACATCACCTGCTTCATCGCGAATCGGTCCAACTGCTCCGGCTTTTACCTCTCTTATCCCTCGATTTCCATCAATATCCTGCATTTCAATCCGCTCAGGAGCTGATTCTATGTTGAAAACCAGTTCGCCTCTGAGATTACCTTCCGCATTAGAAATCGAAAATGTTCTGTTCTCTGGCTCATCCTCAATGGCCATCAGTACTTCTATTGAATTCTCATCATCCGGAAGTTCAATTTCAATTTCTGGAGGAAGTAGAGCATTCGCAGTTGCCTCCCACCAGAATCGTCCGTCATCCACGTTGATGGCATCTGTATGCATTTGGATTTCAACCTGATGTTCACCTGGTTCAATAGGGTGAAAAACAATTGAACCGGACACATCCTCCAAGGGATGTACAACCATATCATCATTTTCAAGAGTGAATTCCCAATTATCGGGATCTGTTACTTCAATTTCCCGGATATTTACAACTTGAGTTCCAATATTGCTGATTACTACATTCAGAGAATACTCGTATCCCACCCAATTTAGCTCCTCCAGTTCTATGTTCTCAGCACCTTCCAGAGGATGTGGGAGTGGTTCTGCAGATAACTCTGGATTACCGGAAGTATTAATCAGAATATCGATCACTTGATCGGGATTCTCCGGATCATTCGAAGAGATATGAAGCTCTATAACGTATTCCCCTCCGACCAGTCCTCCGCTGTTCACAGTCAACAGAGCGTCCCGGTCTTCATCCGGTTCAAGAGTTCCCGAAGGCGGCTGCAAACTCAGAGTATCAAGTTCTGCTGACAGAAAATCCAGGTACCAGATCACAGCCTCTCCGGTTCTTCCCCATTGCGCAGATTCAGCCCACCGATGATGGGAACCATCCAGCGCGGTGTTAACAAAACAATACCCGCTGCCATAACGATAGGTTAGAACAACTGGTTCTTCAGTCTCATTTCCCATAACTATAGTTTCATACCAATCTGAGTTTTCAATTGCCTCAATATCCTCGGTTCTGAAGTATCCAAATGCGAATGGCGCCACATCCCGAAAACTGATCAACCTCTGTCCTGCCCTCCAGGGCCAACCTGTAGGATCGTTTTCGTTCATGTAGTTTATGAAATAGTTATCTTCAGGATTCAGCAGTATCGGACATTGCGTTTGTCTGAGCCAGATATTGCTCTGGGCTACCAATCCACCAGGATTTATCGGCATTACGTCAAATTGCTGTGTTCCCGAACTATGGTACAGAGCTCCCCCCCCATCGACAAATTCTTCTATACGTTCAATGAAATCATTGTGATCGTTTACCCATCCCTGAGTCTCATAGTTACCTATCCACATAAAATCAAACTCATTAAAATCTACATCTTCCACTTCATCCCAGGTTCTATATCTCTCATAATCAAGCCCCTCAATATTCTCAAAATACTGTTCGAAATTATGATTGTAGAATTGACAGCTCTGTTGTATCAGAATGCCTCTGCCCTGTGGTTGATCACGGTGAGGTAAATTTTCTTTATTAATGTCTGAAATTGAGCGTATAGATCTCGACCTGCTGTCAGAATCATCCCGACCTGGTTGTGAAATAACCTCAAATCTGGAATTGAAATGAAGGAAGCTATCACCAGTATTTGATAAATTGATCACACTCTCTTCCACGTCACCCTGTTCCATATCGAACTCAAGGTCACGCGGATCAATTTCTAATACAGGGGCACCGAATCCACCAATACTAACAATGCAATGAACGGGGTAACCTTCCTCACGATTGGGATCATTAGTAATAAAGGATAGAGTTCCCTCCTGTTCACCTCCCCTTTCAGGATCAGGATTATACCAGATATGAAGCTCTTCTTCGTCACCTCCCCCAACTTCGAAATCCTGAATATCCTCTTCAATAACATAAAAGTCCGGATTATTCTCATCACGAATGACTTCTTCAATCCGTAATTGTCCGGAGCCGTTATTATGAACAATAACTGTACGAGCAACCGGATAGCCGAAATAGGCGATTTCAAAGTCAACAGGTTCCATCTCCTCATCACCTGGCACCACCAAAATATTCGGCACCAGAGTGACAACGAGATTTATATCAATTGTATGATCAGGTTCATAAAGGGATATGGGATCATTTGAATAGAAGTATAATTCTGCGGTGTAATTTCCCGAAATTAACTGTCTTGTATTAATGGTAACATTGATAACCTGATCTTCTCCCGGATTCAGATTTCCGTCAATTTCCTCCCAATGGAGCCATCCCGACTCATTTATCCCATCATCAATGATTCTGATGGTTGATCTCCATTCATCTCCGTCAGAATAACTATCAGACCACAGATTTACACCATCATGTCCAATATTATCAAACTCCGTTCCCAATCCTCCTTCCCAAGTCATAAATGACTGCACCAGTTCACATTCCCAGGTTTCTCTATCAACATTGAACTGCCATGCAACATTCCCTCCGTTGCCACCTGTACCAATCCAGAGTGAACCACCGTCATGTTCGTCAACCCACAGGATGTTCTTCCCACGGTTAATTGCTTGATCGTGCCTCACAAGTATTTCATGATAATTGGTAATATCGCCTATGTATTGACCAAATCCGCCATCTTCAGACAGAGTGTAGACATGTATAGGACGTGTTACATCATCCGGTGATTCTTCCATACAGAAAATCAATCCGTGTTCGCTGCTTGATGCTAAACCACATGGGCTCCATTCGTTATTCTGAATATCTCCCAGATCTCTACCATCACGATCATATCTTGAAATGTTTCGGTTAAGCCTGTCAGCAATATAGATAATTCCATTGTTCATGCAGATATCCAGCATTCCGGGTGAAACAGGAAAGTCTGTAACGATCTCTAGGTCATTCAAAAGATCAACAGCCACCATAGTTGAAAGCCCTCCCCAAACTCCCAGATAACCAATCCACATCCACTCGTTTTCTTCATCATAGGCAAAACATCTGTAAGTATTCTCAATTTCAAATGGATTCTGAATTTCAGCAATTATATCACCTGGATCATCTCGATTTGGTAAGAGGTCATTATATCCATATCTACTACAAATCCCTCGGACTCTTCTTCTACTGCTATCTCGATTTGGTTCTTCGAGTATTGCTGCATCTGACCGCCATTCCAACCGGTTTTCACCATCATTACTTATTACGACCTCGTGTTCACGAACATCATCTGATAGAATAGGTTCATTTATCACATCAGTATCGACATTTAAGATCGGGCTCTCAATAGTATTTGCAGCAAGTGGTATTTCAATCGGAGCAACACCTTCATCATCAAAAATAAATGTCAGTGTCCCTTGAATTTCTCCAACCTCTTCAGTTCCTAAAATAATATTAATCGTAGTTTGCTCATTTCCGGATATCTCATCCTGATTTTCAGGATCCCAATCTGTAAAGAAGTCTTCACTATTACACTCAACCTCCTGAATATGAAGATCATCTGTTCCGATATTTGATATTCTAATCGGCACTGGAAAAACACCACGATTGTAGAGTTCCTCATAAGCGTTGTTGAAATCGACTCCATCAGGAAAACCTACATCTTCTTCCCATTCAACTTCCGGTATTGGAAAACCAGTCACATTAAGGGTTATTTCAACTATTTGATCAAGATTCTCCGGATCGTTTGACAGTAAATGCAAATCTGCAGTATATACACCGGTGAATAAACCATTTGAATCAATTTCAATTATAACATCGAAATCCTCACCCGGTTCAAGGACTCCAGCTGTTGGATTCAATTCCGCCCAGGGGGGACCACCGCTAAGCCTTAAGAGGTACTCCAGCAATACTTCATAACAGGATCCCCAACTCCCCTCTACATTCCACTCACTCCAGGGAGCACCGCAGGATGTACCGGAAACAATTACATTACCATAGCCAAAGTCATATTCTACTATAACAGGGTTATCGTTTCTATTTCCCTTGACTATAACCTGATATCCGTCAGTGTTCTCAATGTTATCAAGAGCCTCATAAGGATAGGCAACGTGTGCGAATTCAAGCCCACTTGAGAATAGACACCCCTCCTCCCAATTCATCTGTTCAACCAGCCAGTTATCTTCGGGTCCGACATTTAAAATCCCCTGCTGGGAATCAAGTACGTGCATTAAACCTCCTGGAGCTCGGTGTCCGGGAGGAGCATTCATGATAAATCCCTGCTCAAGAAACATAGAGTAACCATCTGAAATATACTCCTCAATTACTGCCAGGTTAGCACCCCAAAACTGGTCAAATACCGCTCCCTGCCCAGCACTCTCGATCCAGATTACATCGTAGTCATAAAAATCCACATCTCTTAGATCCTCCATGGAGTTTATCCAATCATAATCCAGATTCTCGACATGCGCAAATACATTCTCAACCACCCACCCATAAGCCATTTCAAGCTGACAGAGTAAATACCGTCCATCCGGGACATCTCTTCTTGGGCCGGATCTGGATTTATTTCTCGACTCTATTGATCTAACCACACGTTGCAGATTTTCATCCCTCTCGTCATTTTCACCCACCATAAACTCGAACTCAGACCTCCAAACAAGCTCGGTTTCACCCTCATTTACCATATTAAGGACAATCTGAGACTCTTCACCTGAAATCAGATTTTGATCCACAACTTCAGGTTCAACGAATAATACCGGAGGCAATTCAACATTTACTCTAATTGGTATCTCACAACTCTCATTGTTAGGATCATTACTCTCGAAAACAAATACGGATTCCGCTTCACCTGCCTCCCCGGCATTAAGAGTTAAAATCACTTCACATATAGCCCGATGTTCAAGGACAAATTCGGTTGGTTCAGCGGAGAATTGTTCGTTTTCAGAGGCGACATTAGTTACTTCTAATAGCTGGTGTCCGAGGTTACAAACGGTAACAGGGACATTATAGAGTTGATTAATAAATATATCATCATGGAACATATTCCAATCGATGATCGGAGGTTCCAGATCGAATCCTGCTTCCGTAGCCCATGTTACTTCAATCGATGGGGCAGGTGTGATAACAAAGGTGATCGGTACTACCACTTCGGGACTGTCCGGATCATTATTGTAAATATGAAGCTCAGCGTCATATTCTCCGGGGACTTGAACCATTCCATCAATTGTCAGAGTTAGTACTGCATCTTCATTCGGTTCTACTTCACCCTCAATTGGATCTATATATAGCCATGTTTCAATAATACCATCATCAACTATTTGACAGGTATTTGTCTCCATAGAAGTGACCCAGAGATTCTCACCATCATGAGCAAATCCATCATTTTGATGT
>CAYLYZ010000106.1:0-20998 GCA_964387885.1 uncultured bacterium | reverse complement strand
CTTGACCCGCATTACGAAGAAGTCTACGTCGCTCCCATGGCGACGAATGCGATTTTTTAATGAGCAAGTAAAAACATGAAAGAGGAAAAAATGTCAAACAAGACAATCCGGACTCATTTTACGGATAGGGAAATGGACTGTAGCTGCGGCTGCCAGAAGACTGTTGCACCAGAACTGTTGGTGTGTGTCGAGGCACTACGTGCCCTGCTTGATAAACCGCTAACGGTTACTTCCGGTGCACGCTGCGAGAAGCACAATCGTGCGATAGGAGGTGCGCCACATTCCTGGCATCTGAACGGTCTGGCAGTGGATATCGCTTGCCCAGACAGCAATCTGCGAATCAATATCATTCGCAATGCAGGTAAACTTGGCTTTAGCGGGATCGGTATTGCCAAGACCTTCATCCACCTTGATCTGCGTCCGAAAAGTGAAAAGGTATGTTTTCTCTATGAATGATAAACTTCAGGATTTGAAAGCGGGGAGGCTTCATGCAGACTGATACGAAAACACCCCCTTCACCGGGGGATGAGGTCGAAAACTCGGAAACCGTTACAACGATTGTTGTTGATGATGAGTTGATGGGAACCGCAGCAAATCTCGCATCCGGAGTATTCAGCTCGGAGTATGAAATCAAGGGTATCCCTACCGACTGGAAGGAACGGGCCAGGAAAGCATGGGAATATTATTGTGAAGAACGTGCGCCTGAGAGTGCTAATTAGCAATGTGACATATCACTACTCGCAGAAGGGTGCGAGTATGCCCAACCCGGCATGCAATAGAATCGAGGCAGACTATTGTGTGAAGCCCGGGTGGAAAGGTAGCCCTGAGTCGGAATACACCAGACAAGACGGGGAGCTTGGCAATTGGGTGGAAAGGATGACGAATAGGAATCAGTCAGTGAAACATCCAGCGTTTAACAATAACGAAAGCCCGACGTGTGTTAATGGGCTTTGCATGGTGGAAGAATTATTGGTTCTTTTGGTTCTTCCGATGGCAGGTAATGTCTATTTATGGATCTTACCTATTATCAGAAACGTTTGTCCCTGTCAACAACGTTTTTCCATGCCGACCGGTCAAAGAGACCGGATGGGTGATAGACTGGCATCCGACCCCACTTTTGTGCTGAATAGTAAACCAGGGAACTTGTATTATCGACCGCAATTGCGGTTGGGACAGCCTGCGTCTGATGTGATAATACAAGGGCGGAGGAGTCGTAGTAGTCTGAGAACGGGAAAGCCGTTTGCATGGCGAAGGACTCCAGCTTGGACATTGTTCTCTGTGAAAATAACGAAACATGACATGAGGAATCATCATGCCTAATATTCGAGAAATACAGGAGCGACTTAGTAAATGGGCAACAGATCATCCTGAAGAGCGCTATTGCGATCTTTTTAATCTGGTCTGTAGCCGAAATTGGCTATTGGAAGCTTATATCAAGATCTCAAGGAATAAGGGTGCTAATACTCCCGGTATCGATGGAATTACTCTCAGAGAATGGGAGCGAAACCTCGCAACTAATTTGGAGGAATTAAGCCAAGAAGTTCTTGAGGGGAGATATAAACCCCAACCATGCCAACGAACTTACATCCCCAAGAAAAGTGGGAAAATGAGACCATTGGGAATACCGACATTTCGTGATAAGATTGTTCAGGAAGCCATTAAAATGGCTATTGAACCGATCTTTGAAACGGATTTTTCAAAATATTCGTATGGTTTCCAACCAAATCGTTCAACACATGATGCTATGGCAATGGTTAGAACTTGGATGATCGATAGAAAGCGCATGTATTACGTGATTGAAGGTGACATTAAAGCCTACTTTGATAATATAAGTCATAAGAAACTGATGTCGCTGATCAAGAAACGTGTTAAAGATAAGCATGTGCTGAGTATCATCTGGCTCTTTCTCAAAGCCGGAGTTATGGAAAATGGGCTGTTCTCTTCAACGGGAATGGGAACACCGCAAGGTGGTGTGATTTCACCTTTGCTGGCTAACATCTATTTGCATGAACTTGATCGCTATCTTTATGATAGAAATATGAATGCTACCAGAAACGAAAAGCAAACTCGCCGGAGACGAGGTGGCAACAATATCGGTTATGTTCGTTATGCAGATGATTTTGTGATCTTTTGTAATGGTCATATTGAAGATGTGAAACGGCTTAAGAATGAAATTGCTGATTTCCTTCATGAAGAGCTTCATTTAGCTCTTTCCGAAGAAAAGACACTCATCACACATGTGAACGATGGATTCGAATTTCTTGGATTCAAATTTTATCGAGGATTAGATAGAAGTGGTAAATTTAAACCCAAAACGAAAATCCCTGATGCAAAGATTGAATCTGTCAAAGAGAAAATCAAATCTGCAACGGCAAGTAATCAGACCTTCCTTGCTGAGGTTGCGATGTTCAAGAATCTGAATAGTATATTGCGAGGCTGGGGAAATTATTACAAATATACCTGTGCTTCCAAACGATTCACGATTGTTGACAGATATGCATATTGGCGAGTGATAGGATGGTATCGTCGTAAATACAAGTGGACAACCGCTCAGGTTCTTCGATTTCGGAAATCAAGAACTGAAGGCAATTTACGTCTGTTTGCAGAATGGATGAGTAATGATGGTAAGAAACATCTGCACTTGTTCAATTTATTACGTGATATGAATTCCACTGAGTACTACTGTCGCAAGATTGCGAATCCTTTTCTTGAAGAATAATAGCACTTACTGAGAAATCTAAGTGGAAAGCCGGATGCGGTGGAAGCTGCACGTCCGGTTTGGAGAGGGGAATATAAGAAATCTGCTGTCGAAAGGCAGTAAGGCGCTTAGTTCCTACTCTACCCATCGTTTCCAACACAATCAATACTTGGCGGACATTTGCCATTGGTGATCAGGTGAAGATAATTTCAGACGATGAATCAGCGCGATCTGAGGGTACTCAGTTATTTAATTCGCTTAATATGAACCGTTTTCTGAAAGATATGATTCTGCAACTTCTGGTGAAAGGTGAATGCATAGGTTACAAACGTTATGGATCGGGAGGAACACCTTCCAAGGGTGAACACAACGATATTGTCAAGTTGATCTGCGTCAATCCATCCTCGGTTGATTTTGAATTCGAAAATGGTGAATTGGTTAAAGCAATCCAGAAACCGGAAGCTGAAAGTGGTTCCGTTGGCGATGAAATAGAACTTCCACTTGACCAGATGATACACCGGAAATGGAATGCTCCACAGTTTTCGCAGCGGGGTAATTCGATGGTGACACCGGCTTTCGAGTCTATTGAACTGCTGCGGGATTATCGACGAGCACAGCGTGCGATAGCAAAACGCTGGACAACACCGTTGAGGTTTATTCTCGTCGGAGGTAAGTATGGTGATAAGGTGATCATGCCCACCCAGAAGATGATCTCAACCATTCGCGATCAGATTAATAAGATGGATTTGAAATCCGGATTAGTTGTTCCGTTCTATGTTCGCGCTGAGACTTACGGCACTGAGGGACAAGTTTTAAACACAGAAGACAAAGTAAAAGAGGTCAAGGAGGACATTATTGTTGCTCTTGGTGTTGCTAAATCTCTTGTCACTGGAGATGGACCTAACTTTGCAACCGCATCAATCGCCTTCCAAAAGATGGTAATCATGTTGAAAGAGATCAAACAGGTTGCCCGGGAGATTCTCGACTGGATTTTCGATGACTGGAAGGAGATGAAAGGTTACTCAGAAAAGAAAATTCAATATATATTCTCCGACGTCGATCTGACCAATGAGATTGATGTCAAGAAACTGCTGATTGAGCTTTATGACCGCAACCTGATTTCCAAGAATACTATCCAGACCAAAATGGACTTGAATCCCGATGTCGAAAAGTCTAATCGCACCAAAGAGGGCACTTTGGTCGACATGTCGTGGGACATCAAGGATATCGTTTCGCTCGTGCAGATGGGTGTGATGTCAGTGCAGACAGCACGAGAGATGCTGGGCATGGATAAGGTTAAGGAGAACTCACGAGTCGAAAAAGAAGACAAATCTGAGGCAGAGGGGATGTATGCAACTGCTGGAGGGGATCATATCTGCGACGAGTGTGGATTCTTCGATGCTGATAAAAATAACTGTACTGTTACAGATGAAGAACGGCAGTTCGATCAGGCTGCCTGTCGGCAGTTCCTGAAAGCCGTTAACGTGGAGTTGTTGGATTGAACCAAGCAGAACAAATCCAGCGAGCCGTCTTGCGGAGTCTCCATTCACGCGATCTTTACACCGAACGACAGGTCAACTTGATGCTTAAATCTCTTCGCACTGCTGAAATACACATCAAATCGCAACTAGTTGAAATCGGTGAGAAAAAGCTACTGAAGAAAGGTCTTGAGATTCGGCGTGAACAACTTCGTGACATTCAGAGAGGGATTGATGAGATAATCAGAGATTTGAAAAGAGACCAAACTTTGATCATGAAAACCGTAGTCCGAGATTCTTTTCAGAATGGCATTGCCAGTAGCATTGGAGAGTTCAGTGAACTGAAGTTTCCACATTATGAGAACCTGTCACATGAAGACCGAATCAAACTGGCAGGACAGGTGATGAGTCTCATTGACCGATCAACCTTGGATTTTCTGGTGAACTATAATCTTCAGTTGTTGGGGAATGTCACCCGTGAATTGGTTGACAATATCAAGCAACAGATTTCAGTTGGAATAGTGACAGGTGATTCAATCGCGAAGATCGGAGAAAAAATTGGGGGTGTGATTACTGATCCTGATAAGTTTCGACGTGCCGGTAAGACAGTGTTCAGGACGGCACAAAACAGAATCGAGGTTATCACCAGAACAGAAACATTGCGTGCTTATGGTCAGGGACGGAACAAGTTTTATAACCAGATAGGAGTGAAAAGAGTTGTCTGGGTGGCCGCCACTGATGAACGCACCTGTCCGCAGTGCGGTCCACTGGAGGGTAAAGAGTTTTCGATAGATCAAGCACCTCCGATTCCGAAACATCCAATATGCCGTTGTTGTTTGGTTGCAGCCCGTGCAAAGGTCTGTCGGGCAGGAGTTCCGGTACATTGATCATGTCTAGTCCATCCACACATCTCTATGCTTGGGCGATTGCCATTCACGCGGTTTCAAAGAAAGAAAATTTCGACTGCATCCTTGTGCCCTCTGAAATCTCCGATCTGGCGGTTAAGAAACATGGTGAAGCTGTCAAGGTTGGGACGGTGGTTTCGCAAGGAAATTTTGAAAAACTCACCACCAAGCAGTTGCAGAAACTGGCTCAGAATAACAGCATCTCAATCGCTCGCACGAAGAACGATTTTATCAAGTTGCTTAAGCCCTTGGAACCGGATGTCGATCTGGATTCCCTTAAAGGCAGTCAACTCAAATCCCTGATTACGAAGCATAAGATCGGAGCTCTGCGTTCGAAGGAAGAGCTGGTTAAACTAATAAAACAGAAGCAAAGTTGAGATGGATAAATTCTTAATAAATAGAACTCAGATGCTTCTAATCGCACAAAGTTACAATATATTCGTATCTAAATCTACTATCCATCGTTGGGCAAACGAGCCGGATTTTCCAAGAGCGGTCGGCAAAAATGGGAAATATCTCCTTTACAGAAAGCCGGAGTTTGTGGCATTTCTTAAATTGAAATTGAACGGGATAGAAGAAATGCATTAGGTTGCAGGTTTTCCATTTCAGAAACTTGCAATCACCGAACCAAAATAACTTTTCTCACTGAACTGAATGTTACTGTTTCCATCTTCACAAGATAAACACCAGTTGCAATAGTTGATGCTTCCCAGTTTACTGTATGATAACCAGCTTCAATGTTACCATTAACCAGAGTTTCGACTAAACGTCCCGCAATATCAAATACGGAAATCGATAATTGTGATGATTCCGGCAGTCCATATGGCAGAATTGTCGTTGAATTAAACGGATTCGGGTAATTCTGCGAGAGATAGTATCGACTTGGAATTGCTGGTTGAACAATGATTTCTGCAACAATAAATTCATTTGTCTGGTAAATTAATCGTTTACCTCTGAGGATATTATTAACTAATAAATCTCGCTCTATTTGTCGTTTATTATCCCAAAGTTTTAACTTTAAGGCTTCACCCTCAACAGCACCTTCAATCTCCTCAGTTGATGTATCATCACCCCAAACTGCTATACCACATCTACCATCCTGAATGACTCCGGAACCGACCAATTTCCCAGTTGCATATACTCCAATTTCTCCCTCCCGAGTTTCGGATAGGATAAGTAAACTCATGTTTTCACTCGTCGAAGGATGAATTGGGAGAATGTTTGGTGTAATGTATGGGATTGATGAGTTATCTACCTCTTCTTCAAAAGTGTATACTAGTTCGATAGCCTCCTGCAATTTCATCAAATAACCTTGTCCAGAAACCATATCGCCCATGTTGCTAAATTCAAACTCCGGATTATAGAAACGACCCAACCCATCTTTTGCCATCAATAGCACATCTACGATACCAGAAAGGGCGGTTACTGCATCCACATCCTGGCGCGGGTAGTAGCTTACAATCTGCCAACCTTCTGCAAGACCGATTGGCTGATCCCAAGGGACAGCTTCACCCATTATTGTTAAATTGTCCGCTCTGTCCATGTTGATCAAATAGCCTTTGTCTACAAACCAACCGGGGATATTGTTGAAATTCTGTTCTGGGAGAAAGAACTGACCGATTCCGTTCTTCATCATAATCAAGCTGCCGGCATCAACTAATTCAGCAGTTATTTCAGCAACGTCGTCAGGATCGGGCTGGACATAGGCCGAGGCCATACTCCAACCATCGACGAGATTAATGACCATCTCAACAGGTTCATCACCTCCGTCTTCGCCAACCTGTAGGGAAATTGGCAGATGAGTTTCACCACCAACTCCGTCATGGACGAATACGATTTCCCCATCATAATCTCCCTCTGGCAAGTCGATTTCATTTATTGTCAACTCAAAATTCTCATCCTCACCAGCTTCAATTACACCTTCCTCCGGATCAATTTGCATCCAATCCCTTCGTCCATCGATTTGGAGGATCGAATTGCCATAATGGAATTCTGCATCCTCGTCATAATGGTGCATTAGAAGAACCCAATCATGAGTGTCATATTCATCAGTTATGTATGCAGCATCAAACCATTCGTCAACGATATTTGTAACGTACAACGTGTCTCCATTGGCTGTATTCATCTTGTGAACAACAGGATCGTTCACTCTAGGTACTAAATGGAAGATATAAAGCTGGTACCCATCCGGATCATCCGCATAAAATGCAAGACCATGAATCCGAAAATCGAGTCCATCCAATTCATCAATCTCGTTGCCATCGCGATCAATGCTGGATATGGGTGATGTGATACCAGATACCCAGAGCAACTCCTGGTCACTATCCCACGCCAAATATTGGACCGGGTTATAGGGTCCATCAAACTGACGCATGACTTCACCATCAAGGTTTAATGCAGTTATTTCTCGACTTCCTCCACCCCAAATCCATGCACCATCGAATGCAAGATCAGTAAATCCATAACTCCCTTCACGATTAGGTTGAGCAAATTCCCGGATCAATTCTCCATCGCGATTCAGTACACTGATAATCGGCTCTCTATTGTTGGAATGGGCAACATAGTACATATCATCTGTGAAAATGGTGCCTCTTATTCGACTGTCTTCGAGGATTTCACCGAAGGGAATCCGTTCACGGACTTCCCAGGGCTCGAATTCACTCACAGCATGACGCACGACAGAGTATATTAGTGGTCCATTTCCTGGATTGCTGGCTTCTATGTTGAATTGGTTTGCTTCTCCGGGTGCGAGTTGAGCTTCAATCTCGATTGGCTCAAGCACACATTCTGCTTGAGGTAATTCGAAGTTTATCTCAATTTCACCTTCTTCGATGTTGACTTCAAACGTTCGTGTCAGATAATCATTTGCTGAAATAGTAAATTCATAATTGCCAGATGGCAGATCAGTAAAAACGTAATTACCTTCCTCATTTGAGTAACGGACTATCTCGTATCGATCCAGCATGATTTTAGCGTCTGGTATTACTTCACCATCACGGGAACTGCTGATGATGCCAGTTAGATCGGTTGAAGGGGAAGCAACTGAAATAACTGCTGAGATAGGGATGATGTCTATCTCACCATCATCTCCGTTGTGATTAGAAATGGTGATATCGACAAGGAATTCGTAAACACCTGCCTCAGCATTCTCAGGCATAATTGTGGCATTAATTCCGGTGATATCCTGTCCTGCGATTTCACCGTTTTCAGGATCGAATGCTAACATTCGAAATTGAGCTTCGTAATTAATCTCAAATGCTACGAGGTTTTCGCCCGTGTTAGATACGATAAATTCTACCTCGCTGTTTTCACCCTCGGCAATCGAAACAGCAAAGCCGTAGGGTTCAATCTCAATAAGAGCGAAAACCGGGTTGGTAAATGCTATAATGAGGAAAGCAAATGCCAGATTGTAAAAAGATCGTGTTCTACTCATAATAGTATCTCCTGTTTTTTTAGCAAAATGTTGATCAGCACCGTACATACTACTGTAAACACACAAATGCCCAAGCCGCTATTTTATCAAAACAACCTTCCTGACACTCGAAAACTCCACACTCTTCATCTTAACGAAATATAATCCCGCTGCTACAGTGTTCGCATCCCAATTGAACGAATGGAATCCCGCAGGTTGAGTGCCTTCGACCAGAGTTGCAACCTCACGACCTGACATGTCGAACACCCGGATTGACAGATCACTCGAGACTGGCAATTGATAACCGATTCTTGTTACTGAGTTAAACGGGTTCGGATAATTCTGCGATAGAAAGTATTGATCAGGAATGGTGGGTAGAATTGTTGCGGATATTATCGCAAATCCGTCAGTTTCGTAAACAAGCCCGGAAACATCAGGTTCAAGATCAACCTCTGTATTGAGTATTGAACTCCAGAGTTTAAGTGTAAAGCTCTCACTCTTGATAAGTCCATCCACAGCATCCGTCAGATCATTATCTCCCCAGACGGCAAGACCGCACCTGCCACTGGCGTCAACTGTACCGACTCCGACTAAACCGTCTTTTGAATTGAAAGCAGCCACTTGATCGCCAATAGCCGGATGAATTCCTGGAATTGAATTCAGTGTGACGAGAAGGCTCATGTTTTGTCCGGTTGGTTTGGATTCTTCCCAATGATTTTGTCTTTCTGCCTTACTTGGCAGAGGATTGGAAGCCAACTCTTCCCGTTGCAGAGGATAATTCAAAACCACATCCGCATCAACCCTAACCTGATACCCCTGCGATTCACACCAGGGTGGCATATTTGAAAAATTGAATTCAGTTGACAAAAAGCGTCCATCACCATCTTTCGCTATTACCACATTGTCAATAACCGAAGATAGTACATAAAAATCCGGAGCCGATGCGTCTAATTCATAGCCGGGATAATATGCAGCAAAGTTCCAACCATCATCAAGTGGGATGTCCGCATCAGGGGCAATTGGTTCACCATACCAGATAGTCCTGATTGCTTCATCAATATTAACCAGATAACCCTGTGTCAGATCCCAATACGGGATGTTGTTGAAGTTAAAACCGGGAGAATAGAATTGACCATCTTCGTCCTTCAAGAGGTTTATATGATGGCTTTCCTCATTGATTCGGAGTTGATCGGTCATTCGGATTATATCTGGTCCTTCCTCTCTTTCCCAGAGATGTTCGAGAGGTGAGACATTAAGCGAAATCAGATTCCAACCCCGCTGGAAAGAGACTGTCACGATTGCCAAATCTCCACCTTCGATGTGAAGCTCTCGATCTTCAATCAGATTATCTTCAGCGACAACATCCCTTGGTACTCGGTGATATATCATAGGATTGTTCGTGGGTCTTCCATCCCCATGTGGAATACTCCCCGGGTCGAGATCGAGTATATAACTAAGGTGAAGATTATCAGCGATATCTCCAGCAAGCGAGCACCATGATTCGCTTCGACCTTCTCCGGATCGCGAATGTGGTGTATGGGTATTGGTTAGGTTTGTGGGTGTTGCCCAGTTTCTGCCACCGTTAACTGAAACAGTAGCATATATTTCACCATTAATAAATCCGTTAAGTGCCCGGTCTCCTTCGGGCGGGAATGCTGTGAAAACACAATACAACTTGCCATCTTCAGTTGCTGAAATTGAAGGATAAGAGAGGTTGGATTGCCAGGGACTTAGATTACTCCCAGGTTCAAACCAACCGTTCATCAAGAGATGAATCTCACCTGAATCGCGATTCCAATACCAGAGTAAATTTTGCATTGTATTTCCAGCAAATTCACCCTCTTCTCCCATTGGCTCCCAAAGACCTACTGTCGAGAATATTACGTGCAAATTATCGTCGGAATCATAGCAAGCATCAACAAAGCTGTAACAACGCAATGTATCACCCTGGTAAAGAGGTGATTCCGGGTTAACATCCGGATTTGGACGGAGGAAATGGGTTATATTTACAGGATTGTCCCAGTTGAAGTTTTCGCCGTTTTGTGATTCAACTACAAACAGATCATTATTCATCCGGCTCCTAATTCTACCCCTGTAGATATCCCATTCGTCAACTGAATAGATCGGAGAAAGGTAAGTAACTGCTACTTTATCGCTTATCTGCGAAGAAGCTATGATATATGATGGGGATGCTATCTGGGCAATCACCTCCAATTCGTCGAATTCCCACTCACCCTCGTCATTCAATTCACCGTTTCTGTAAGCTAAATCATCAAACGGTTCATCACTGCCGTACTCGCTGGATAGGATGTGTGCTTTTCCATTTCGATCAATTGCGACTTGAGGCCAGGCGAATACACTTTCATCTCCATTTGGGATACCAGTCGTATTGAATTCCCCCGCACCTGGTTCATTGTCAGTTGCGAGGAAGCTTTGAAGCAGATTCTGTTCATCTGTTGAGTGGAATACCGGGACGACACCTGTTTCAGGATTGTAGTCCACATTCACATATCCTGCTTGTACTGCGTTATCAATTTGACAACCACCGTCGAATTGTGGTTCATCATTCACTAAATAATTATAATAGACATGTCTCTCGCCTCTTGGATCAGGTTCCATTCCATTCATCCATACGATATGAATACTACCGTTTTCATCAGTGGTTATCATTCTTCCCGTGTTGCAGTTGGATTGACCGTCGTACCAGGTCATTCCGACTACGAACCTTTCACCTGAAGCAGGATCGTCTTCCAACCAGTGTCCAATTCCTGATCCGGATAAGAGAATATCCCGCTCGTCATCTCCACTGACAATGGTAATAGTGACAGAATAATCCAATTCTTCAGTTGGCGTGAATGATATCTCAAAATTCGCTTCATCACCAGGCTCAAGTCGAACCACATCATCAAAAGGGCAATCAAAAACATCGCTTTCGAGGCGCATTTCTTCAATATTATGGGGTGTGTCATCCCGATTTGTGACAGTTAATGTCCAGGAGGCGGTGTTGTCTACGAGGACATCTCGGAAATCGTGCGATTCTGCTGAAAGTTCAAAATACCAGGGATTGAAAATCGCGCTTGCGTCGTAAACACCGAAATTGCTTTTATCTGCAACGAGTATCATCTCGTTCATGAAAATTGCTTGTTGAGTGTAGTCGGGGGTGTTAAAATTGCCAGCAAGTTGTGGTCGTTCGGGATCTTCAAGCGAGTAAACTTCTATCTTTCCATACAATTCAGCGATCAGAATAAATCCGTCCTTGTAGTCCATTTTCCAGCTAGTAGTGCCTAATTCGTCTGTTCTATAGACCTCTACAGGATTTTCAGGATCGACAATTGAAAAGACTGACAATGTCCTTTCCCAATCTGTATAGGTTAAGTAAGCATAATCTCCAACTAAAATAACATCTCTGGGTCTTCCCTGTGTAGTGTATTTTGTTATTATTTGAAGATCCTCCACATTCGATTTATCATAAATTGACAGTGTATCCTGGGCAGCTAATGCCATTAGATTGTCTTGAACGTCTATCCCACGAGTGGACCTGCCGGTTACATAGATATTAGATATTTCAGGATTTGTCGGATCTTCGACATTAATCGTACAAAAAGAACTCCCACCACTTATATAATAAACAATGTTGTCTTCTATAACCATGTCCTGACATGCAGAAATAGCCCGTATATGACCTATTTCCTCAGGTTCTTCCGGGTTATCAAGCGAATAAACATAAAATCCATCATGTTCAAAGCGCTCATGGTCATCGTCGTCCTCGTAGTATCTATATTCCTGAGAGGAGTATAGCAAACCATCTTCAACCAATAGAGGACCGAAGTCGTGTGCATAATACAAATCCGTACTATCGTGTCCAACATGACCTATCAACTCCGGTTGAGCTTCGTCGGCAAATGAGTATATGTAAATCCAGGCTTTATGCTCATCTGCAACGTAAATGTAGTCATCATAATATGCTACACTCTTAAAGTTGGCTGGATTATGAAATACTCCGACCTGTTCTGCCTCTTCAATATTTCGCATGTCGCAAATGGAAAAACCATTCTCAGCATAGGTTAAATAAACAAATCCTGCTTCATATTCGACATCAATACCACTGGTATAACCAAAGGGATTGCATCCTCCAAGAAGTTGAGGTGATTCTAAATTGCTGATATCATAGCACAGAAGGCTGAATTCTCTGGGAATAGAATTTTGAATAAAAATCATATTCTCTTGAAAATCAAATCCACCTGCATACGTACCAGGGCTTCCTCCATGCTGATAAGTTATCTGAGGTTCAAAAGGATTCGAGATGGCATAGACGTTAAAGTGACCTGAAAACAAATGATCACCTCTAATTTCAATATTATCCGAAGCAAAACGCTCGAAAGAAGCAACCCGCTCCGGTTGAAAGGGATCTGTAATGTCAATCAGGTATCCCGTGCCACTTGCTATATAGGTATAGTTTTCATACAGCGCAACATCGTCGCAATCCCCAGGGACATCAAGCCCTGAGATGAGTTCAGGATTGTAAGGATCTTCAATTGAAACTATCCCAAGCCCGGTACGGTAATTTGCCACATACGCCAAATCATCCCTGATCTGTAGACGAATCGGGCTGGGAAGATCGGCGCAAAGTCCTATTTCAACTGGAAGTTCAGGATCGACAATATTATAGATGTGCATTCCCGCTTTAGTATCAAGGACATAGAGCAATGTATCAATCAACTCCATGCCTCTTCCAGCTCCGTTGAACGGAATGCGATGGAATATTTCAGGATTCGCAGGATCAGAAACGTCCATCAGTGCAAGACCGTAGGTTGTGGTGCAGTAAGCGATGTTGTCCCGGACTTTGACATTAAAGAAATGATCAGCGACGTGATCCCAGGTTCGGCTGATGTTCCAGTTTTCAGCGATGGTGTTCTGGACGAGGAGAAATACAATTAAAACTGTTATGTATTTTTTCATATCTAATACCTATTTCCGGTGCCTTATACGGGCACGATGCTCGTGCCCTCTTAGTTATAGCAAATGTGTCCGTGAATAAACGGGTGCGCTTCCGACAATCGGGCGTGGGCACTGGCGAGGTGCCCGTACATTTGAACAGAGCTCAAATATACCAGTACTTAAACTAACAATATAACCTGTCCGGGACAAGGTTTAAACCCTGCCCCGATCAGATTAATCAAGCGTTTGAATAAAGTGCAAGTTCTACTTGGTTAGAGTAAGTTTGAGTGTTTGAGTGCGATTTCCGGACTCAAGACGGCATAAATACACGCCCGAAGGTGATTCGGAAGCATCCCAGAAAGCACTGTGCTTACCTGTGCTCAGCTTGCCCTCATGCAATGTTGTTATGTGTCTACCTTTAAGATCGAAAATCATCAGACTGATATCTGCTTCAGCATCAAGTTGGTATCCAATCCGAACTGATGAGTTAAATGGATTAGGATATGCTCCAGTCAATCCAAATTCAGATGGCACAGCTATTTGAGTTGATTCATCACCTAATTGTCTCAACTCATTAAGTATCTCTGATATCTCGACATCAACCATCCGTGAATCATGCTTGCTGTCAACACGATTATTGTTAATATGACTGTTAATTGTGAGTTCTGCTATCCTTGATAAACCTCTTGCAACCGGATCATTTGATACTTCAACAGTATTCGCCAAATACGCCAATGCGTCGTCATAAAGCCGTTCTGCCATAAATGTTCTCGGGATCATGAGCTTAATTTGACGAGTCAACTGTGGGTTATCTGCATCAATCAAATCGGTGTACATCTCTCTCAGATCGCGCATCCCATTATTAAACTGTCGATAGCAAGGGAAAAGCCTGCGTACTGAGGGGCCAGCGTAAATCCCAGTGGGATCATCCCTGATAATACCCACGAAAATTTCAGCGGCTGCGCGGAAGGATCCATCTTTTATTAGCGCCAGTGCCCGTCGATAAGGTGTGATTTCAAAATTAGCCACCCAATCATTGTCGTTTTCGGCATCTGAAACGTTATCTTCAAATGAATAATTTTGAGGAAGAAGGTCACCAGTAGCACTGACATGATTAATCTCTGTCCAATTTTCTTCATCATCTATACCATAGAAGACTCGATGGGCAAATATTGAGCTGGCTGCGTCATCCATATATATGCTGTAATCGTTTGCTGCGTCACCTTCAACATCCACGATATCACAGCGTTCTACATCCACGTCGCTGTTCCAACACAAATATAACTCAGCACCCACACCCTCGGCTCCTACATCCTCCACATCAGGGCCATTGTCCCTCCAATCCGTTGAGGTGGCTGCAATCTCCGATGGATTCAAATCCGGACCACTTGCAGCAAGATAGGTACCTGTGTTATGATTGGCGAAAATGGAGGCATCTTCAACAACCGCATCTGAATAAAACATGTAGATTCCTGTATAATCAAGATGATCATCAGGGTCTTCATCATCTTCTATGCCACAAAATAACACCTTCGTGTTTGTTACTGTTGTCTCTTCTCCCGTGCCAACCGCGCCAAGATCGCCGTCACTGAATTGAATTTCTATTCCGCGATACCCGACATTTCTGACCTGGTTAAAGTGATCCTCATCTGTAATGTCAATATCGGGTATTGGATCTGCAGGATTCCAAGCCTCTACATTTCCCAGTATATCAACATCCGAGTCAAAAACCTCGATCCCCTTGGAACTGATATCGGAGAAAATGCAGTTGTCTATCTGGACAGCCTCTCCATCCGTGTCACTCGACACTGAGGAAATTTGAATCCCCTTATAGCTGTTCTTAACCCAGCAGTACTCGAACGTACTGCCGACAGAAGAGCCCTGCGGTAGATATATTTTATCCCACTCAACAGCACCGTAGCTGGTGAAAATAATAGGCAATGGGAAAGTTCCATCAGCGTTAATTTCACATCCTGCGATAACTTTTAATGTGACATCATCGTCATGTTCAATGTAGGTTCCCGGATCGATAGCCAGAACAGCATCATGACCTGCATTATCAACAAAGTAATCGCCCTTAGCGACATAATATTCCCTGAGCAAAGTTTCATCAAGGTCATCATGAGGGGTGTCAATCACATTATAAGGTTCATAGTCAAAATCAGCTGCGAATGGTCCCCCATACGCTCCAATGTCGTTACGAGTTCCATCCCGGTCTATATCGTCATCGTCCGGATTGAGCGCATCATCGAAACTAACGGCATTTGGGTCATTACCTGCATCACCAGCGTTAATCATCTCGCAGTTCCAGAAAAGATGAAAATCCTCTGCGTCGGCAACAAGGCTTACATATAACGGATCATTGATTCCCAGTTCAACAGCCGGATTAGAGGTACACCCTTCAACATTATCCCCATTCTGCCAGAAGCCGTTGTCGGTGAAGTTCGGATCATCATCTGCAACATCGTAAAAGATGCCGAAATCTTCATTGCTGGAGAGTATATTGTTCTGAATCCAGTTACCTTCATCAGCTCTGTCCGGACAATCCTCTCCAACCCAAATACCAGCTTCTTCATCGTCAATATCTGTGCCGTTACCATGAAAAATGTTGTTGTAAAACACTATTGGGTCATTACCGATTATAGCGTAATCTTCCAGCCTAAGTCCTTGATAATTAGCATTGTATTGGATATTGTTTCGACAGATTATGTTAGCAGGCCAACCATTAGGATTATCTCCTGGATTATCCAAATTTTCAATGCAAATCCCTGAATTTGCCCCAATGAGTATATTGTTCCTGATTTCTGTAAATTCGTTATCATCCTCGTCATCGAATACCTGTGCGAAAGCAATATTGCCGTGCAACCTGATATTTGCAAGCCGTTCATCAATCCCAGGGAAATCAGTATCATCGGCAGCATTATCTTTAAATGTGTTGCCTCGTATCTTGATTCCGCCATACCTCCATTCATAGGGATCATTTCCCTTCTGGACAAATATTCCTTCCCAGTTATTACCAATAATATTGCATCCTTCCACAAATCCTAACCTACTCAATGCAGTAAAATCGTAATAGATTCCACGTTGACCGTTACTGTCAATTTCACAATCGGTTATATGAACAAGACCAGCAATATCATTTATCCGAATTCCATCCCAGGAGTTGTGTTTAACCTCAGTATCAATGATGTCAATGATTGATTCCTGTTCATAGTGTCCATCGCTTTCCCAGAAATAAATGCCTGCACCAAGTTCTTCCTCATTCTCCCTGGGATTATTAGTTCCATTATTGTCGAAGACTGAGTTTTCAATGAGATACTCACCCTCCCAATGCCAGTAAACAGCAAGACCATGAGCACCGCAGAATTTTACAGTCGTATTATGGTCTATTATCAGGTTATTGGTTAAACGGTCGTCATCCCTGTCATCTCCAAATTTTATCCCACACAGGGTTATGGTAGTTGAGGTCATCTGAACATTGTAAAGTTCTACAGAAGCCCCAAACGTTTCCCCAACAACTGATATGCCATTTGAAAGACTGTTTTCAAGAAAACACTTTCCTTGACCATCATCAGTTCCTAAGATTAACTCAGGATCGTTATCCCCTTGAAGAACGATTAGCCCTCTCCAATCAGGATCCTCTTCAGGATTTCTACCTCCTGCGTCATCAGGACCACCACCACCGGTGAATGTTGCATTAGCAAGTTCCATGATACCGTCTTCATCACCGACATCACCATCACCCTCAATGACGATTGCATCCCAAGGATCAAGGGCAGCAAAACGCTCAAATACAATTTGATCATCAGGATCTCCACCACCAGCTGCATTTGTGATCATACCAAAAACAAACAGGCTTACTCCATCAGCTAATTGAATGTTGAGATCGTCTTCAATGAACAAGATTTCCCCGGCATCTATGGTAAATTCTACTTCTTCATCCAGTGGTTCCTCTCCGGGATCTGTAACACCAAAGATATATGGAAACAATCCAGCATCGTCGGTGAAGGTTATTTCTCCAACTGGAGCTGCTGCAAACATTGCGTTAAAAACAGCTTGGTTTGGAATGTAAGTTTGTGCATTTGCATATTGTCCAAAAAATACAAAGACAATGATAGCAAAAATGGCTACTTTGTTTTTCATGTCAAACTCCATGTTGATTTCCGGGAGTTTAGAGCGTATAATTTGTCAGGTAAAGAGAACCACCCCCGGGTAGGATCTCTCGCCTCACCGTCGGGCATGTCTATAGTTTTTCACCGAACTGACATGCCCGATTCGTTTATCTTCTATGCAGTGCAGCCAAATGGTGCATCACCAAAGATTACAAAACACAAAAACCCCACCAAGGTATAAAACTTGGCAGGGCAATAGAATCCTCCAAATCCGCAATTGCAGATGAGAGAGAAGTATCAGAAAATCTGATTAATAATTGATGGAATGATAATGCCAGCATCATGACGAACCTCGTCTAAATTTCAATTATATTGTGAACTAGTTAAACATTCTGACGAATATAATTCTATTGAGTTGCATATACTCAACAATCAATCGAGCCCTTTAGATCAATTACATAACTTTCTTGCAATCACATTTACCTGTACTCAAACTTTTGGTTATTAACGATTGTTCTAAAGTGACTTGGAAAATTAAGAATGTTTATAAACTGATATGCACGACTTGATCTAAAGCATCAAATCGCATCATTCCAAAACAGAAAAACCCCACCAAAGCGAAAGCCAGGTAGGGCTGACAGAGTTCCCATTCCTCAACCACAGAACAGGTATATCAATTATATTGCAACATACATCTGAACTAAACAAAAGCATAATTGCGAAATCTCAAAGGTATTGGCTTCGGATTTAAAAATTTCAATAATTCAAATTCTCATTACCATTAATCAGTTGCTATTTAAATGTAAAGAGGGAGAATACTGAAAGTCAACTAATATCTATAAGTTTTAGAAAAACTTGGTAATATCATTTAACTCAAAAGCAACTTTCGTTAATAACAACAGCACAATTTAGCTACTCTGACATTACGAACTCAGGTGCTCTTTCCAGCTGTAAAAAAAAGCGTCAAATCTCGTTGCAGGAATATTGCCATTGGACATTTCCGAGCTCTCTTCCATCAGCGAGTGAGATAGATTCGATTTAAACCCATGAACGATTGTCAGTGTTTGTCTCTCTTGTTGATGCCATTCTGCAATATGAACTTCTTTCGCGAATTCCATTGAATGTGTGATATGATTTCATCAATCCCGTCAGTTCTGGATTACTCAATCTCCGTTCTGTATCATAGTCACATGGATTATTCAACGACTATGTCAAGCGAGTGATGAACACCGAACTTAAACGCGTATCCTTTCTCCTGGAATCCGGAGCGGAACTCGCACTGGCTCGGGAAACAAAGGACAACATCGAATCGGCGCAGGATCTGCCTCCATACATCACCAATTACATCGGTTCCAAACAGAAACTGGTGGATTGGATCTGGGTACATACTCCGGAGGGTGTAACGAGTGCACTCGACGCCTTTTCGGGCAGCGCGGTGGTTGGGTATGTGTATAAGACTAAGGGGCTGCGCGTGGTTACCAACGACCGGTTGCGCTATTGTTATCACATTGCCAGAGCAATCATTGAGAACAACTCCGTTACGGTTTCAGGCGAGGAACTCGAAGCCCTTCTAAAAACCAATTCCAAGGCTGGAGATTTCGTTCAGGAAACCTTCCGGGGGAAGTTCTTCCAATCCGGCGTTCACCAGATAATCGACAATATACGTGCTAACATTGACAATCTGCAAGGGTACAAGATGGACATTGCGCTATTTGCGCTAGCCAAATCATGTATTTCCGGTTCGGGTAGTTATGGTCATTTTGCTTCGACATCCAAGGGCAGCGGAAACCGGTATGCGGATACTCCGAATGCATTCACAGATCGGTTCCGGGGCAACATCGTCCGGATTAACAGTTTAGTCTTTGACAATGGAAAAGAGAACAAGGTTTTCTGCAAAGACATCCTGGAAGTGATTCCTGAAGCCAAGGTTGACTTGGCATATTTCGATCCTCCCTATGCGACCGAATATTCCACGACCAATTATGAGACCTCATATCACTTCATCGAAGGCTTGATGACCTATTGGAAGGGCCTGGAGATTGACGAATCGAGCCGTGTGAAGAAGTTCCTGACTGACCATAAGACAGTTTCCAAGTCCAATTCTGAAGAGTTCTTTGATGGTTTCCTGGATAAGGCAAAAGGAATCAAACACTGGATTATTTCGTACCGAGATCACGCTTATCCCAACGAAGCCAAAATGAAGAAACTGATCGAGAAACATGGCAAGAATTCGCGGATGTTCAGCCGGGATCACTCTTACAGTATGGCAGGCCAGAACCGCTCAGGAGAAGCCTCACATGGGAAAGAACACATTTTTGTCTGTAGCAATAAGGTAGCAACTAAAGCGGACATGTTAGAAGATCAGTTCATGACGGTTGCCGATCTGAATGGAGAGGCAGCTAATGATTCTGATGTTCGAGTTACTGCCTTCATGGGCTCAAAACATGACATGCTGGACTGGATTTGGAAGTACACTCCAGAGGGAGTTAAGTCGGTTCTTGATCTGTTCAGTGGTGGTGCCAATGTCGGTTACTTTTACAAGAAGAAAGGTCTGCGAGTAATATCGAACGACCTACTGGATTATCCATATCACATTGCCCGGGCAGTAATTGAGAACTCAACTGTTACAATTTCAGATGAAGAAATCGAAGCTCTCCTTGAACCGAACTCGTCGGCAGGTGATTTTATCGTCAAGACGTTTAATGGATATTATTACACCAAACCAATCCTCGAGTTCCTTGAGAATGCTCATGCCCATATCCAGCAACTTAAAGGATACAAAAAGGACATTGGCTTATTCGCATTAGGACGTGTCTGTCAGATTCGTGCCTGCTTCGGAGAATATTCCCGGTCAAAGAAGAGTTTGACGGAACCCATTCCTGATGATTCCAACAAGTATGCCGATTCTCATTTAGGCAATCCTTCTACTTCCGATTTCAAAAAGCTCTTCGTCAAGTGCATTAGAGATGCCAATGCATTGGTATTCGATAACGGACAGAAGTGTAAGGTATATCAACAGGATGCTTTAAGCTTGATCAATAAAGTCAATGTTGATGTGGTCTATGCCGATCCGCCGTATATGACTCAGTTTGGATTCAATGACTATGAAGACAAAATGCACTTCATCGAAGGGCTGATGGGTTACTGGAAAGGCAAAGAAATCCTCGATAACAAACGTCGTAATTATGCTTCAAAGACCAAATACAACAAGGACAGCATCAACGAACTGATTCAGGGCTTCATACAAGGATCGGCTCAAAATAAGGCTCATTTGCTAATGAGTTACCGGGATAAGGCATTTCCCACGGCAGCAGAATTAAAAGCGATGTTCGGTGATAAATACGGTGAAGTCGATTTTAGGCGACGTGCCGTGTCATATGGAATTGCCAGGTATGCAGGGGAGGGACCTGGGCGTGATGCTCAGGAGTATTTGATCATCGCCTCTAAACCGAAGA
>CAYLYZ010000105.1:0-21063 GCA_964387885.1 uncultured bacterium | reverse complement strand
AATGCCATTACTGTTCGACACAAAAGTACTTTTTAACCGGATGAACCTTAATTTTCTTCAAAGCGGAGGAACAATGGGAAAAATCATGCATGGATTGAAGGTCATTCTCGTGACACGGAGAATCAAGCTTAAGGACATTTCAATCAAACTTGACATTGGTTATAGTGCCCTCGCAAGTTACACAAATGGATTCCAGTCACCCCCTGAGAATGTAATTGAAGCTATTTGTGAAGAGCTTAACATACGGAAGCGGGATTTGTATGATATTCCCGATGGACTGAATCCAGGGACACGCAAATAGGATGTGCGAACGAGGGAAAAAATATAAGAATGCAGATGTCTCAGCAAATATCCAAGACCTCCTCAAACATGGGAATACCTACCTGCTATTGTGGAGATCAATCATTGACAATGAGATTTTTCTAAAACCACCGTTATATCTGAAAGTTTTCATCTGGTTGCTTTGTAATGCATTTTATGAGGACACCGGGAACCTGAAGCGAGGACAACTCAAAACTTCGACTCCTGAAATTCGTGAAGCGATGACCTACCGAGTTGGCGCAAGACCTGAAAAACCAACAGCAAGGCAAGTGCGAACGGTTCTTGATTTTCTTAGAAAACCAAAAGAGTGTCCAATAACGAACGGTACGTTGACCGACAAGACGAAAGTGACTGAAAAAAAACCGACGATTGTCACCACACAAGTCACTCATGGTTATATTGTAACTATTGTAAACTACAATAGATACCAGTTTATGTTGAATCCTGAAAGTCACAGGGAAAGTCACCCAAAATCAGAGAACGAATGTCACTCCGGCAGTCAGGGGGATGTCATAATAATAAAGAAATAAACTCTAATAACTCTCTCTCTTCCACTTCCCCGAAGTCGGGCAAGCGGATAAAATGGAATCCTCTTAAGAAGGATTATGTTCCTGATGATACTGAAACTAAACTCATAAATGCTTTTATCACCTTAATTCAACCAAATCCTAAAAGATCACTGATGACGGTTGAAAATCAAGCTCCAACCTTATGGCGGATATTATATGGTAAAGGCATTGGGGGGTGCATAGATGAACTAAGACAGATATTTCTCTACTTCAAAAACAATTCCAGTGAATTGCAATATTTGCCCAGCTTTAAACAATTCGAGTTGAAAACAAAAGATGGATCAATGTACAAATATCACTTTTGGCTAGACAAAGCTGAAACTTGGGAAGAGACTAAAGTGAATGACGAAGATGAAAATTGATGATATTTATGCACTCGAACACCGTATTATGAAGCTCATTGGCTGGCAAAGGGAAAACCCAGGTGATGTGAGGTTTTTCACACCTCATGCTTATGAACTGGTATACAAGACTATATTGGACGGATTAGAAGTATGACCTCGAAATTGTTTAACCTAAAAGCAGAAGCAGATGTCCTTTCAGCAATCATTCATTACAATGGATTAGGACGTGCTCGAAACCTTCGACCAGAAATGTTCTACGAGCCCAGGAACAAGAAGATTTTTGAAATCTGTCTTGCTCTGGACTCAAAGGGAATCCCGATTGATTTAATAAATATGCTTGAGGAGCTTGAAATAATTGGAGAAAAGGATTCTGATACGTTTTCAACGATTATCGCTGATAGTACTGTTGCCAGTGGAGCATATACCGAGAGTCATGCTGATAAAATAATTAACATGTGGAAGAGACGAGAAGCAATCAAGCAATGTGAGAAGGCTATTAATCTCCAGAATGATCTCAGCAAAACTCCCGACGAGATCAGTGCGAATCTAAAGAAATCGCTAACCCGATTGGATAGTTGCAATGGACGTTCCATTATTCTACTTGATCAAGTTACAAAAGAATCTATTGAAAGCATGGACAGAAAGAGAAAAAATCCGAACAAATATTCAATCACCACAGGATTTCAGCAATTAGATAATATCACCGGTGGATTTAAAGGCGGAACATTATGGGGATTAGGTGCTCGCAATAGCATGGGAAAATCAGACGTAATGATCAATCTTGCTTATAATACCAGCAAGGAATTCCCCGTAGGTATTTTCAGTGCAGAAATGAATCAGGATGCAATATCGAATCGTTTTTTTGGTGTTCACTTGAAGTATAAACGATCAAAGCTTCGGGATTCGCTGCTTAGTGATGAAGATATGGATTACATCTGTGCAAATATGAATTTTGGGAACAGAAGAATCTACTTCGACTTTACAAGTGCTCCAGCATTACATTCTATCAGTGCCAAAATTGCCACAATTGTCGAGAGGCATAAAGTACGTGTTGTTTTCATTGACCATTTGCACGAACTGAAGAGAGTGAAAGAGCACCAATCGGACTATGTGAATATCAATATCATGGTAAAAAATATCCGGGATTTGGCACGTGAACATAACATCGCAATTGTTCTGTTAATGCAGTTGAACCGCAGTACTGAAAGCAATTCCAAATCAGATCGACCTCGCATTCATCATTTACGCGAATCAGGTGAAAGTGAATGTGATGTTGTTGCGATGCTATATCGAGAGGGCTATCAGGTAAAGAATCTTGAAAGCGATATACTTGAAATCCTTATCAGGAAGAACAGGAACGGAAGGACAGGGTTTGTCAATTGTGAATATGATCTAACGACTGGTATTATCAAAGAATCAGCAGATCAAAAGCCGCGAGGAGGGAATAGAAAAATCAATGTTACAGATAAAGCCCCATTTTAGCACCAACGTCGATTATGAGAAAGGAGTTATTGGGGAAATACCTTTCATCCTTGCATTGCTGATCGGTTTAAAAATCTTAGGAGGATTGATTAGGAGTTTTCACAAAAGGGATCGATAGCCAACATGAAAGATTTGAGATTACATGAGAAAGTGTTTGAAGAGTAGAAACCTTTCACGAAACGGTACAAGAGAAACAAAACTCAAAATACCCGGTGTAAAAGTCCAAGGAAATCGACATGATTCCTGGATCAACCATTATAATTTAACCTGGACATTTATTGGAATGTGAATGATTACTGAGTCGCCCTATGGGTGTTAAGTCAACATTGACAGTGCTTACAGTAAACGAATGTCAGTCAAATCAGGAAAAAATGACGAAAATGCAAAAAAACATATTAGTTCAGACATCAACTCGCATTTTATGTGCTGATTATACATATATATACGTCAAAATAATTGTGATTGATGGGATCGTCTAATAATAAAAAAGGAAATATTTTGGAAAATCATTCACAGCTCCCCGTCATGGTGAGGGTAACTAAATTCTGAAGCGATAGACAGAGCGAGAGGATTATGATTAAATTCTATAAAGCTGAAAAAGGAACAGAATTTCAGTTCAGCGAAGATTTGAGCAAAATAAACATCCGGTTCGGGAAGAAAGAAATCGCACTTGATGAACGTGATATGATTGAGTTCATACAGTGGTTCATGGTGCAATTGATTGTCCAAAGCTGCCAGAAGGAAAAAGAGAGACGATCAGGTGGATAGATCGGTTCCTTGGAAGCAATGGGGAGGGAGAGATCAAAAAAGTCGTATAAATCGTTTCTAAGCGATTCTTTTGTGCAGGACGCATAAAAACACTAAACATAAGTTAATTCCTTTCAGAATCAATTTCCGTATGCTCAAAATTGATTTTTGAAGGATAGTTGAGGCAATAATTCTTGAGATTGTATCTGAAAACGAAATTTAACAAACTCACGAGGCGATAATTGGCTGACTGTCTTTTATCACCTCTGCAAACCGCAAAGCAACTTGGGATCGGTGAGAGGAAACTGAAGCAGCTCACCAGGACAGGACAAATCTCTACCGATGCCTATGTTGTGATCCCATCCTCAACAGGGAACTCCAAATATGACCGGACGAAATATGATCTCGATCTGGCTAAGAAGTCTCTCCGGAACACTTCCCCCCAAAACAAACCTAAAGAACAAATCCTCAAAGATTTAGAAAAGGATTTCGCGATTCGATACGGAAAAGAAATAATCTGAAATGTAAGGATCTGGGCGAAAAGGGCGAAATTTCGCCCAGATATCCCTGATTTATTGAATAATCAGGAGGTCGAAAATCCTAATATGCATAATATCAAAGAGATATGACATCTTAGACCGCCTGATTATAACATTTAGTTGTTCTGTAAATGTTTATCACTTTGAAAATATAGAACATGAAAGTGGAAAAGTCGTGGGCGAAATCTGGGCGAAAATTCGTCCAAATTGTGCAGGAAGTGTACTAATGTGCAGTACTTTTGGACGTTTTTGGACAAAAAGAAACCGTACCTGAAAATGCACAGATACGGCTTAAGTCTTTATTATTCCAATCTTATAAGCAGTACAGCTGGATGGACTTGAACCATCGACCTCCTGATCCACAGTCAGGCGCTCTATCCAACTGAGCTACAGCTGCATAATCCCAATCTCATTTGAAACCGAGAATTTCAATATACAAACTTCAGTTGAAATAGTCAAGTCATTGACTTGTGTTTAATCAGTCACCTGTGTCGGGCAGGAGTAATTGTTTTCCTGAAATTCTCACCTACGCCCATAATTTGGATTCTACAATTTCTTTAACTTCCCCTGCAATCTTATCCACCTCAATCAGAATTTGATCGGTTTCGTTTTTCAGGTCTTTCGAGAACTCATCATCAGGCAAACTCTGCAGATTTATCATAACATTATACGCAGCACCTCTAACCGCCATGATTGCGGAAAGACCTGCGACTCCAGCGTCGGATGTCATGTTAGTGTTTCCATGTAAAGCAAGCGATTTAGCAAACTGCGCAAGTTCAGGCATGAGTTTGACAACTTCAAATGGAACAAGTGTTGCTCCTCGATTCGCATCTGCAATAGCTGAATCCCTGACAGTTTTTTCAGTGTCTGTTTTCTTAGGCAATCCAAAAGCAGCCATTACCTGATTAAAGGCTTCGGTATCTTCGTCAATAAGATTAACAAGTTTTGCCTTCAACTCCTGTGCTTTGATGGCAATTTCGTTCATCTCATCGTTGTGCTCCTTATAGCCCTTTTTGTCGTAAGTTGAAATCGAAACCATCGATGCAAGTCCGGCACCTAATGCTCCCGCAAGTGCAGCAACAGAACCTCCACCGGGTGCAGGGCTATCAGATGCGAGTTCATCGACAAAATTAGTTACTGTTTTTGATGTTAGAATTCCAGGTTTGCGTAATCTATATTCGATGATTTTGTCTTCAGGATCAAATATGGAAACTTCGCTCAAACCAAGTGACATTATTGCGTTATCAACCAGATCGATTTCACTGACGCCAGTGCTCATACCCTGTTTTGTCAGGTAGTGTTTTCCAGCATCCACCATTGCATCAAGCGGAACCAATCCAACAAGTTCACTACCTGTTGCCCGTAAGCCGAAATCTTCAGCTAACCTGCATGCCTCATCAAATATCTCATGAAGTGGAGATACATGGTGATTGGTAATGTTGATCGATATCTGGGCTCTGTTATACTCGTCGATAAACCAACCAACAGCCTTCGCTCCCTTGAACTTCCCGGTAATGAATATTACTTTGCCATTCTCGTCACGAGCATATACACCGGGTTTTGCCATTTTTGCATAGCCTTTCTCGCGGAGACGATTGGCTATTTTTGAAGCTAGTTTACTGTTTTTCGTATTCAGATTGACGTTCCAGGCAATTAAAAAATCTCGCGCACTAATTGCTGTGGCTCCAGCTTTTCCAAATTCAAACGGACCATAATCTGGTGTCCATTTTTTTTTACCTTCTCGCGCTTTCAAGCCTTCAAATTCACCCGCCCGACAATTAGCGAGGTTTGTCCAATCAGGTTTTGAAGCGGCGTACTCATATAGATAAACCGGAATTCCAAGTTCATCACCCACTCGCTTGCCTAACCGATTGGCAAGTTCGACACATTCTTCCATACTAATCCCGGACACAGGTATAAATGGGCATACGTCAGTTGCACCCATCCTCGGATGAGCACCCTTGTGCTGTGTCATATCAATAAGTTCTGCAGCCTTTTTTATCACATGAAACCCAGCCTCCACAGCAGCATCCGGATTTCCAGCCATTGTTACGACAGTGCGGTTAGTTGCTTCACCAGGATCAACATCAAGCAATTCGACCCCGCCGATTTTTCCAATTTCCGCAGTTATCTTATCTATAATTGTGCGGTCGCGACCTTCACTGAAATTTGGTACGCATTCTACGATTTTTGACATCGGTGCTCCCGGAAATAATCAAAGTAAACTAAACAGGTGGTTTCCTCGCATAATCCTCTTCCTCAACAAAATTATGCTTCTGAATTCACCCATGAGCAATCAATATTATTTTAATGTGTTTCTGAACTTGGTTCAAGTGTTGGGGACAGTTTTGTGGGATTTCACCAGATTAAGTGCAGAAGAAGTGTGGAATCACACCTGTGTGAGGATTATAACTCAAACCTCTGAATTAAACATCAGAGAGTTGCGTTGGATGGAAAGTCTGTTAAGTAGAATATTTACAGCGTAATGGATGTCAAAAGGTTTTTGCAGCAATATCGATCCAATAGCCTCGGCTTCATTTCTAATCTGTGCTGAACCAAAGGAAGTCATCAGTACCATATTTAGATCAGGCTGTATCTGGTTAGAAAGATGTAGCAGTTCAAGGCCATCATAATCAGGCAGATTGAAATCGGTTATCATACAATCTATTCTTTCAACATCCAGTATCATAAGTGCTTCTTCACCTGATGATGCACTGAAAAAGTTTATCCATGTTTTGTCCAAAGCTTTTTCAAATGACCATCTAATAAGTAAATCTGTGTCCACCAAAAGAAGGTTTTGGAAGGATTTTGCATCCATGGTTCAATCCATCTAAATAAGAATTTCTATTCAGATATCAGCAATATCTATACCAAATCCTTGTTTGATTATCTTCCGGATTTGACTTTAGTGTACAAGCTGAGACACCTGGTACTTCAGATTAGGTATTCTTTTTTAATCTGGGGATGTTCAATCCACAATTTCCACTAGTTCTTACATCCTCGTTTTTACTGAATCCAGAAGCATCTTGAATTCAGTATTAACAAAAGGATCTAAAATCTCCATGTGAAGAACAGCGTTGAGTTCCTGCCAGGCTTCTTCAATTTTCTCTTGATATAGAAAATGCCTGCAAAGAATGATGCGCGGTTCGACATATTGGGGATCGATAGCGGCAGCTTTTCTCAAGGTTTCGATACCTTCATCTATTCGATTCAACGCAATAAGAGTTCGTCCCATGTAATACAGATTATCAGGTTTACCGGGAGAGATAGCTTCAACTGCTTCGAAAAGTTCCAGTGCCTGTTCTAAATTTCCAACTTCATGCTGTGCCCGGCCAATTCTTACCTTGTCTTCAGGTTCAGTTTCGTAGCCCAATCGACCATATTTTCCGTATGATTCGAGTGCTTTCAACCATTCGTGATTCGCAAGGTGTGAGTCCATTTCAATCCTGACTTCCTTTAGGAGAGTTTCGGCTTGCTCTCGGTCTGGATTGACTTTTCGCATTAAACTCTCTGCCTCTTCACGTCTGTCAGTTGCATTATAAATCCTTGCGAGCAAGTATGCGGATGGTGTGTTCAAAGAGTCGATTTCCAATGCTGTTTTAGCATAGGTCTCCGCTGAATCAATATTCCCAAATTGCCAATGTAGAAAACCCAAATTATAGTTTATTGAAGGGTCCTTCTCTTCATCGGTTTCGTTTATCAATTGGAACAAGCGCAGAGTTTCCTCCCGGTTCCCTTCCTGAAATGCAGTTTGGGCTTTAAACAGCCTGCTCACTCGAGTTGTTTCAGCCGAAGCTTTTTCTAAATCCATTCCCGCGGCTGAAAACTCTTTCATCGCATCACCGAACTTCCCCTCTTGAAGAAGGGCGTATGCCTCACGCATGGCGCTGCCTTGAATGATCCCAAAAATTGATTCCGGATCGGATAGCCCAACGCGTTTACCTATTTCAGAAGCCTTCTCTTTTTGACCGGTTCGGTAATAGACCTCAGCAAGTTTAAGAAGCCCCTCAGCAAAATATGGATCTATTTCAATAGATTTTTCAAATCTCTTTATCGCTTCTGGATAATTAGAATGCTTCAGGAGAGTGTTGCCATAATTAAATTGATCCATGCGGGAGTTCTCCCCGCGTTCGATAAATTCAGTCCGGAAATTCACGAGAGGCATTAAAAGTAAACCCGCCAATAGAGTATTCAAAATTGGTTCAATCTTTCTTTCCTTAATTTTTTCTATTAATTCGAGTATGAAATATGCAGCTCCGATATGAAGAACAAGAAGAATTGGGAGACGATATTCAGAAGCAACAAAAAAGAGAAGAGCACCTGCAAAATACGCTGTCAGCCACAGCCATAAAACCTGAGCTTTTGCCCATCCGAACCTTCGCCAGATTAGAATCAAGCCTCCGAAACCAAAAGGTCCGATAATCCAGAAGCTAAATGGATTAAACCTGACCAAAGGTGATGTATCCCTGCCCATGTAATAACTGACATTATTTGCAAACTCAGTTCGATTCCAAAAGTAGAATGCTTTGCGTCCCAGCAACTTCAAATAGTCGACCGGATTATTGATAATCCAATCTATTGATTTGCGCATCCAGTAGCGTCCGGATTCTCGAGTAGTCAGATGGCGTTCTACAGCTTCAGAAGCTACGCGACGATAATCTTCATCTTCAAACCAGGGTTCAACAGATGTGAGAAATGGAGCTTCCCAATATAAACCGGTTGCATCAGGATTGTTACCAACATAGAGGTTCATCCCGGCGGAGGATGTTGTTAAGGTGAGCTCTTCCCCGACGATCAGATTTCTTATGCCGACAGGAGTAAGAATGATAGCGAGGGCAATTATTACGTGCAGAGAACGTTTTATCCAGCTTTCTCTAAAAGAGTGGTTAAATGCTAAAACCAGAAAGGGTAAAAAGATTAAAACCAGTGGACGAGCAAGCGCAGAAAGACCAATTACAATCCCGAGCTTCCAGTAAACAGCCGTATTGAAACCCTTTTCATTTTCGGTACTGTTTTCCTCTGGTATGAGTATCTCGATAGAGTAGTTTACGATGAGAGCAGAGAGAAAGAGTATTAGTGAAGAAGTAAGCAGCGTTGCATCATAAAATATGAACGGGCTGTAAACTGCAGCAGATCCGGCAGCAATCAATCCGACACGAGAATTGACTAAGCGAGCTCCAATTTTATAAGTCAAATAAACAGTAGCAACTCCCAGAAATCCCTGAATAATCATAATTTTCCAGGGTGCAGCTCCAAGAATGGCATATACAAGGCCTGTCAAATAGGGATATAATGGGCTCATGAAAAAGATGCTGTCTCCGATGAACTTACCATTACTAATTGAAACAGCCCATTGATGGTAAAATGAGGAGTCAATAATTGGGATTTGGACGAGATCGGTGTTTCTAACTACAAAAAGGTGAAGCCACCTTAGGAGTAGGGCACCAGCTAAGATAAACCAGAGGATTTTGCGATTGGCCTGCGCATTAGTTAAATCATGAAGTTGTTTTTCATCGGACATGCTTTCTTCTCCTTTCGCACGATTCAGCAATGTTTTTTCAAAACCAGATTAAATAGTATCTGTATATAAAACTCAAAAAGAGCGCAATCTGTTCCGGTTTTGAAGTATTAATGAGTCAGTTTAAAACATAGCCCCATCAATTAACCAACTTGTGTAGTATTGATGGGGCCAAAGAATCTTGAAAATTCTTGAAGTTTAACACCTAAGGCATGTAAATGACCTTTCGGAAATCCGATTCGTTATTTGAGTCAAGACGAACAAGATATACACCTGCAGAGACATCTTTCGGATGCCAGGTGACATTATAGTGTCCGGATGAGACATTTCCGTTAACGAGTTCGGTGATTTTTCGTCCTGTCATATCATATATGCCGAGGTTTACATGTCCGTTTTTAACAGTCGAGTATTGAATACTTACTGCATCATTGAACGGATTAGGATAGGCACCTGTCAGGCCGAAGGTCTGAGGCTGAACGGTATTCTGGTCATCATTAACACTATTAACCGGATCTGGTAGGTATATATACTGTCCGGGTGAAATTGAAACAGTGTTGTTATTGGGGAATCCATCTGTTGCAATCCCAATTGTCCAGAAGACTGTACCGGAATCAAGTTCGGCTGAATAATTCTCGGATAGCCATGTGTAACGACCTTCTCCTCTTGAGGCTTCAAAATCTCTACCAATCCATCCATAGTTTTCAACAACTTCCCAAATCAATTCGGGATCGTATGTAATGTCTGATGTATCAGTTGTCCAATAGAAAAATATCCTGAATTGTTCATCTTCAAGAGTATCGGAAATCGCATATTCAATGAGCAGATCTTCGTCTTCCCTTCCGTGTAAAGTATCAAGTTCAACCTCGGGAGCCAGAATATCAAAATCCGGAGCCGGGTTGAAAATGACCGTGAATTCAAAATCGATTACATTATTGTCTTCAATCCCTTCTTCAACGGATCCACCATCTTCGACTGGGGTATCAAGTTCCCATATAACAGTGTGATCTCCGTAATTTACCGTCCATATTGTATCTGCGATAATCGTGTAAACTTCATCTTCATCACCCATCACAGATAGTTCTTCGGAATATATGATTTCGTCATCTAAAATCAGATTGACATTAAACTCAGGGGTTTCTTCAACTCCAATACACTTAAAGTCTACTCTAAATTGAATTTCATCTCCTTCATCAGGCCAAACATCACCCCATGAAGTAGAATCCTCATTTATTTCGTAGCCGATGAAAGTCTCAATCGGTACAATATCAAAGAGTCCGTCATCCCAGCTGAACACGACATCATCAACAAATGCACCTCTTCCGGCAATCTCTACATTATCCGATTGCCATACAAAGGCGATGTAAACTTCTTCTTCACCTAAAAGACTGACGAGTTCATCGGGATCATCGTCACCGGCAAGGACAAGAGAATCGAGATAGTATACGTTCCAATACCAGTCGTTTTCACGAGAAAAGGAAAATGACTTTCCGACGGGGACATTATTGAAAAAATCGCGACCATCGAGTGTTAGCAGATTCGGATTTGAAACTGCGACACAACTGAGAGAGTCTCGCGCATAATTATCTAAATCAATATAAATCCAGAAAGATACTGCTGCTGATACTGCATCAGTTAAATCTACCGGTCCCCACCATGCCCAGGCATTTTGCCGGTGCATATAATCATCATCTTCAGGCCACCGTGGTTGCTGAACGTTTCCACGATTTGTATAAGCACACCAGAGTGATTGCTTAATTTCTACTTGAGGTGTGACTCGTGTACAGTAAATAAAATCTTGAATACCCCAAGAGTAGTCTGTACGATTAGGTTCAAAACGGAAATGCGGTGGCCAGGGATTCCAGTGCCAACGAATTCCATTTCGCATATCGGTGAACCAGGGCCAGGCCAGATTCGGATTCTGCTGGTCCTTGTTGAAATGTTCGTCTAAAAATGCGTGCCAGACAGCTTGCGCAGGGGTTGCAAACCATCCAAAAACTAAAGATGCCGCTAAAAGAATGAGCGCAACTTTCTTCATACCATTGTTCATTGTTCCTCCTTACAAATGCATGCTTGCTTTCATGACCTGTGATTAATATCATCAGATCAATCGAAATATATATTTTTCCACTGTCATATAATTTAAGAAGTCTTTAGGGTAAATGCAATTCAAAAAAAAATTCTAATAATCTTCATTGAATAAAATCGATTTTTTCAAATGTATAATAATTCTTATCTTAATTGGAAATTCGAATTCGAAACATAAGATTCTTTTTCTATGTAAAAAAACAAATACACGGTCTAGTTTTTATGTTTTATCAATTCACGAGTTGTTTTCAGAGATAAAATCCCCCCTCACTTTCAGATGTGAAGGGGGACAAAATGTTTCGATATCGTCGGAAAAATGTATGATGCAATACCTATGGCATATACACAACTTTCCTCATTTTACTCCCCTGAGCAGCATCAAGTCTAATGAAGTAGACACCTGCTGAAATATCATCCGGAATCCAGTGAGCCTGGTAGTGTCCTGATGATTTGTAACCATCAATGAGATTCTTAACGTGTCTACCAGTCATGTCGTAGATCCCTAAACTGATATTCGATGATTTTTCGAGAGAAAAGTTTACGTTGATCGCGTCGTTAAACGGATTTGGATAAGTTTCGGTAATTCCAAATGTTAAAGGGTGAGTTGAGATATCTTCATCAGAAATACCCAAAGGCTCCGGAAGGAAAATGTACTGCCCCGGAGAAATCGAAACGGTATTATTATTCGGGAATCCATCCGTTGCTACTCCGATGGTCCAGAAGACTACTCCGGAGTCCAATTCTACAGAGTATGTTTCTGCCGGCCATGTGTATCGTCCCTGACCTCTTGGGGCTTCGAAATCCCGTCCAATCCAACCATAGTTTTCGACGACATCCCAGATCAATTCAGGATCCCGAGTCATGTCCGAAGTATCAGTTGTCCAATAAAAGAAGAGCCTGAATTCTTCATCTTCAAGTGTGTCTGAAATTGTGTATTCGATGATCAAGTCTTCATCCTCACGACCCCGCAACGTATCAAGCTCGATTTCCGGAGCCAGGATTTCAAATTCCGGGGATGGGTTAAAGATGACGTTAAAATCAAATTCAATGAAATTATTACCTTCATTTCCCTCTTCAACTCTCCCCTCATCCTCGAGCGGGGAATCCACTTCCCACCTGATCACGTGTTCGCCGTATGTTACTGTCCAGGTTGTATCAGCAGTAATCGTGTAGGTTGTATCATCATCACCCATTGCAGTTAGTTCATCACTGAAAATTATTTCCCCATCAAGGAGAAGATCAATTGTGAATTCGGGGGTTTCCTCAACACCGATGCAACGGTAATCGAGTTTGAACTGGATTTCATCACCTTCATCAGGCCAAACGTCACCCCAGGAGGTCGAATCTTCATTTATTTCGTATCCTATATAACATTCGATAGGCAAGAGGTCAAACAATCCATCATCCCAACTGAACACAACATCATCGATAAATGCGCCTTTTCCGGCGATATCCCAGCGACTGCTATGCCAGACCCATGCAACATATACTTCTTCCTCACCGAGCATGCTTACAAGTTCATCTTCATCACCATTCACGACTAAGGAATCAAGGTAAAACACCTGCCATATCCAATCAGCCTCTCGAGAGGTTGAGTAGGTTCTCCCAATAGGTACATTTTCTGTGAAAGCAGCCCCTTGAGTTCGAAGCATTCCAAAATCATTCACGACGCAAACACTAAGTGAATCTTGTGCATGATGATCAAGGTCGAGATAAAGCCAATATGTAACAGCGGCAGATACCGCATCACTCAGATCGCAGGGACCCCACCATACCCATGCATTTTGCAGAGGCATATAATCATCATCTTCAGGCCAGCGCGGTGAATTAACTTGATTCTCATTAGTATATGCACACCACAGAGACTGCTTGATATCTGCTTGCGGAGTTATTCGGGTGCAGTAAATGAAATCCTGAACTCCCCAGCAGTAATCGGATGGTCTTGGGGGTGGACGTTCAGCCCTGAAATGTGGTGGCCAGGGGTTCCAGTGCCAGCGGATCCCGTTGCGCATATCTGTAAACCAGGGCCATCGTAAATTCTGATTTTGTTGGTCTTTGTTAAAATGTTCATCAAGCAGGGCATGCCAGACGGCATGTGCAGGTTGGGCAGAAACGCCAATAATGATTATTATGGCGAGTACCAAAAGCATGTAACCCTTCAATTCTAATCTCATGTTTTCCTCCATTCTATGTTTCATAAAGGTGCAAAGAAAGTCGAAATCATTGACGCGGATTTTGAACTAAGTGTTGAGTGCAATGTACATAGGAATATGAATGAATGCAACTCCAAAATTAATCAAATAAACGATTATCGGGTTTTTTAAATAATTGGTTTATATGATGAAAAGGTTGTGATTAGAAAGCCGCTTTTCTCTTATAAAAATCTCTGAATCTCAATATCAGAATTTCCCTTGATTACGCGGGTTTGTATCATAATATTTAATATATACGTCATTACTGCATATAATATACAACATAATTTGGCAAAAATCAAGCTTCATTGAAGAGTACATGAAAAATGGGGGATACCAAAAATTATCGTCACTTCGTCACACAATTGGCGATAAGCGTTTGTGGGTGGGGGATTGAGGGTGTGACGGAAATGTGACGAAGTTGATGATAAGTAGCAGAAGTGACAAAAAAGTAACGGAAGTTACGAAAAGGTGATGGAAATGACGGAAACGAATGATATTCACAACGGATGAAGCGGATTAAACGGATTTTTGCAAGTAGCTCGGATTCTTTAATCCACGACTTCCCAACAAAATACAAAAATATCCCCGGATTTTGTTCCCTTCAGTCACAGCGGCAAGCCGATTACAAAGAATCCGGGTTATTTTACTGCTTGTTTACGATATAGAGCTCCTTGAATTTTTCTGATTGCCTTTAAATTGGATGCGATTCGAGACATTTCCCCGGGTTCTGTTCCTTTCAGTCACAGCGGCAGCCGATGACAGAGAACATCGGGCTACAAGAATTGGTTTTGTAAGTCCTGAGGTGTTTTTATTTAATGATTTTGAGTATCCCAGCAGCTTCCTCAGTGTCAGATCCTAATAGTAGCATATAGCTCCCTGTGGGGAGATTAGAAATATCAATTGGATGCATGGTTACATCCGGATCAATAGTATTATCGAATATGAGCCTTCCATGCAAATCAAAGAATTTTAGCGTTACATCCCTACCTGTCGGTTTAGAGAAATTGAGGGTAGTCAAACTATTGGCGGGATTCGGAAAGATTGAGTATGATGTTAGCCCTTCCTGTAAAGGCTGATCGAAATCACGGATAGTGAGTGGGATACCTAATTCCCCATTGTGGTTAATATATTGTAGGTAAGAACTACCGAGGAAAAATATCGCACCCCCATTCATATCGCTAATTATGTCTGTTACTCCAACACCTTGTACATTTAAAAGCAACACATCGTTTTCACCCCAGAGCCGATTTCCATTTATGTCTAACCGTTGTGCATAAACAGAAGAGGTTTGATTGTTCAGGTCTCGCCTGTCGAACCAGGCATAAATTGCTGAGTTATCTGATTTAATACCTTGCATATTAAATTGGATTGAATCTGCATTACTTATCTGAATACCCGGCCAATCCCACTGAAGTTCTCCTGTCAAATTAATTGACTGTACCAGTGGATGTGGTTCATCTTCTGTTCGTCCTTTCCAGTTTGCAAAAAAAATTGAGTCTGAAACCTGGTGAATCCAAGAGTTATGAAGGTACATATCGTAAGGACGCTCAGCATCTTTCACTACAATGCCATCGCCATCTCCCCATAATTGTTGCCCATCAGCGTTTAGCCTGAGGACCACAATCGGCCCTCTTCCCCAGGGACTTGAGCAGATTACAACACCATTATTACCGTCGGATACAGCATTCCTTGGTGCATTGAAATTATACCCGACACCTAAATCACCCCAAAGTTTATTTCCGTTCTGTGAAATACGTTGTGCGTTAATTCCCCCTATATAATAAAGGATGATAACTCCTCCAATACCATCAGATACAGTTAGACCATGTGAAGCAAGACTATCTTCATTAACGACTTCAACCTGTTCTTCATCCCAACGCAACTCTCCATCAGCAGATATTCTTTGTGCTCTAAAAGGTTGTCTGATTAAAGAACCTTGATTATTAAAATATTGCACTACCCAAGTGACGATTACGCCTCCACATCCATCGCTCTCCATCCCGATTACATCAAACCTTGCATTATCTTCGCGTCGAAGACGCATTTCGCAAACAGATACTCCAGAATCAGGCCACGCAAATTCACCGTTTACGTCTATCTTTTGTGCTCGAATATCCCATGTTGTATCCCCCTCATCCGTAAGCCAGGTGAAATAGCCGAGTGTAACAATATATCCTGTTTCAGGACAGATCGCATGACCCGGTGGTAGGCTTGATTCAGCCAACGGTGCAATGTCAACCCATTCATCCCAATGAGGAAAACCGTTTCTATCAATGTAATAACAATAAGACCGGTTGTTGCGTCCCACAGCTGAAATGAATACTCCACCCAGACTATCTGAAACAAGGTCACCTGCCCATATTCCACGGAGATGGATTGCATCTCCAGGATCTTGTGACCATTGTGCATTAAGTGTGCTGGTTGATATGATAACTAACAAATAGATTATTTTTCTAAACATAGTCTCCCTCAAAACACAAAAACCCCACCAATGCACAAAGCAAGGAAGGGCAAACAGAGTTATCCCGATCCGCATATGAGGAAGAAACAACATTATCAGCATTTTCTAATTCAAACGAACTTCTTAAGAATAACAAAACCATAATCATCTCAAGCTTCTCAAAACAACAATTGGTTAATTTCTTTTTTTGAAATACTGCGGATATTTCTGATACTTTCTTTAACATAACTTCAATTTCTTGCCATTACAAGAATAACTTACAATCCCCGGGTTCTGTTCCTTTCAGTCACAGCGGCAAGCCGATGACAGAGAACACCGGGCTAATAACTGCTTGATTATTTAACTAAACTAAATCGTTTAGAAACATCATATCGTTGTGATTGAAGCCGCAAAATATATTCTCCACTCGAAAACCTTGATAGATCGTTCACTACATAGGGGGAGTTTATTAATATTCCACTCATAAGAGTTCTTCCCATCAGATTGTAAATGCTATAATTGTACGATTCATTCGGAAAGCCGGTATCAAATTCAATCTGAAAATGCGAATTTCCTGGATTCGGATAAATATTAAGTTTGGGGGCCTGTTTGCGAGGTTTCTGTTTGTCATTTTTTTCATCCACACCGACCTCCAATACCACCCCGATCTCACCATTGCGGTTTATCATCTGAATGGTTGGATTTGACTCCACTACTGTTATTACACCCCCGTTTCCATCAGTTGTTATTGATGAGTACCAGACGGTTCTATTCTGAATCGCTCTGCCTCTATCTCCCCATAAACGCTCACCTTCTAACGAGATACGTTGCCCAAATTGTTGATCGGAACCCCCATTCTCACGATCATCATCTATATCACGCCAGACGTAGCATACACCATTGTATGAATTGACCGCTTCAAGTTTGGTATAGCTTTCCGGATTTAATATTACATCAGTAGGTTCTTCCCAAATCAGGTCACCATTTACGTTAATGGTGACAACCTGAAATGCCTGATAAAAATCCGCCCATGCGACAAAGAAACGCCCGGAACCAGCATAGTTCATTACTGGTTCTATTTCTCCAAAACGATCACCACGTGGTTCCTTTTCTCGCTCATAGACCTGTCTTGTCCAGAGTGAATCACCAGCATCTGAAATCCTCATTGCTTTGACGCCGAGAAACCTTCTCAGAGTGTCGTTAACGGTGATGCGCCTTTCATATTCATATATAAGAATGACACCACCAGAATAATCAGATTCAGAAGCTCTTAATCTTGTTTGTCTTACAGATTCTCCCTGTAATGAAAACTTTGAATCCCACAAGTGTTCTCCTTCTGAGTTTATCTTATGTACTTGTATGTCCCCCTCGTCATCTTCTAATAAATTATGGGTGGCAATAACACATTGGTCGTTAGATATGACAATACTTGAGATGGAATTATATATTAAATCTCGATTTAGTCCTACACCGTCATCACCCCAAAGAAAGTTGCCGTTGTCATTGATGAGTTGGAGACGTAAGTCATGGTTTTGATAACCCATGTTATGTCTAATCCAGTGGATGAGGTAAGTGTTGTCAATAGGCCCTGGATATGCTCCCCAAGCTGATTGAAGTCTATCGGAACTATCCAGGTGTATACCCTGATCGCCCCAGATATATTCCCTATCAAGGTTTATTCGTTGAAGGTAAACATCCTGTGTCTCCTCATCAGGTGCAATATCCATCGCTAGGATCAAATCACCATTCTCAGCGACCACCATTTCAGGATTATTACCTGGTTCAGGTAATATCCTGAACTGTTCCTCTCCCCAGGTAAAGTTCCCAAAACGGTCAATGTGGCAAAATATCACCGGACTTGCGGTTGCCCAGCAACCACCATTGCCATCCGCACAGAGGCTTATATTACTGTGGAGGGGTAAATAGATAAGGTCAGAAGCCGTTCGTCCCCATTCGGCAAGAGACGGACTTGCCAACAGGAAAAATACACCAACATACAAAAAAACCATTATGATCTTTGTATTTTTTAGATACATAGTTAATCCAGTATTTTCATAGTCTTAGATCCAACTCTCAAAATATAGAAATCCCATCAGGGCACAAAACTTGGCACGGCGTAAAGAGTTTTCCGAATTTGTAAAGGTGAGAGAAACCGCATTGACGGTATTATCTAATTCAAACGAACTTCTTAAGAATAACAAAACCATAATCATCACAAGTTTCACTAAACAACAGGTTAATTTCTTTTCTTAAAATACTGCGGATATCTCTGATACTTTCTTTAACCTAACTCAATTTCGTGCAAATACAAAACTAACGGACAACTGTTTTAACTAATTGCGAGTCTTGAATTGTTTTGATTGCCTTTCGGTTTTGAGGGATTCGAGACATTTCCCCGGGTTCTGTTCCTTTCAGTCACAGCAGCAAGCCGATGACGGAGAACGCTGGGTTAAATTTTGGGGTTTAGTGATGTTTAATATAAAAAAAACAACCCCCCCTTACTCCCCCCCTTCAAATAGAAGGGGGGGAATTTGTATTCCTGCACAAGCTTGGAGAATACCAGGCAATTAACGTACAGCACACATTACAAACTCATTTAAAATGAAACACCCCCGTCAGAATTTCTTTGACGGGGGTGTAATGTGGTGAATAAAGGAATCTATGGTAAATAAATCACTTTTCTCGTTGTTGAAGACTCCGGTGTTTCCAGTCTTAACAGGTAGACTCCAGCAGTATTGCTTTCCGGTTGCCACGAAGCTTCATGCCTTCCGGATGAATACTCCCCATGAACGAGAGTTTTAATGAGCCTTCCGGAAATGTCTATAACTGAAAGGTTTACGTGCATAGTTCCTGCAAGGTCATAACCGATCTTAATTGCATCGTTAAATGGATTCGGGTATGCTTCACGAATGCCTGATTCTGTAGGTAATGGCGTATCTACAGATGATACAATCTCTAACGGGTAAGAGAATCTGCCTGGTGATACCGTAATTGTGTGATTGTCGAGCCATCCATCAATTGCAATACCAATCACCCAGAAGGTCATTTCCGGTTGAATATCTTCGTCGTCTCTCCAATCCCATGAAAGTACGCCCTCATAAAGTGGTTCCTCACGGTCTAAGTCAATACTTCTACCAATGAATCCAAACTCATCAAATACAGTGGGATCAGTATAGACTCCGGTAGTATCAGTTGCCCAGTACCACGTTATTCTGACATTGTCATCAAGAGTGTCTCGAACGGAGAAGGAGATCAAGGCATCGTCATCATCCGGCAAATAAGTAGGATCCTCTGCAGGTGAAATGATATTCAACTCAGGCGGGATATTGTGAATTACGTGGAAAGCTTTTTCAATTGAGTTGTTTTCATCATTATACTCCTCAACTCTTCCGTTATCCATCGGAGTGTCAAGTTCCCAGCGGAGAACATGGTCTCCGGGAGTTGCTTCCCACAATACATCTGCCTTTACTGAATATACTTCAACCGGACTTCCGACAACAGAGAGTTCTTCAGTGTAGATCTGCTCATCATCAAGATACAAATCGACAGTAAACTCAGGTGTTTCACCAACTCCATCCGCCATAAACGTTACTCTGAATTGAACTTCTTCACCTTCCAGAGGGGTTGTTTCTGTCCAATGCGTAGAGTCCTCATTGACCGGGTATCCAAGGAGGATATCTTCCGGGACAAGGTCGAACAATCCGTCGTCCCAGCTGAAAACAATATCATCGAGATAGGCTCCGGTACCAGCGATATCCGCTCCATTTGAATGCCAGACAAAAGCGATCCATACATCTTCTTCACCCAGCATACTGACCAGATTTTCTTCATCACCAGCTAACACGAGTTCGTCGAGATAGAAAATCTGATGACTCCAATCATTGCCTAATCTATGTGAAAAAGATCTGCCTATGGGGACGTTTTCGAAGAAATCCTCATCAGTTAACTCAGCAGGATCAGTATTTACAGCTACCACACTTAATGAGTCAAACGCGAAATTATCGAGATCGATATATGTCCAGAATGATACACCGGCTGCGACAGCATCCGTAAGGTCAACAGGTCCCCACCACACCCAGGCATTCTGATTATGCATATAATCGTCATCTTCCGGCCAGCGAGGTGAGTTCACATCGTTCAGATTTGTTACCGCGCACCACAACGCCTGCTGAATATCATCTTGAGGCGTTACATGGATGTTATAACAAAAATCCTGTAATCCCCAACCATAGTTAGTTCGACTTTCTCCTTCAGCTCTGAAATGAGGATTCCGCGGATTCCAGTGCCAGCGAAGTTCGTCCCGCAGGTCTGTATACCAGGGCCATCTGTTATTCTCATTTTGTTGATCGAGGTTGAAGTGCTCGTTAAGGAGCACATGCCAAACGGCATAGGTGGGTTGAGGCATCAGTCCGAGCAGGAGCCCGAACACTATCAAAAAAAATACATACTTTGCAAAGTGCTTTTGCATTTGTTCCTCCCAAAAAAAATCACATGTTTTAAGTAACCTGAAATATGAAAAAAAGTACAACCATGTTTTTCGTCACAATGTAAATAGGAGATTTTCATCTCGTATTTAAAGTTAAAACATTCCTGCTTAAATTGCAAGAATATTGAAAACAAATTTTAGAATGTAAATTGTCATAGATTTATAAAATCAAATCTTATTTATTTTATTATTTAAAAATGTTTCATTTAACTTGTATGTTCACAAATGATAGCATGGTCCGAAAGCATTTCGAATAGGTCTATTAAACGTTTCTGACTATTTTTAATGAACGTTAAACTTCCAGATTACGCTACGCTTGAAATCAGGCAGTAACAAC
>CAYLYZ010000104.1:0-21088 GCA_964387885.1 uncultured bacterium | reverse complement strand
GTCGGTGTCCCAGACCACGCTCTTTTGATTGACTTTTATACCAAGTGTGTCAGAATATTCACAAAGAAATTCCTGTGTGGCTGAGGCTTCCGGATCATAAATATCGTTTCCCAAATAGTCCGTTGCCCCTTCAACATCAGATCGCTCGATTATTTCAGCATCATCACTGGCGAAGAATTCAGTTTGACCGCCATGAACCCAACCGTCAACTGCAATTGAAACGAAAGGTTCTTCATAGTCTTCGGATCTAATCAATGCTCCAATCCAGAGTCCACCCTGACGTAAATACTGACTCCCTGAACCTCCGGGAAATTCGCATTCTGGTGCCCATCTACCAGGCGTTTCCGGATCATCCATTTGTCTTTTATTCCCTAAATATCCATAATCGGTGAGGTTTATCCAGACATTCCCGGTGCGGTGGACTCGGTTAGCGGAGAAAGCAGTAGTTAAAAAGGTGGTTGAAACGATTACTAAACAGAGAAATAACAGCTTAAATCGAGGTTTCATTTTAAACTCCTTGTTTAGGTCTTTTGTAATAGAAGGTAGTGCTCAATACTTATGTTAATAATATATATATAGATAGGTGAAATTGCAAGTAAAGGAGAAGTTAACGGAGTTAGTTCTGGCACGCTTATATGAATTGTTCCCTTAGTTGTTTAACATTAGACATGATTGTGAGTATTCTCTAAATTATATGTTATATTCCACTAAACAGGAGATTTCTTTAACAGAAGACTCAGGAAACATGAAGAAAACTTTTTTCATTTTGTACGTCGCTGATCAATCAATCAGCACCAATTTCTATACCAGAGCACTCGGGCAGGAACCGACATTAAATGTCCCGGGAATGACCGAATTCAGTTTGAGTGAGGACTGCTCATTGGGATTGATGCCAGAAACAGGAATAAAACAACTACTGGGTGATTCACTTCCCGATCCTTCCACTGGAGTAGGTATTCCCCGCTCTGAAATATATTTACACCTTGATGATCCAGCAGAAGCTCACAAACGTGCTCTCAGAGCAGGGGCAAAGGAACTTAGTCCAATACTTAAACGGGACTGGGGAGATCGTGCAGCATACAGTCTTGATCCCGATGGATATGTTCTCGCTTTCGCAGAAGTAATTCCTTGAGTCTATTGGCGACAAGACTTACATTTTGATATTAATTGCGTATAATCTGTAACTCGCAAAAACATGACAAACATACAATTCAGGAGAAAACTATGGGTGCTCCGGTAGAATGGTTTGAAATATCAGGCAAAGATGGGGAAAAGCTAAAAGAGTTTTATTCCAACCTTTTCGGGTGGAAGATCAATTCCGACAATCCAATGAACTACGGTGTTTCTGACACGGACAGTTGTAAAGGCATTGGCGGGGGTATCTCAACATCTGAGCAAGGTGAACCTTCAATCACCATTTACATCACCGTCAAGGACATTAATGCCAAACTGGAAGATGTAAAAGCAAATGGCGGTTCGGTAGTTGTAGAACGTACTGTAATTCCAGAAATGGTGACATTTGCACTTTTCACTGATCCGGCTGGCAACAGGGTTGGTCTGGTCGAAGAGACGGAATGTCACGATAGTTAATTATGGTAGGTCAGACTACAGCTGTTTACCAAGCAAAAGAAACTTATTTATATGGTGTGACAATTTCTCGGGGAATAGGGGAGGTTCTAATTGCACCTCCCCTGTTTCTTTATTATTTACATATTACAACAATGCTTAGAAGTAATTTCGCGTAGGGGCTGATCCCCGATCGGGGATCGGGATCGGTGACAAGTTTATCAAGCCCATAAAGTTCGTTAAGATAAGAGGGCTCAATAAATTAGCCCCTACGTGAAATTAACCAACTGTAAAAAGATTATCAGCCTGATTCATCCTGACATTAGTGTTGATAAATTAAAAAGATGGAGATAACATGTACAAAGCACTGAATATTAACGAGAAATTCAGTAATTTCTCAGAGCTCTGGTCACCCAAAATAATTGCTGGATTGAATGATTACCACTTTAAACTAGTTAAAATTAAGGGTGATTTTATCTGGCATGATCATAAGGGAACAGATGAAGTATTCCTCGTGATAAGCGGATCGCTCCGCATTGATTTTCGAGATGGTCATGTTGATCTTAAAAGCGGGGAAATGTTTGTGGTGCCAAAGGGAGTTGAGCATAAACCTTTCGCATCCGAAGAATGCAGGATTATGATAGTTGAGCCTGCAGGTATTATCAACACCGGGGATGCCGGGGGTGATTTGACAGCAGATTGTGACGAGTGGATATAAGAGCTCGTTAGTATTAATTTCGAAATTCAAATTAGTTCATATTTAACGATCCATAACCTTTATTTCTTCCTCAAAACGTGAAGGATTTATTCGAAACAGCCATCCATCACCATAAGGATACTGGAGAACGGTATTAGGATTTGAAAGCACTTTTTCATTGACTTCAATAACCGTACCCGATAACGGAGACAGTAATTCAAGTGATTTCAAGTCAATGGATATGAAGTGAATCGCTGAACTCCCCTGTCTCACGTTGTCACCAACCGCAGGCAATAAAACAGACTTAATTCGTCCCAGGGAAATGAGGAATGGACGTTCTACACCAACCAGTACATTCTCATCTTTCTCCTGAACAATCCATGTGTTCTCGCCAACAATCCTGAATCGGTCAGATGTTCTTCTGTGTGTCTGTTTTTTTGTTTCTATCTCTGAATCAGGATCTGTTTCTGATTCTCTCATTGCAATAATGTGATCTGCCAACCTGAGAACCGTCTCTCTCAACTCTTTCTTTGTAAATGGTTTAGTAATATAATCAAATGCTCCTAATTTCTTGGCTTCGATGGCTGTGCTTATCGTCGCATATCCCGTAATCATAATTATCTGTGCGTTCGACTGCTGCTGCTTCATCGCTGCCATAAACTCGAGCCCATCCATGTCCGGCATCATCAGGTCGGTTAGGACCATATCCACACCATCATTTTTCAGTTCATTTAATGCTTCTTTTGCTCCTAAGGAGGTAACTATATCGAAATTGTCACGACTGAGGTGTATTTTAATACTTTTCAGAACTATCGGTTCATCGTCAACTATTAGAACTTTCAGTTTTTTAGCCATCTTCTTTCCGCTTTTCACTTACCGATAATTCCTGAACCTGTGGTGGCAGCAGGATCTTAAACATCGCACCCCCGTAATTTGATTCACTGATCTCGATATTGCCATCATGTCCCCGGATTATTTCCCAACTGATAGCCAATCCTAATCCGTTCGTGCCCTTTGTTGAAAAGAATGGCTCGAAAATCTTTGTTTTATTTTCATCCGATATCCCTGTACCACTGTCACTTATAGCAATGTAACATCTGTCGCAAATCGTGTCGAATCCTGTTTCAATTTCAATTTTCCCTTTCCCGCTCATCGCATCCGCTGCATTAAGCATAAGATTCAGTAATACTTGTGTTATCTGTTGAGGATCACATTTTATATCAGGTAGAGATTCACCCAATCTTATTGAAATTTCAATATCCTGAAAATTGGATAATTTCCTGACGAGTTGAAGTGCCTGATCAATCGCTTCATTTGGACTAATTGGTTCAAGAATGGGAGCGTCTCTTCTGGCAAAATCAAGCAGGTTTCTGACAATTTCCCGACAGCGCATAGTTTCGCTTATTATTATGCTTATATTTTCCTCATGAGATGGATGAACATCCTGACTATCTGACATATCCTCTGCGAAAGCCAAAATGCCGGTCAGCGGATTATTAATTTCATGCGCTACTGCCGCAGCAAGTTTTCCGATTGCAGCAAGTTTTGTTGTTTGTATCAGTTGATTTTGCAACTCACGTTCTTTGGTAGAATCTCTGGCAATTGTACAGACTCCAATAACAACACCTTTGTAGTCTGTTAAAGGAAACCTGATTGTATTATAATAATGTTCCTTTCCGTCAATAATTCGGATTTCATCGTATGTCTTATGTTTCTTATTGCGCAAGACTTCCGCATCATGTTTATTTATGATTTCTGCAACCTGGGGCGGTAAAACCTCCTCCGCCCGTTTTCCAAAGAACTCTTCCCGGTCAATGTTGAATATTTCGCTTGTTTTACTGTTAACAATTATATATCTTCCGTCAATGTCCTTTATAGAAATCATGTCCTGGGCAGAATCGATAAAGCTCCGGAATTTAATTTCTGCACTTTCTATTGCTCTGCGTAACTGCTTCTTTTCCGTCATCCGATAGGCAGTGCTGAGTATCGCCTCCGTCTCTCCACTATCATCAATGATGGGTGTCATAGTCAGTTCCCATGACTCTCCTTTTGAATCAGGGGTTTGTCTGACAATGGTCTTTGCGCTACCTCTTTGAAAGGTACTTTTAAATGGACAATTGATGATATCACAATAAAACGATAACTTTGTTTTACCGAACAGTTCATCACATTTTAATCCAACTGCCCCTGATTTTTCTATCCCGGCAAATCTGGCAAACCGCTCATTTACTCTTATGACATTCCTCTGCTTATCAAGGACAACTACAAGTTCCGGAATCCAATCATATATTTTCTGCAGAAAGGCTCGTTCTTTCTCAATTTTCTTTTCAAGATCCGTTTTTTCCCTGAGCTGTTTCTTCTGGATTCCTCGCGCATTTATCAGATCCCAAAAAACATGTGTCAGGGTGTGATCCATTAACTTAACTCCAGAGGGGATAAGTTTATACAACTCTTCAAGAACGTCATCGTCACCAGTCAATTCAATAATGAGCTCTATACCAGGTTCACTCAATGCACATTTGATATCAACACATGTTGATATCCCCAATTTTTCAGCATACTTCATCCCCGGAGCGACCGGATCCTTGTCACAAACGCTGATCACCTGCAGCGTCATCTCCTTTAAGAAACCACCGGTTGCGAGCTTCAGAATCGCTTCACATCCCTTTCCTCCGCCTATGATAACTGCTCGCATATCGGCTAATTACCTTTTCCTTTTTTTTTCACTCCTACTTCCGAATTTTCCTTTAGACAAGAGAATTCTGCATCAACAACCTCAGAGAAAGCATCAATCAACTCATTTATTTCTTTAAAATATGACTTAGGGCTAATCGTGAAATGTTGCAGTAAGTTTCGTAAGCGTCTGCTGATATAGGGGAAAATATGCCCTACATCCATAACACGATATTCGTAGAATGCCGATGCATGTTCCATTGAAAGTGAATTCTTAACTCTTTCTGAAATGGATTTATCCTTAAGAATTGCTTTAAATGTTATAATCCCTTTTGAAACAGCATAATTAATGATGTTTCCAAAACTCCAGATATCAAAATCTGAAACATCCTGTTTCAGGTCAAAATCAATCCAGCGGTAGGTATTACTCTCAGAATCTAAGATTATATGATCGTTTCTGATATCTCCATGACATAAATCATTTTCGTGTAAAATTGCGATGGATTTCAAACAGAGGAGAAGATTCCGCATAATAGCCGGTAAATCTTCATGGAAATAGGTTTCGTGATCTTTGTCAATGGCAGGAATAAGGTGAAACAGGGTTTTACCTGGAATAAAATCTATAATCCTGACATTATTGCCTTGAGAATCGTAACTGGTATGACCTTGCATGAAAAAAGGATTGTCTCTTACAATTTCAAGGACTTTACCTTCTTTATCAGGACTTCTGTAACAACGGATTTTCAGAAATCCGATATGGGCAACAAACTCTTCATTAAATACTGTTTTTATTATTTTAACAGCCTCTGTATCAAGGTCAATTGCGCGAAAAACCCATAGCTTCGGTTGATCATCAATTCCGAAACGAGGCTCCATCATATTTCCTTTGACAAGATAATATCGTCCATCCAGATGGAGGACATCTCCCCAGGTGATATTCATCCAGTCAGTGGTATCGGTTATAATTTTTATTCGACCATAGGTCTTTCGACCTGTAATTTCCTCAACCCGCTCGGTGATTTCCCCGATTTTGTCATTCATGTTTTATCGGAAATCATCAGGTTAACACCCAAAATAAATCAAACCTGCTTAATCGTATCAATGAGTTTCACCAGAGAGAGAGGTTTCTTCAGAAAAGCTTTCGCACCTGCTTCAATAGCCTGAGTTTCAACATCTTCGGCACTTGTACCTGTTATTATTACAATTTTCGATTCCGGTTTTTCTCTGACAATCTCTTTAGTTGCTGTTAGACCATCCATTCGAGGCATAACAAGATCCATTATGATAACATCAAAGTCACCCTTATAGGCCTTATTCATGCCTTCAAATCCGTTTTTTGCAGTGTCCGTAGTCCAACCTTCATGTTTGAGAGTTTCGGAAAGAACTTCTAATATAGCCTGATCATCATCGATAATCAGGATATTCAATTTTGAGTCCATGTTTCCCATAGTAAAAGTATCGAATCCTTTTATTGAATGAATCAGCCAAATGGCTATTAATCCTTCCTATCCGCGTACAGTATTCTTTTAACAGTCATCCTTAGATGACTAAAAGAATGATATTGTCCAAAATAGCTTTCTCTCTTTCAGTCAATTCTTGATCGAAGAAATCTCGCAGGATATGACAAACCGATATGCGGAAAGAGTCAATAATAAATGTAGTATCGAAGGAGTGTTTTATCAACAGTATATTGACTATTTTTTTTACTAACCTTTGAATTAGTAAAATGTATATTCAACAATCTTGGAAAATTGATTGCCTTAAATATACCCTAATAGTATTTTAACCTTGGAACATTAAGTTTTAGGGAAATCATCCGGATTTCTTGAAAACACATTTGGAGAACCTTTGAAGACATTGCGGATACTTAGACGAACTGTTAAAAACCTTTCTAACTTTGCCAGGAGAAGGCCGGCAATCCTATTGACCAATATATTATTAACCAAGAATTGTACTCAGCGATGTCTACAGTGTTCTATCCCTCAGGAAGCTGACTCGAATAGTTTAATGACACTGGATAATTTTAAAAAGCTTATTGACAGACTTGATTCATACGGAACTCAAGCGATTACACTATCCGGTGGAGATCCAATGCTTCATCCTCAACTTAAGGAATGTATCAAATATGCAAGAAGCAAACATTTTGGCAATATTCATCTGTTGACAACCCTTTTCGGTCCCGACAAAATAGTTGAGAAGACAATTGAAACTGTTCTCGAAACCGGGATTTCCACTTCTATTTCATTCGATGGATTTGACAAAGTTGCAGATAGGCTAAGAGGTGGGAAAAATGTATCTGCGGTTGTAATGAAGAATATGGAAATTCTCCATAGGGGAAATAAAAGGTTAAAAAATCCGGTGAGAACCGGGGCAAACATTGTAATTAACAGGATGAACCTCAGCCAGGTTTCGGATATACTTGACTATCTTGAAGGATACAAATGGTTTACAGATGTGGATATTTACAGATGGGCATCAACAAATCAACGTGAGATGGAACCACTCAAGATTGATTATTGCGAGGAATTAGAAAAAGTAATTAGCAGAGTAAAGTCATCACCGATAGTGTTTACACCTGACTGGCTTCTTGACGGATTTGAAGATTACCTCAGCGGAAATTCACCAAAGTTATGTCCATATTTGATGTCGCCTTCATCAGGCAGTAAATTCTTTATTGATCCTGATGGTGCCGTTAAGGTATGCATCGGTGACTCCGTTGGCAACATTTTTGATAACTCCCCAGATGAAATCTTTAGTTCTGAGTTGTGGCAGCAAAAACTCTTGGAATTCAAACATTGCAAGGGTTGTTGGAATACATGCTATACAACTTCAGCTCAACCTCTGCATATTAACAGAATCAATGATCTCAGAAAGGCGATTAGAGCCACAAGGTTTAAGAAAAGAAAGTGATTAATGATATTAGACTCATCACCATATAGAATCACAAAGAGGATTATTTCAATTTCAGTAATTGGATTATTCGTCTTGATTATTTATAGTTTCACTTTGGCTGAATCCTCAGTTGAACTAACTATAGAACATTCCATAGGGAAGAGAATCGTAAACATCGCGACCAACGAGAGATATGACGAAGCGCTGTTTATTCTGGATAGTCTGATAGATAAACATCCCGATAATCCCTATGGCTATCTGATACGTGCAACTACACTGAGTGCAAGAACTGTCGACCTTGAACATGATCTTGACCTTGAAGAGATATTAACCGCTTGTTTTAAAGTGGAAGAAATCACTCCCACATTCTTCAATAATCCAGATTCAAACGCCGAATACCATTTATACCTCGGAATGGCTTCTCTGTATAGAGGATTGGTATTCATGCGGCAAGATCTTCTTTTTGAGATGATCAAACAACTTATTCATGCCAGTAAATACTTAAAACAAGCGAATGAAATCGACTCAACACTCTGGGATGTTCACTATGGACTCGGAATGTACAAGTATCAGATGAGTGAGAGAGCTGGATTTTTGAGGAGTATTGGGCTGATATCTGACACACGTGAAGAGGGTATAGAGCACATCAGAACCGCTATGAAAAATGGGCTTTTAACTGTAAATGCTGCCAGAAACAGTCTCGCCTGGATTGAAATGCAAAGAGAAAACTATAGAGAATCTATCCGGATATCTCGTGAAAACCTTAGCCTTTATCCTGGTGTTCGCGTATTCATGTGGTGTTTAGGCAAATCACTTGTCTATTCAGGACAATATGAGGAGGCTCTACCTGTTTTTGAAGAGCTTTTGGCTTCGATTCGCTCTGCGGAAAACAATAATTTCTACAACGAGATTGACTGCCTGCATAAATTAACGAAATCTAACTTCAAACTCGAAAGGTGGGGAGAGACTATAAAGTATGCCAATCAGGCACTCTCACTCTCTCCTTCTAATAAGGTAATGCAAAAAAAAAGTAAAGATCTGAAGCGAATCAGGAAAATGAAAAAACAAGCAGTTCTAAATTTTGATGAGGTTAATAATGAGCAATAAGACTTTATGGGTAAACAGAAAATTCGCATTCAACTTCTCTGTTGAGAGTTATACTGAAATCTTGGCAAGATTGGAAAAGACTCCCGGACGCCTCGAAGAATTAGTAAAGAATATTTCTGAAAAGGACTTGAAACACAAACCTGGTGGAAAGTGGTCTATTCAAGAACACATCGGTCACCTTGTTAGCACAGAAGCATTATTTCTGGGAAGGCTTGATGATTTCGAAGCTGAGGCAGAAATCCTTCGACCGGCAGACATGACCAATCTAAGAACAAATAAGGCAGATTATAATTCGGTTGAAATCGGCTCGATTTTAGAAGCTTTTAATTTTGAACGGGGGAAATTGCTTTCCAGATTAAAGGCCTATGAGCCTGAGATGTTCGCATGCACTGCTCTGCATCCCAGATTAAATAAACCGATGCGGTTAGTCGACAGTATTTACTTTGAAGCTGAACATGATGATCATCATTTACAGACGATTTCAGAGCTAGTGTTTTTGTAGGGATTGAATATTTTCAATCCTTTCAGACGCATAACGATATTACCACAAAAAAAAAGGACAGGTTGAAAAACCTGTCCTTTTTTTTAATTAATCTATCTATCTAACCGGTCCAGCCTGCAGATAGTCACCAATGCTGATTACATTCTGGTTATTGCTGGAACCAGAACCAGGAATCCAAAGATTTCTTTCTTCAGGTTCTGTGCGTCTGACTTCCAGGTCATCAACATAAACAAAGTCAATAGCAGCTTCGTTGTTAAATACTATCAGCAAGAACTTGGTATTGATCTGATCTGGTTGTTGTAACTGCAGATTTTCATTAACCAACTCATCATTGAAAAAGATGGAATAGGTCTGAGCCGGAACATCATAATCAAGTCTGAAATGGATCCACTCTTCAGTCGGATAAGCATCTCCACCTGCTTCTACATTGCCTCCGTTCCTGACTAAATAAGTATTGTCGGGGTTAAATTGAACCTGCCATGTGATGATATCCGCTGCATTTGCACCGATAAGACCGAAAAATCCGTCAGGTGCCATATTCAGCCAGCAAGAGAAACTCCCTAAACTTACCGGTCCATGATCAACAAACACCTGAGCGTAATTCTCTGCACCGGCAGGATCATCAAACTCTAAGCCAAGATCGCTATCGTAATTGGCGGCTTCCGTTACAATAGCAGTTGATTCACCGGGGGTATTAATTGTATATTCATCCCGGTCAGGCGGTTCACCTGCTTCATAATCCTCATAATCATCGAAGAAGGCAATTTCTCCAAGGGTTGTAGCAGTTGCTACATTTGAGTAATCGGAAAGTACCAGATCACCCTGGTACATTACAAATGCCAGTGCCCGATACTCGTAGGTGGTTTCCTGTTCTAATCCGGCATCAACTATAGTAGTTTCGTCGGTTTCCTGAACCTGTTCAAAGTCACCCTGTCCTTCGAGTCTACGTTCAATTCGGAATCCATCCTGGAATACACAATCACCCCAGTTTAACCAAATACTTGACATTCCATTCGGCATGGCAGCAAGATTAGAGGGAGCGTCTAAATCCGCAAACGTGCTGTTTGTGGCTACATTTGAATAGTCGGAAACGATTCCTCCACCACCTCTGATAGCAAAAACGCGATATTGGTAGCTGGTTCCTCGGTCAAGATCCTCGTCCATAAACTGAGGATCATTAGGTGCGGCTTGACCAACTTCAACAAATTCGTCTTCGTCATTCTCTCGGCGTTCGACAATAAATGCTTCCTCGTTGCTTGATCGATCCACCCAGGTCATTCTCATAGTACTGAAACTCCGGGGTGTTGCTGCAAGTTCGGTTGGTGCTTGAATCGGTGAGTCCGGTACTTGTGCTCTGAAAATATTCGACCAGGTAGATCTGCCATAATCATTCCAGGCAGCAGCTCTGTATTCATATTGAATTCTGGGCTCGACCTCACTATCAGAGATCCTTTCGACATCAACGTCTGCTGAATCAAGGTGAGACCATTCATCAACAGTTGCCTCTCTCTTTTGAATGATAAATCCAAGCTCATCATGTGAGTTATCATGCCAGGTTATGACTACATGCCTGTGATCAGGAGCTTCTGCTCTAAGATAATCTGGAGCTTCAGGCGGTCCGGGTCGTGTAGTTGCCTGCACAATATTGGAATAATCTGATCTACCGCTATCGTTGTAAGCATTCACACGCATGGAATAAGTCCAATTGGCTCTCAGGTTCTGTAGCATATATGTTTCTACATCTGCCTGTCTGATAGATGTTCCACGCCAGTCACCTTCCTCTGTTTCCAGATATTCAATTGTAAATCCACGCTCATTATCAGCATTATCCGTCCAGCTCACAGTCACATCGTAAATACCTTCAACATCAACCTGAAAACCAGTAGGTGCAGCAGGAGTAAACACACTGGTCGTAGCACTGGCAATATCCGTCCAGAAAGAGGACTGCATTCCCTGGTTTGCTCTTAACCGATAGAAATAAGTAGTACTGATTTCTAAATCTGTATCAACGAATGTCAACTCATTGCTTTCTAATATCCCGATTCTCTCAAATTGTCCATTTTCCGCAAGTGCTCTTTCAATTTCGAAACCAGTTTCGTAGCGGGAATTATCTACCCAGTTCAGAACGATTGAGGAGGTTGAACCTCTTTGCGCGGTGAGATTCGTTGGGGGTTTCGGGAATGTAACTACAATAACCGCGTTGGAATAAGGTGATTCTACATCACCAACGTAACTATTCACTCTATATTGATACGCCGTTCCTTCCTCAAGTCGAAAATCGGAAAAAGTCGTTACATTTGCATCCAAATCAGCTAATGGCAACCAAGATTGACTACCTGCACCAGCAAACTGAACAAAATAGCCTGTCTCATTATCACTTACGTCATCCCAATCGAGTCGAATTGAAGTATCCGAAAGAGCTGTCGATCTTAGATTTACAGGTGGGGCGGAGGTGGTGACATTTGCGATATTCGACCAAAGCGAAGTAAGTTCACCAGCTGTAACCCGGACACGATAATCAAACATCTGGTCACCGCTTAAATCCGAATCAGTGTGCCTTCTGGAATCAGGAGGTAACTCCGCGATAGTCTGAAAGTCATTCACCTCAGTTTCACTTCTCTGAACCTCATAAATTTCCTCGAGATCAGAATAATCTCTCCAGCGAATAAGGAGCGAACCCGGTTCCTCCTGTTCAACCACCAATCCTTGAGGAGCACTTAGCATTGTAGTGGCGGATGCTTCATTCGAAAATGGAGATTCCATTCCTCGAGCTGAACTCCGTACTCTATAGAGATAACTTGTCCCTTCATTGAGTCGTACATCAATATACATCGTTGTATCAATTGATTGAACCAAGCTGCCCCAATCGGTTGTTCCGTAGGGAGCGCGTTGGATTGAAAATCCATACTCGAGCGGATTTTCATCTTCCCAGGTTAAAATTATCCTGGAATCACCATCTGGTTCAGCGACCAGATTCCTGGGTCCCGCAATAGTTACAATGCTGCTGACATTCGACCAAACCGAAGTGTTATCTCCTTTGAACGCACCAACCCGGTAATAATAGGTTGTGTTCAATTCTAATCCGGTATCGGTATATGAAGCCTCATCAGCAGCAAGTTCCGCTACAGTTTCGTACCCGCTGGTATTGACTAAACTTCTTTGTACCTTAATGCCATCTTCAATTGATGAATTTTCTGTCCAGGTCAATTCAACATCGCCACCACCGAGATCAGTCGCAACCAAATTAGTTGGGCCAACCGGTAGGGTCAGGATGGCGACAACATTAGAAAAGCCTGATTGTGCAGTTCCTGTGAAGCCTGCAACACGGTAACTGTAAGAAATTCCCTCTTCCAGGCCTGTATCTGTGTATTCAAGTACATTTGCACTAACTTCACCTATCTGTGCCCATTCAGCACCACCTGTTTGAACTCGCTGAATTCGAAATCCGAGTTCGACTTCACCAATGTCTGACCAGGATAAAGTAATGGAATTGTCTGAATCTGCAACTGCCGTCAGGTTTTCAGGTGGGTTAAGAGTCGGACCGGTTGGGCCGCTGTCATCGCTGCCACACCCGAAAAATCCGATTCCAAGACCCAATCCTATGGCAAAAATTACAATTGTTCTCATTAGACCGTTCATTTTAAACTCCATAGTAAAGGTATGCCCTAAATCTTTGCATAAGCAAAAGTATCTAATCGTGAAACGGATGGTATCAATAAATCTCCCATCCGGAATTACCGAAGAATAGTAAATTAATCAAATTGTACGCACTCTCAAAATGTTTTCGTGTGAATTGATACAGAAATAAAATTTTGAAGTCCTGTGGTTCAAATAAGATGAGCTTCAAACTCTCTAATTCCTAAGATACGAAGAAAACAGACGAGACAAAACAAATATTTTTATATAATTAGATTTTTATACAAAGAAGAAAAAGCATACTAAATAATTGATATAATGTGCTTTATTGTCTATTCCCTACGATGGAAGAACTTGAAGCCATTATGAATAACTGGAAAGATAACATGGTATTGTTCAAGTCTCTTATCAGTAATAATTACCGATATCATTTCAGGTATAAACTTCCGAAAGAGCTTATAACTTGACAAATTGTTTTTCTTAGGATTAAATTGCGCTATCCGAAGGGAAATATCTGCAGCAAGATATGGATTAAGGCATTTTCACTGGTAAATTATATTTAGGGAGTAAAGTGCTTTTTAGAATCAATTCAACTCTTTTCCTGGTAGTACTTCTCACCGCATTACCTGCTGGGACAGCTTTTGCCCAGATTGATTTCACAGAACACGATGTTGGTCAGCTCGCAGAAGCAACTTCAGTTTATGCAGTGGATCTCGATACGGACGGTGATATCGATATTCTCGGATCCGCGTACGAAGGTCAGCAAATTGCCTGGTGGTCTAATGATGGCGAACAGGATTTTACATTTGACGTAATTGCTGTAGGATTCAACGGTGCCATAGCTGTTCATACCGCTGATTTTAACGGTGATGGCAATCTCGATATTGTTGCCGGAGCTACCAATGCAAGCTCCATCAGGTGGTGGGAAGGTGATGGTGAAGGCAACTTTAATGAACATGTCATAACTAACAATTTCAGAACTGTTCGCGCTGTATATCCTGTCGATCTGGATAGCGATGGTGATATTGACGTTATTGGTGCATCATATTCAGGCAATATAATCAACTGGTGGTCTAACGACGGAAATGGCAACTTCAATGAGCGATCTGTGGGAGCCAATTACGCACGTGCAAACTCCGTTTTCACCTCAGATGTTGATGGAGATGGGGATGTCGACGTCATAAGCGGATCGGGTTGGGGAGAACAAGTCGCTGTCTGGTGGGAGAACAACGGTAATGAACAATTTCAGCGCAATAATCTGAATGGTGGGGCAGCAAGTGTTGTATTCGCTGAAGATATCGATAGCGATGGTGATATTGACATTTTTGGTGGAGCCCAATACAGTGATGCAATGTACTGGTGGGAGAATAACGGTGAAGAAGATCCGGCTTTCCAGGTACATCTGATTTCGGATAATGTAAATGATCCAGCAGGATTATTTGTCGCTGATTTGGATGATGATGGGGATAATGACCTGCTCGGTGCGATCTGGGCAGAAGGTACTTTCAAGTACTGGGAAAATGAAGGTAACGAGCAATTTCGCGAGTTTCTGATTTCAGACGATTTGAACGGAGCATGTTCAATTAGGGCGATTGATCTTGATCAGGATGGAGACCTCGACATTGTTGGTGCTGCAAGGGGCAATTCCGACAGGATTATCTGGTGGGAAAGCCCACTTGCTGAGGACGAACCCGATCCACCTGCATCGGTAGACCTTATTTCCCCAGTAAATGATTCAATATTAGTTGAATTAACTGTGCAATTAATCTGGACTCGTGTGAACAGCCAGGATGAGGAAATCGAAATAACATATCAGGCACAATGGTCAACGTCAGAGGATTTCGCTGATTTTATGGAACAGGATGTTAACTCAGATACTCTCTGCTTTGTTGAAGGTCTTACAGATGATAGTGAATACTGGTGGAGAGTGCAGGCAACAAATCCAGAGTCCGGACTGACATCAATGTCGAATCAAATCTGGCATTTTTTAACCGCAATGCCAGAACCGCCAGGTGAATTCAACCTTCTCACACCGGAAAATGGAGCTGTCATTTCAGTTGAAGAAAGCAGCGATGTTCAAATTAGTTGGGAGCCATCGGTGGATCCCGATCCAAATGATACACTGATATACAATCTCTATATCCAAATAGAGGGAATCAGGGAACCTTTGATTTGGCGCTATTTGAACCGAACCGAATCGGAAATATCGGTTAACTTTCCGGGAAATCTGAATCGGGCAGGAATAGAATTCTGGGAAGATAACCTCCCTGTTACCTGGCATGTTGAAGCAATATCCGGTGTTGATACGGTTTTCTGTTTGTCACCATTCGCATTCCAAATAGAAGCTCATTCAAAGGTTGGTGATGGTCAACCGGTATCGGTACCGAGCAAATTTAGAATTCTTTCGGTGTACCCTAATCCGTTCAATTCATCTACTGATGTTCAGTACGAATTACCCTTTGCGACACAAGTTTCAATGTCGATATTTGATTTAACCGGGAGCAAGGTTCTAACTCTTCTGGATCATTGGAAGAAAGCTGGAGTTCATGATATTTCTTTGAGCGCCAGTACTCTACCTGTAGGCTTGTATATCCTTAGGATTCAGTCTGAGGATGTTTCTAAGATTAGGAAGATAGCAGTTGTTAAATAGATAAAAGAAATATATCGGATAAAAAAAAGCTCGCTGAAATTCAGCGAGCTTTTTCGTACGCCCGAAGGGATTCGAACCCCTAACCTTCTGGTCCGTAGCCAGACACTCTATCCAATTGAGCCACGGGCGCATTTTCTTTCAAGACTAATAATAAAGTAATCTGATCGAGCAAAGTCAAGAGTTATTTTAAAGAAAGATTATCTAATCTTTCAAAACAACTTCCTCAATCAACTCGCCAGTCAAACTGTATACTTCCAGATTAACTCGCGAATCATCTATTCTAAATAACGTATAATGTGATTGTGTGCTGAATTTTTTAACATCCTGAGTCCAGGGCTGCCCTGTTTCCATCATGTAGAAAGGAGCTCCCGCTCCTCCTGAAACTATCTGCCAAGCCCGATGCTTGAAATTACCATTAAGTCTTGGAGTTATCAAAGTACGGTGATAATTGTGTTCATCCCCAAAATTTGCAGCCACAGCTTTTCCTGTTCCTACAAATGCCTCCCAGATATGGTCACGTCGTTCGACGACATATCTGCGGTCAATACCTCCGTTAAGTTTAGGGTCACCACCGTTATACCACATGCCATCTTTGACATGCCCTCCATTGGGAAACATCGGTTCTTGTGCAAACAGGTAGATCTGCTCAACAGTTTCATCCTTTGCAGCATCTGTAAAGGTCTTTTTAAGCCATTCAAATTGCTTATCGAGAACGTAACCCTCGAGATTCCCTCCCCATTTTTCAGGACGATTACAAAACCAGTAGTTGTTGTTGAAAACAATAAATCGGCAATGACCGTAATCGAAATGATAAACACTCTCTTTGTATGAAGGAGAACCTGGAACCTCCCGTTGAGGACCATTTTCCGGGTTTACAAATGCTCTTGCGAAGCAGGCTTCCGAGCTTTGTTCTCCGCATTTGTCAAATTTCAAACCTGAACTGCCACCAAGATTGAAAATATCAATTACTAATTCATGGTTTCCCATTGCTTCATAAAACGGTATGTAATGCCCAACCGGCTCCATTGCGTTCTTATATGCTTCGAGCTGCATTTCAAAATCCTGGAAACTCGTAGTATTTCCATTGACCATGTCCCCGGTGTGTATAAAAAAGTCTATCCCCCTGTTGAAAGCATCCTGAGTAAACCGAGTGACAACTTTATAGTTTACTCCACCTAATTGTCTTTCACCACCACCAATTCCACTCCGGCTGTCACCCATTACAGCAAACGAAAATGATTTCAAGTTCTTGCTTTGAGTATTGAAATAGTACTCTCGGGTTTTTGATGAATGGCTATCAGAAATTATTTCGACCTGGTAGGGATATTTCATTCCGGGTTTTAAATCTCTAATCTTTACTTCGAAGTGAGTTGAAAATTTGTCCCGAGATTCAAAAAACGATTTGCCATCTATCAACACCGTTCCTCGAACTGGCAAATCAGTGTCCCAGGATATTATGGCGCTGGTCTCAGTAACCTGATCGACAAATGGTCCTTGAGTAATGGCTGGAACTATCCTATTCTCATGGAATGCAAATCTGCCATTATAAGCCCAGGATTGGGCACTGTTTGGATTATATATCTCAATTCTATAGGCAATTACGCCGCCCTGGTTCTCAATTAAGTTGGCAACATCAATGACAGGAATCATCAGAGTTTTGAGATCAATTATCACTCTGTGTTTACAGTGGAAATCCTTGAGATTTTCTTTAGCGGTTCTTCGATATCTTGGTTCCTGAAGTAATTGATCCGGTTCATACACTCCATAAGAAACCTTTGTAGCAGGAGATTCAAAATTAGTCTTGAAAGATAGCTCAACTCTATTATCAGATTTCATTTTTACTGTTGGGGCATTGCAAAGGACAAGGCTTGTAGAATTAATCTTTTTAAAATCCGGATAATCTGGCATTTGTCCAACTTTGCCACGCGGCAATTCTGTGGCAAAAACGGTTGTATTTAAAAAGAGAAGTATATTAATGCAGTAAATGAATATATATTTTAAGTTGAAACATTTCAAGGGCCTGTTATCAAGTATTACATTCATCAGCTTGAATCCCGGATTTAATTGGTGAAAATTACTGAAAAACAACTTTCTTTAGAAATTTAAACTTGGTATTACGAGGGCTTTCGACTACCTTCTAATGATGTTCAGGTAATATATGTAAAATCTGGGAAAAGTAGTACAATGCCCTTAGACAAAATCAGGTTTTTCAGGATAATTCTCTTTCCGTTTTGTTTGCTTTGGATCACCCTGTTTTCATCATGTGCGAAAGAGCCTCAGCAGATCACACTTCTGCATCATAATGACTTTCATGCAGCAAATACTCCCTTTAAAACTAAATTTGATACCATGAAATTAGAAATCCAGGGTATCGCCGGATTGAAAGGTATGGCTGCAGCTGTTCAGGACACATCAGCACCATCGATGTGGTTATTTGCCGGTGATGAGTTCACTGGGACTCCAATTTCAAGCATGACAAAGGGTGCAAGTCAGATCCAGATTCTGCGTCAACTTGGTATCGATGTGGCAGTAATTGGAAATCACGAGTTTGATTATGGAACTGACAGGGCAATTGCTTACCGGGATTCACTTGGAGTGCCCGTACTTGGTGGAGCTAACCTTGTTGAACCGAATGGAATCCCGTTCTCAGCAGAGTATTTCGACACGACAATTGGCGGTGTTCCGGTCAGAGTTATCGGACTCGTCCCACCCAATTTGTATGCCCTAACCGGAGACAAAGCCACCGGACACCTGAAAGTTCTCGATCTTGCGGAGTCCATTAGAAAACACCTCCCATCTCCTGATCGACTGACAATAGCCTTAACGCATGTTGGATTGCCAAACGATATTGAATTAGCAAAACAAGTCCCTGAAATTGATGTCGTAATTGGTGGTCATCAACATGCTGTAGTTGAAAAGCCACTCGTTGTTGATTCAACGGGTATTCTTGAGGGTGACGACATATTCGGAGATGGAAAAACCAGAATTCCAGGTGTGCTCGTTACTCAAGCCGGGGACCGTGGATTGTTCCTCGGAGTGCTATCACTTTCAGTGAAAAAGGGCGATATTGTTGCTGCTTTTGGCCAATTACTCCTTAACGATGGGTCCAAAGCTGAACCAGATCCGAAAATTCAAGAAATCGTTAATAGACTTGAGAATGAGTTTACAAAATCTCTTTCTGATACAATAGCTATACTCACATCAGATTTAACCCGGAAACGGTGGGGTGAGGAATCAGTTCTCGGAAGATGGATAACAGATGCATATCGTGAAGCAACAAACTCGGATGTAGCTTTCCAGAATCCGGGAGGGATAAGGAAAAACCTCACCGCAGGTCCGCTAACAAAACGCGATATTTGGGAAGTCAATCCTTTTGGGAACACATTGGTTCAATTTGAAATCACCGGTGAAGAACTGAAAAAAGTCTTCTCTCATGTGGTATCTTTGAAACACGAGCCATTAGTTGTGTCAGGAGTAGTCGTAACTGTGAATAAGAATGGTTTTAAAGCATCTGATTTGAAAATAAACGGAACGGCTGCAAATCCTGCTGCCACATACAAAGTTGTAACCAATTCTTACGTCTTCGGTCATTTCCCGAAATTCTTTGGAATTGAACGAGGTGATCGCTGGTATTATGACACAGGTTTTGTTGACAGGGATGTACTTGTAGAAGTTGCTCTGGCAACAGGGACAATCAGGCCGTTGAAAGATGTGCGGTTGAAGGTTATTGAAAACTAAGAATTGCATAGGCCTTCTAAGGGACAATGTAGGGGTTGAATATTTTCAACCCTTCTTCTTACAGGCATTTTGAACAATCCGATTGGAAGTGGATTTGGGTTGAAAATATTCAACCCCTACAAAAAGGGAACTCCATTAAAGAAATAATGAAAGCAATTAACTACATACTCTTTTTATCCGTACTTTTTAGCTGCAGCAGTATCGGCTATGCCCAAGCCGACTTACACCAATCCGGTCCAATGGTCGGCTATTCGGATTACAAGGAGGTTGCTCTCTGGGTGCAGACCAATGCAACTGCCGATGTAAAGATCATATACTGGATTAAGAACAATAGGAATCAGAAATATGAAACGGATGTCATTCGAACAGAAAAATCTAAAGCATTTACAGCCAAATTAATTGCCGACAAAGTTCAACCCGGAAACCAATATGGATACGATTTATATATAAACGACATCCTCGTAGCCTTCCCATGGGCATTAGAATTCCAGAGTCAAAAACTTTGGCAGTGGCGTGAAGATCCACCAGATTTCAGTTTCGCTATTGGAGGTGGCTGTTACATCAACGAACCTGAAGTTGACCGTCCCGGTAAACCGTACGGACAGGACACCAAGATTTTTGGAACCATCGTCGATAAACAACCTGACTTCATGCTCTGGACAGGTGATAACATCTACCTGCGTGAAGTAGACTGGAATACCTGGACGGGTATCTTGCACCGTTACACTCACACTCGCTCGACACCGGAACTGCAGCCGCTGCTCGGATCGGTTCACAACTACGCAATCTGGGATGATCACGATTACGGGCCCAACAACAGCGACCGCAGTTTCTGGAATAAAGAGGCGACACTTGAGGGTTTTAAATTATTTTTTCCGAATCCGGGCTTTGGTGTCAACGGCAATCCGGGAACCACAACGATGTTCACCTGGGCGGATATTGACTTCTTCCTGACGGATAATCGATATTACAGGAGTCCAAATTATCGTGATAGTACGGATCGTCAGATTTTCGGTAAAGAACAGATTGAATGGCTCATTGATGCACTTTGCTATAGTCGAGCACCTTTTAAAATCATCGTTGTCGGCAGTCAGTTCCTGAATCCGGTAACCTACGGTGAGAATCACTCGACGTACCCGGAAGAAACAAATCGGCTTTTGAAAATGATTGCCGATGAGAAGATTCGCGGTGTCATCTTTATATCCGGAGATCGACATCACACCGAGCTGACTAAATTCGAACGACAGGGAACCTACCCGCTTTATGATTTCACAATTTCGGCCCTGACCTCAGGTCCCCATCACGGTGGTGAGGATGAAAAGAATCATATGCGAGTCAAGGATACATTCGTTGGTGAGAACAATTTTGGGATCATGCATGTAAGAGGTCCCAGAAAGGACAGAACTCTGACCTGTTCGACTTACAACCGTGATGGAGACAAAAGGTGGGATTATTCGATTAATGAGAATGATTTGAGGTAGGTCGAATATTCCTGTTCGACCATCCGTCGACAGACGGATTCTCTGAAAATCGGTGTCACAGTTCAAATCCGTCTATCGACGGATGGACAAGCAGGAACAGCTTGTCCAAGAACAGTTCTTTGAAAACGTTTTCTTTGTAAGTAAAC
>CAYLYZ010000103.1:0-21284 GCA_964387885.1 uncultured bacterium | reverse complement strand
CCAGAATACACAAGCACTTATAAAATCGCTATTCCTGGAAAATCACAAGATTCGAGGAAAACCATGAATATTTCAAAGGTCTCGGGGACGCCTGACACCACTCATCAGGTGTTATTATACTAATTGGGAATGTTTATCCTACTGGTCTTTTCCTAAATCACTCTCTTCACGGTCAACCAGAACAGCGGTCATCATCGCTTCTGCGGCAGGTTGATCGTCTACGAAAGCCTGTCCTTTCATTTTGCATATCCCACGACGGTTATATACCATTTCTACGCGCATATAAAGCTGATCTCCGGGGTGTACCGGTTTGCGGAATTTGACTTTGTCGAGTCCGGTGAAAAATACGAGCTTTTCTTTTGGTTTATCTACTGTGTTAAGCAGCAGAATTCCTCCAACCTGCCCCATAGCTTCAACAATAAGAACACCGGGCATGATCGGATGTCCAGGAAAATGTCCCTGGAAGAATGGTTCGCCAATTGATACATTCTTTATGCCGGCTACTCTCTCACCAGGTACAAGTTCAATGATCCTGTCAACGAGTAGGAATGGATGTCTGTGGGGTAAAATTCTCTGGATAGCATCAATATCAAAGACATAATCTTTACTGCTGGATAGTTGGTAGCGTTTTTGAAGTTGTTTAAGCTTCAGTTCTTTTTGAAGAAGTTTCACCAATTCAACGTGGGCGGAATGCCCTGCTCGTGCTGCAAGAACATGACCTTTTAATGGTACTCCCAGCAGAGCAAGATCACCAATCAGGTCAACAACCTTATGTCGAACAGCCTCATTGGTGTATCTTAGTTCAGTTTTACCGAGGAAGCCGTTCTGTGCGAGTTTTACCTTCGAATCAATCTTGAAGTGCTTACCAAGTCTATCTAATTCATCTTGGGGTAATTCTTTATCGACAAAAACAACGGCATTCTCCAGATTTCCACCTTTGATCAGGTTGTTATCGATGAGTTGTTGAATCTCAGATATTAAGCCGAAAGTTCTTGCGTTAGCGAATTCAGTCAGGAATTCCTCATTAATGTCATAAAGAGAAGTATATTGTGTTCCCAGAATGAGATTGGGATAATCTATCATGTATGTCACACGAAAACGGTCAGAGGGTACTATGATAATATCAATGTCATGCTCACTGTCCCGGTATGCAATTGTATGATCAATCTCCAGGTATTGTTTTGGTTCACCCTGATCTACGAATTCGAGTTCCTGCAATAACTTAGCGAACTCGTATGAACTACCATCCATGACAGGCGGTTCATCTGTTGTGAGCTCAACTCTGATATTGTCAATCTGCAAACCAGAGATTGCCGCAACGACATGCTCAACTGTGTGAACCACATCATCCCCGATACTCAAACTCGTTCCACGCAAGACATCGGTAACGTTATCAATATATGCCGGGATCTCAGGGGCATGTTCAAGATCGGTGCGAATAAACTTAATTCCATGCCCGGTTGGTGCAGGTGTGAATGTAAGTTTGCATAATCTTCCCGTATGAAGACCAATCCCTTCAAGACTTCCACTGTTTTTTATTGTTCTCTGGTTTGCTAACATTAATTATCCTGGTACTGTTGGTTTTTCTTGATTTCGGTTTTTCTTTTCGCGTTCATGTGAAATACGATAGTCTTTTTGGTGTTTTATGGGGAGGGCAGACATTCTTGTCCGTCTCAATTGCTCCCAAACGAAACGGACAGGAATGTCCGTTCTCCCCAGGTCGAGAATTTTAAAATTGTTTAATCATCAAACGGTTCAATGTCGAGATCACTCAATGTCTTCCTTATCACATCCCCCATGAAGCCCCTTCGGTTAAGAGCCGCTGATAATCTACGGTAGCGTTTTTCGTTGGTTACACCTGAATAGGAATTTTTTTTCCGCTGAGCAAATTTCAGTGCTACTTGATATTCATCCGTTTGTGGATATGAATCCTCCAATCGAGTATCGATGATTTCCTGAGAAAGACCACGTTTCTTAAGCTCAAACCTGAGCATAAACCTGCCGATAAGTCGTGATTCCTTTCCAAGCCTAATCGCATCCTCGATTAGAGTATTCTCGTCAATATAACCTCTTTTATTGAACTCGATGACAATTTCCGCAGCTTTTTCGGGAGAGGCACCCTTTCTTATCAGTCGTTCTTTCAGCTCTTTTTTTGTTAGAGCTCTTCGAGAAAGCATGCCGATTGCTTTTGACCGAGCTTCCTCGTCATTCAGTTTTTTTTTCCCTGATTGTCTTATAACTTAATCCCAAAATCTAAGTTAGCGCGCACCATTTTCCGATTCAGGAGGTGGTGAAGCCGGGATCCCCATGGCTTCACGTACTCTGCCTTCGATTTCCTGATGCAGATCGGAGTTTTCGCGTAGAAAATTAATGACTCTTTCTCGTCCCTGTCCCAGTCGTTCTTCACCGAAGGAGTACCAGGTTCCACTGCGCGTTAGTACATTAGACTGTGTCCCAAGGTCGACGATTTCACCGAGGCTTGAAATTCCCTTACCGTATATGATATCAAATTCCACTTCGCGGAATGGTGGAGCGACTTTATTTTTTACGACCTTTACCCGGGTTCTGTTGCCGATTGCTGCTGTTCCATCTTTAATACTACCAATTCTGCGGATTTCCATCCGGATTGTAGAGTGGAATTTCAATGCAATACCACCGGGTGTTGTTTCCGGATTTCCCCACATTGTCCCAATTTTCATTCTAACCTGGTTTATAAAAATGAAACTTGTTTTCGATTTTGAAACGGTTCCAGTTAATTTCCGCAGTGCCCGTGACATAAGTCGAGCTTGAAGTCCGACCTGCTGATCCCCCATATCTCCTTCAATTTCAGCTTTTGGGACAAGAGCAGCAACCGAGTCAATAACAATTACATCGACACCACCTGACCGAACAAGAGTTTCAGCGATATCCAGAGCCTGCTCACCTGTGTCAGGTTGCGAAATCAGCAGGTTTTTTGTGTCAACGCCCAGGGCGTCGGCATAAACTGGATCGAGTGCATGTTCAGCGTCAATAAAGGCCGCGGTGCCCCCCTGGATCTGTGCGTTGGCTATGATATGCAGAGCGAGAGTGGTTTTGCCTGAAGATTCCGGACCATAGATTTCTACAACACGCCCACGCGGGATTCCCCCAACTCCCAGAGCTGAGTCCAGAGAAAGTGAGCCGGTTGGAATGACATTGACATTCACTTTCATGCTCTCATCACCGAGACGCATGATTGATCCGCGACCGTATTGCTTCTCAATTTCAGCCATTGCAAGCTCGAGAGATCGGGTGCGATCAGAGACGTTGCTATTGTAATTTGTGGATGGACTTGATTTTTTTGGTGACATAGTTTGATAACCTCTGTTGTTTTATTTGTTGAATTTTAACGGAATAGTGTCCAATATGGTGTATACCGCACCCGTCGGTTTGAGATCGCTCGCAATGACGTTTATTTCACTTGCGATCCAGTTTACCGTTTTGAATTCGTAAGATCCAAAATTCTCCGGTAACGGAGAATCAAGCGTCAAAGATTTCACCCTCCCGACTGTTAAGTGCGGATTAAACTTTTTCCTTTCACGGTCAAAACCCAATTTTGAGATGCTCTTATCAACAGCTTTCTGGATACTTATTAACTCAACTCCACCATCGATTCCCAGCCAAAGTACTCTGGGTTTTTGCATCCGAGGAAAACCTCCGGCGTTTGTTGTTTGAATCTCGAATGATGAAAACTCAAGAGTCGCCGTTTCAACACGGTTAGCAATCCCCGAAATTTCATCTTCATTGACATCCCCGAGGAATTTAAGCGTCAGGTGAATACCTTGAGGACGCGTCCAAGAAACTCGATCACCTCCAAGTCGACGGAAATTTTCCTGTGCTCGGGAGATCATTTCCTTCACTTCATCCGGGACGTCTATTGCGATAAACGTTCGAATCATTCTAATGTTCCCTTAGTCGGCGCCAGAGGAGTGTCAAGGCGGTCAAGACGGATCGTCTGCGGTTGGTTGTCCGGTTTCCTCCAAAACGGTGGGATTCAATTATTGTTCCGTTTTTATCATCTAAACCAAAATATATCTGCCCCACCGGTTTTTCTTCTGTACCTCCGGTTGGTCCGGCAATTCCCGTAACGCTGATTGCTATATCAACCCCGACTCGAGTTCGAGCTCCCTTTGCCATCGCAGCTGCAACCTCGCCACTGACAGCTCCATGTTTTTCAATCAATTTTGGATCTACTCCGAGAAGTTCAACTTTTGATTCATTAGAGTAAGTTGTGAAACCACGTTCAAAAACATCAGAACTACCTGGAATGCAAACGAGATTATTGCTTAGTAAACCACCGGTACAAGATTCAGCTATGACAAGTTTCATCCTGTTTTTTCGCATAATTCCCAGAATTATTTCCCCAAGGTTTTCATCAGTTTCGGTGAATATATGATCTGATATAACTTCCCGAATTCTTTTTACCCGGTCAGTGAGGATTGAGTTCGTTTCATCAGAATCGGAACCCGATAAGGATAATCTTAGTGTTACACCATGATCAATACTTGGTAAATATGCTAAATTAACAGGTTTAAGCAGGTCGGGATCACCAATCAATTCATCTAATTGGGATTCAAAAATTCCCGCTGTCCGGAACATGTGATATTGAAATACACCTTTACGTTTCAGTTCGAGTCGTGGAATAACGTAATTGCTTATCATTTCCTGCATTTCAGCAGGAACCCCGGGCAATGCAAAAAGTTCCCGGCTATCCTCATCATAATGGATTCCGGGTGCACTACCTTCTTTATTCAATATGGGTTCCGCTCGAGTTGGGAATTCAGCCATTCTTTCATAACCAAATGGCGTCTTCAATTTCCGGGCTGCTAACCTGTTTTCAATTCGTTTGGCTAAATCTAAACGGGTTACAAGTTCATCATTGAAGAATTGGGCTAAAACCGGTCGAGTTTTATCATCATGGGTTGGACCCAAGCCTCCGGTGATAATCACGACATCAGCTCGGTTCCAGGCTCTGCGGAATTGATGACGCATATCGCTTTCATTGTCGCCAATTGTTGAATGCCAGCGAAGTCTGTAGCCGGAATTTGCTAATTGATTAGCAATCCAGTGTGCATTGGTATCAAGAGTGTGACCGAGGAGAATTTCATCCCCAACTGAAATGAGTTCAATTTGCAGTTCAGTCACAGATCATCCAACAAAATATCCACATTAAAACAATTCCATAAGCACCTGCGAGAACGTCGTCAATAATGATTCCGGTTCCTCCCGGTAAGTTTTGTGATTTTCGAATTGGGAATGGTTTCCAAATATCTAAGATCCGGAAAATCAGGAAAGCCAGAATGATAGAGCATAGATTCCTTGAACATACTGCAAGTATCAGCCACTGTCCAAGTACTTCATCGATTACAATCTCACCAGCATCTTCGCCAAGTTCTTTTTCCGCCTGTTCAGCACTCCAAATACCAATCATGGTTGTAATCAGCATTACCGTCCAATACCAAAATGGTTTCAGCCTTGAAAGGATCAGCCACCAAATGATTACAGCCACAAGACTGCCCCATGTTCCTGGTGCGACTGGTATTTTCCCAACAGGACCTAAAGTTGCAATGTTCAATGCTCTTGTATTAGTGGCGGAACTGTTGGAAATCACCGTTGTTTATGCCTCATCTTAAAACCTGATATGTAGAACCATCCGGAGATTAACGATCCCGCCATACTCAGGAAGAAAAGGAGGTTTACGCCCATGTAGAAGTTCTTGTGATGGAAATAGCTGGCGAAAGTCAGATTATCCGGGACGAAATCATGCAGGTTCAATGCTAACAGGATGCTTATTAAGGTTGTGAGCTGAATTGTTGTTTTTAATTTTCCCCAGAAACTGGTGACTAAGGAAGAACCATCTTCAATCGCTACAATTCTGATAATCGTCAGTGCGACTTCGCGAAGTGTAATTAGCACTACCCAGACGACAGCGGAGATAAAGTAATCTCCGAATTCACATTCAATCAGAATTGCCCAGAATGCGGAAAGTACGAGGAGTTTATCCGCAAGAGGGTCCATAAAATCGCCGAACGGTGTCACTTGACGGTTCTGTCGAGCAAGTTTACCATCCCAGAAATCACTGATGGCGCCTAGAATGAAAGCCACTGAAGCAATAATTCGGGTCAGGGGAGAATCTGAGAAGAAAGTTAGAAGAAAAACCGGGATTACAGCAACTCGAAAGAGTGTTATCCAATTAGCGGCTGTTATCATGACTCTGCCCTTTGGACTGTCCGCTCCTAGAACTGAGCCAATCACATCTCGACTGCGACGAATTACTGCTCGGTAACCGTCATTTGATTCCATGCTGTTTAAACTCATGCCGTGAACTTTAAGGTTCTGATTTCCAAGTAAGTACTTTGAAAAAAAATAAAGTGAGTCGCGGTTGTAATCCGTTCTCAAACAATCCTTTAATTTAATCAATAAATGATAATAATTCCAATAAAGGTATGCAAGTTACATCAAAAATAACATATAATATTAACTGTTACTTTTGAAAAATACTTTTAGGACATTGGTGTTTAGATATGAATTGTTGTAAACAATGAATCTTTCAGCGCTCGATTGGGTTATTCTGGCAGCCTATTTAGTCTTTCTTCTGTTCATAGCTTTTCGAATTAGCAGAGAGAAGCGAACCGGGGAAGAATCGTACCTACTCGATGGGAGAAGACTCACACTTCCATCTTTTGTCGCTACTACGGTTTCAACCTGGTATGGGGGAATACTTGGTGTGGGTGAGTATTCATACAAACACGGGCTCTCAAACTGGCTGGTGTTTGGTGTACCATACTACCTTGCAGCTCTGATATTTGCCCTGTTCATTGCTGAGCGAGCCAGAAAATCGAGGCTGCTGTCCATCCCTGACCAGTTGAACCGGGCTTATGGTGAAAAAATGGCTGTTGGTGGATCTATTTTCGTGTTTGTAATGACCGTTCCGGCTGTTTACGTTCTTATGCTCGGGGTGCTTATCAATCTGCTACTCGGATGGTCACTGACTTTTGGTGTAATTATCGCCACGGTAGTTTCGTCATGTTATGTCCTGATTGGAGGATTCAGGTCTGTAATTCGCACGGATTGGCTGCAGTTTTCTCTAATGTTCCTCGCCTTTTTCCTGATAGTTGGTAAATTATTTTCGACCTATGGTGGACTATCCTATTTACAGGCAAATCTGCCGGAATCGCACTTTGACTGGCGGGGCGGAGCTACAGCTGGATATATATTCAGCTGGTATTTTATAGCGCTATCCGCACTGGTAGAGCCTGCTTTTTATCAGCGGAGTTTTGCGGCAAAGACTCCTAAAATTGCTAAAAAGGGATTGCTCTTTTCGATTCTCTTCTGGATGTTGTTTGACTTCATGACAACATCAACAGGAATGTTCGCAAGAGCTATTCTCGGTGAAGGTATAAAAGGTGTTAACGCATTTCCATTACTGGCAGATATAGTGCTACCAGCCGGAATAAAAGGTCTGTTTGTGGTCGGTCTGATGACGACGATTATGTCAACAATAGACAGCTATAGTTTTCTCGCAGCATCCACATTGGGACGTGATGTTCTCTGGAGGATTAAGTCGATAAAAAACCGAATCAGTCAGGTTGGGATAACAAGGTGGGGGCTTGTAGCTTCGGGATTGTCAGCAATCGCAATTGCTTTAATGACCGAGTCCGTTGTCGATATCTGGCACAGGTTAGGTTCACTTGGGACACCGGCATTATTGCTTCCTCTGGCATTGAGTTATAACAACCGCTGGAAATTTCGTCCAGGATGGGCGATGACGAATTTAGTTCTTGCTCCCACAATTGTTGGATTGTGGTTCATTGTTAGATCAACTGTTGAAAATCCCGGTGTGCCCTGGTCAATTCAACCGATTTTTTCGGGATTGGCGGTTTCGGTTCTCCTTCTTTTGGTCGATCATTTAACGAGGCATGATAGATCCGTTATGGAATCCTGATTATTCCGAGTATAAATAATTCATATACAAGGCATGATAGATCCGTTATGGAATCCTGATTATTCCGAGTATAAATAATTCATATACAAGATGAATGTTATTGACAATGATCAACAAATTGTGTATATTTCAAATAGGAAGTGTTGTATAAAGTTATAATGGTGAAATATGCAACAGGAAAAAACCAAAAATATTATTGCTGAACGTCTGCGTGAAATACGCCGTGAGAAGAGGATAAATCAGGGAGAGCTTGCAAACCGGGCTAGGATTAACCGGTCATACCTGAGTTCGGTGGAGAATGGGAAATCGTCTCCAACTATTGAGGTGGTAGAAAGATTAGCCAACGGTCTGGGTGTTACTATTGGTAAGTTGATGTACGCCGGTTCCAGCAAGCACTATACGTATGATTCCGATGATGAATTCGAGATGTATGACGGACTGAAACAACTGCTCGAATCTGAAGATGAAATGCTCCTGATGCAATTGACTACCGAGGAGGTAGACCTCTTAAAAGGTATCCGGCTTCGAGGATCGCATAAACCTTCGAAACGTTTCTTTATTGATGCGTTGCTCGATTACAGACGTTCGCAAAAATGACCTTTATTGAGAAACTCGCCGTTCAGCATAATGTGAAAGTTGTTTTCAAGAAGTATGAAGACACTGACGCATTTGTGATGGGACGGACGATATTTCTCAATCCAGAGTTGTACGAACCCCGCTTGAACTGGCATTTCTGTCATGAACTTGCTCACATTATTCTCGGACATTCACTTGATTCCATCAGTCGACAGAATGAGAAGGATGCCGATGAATATGCAGCCGAGCTTATGCTTCCCGAGACAGATTTTCGTCCCTTGGTCAACTCCATTTCATTAGTTGAGCTTAAGGAGACATTTCCACACGCCTCGTGGGAAGTTATTTCCAGACGTTTAATTCGCTACTATCCGGCAGTATTAACTATTTTCGACGATAGGAAACTCACTTATCGTGGTGCACCGGATGGATATGCCTTCCCGGTAAAACCTACTAAACAGGAATGGAACTTGGTTGGTAAATGTTTCGACCAGTGTTGTCATATGAATGACGAAGCTGGAGAATTGATTATGAGTGGTTATTTTATTGACGAGGGGAGAGGTGTAAAGCGAGTACTGCTTTTAACGAGAGTAAACGATTAATTATTTCCAGTTGTTATTTTGATCGGAATCTGAGTTATTCCTTCAGACTTTTCTTCAGTACAATCTCCCGAGTTTCGATTTGAGCTACACTCATCAAATATAGCACAATCACTGTTTTGACAATCACAATGTGCCTGATTACCCTTAAAAGTCCGGAATATAGATCTGACCGACATGAAGATCACAAATCCGATGAGTATGTAAATCACTATTACTTCCATTTTCTATCCCACTCCAATTGAAACAAGATTACCGATCTGGTAAACTGCAGCCGTCAATATATAGGCCAGTGCTGTCAATCCAAAAAATTGGAGAGCAGCCCATTTCCAGGAATTCGATTCACGTTTAGTAACCGCAATTGTTGCCATGCATGGTGCAGCAATCAGTGTGAATAGCATTATGCAAAAACCTATCAATGGGTTGTAATTACTCTGAAGTTTATCACGCAGAGCAGCAGAACCTTCATTCGAATCTCCGACTGAGTAGACAATCCCCAACTGCGAGACAAAGACCTCTTTAGCAGCGAAAGCACCAATTAATGCAGTTCCAATTTTCCAGTCGAAACCCATCGGTGCAATAACCGGTTCTATTGATCTACCAATTTGTCCGGCGTAGGATCTGGATAGGTCACTTTGCACAACAACATCCGGTCTGTCTAAAGGAAAAGTAGTTAACGCCCACATTATAATAGAAATGCCAAGAATAACTGTCCCAGCCTTTTTCAAGTATAACCATGATCTCTCCCACATGTGTATCGTCAGTGCTTTCAAGGTTGGCATCCGATAGGGTGGAAGCTCCATTACGAAAGGCATCGTTGGTCCTTTAAAGAAAGAGAGCCTCAGCAATTTCGCGCTGAAAACAGCTAATGCTATACCGATTACGTAAATAGCCCATAACATAAATCCGTGCATCTTAATCGGAAAGAAAGCCGGGATTATTAGAGCATAAATTGGTAATCTTGCACCACAGCTCATCAACGGTGCAATAAGCATAGTAATTAACCGCTCCCGTCTGGTGTCGAGAGTACGGGTCGCCATAATTGCCGGTATTGAACATCCGAATCCAATAAGCATAGGGATGAAGCTCTTACCATGCAGTCCAAGCTTATGCATCAACCTGTCCATAATGAAGGCTGCTCTGGGCATGTAACCGGTATCTTCGAGAATTGCAATTGCGAGGAAAAGGAAAATTATGTTAGGTAGAAACACAATTACCCCTCCTACGCCACCGATAATCCCATCGAGTAGCAGAGATCTGATCAGACTTGTTGAACCTTCGATCCACCATCCGGATATGGTTTCTGCAGACCATCCGAAAAATGATTCTATCCACCCCATTGGGTAACTGCCAAGGGTGAAGGTTAATTGAAACACAAGGAACATCAATACCATAAAAATTGGAATTCCGAAAAACCGATTGGTTAGTACTTTATCAAGATCTTCAGAAATCGTCTGCCGGGAAGCTGAAGTCGACAGGGTTGTCTCTCTAACCACGCCGGCTATAAAGCCATATCTGCGTTCGGCAATAATAATTTCGGGATTGTCCCCATCGAGGCTATGAATTCGGTTAGAACTTTTATTGACTGCTGAAATTAGTTTTTTGTTGGAATTGGAGGTTATTACATCAGGATCTTTCTCAAGCAGCTTAACCGCGAGCCAACGGGTATTTGTCTTTTCATAATCAAATCCGTTTCGTTCAATAATTGTCGCCAGTTTGGAAATCTCTGCTTCAATATCCCTACCGTAATTAATATCTATAGAATTGATCTGCTTCTCGGGATTGAGAACTGAGAAGATGCCATCGATTAGTTTGATGCGTTCTTTGTTATTATGACCAACAGTCTCGATGACCTGACATCCAAGCAGGTCAGCAAGTAGAGGAAGTTCGTGTTTTATCCCCCTGGATTTTGCTACATCGGCCATATTCAAGATGAGAAGAAGAGGAGCCTGAAGTTCGATTAATTGGGTTGTAAGATAGAGGTTTCTGCGTAGATTACTGTAGTCGGCAACATCGATTACAATGTCAGGTTTTTCGTTTATGATAAATTCACGAGTAATTCTCTCGTCAGAGGATTGGGCGGTCAGGCTATAAGTTCCCGGAAGATCAATAACGTGAAATTTTACACCCCTAGCGGTGAAGAATCCTTCCTTTTTCTCAACGGTAACACCAGGGTAATTCCCGACATGGTGATGCGCACCGGTGAGATTGTTGAAAATTGTGGTCTTTCCGGAGTTCGGATTGCCAACGAGTGCAATTGTATATGTCTGCTTAATATCTTCTACTTTAGTTTCTCTCATACTGTTTCTTCAATGTAGTCCGCTGTGTCGAAAAATGTTAGTCGCAGCGAAACAGTAGTGCAAAAAAAATGCGAAGCTATGTTCGATTTTCAGGTTTTTTCAATTTATTTCGTTGTTTTTTCAAATCTTCATGCATTTCTCGACATCTATTAATCCACAGTTCATCATATTCAGACTCGGAAATGATCCTATCCCGAAAATCCGCTATTGTTAATACACCTTCAGATTCGCACCACTTAACACAGATTCTGTACGCCTCCCAATCCAGCTCATCCACATCCCAGATTACGGGTACTTGATACGCACCATTTAGATATGCGGTAAATGCCCTTGTGTGTCCGTCGGTGAAGATAATTTTCGAATCAAGTTTCTTAACAGGTATAGGTTCAAAACCGGCTGTTGATTTTTTGGAAAATTGAGACTGTATTTTAATTAACTTCTCTCGACAGAGATAAAGTTGACTCGGTTGAATATCACTAAGTGAAATATGGAAGATATCCATTTAAAATCAAAGTTATTCTATACATCAACCAGAATTTCACCAACTTCCTTTCTGCGCAGAGACAGGTGGTAGCCCATGATCTTAAACTCCAGCGGATCGCCTAACGGTGCCACCCGTTCAAGTTCTATTTTTGTACCAGGAGTTACACCCATTTCCACGATGCGACGGCGAATTTCACCACTAATACCGTTCAATTTCAGTATTGTTCCTTTCTGTCCGGGTTTCAGATCATTTACGGAAATCGTCATGTTGCGACTCACTTAATTGTGGTTGTCTTAAAATGTTCACTACAACTAACAAGATAAGGGTAGACAAAATTGCTGTCAAGGATTCGGGTAACTGATTATAAAAAAATAAAAAATTTAACCTAAGATTCATTGCTTTTAAGTAATTTGAGCCAAAGTTCGTAGGGCGGAATCTTATTCCGCCGAATTCCCTATGTTAATGTGAAATGTTTGGCGGGTTGAGAACCAGCCCTACAGAGCTTATCTTCCGAAGTCGTCACCAACTGAATTTTCGTCGGAATAAGATTCCGACCTACGCTGTGAGAATTTGTGTATTATTCTTGCGAAGGTAAGTGTTTCGAGTTATATTGTTGATTCTGTGATCAGTAATGCTGATTCCAGAGTGGGTTTCCGGTTTGCCGGGGTGGTGAAATTGGTAGACGCAGCGGACTCAAAATCCGCCGGGCCTTGGCCCATGCCGGTTCGATTCCGGCCCTCGGCACAAGCCGCCTGAGCTATCAGGCGGCTTTACGGTTTTGCAGGATATTGTTGAACTGTTCCGACGAAGTCTTCGCGAGGAACGAAGAGACGAAGCGATCTGTTTTAATATGATTTAAGAGATTACTTTGCTTCGCTCGCAATGACAGGATTAGCGGAGATGTTGAACCAAATTATTTGGAGTTAGTGTGATGGACTACCGTTCAGCTGGAGTTGACATTGATAAAGGTGACCGACTGGTCCACCGGATAAAGGATATGCTCGGTTCTGCAGGTAAAGGGCTGGGACATTTCGGTGGTGCGATTTCTTTTCCCGCTGATAAATATAAGCAGCCTTTGATTATCTCCTCGATAGACGGTGTAGGAACCAAGGTGAAAATTGCTGCAGCAATGGGCAAGTATGACACTATCGGCAGCGATCTTGTCAATCACTCAATTAATGATATTGCATGCTGCGGTGCAGAACCTTTGGCATTTCTCGACTACATTGCTATGAGCAGCCTTGATGTGGATGTTGCTGCTGATGTAATCCAGGGAGTTGTAAACGCATGCAAGCAATGGGATATTTCTCTTGCAGGTGGTGAAAATGCTGAAATGCCGGGGGTATATTGTAAGGGTGAACTGGATCTGGTAGGTTCAATATTTGGAGTAGTCGACCAGAGCAAGTATATCAATGGTTCTACAATCAAAGCCGGAGATGTTCTCGTCGGTTTTCCTTCCAACGGGTTGCACACAAATGGATACAGTCTTGCACGCAGTGTCGTATCAGCCGCAGGGAGAAGCTATGATGAGTATTTACCTGAACTTGAAACAACTATTGGTGAAGCTCTTCTAAGGATTCACTACTGTTACCTTGGTGAGATTCGTACTTTATTAGAGAACTTTGAAACCAAAGGACTTGCGCACATAACGGGAGGCGGTATACCCGGTAATGTTTCACGAATTATCCCCGATGGATTAACAGCCGGAATCAACTGGGGAACCTGGGACGAACCACCGATATTTGATTTACTGCGCAGGTGGGGTCAGACCCCGGAAGATGATATGCAGTCAACTTACAACCTCGGGATTGGTTTAATTGCAGCCTTTAGTCCTGGTGAAGCAGAGAAGGTGATGGAGCAATTCGCAGAGGATTTGACGAAACCGGTTAAGATCGGTATTGTTGAATGATATGTTACGAGTGCTTATAAAAACCGAGATTGATAAATGAAAGTAGCTGTTTTAGGAGCCGGTAGCTGGGGCACTACTCTTGCAATATTGCTGACAGGCAAAACAGATTCAGTTGTGATGTGGGAGTTTAGACCGCAGGCTGTCGAGATTATGAAACAGGACAGGGAGAATAAGGAATTCCTGCCGGGAGTGCCTTTTCCAGCAAACCTGTCTGTAACGGATAACCTCGAGGAAGCAGTCATTGATGCAGATGTATGCCTGAGTGTCGTACCATCTCATGCAGTGCGTTCAACCTCGGAATTACTGAAAGACTTACTACCTCAGAACTGTCTGATAATTTCAGGTTCAAAGGGAATTGAGCAGGAAACCCTTATGAGAATCTCTGAAGTGTTTGCAGACGTTCTTGGTGACCGATTCAATCTCGATAATTTTACTTGTCTTTCGGGACCAAGCCATGCAGAGGAAGTTTCAACTAGCCTGCCGACAACAGTTGTTGCAGCATCAACGAAGATCGAAACTGCACGTCGGGTACAGGAGCTATTTTCAAGAGAGAGTTTCCGCGTATATTCTACAGATGATCTTATTGGTGTTGAACTGGGAGGGTCGCTCAAGAATGTTATCGCCATTGCATCGGGAATTGCAAGCGGGTTGAAATTTGGTGATAATACGACCGGAGCATTGCTCACAAGAGGACTTGCCGAAATTACAAGGCTTGGTGTTGAAATGGGGGGACGTCCAGCGACATTCGCAGGATTGTCCGGAATGGGGGATTTGATTACAACTTGCTGTAGTTTGCACAGTAGAAATCGATATGTGGGTGAACAATTGGGAAAGGGACGAAAATTAAAGGAGATCCTGGACGAAATGCACATGGTTGCTGAGGGAGTGAAAACCACTGCCTCTGCATGGGCATTAGCCCAACGCATGAATATTGTGATGCCGATTACCAATCAGGTTCACCGGATTCTGTTTGAGAATGTAGATCCTCGAACGGCTACAGTGGAATTAATGACTCGGTCTCTTAAGATCGAGGATTAGGAAAACTCCTGAGTCAAAGCAGCGCTGTCACACGCCCTCGTGTGACAGTAACAGCTTCGACCTATCCGGCAGACGAGGGCGTCTGCCAGCGCGAAATTTCAGGATTTTTCGAACACAAGGATAATACAGAAAGAGAGAAATAATGAAAGTTTTTATTAGCAAAGCATCCGGACATGTCGGAGAAGAAGTTCAAATTGCCGGATGGTTATACAACAAACGGTCGTCGGGGAAACTCCAGTTCCTGATCATGCGTGACGGTTCAGGTTTAATGCAGGCGGTCGTATTTAAAAAAGGTGTTTCGGAAGAAACCTGGCAAATAGCGGAGGAAATCACCCAGGAGTCTTCTGTCATTGCAACTGGAACAATTTCCGAAGAACCTCGTTCTCCCGGTGGATATGAACTTCAGGTTAAGAGCCTTGAATTGGTTCAGAAAGCAGAAGAATATCCAATTACTCCTAAAGAACACGGAGTTGAATTCCTGATGGACAAACGCCATTTATGGCTGCGTTCTAAAAGGCAACATGCTATAATACGAATCCGTCACGAGATCATCAGGGCAATGCGAGACTATCTGGATACTAGGGATTTCATCCTTGTAGATCCACCGATCTTTACGCCAAACGCCTGTGAAGGAACCTCAACGCTTTTCGAGACCGAGTATTTCGGAACTAAGGCCTATCTGACACAATCGGGACAATTATATGAAGAAGCCGCTGCGATGTCGTTTGGCAAGGTTTACAGCTTTGGTCCAACATTCAGAGCTGAAAAATCCAAGACACGTCGTCATCTGACTGAGTTCTGGATGCTCGAGCCTGAAGTTGCCTATATGGACATTAATGAAGATATGGATTTGATTGAGGACTTCATTGTTGAAGTCGTAGGTCGAGTACTCGACAAACGAGGTGAAGAACTGAAGGTATTAGAGCGCGATACATCGCTGCTTGAGAAAATCATCAAACCTTTCCCCAGAATTTCGTACGATGAAGCAGCTAAAATCTTGCAGGATAAGGGAACGGGTTTTGAATACGGATCAGATTTAGGTGGGACGGACGAAACTGTTATTGCTGAGGATCACGACCGACCGGTTATGATTCATACATGGCCTGCTGATGTTAAGGCGTTCTATATGAAACGTGATCCGGGAGATAATTCAAAGGTTCTTGCAGTGGACGTAATAGCCACTGAAGGTCATGGCGAAATTGTCGGAGGTTCACAGCGTGAGGACGACCTTGAAGAACTGAAAAAACGACTTAAGGAGCACGATCTACCTGAGAAATTCTTCGAATGGTATCTCGATTTAAGACGTTATGGTTCAGTACCTCACTCTGGATTCGGTTTAGGGCTTGAGAGGATGGTGGGTTGGGTATGCGGTTTGAAACATATCCGGGAGAGTATACCATTCCCAAGACTGATGCACCGATTGACTCCTTGATCAGTGTTCAATTATTATTGTAAACAAGAAGCGGGAGTTCGTATTTAGAATTCCCGTTTCTTCTTTTAATTGATCACCTCGATTAAATCTGTGGCACGGTCAGCCCTTATTGAATTGACATAAATTCTTTCTTCGACAAACTACCAAACTTATAAAACAACAAGTTTGAGCTGACTGTGATTTTTTGTAGTCGAATCCCGGTCAGCGTAGTGTCAAAAATTTTGCTGGATAACGATTTCGTTTTGCTTTGGTTGTCGCTGGCAATCAATGGCTGACCGGGCCACACATGGTGTTTGTAAATGCCTATTATTCCGGTTCCGGAGGATATTCAAAAGCACAATCCTCTGTCACTTTCGCCATCACTCCTTCACCGGATCTAATAAAATAGTCAAAGCCAAATTGAAATTCAGGGATGTAGAATTCCCCTCTGCCGTTCTTCAGCATGATGAGTTGATCCCGTTCCACTAATTCAGCGATTGCATTACCGAATGTGACGGCATAATCTGGGTAAAATGCGATCATATTCCATCCCATTTCAAGCTCGATTCGACGATTGAAGGGAATAGGAATTCCGACAATATTAAGCTCTGTTTCTTCCTCTAATTTAATGAGATACCCTCTTGATGTATCCCATAACCGTAGACCCCAGAAGTTAAAAGGAGGGGCACAAAACTGACCATCTTCATCCTTTATTATCAAAACCTGTTCAACGATATCGTTGAGGATAAGTTGCATATCAGGACCTTCATCATCGACGAAATCGGGGGAAAAATCAACGTTGGAAGAAATCATACTCCAGCCTTCACGAAGTGCGATTACCCTGTCAACGAATCTCGGGATCTCTAATGAAAGCAAGATCGGAATCTCAACAACTTCGTTTTCGGGATCATTGGAATTGATGGTTATGGCAGTTTCATGATCACCGTTTTCAGGCCAATTATCACCGAACGTGAGGGTGATGTCAAGTTCATCACCTTCACCAATCCTGAACTCATCAGGTTCGACAGCTAGCCAAACCAAATCAGGTACTTCAATTTCACCGACCAAAGCTTCATCCCCGATGTTGCCGATCATAAGAACTTCTTCTACCAGACCATTATCCTCATTGATTTCTAATCTGATTACCTCGGGATCTATGGTTATTTCTGGTTGAAAATCCTCTTCAATTCCAGTTCCATTTAACGTTACAGGTCCAATTCGTTGCAGATTTATTCCTAATGCGAGCATCCCGCTTAATTGTCTTCTGAAATCACCAGCCTGTTGAGGTGCAAATGTTAAAGTAACTGCACCTATTCCTCCAGGAGCTACAATAAGATTCCTGTTATCGATGAAAAAGGGTGCTTGAGGTGGATCGAGCATAAGTTGACACTGCATGTTTCCATTATTGGTCACGTTAATCATTATGATGCTCTCTTCACCAACAGGTGTGTCAGGGAAATTTATCGCTTGATTTCCCTCGAGAGGTGGATCAATTATTATCTGTCCGATAAGAACAGCCGGAATAAGTAACAAAATGATTGAAAAGGCTGTTTTTCTATACAACAACTTTTACCTCCAAATTAGCTCAATTCAACAACTCCTTAATACTAACAAAGCATTTCTCCAGGTATCATTCCGGTTCCGGTGGATATTCGAAAGAGCAATCCTCCGTTACTTTCACCATGATTCCCTCAGTAGGAGTTATAAAAATATCCCACCCAAAATTAAACTGGGGCGAATAAAATTGACCATTCTGATTCTTTGCAATTATTAGCTGGTCACGCTCGACCAATTCTTCAAGCGCTCTCCCAAATTCGAGGTCGTATGTCGGGTAGAAGGCTATCATACTCCAACCTGATTCGAGCTCTATTCTGCGGTTGAACGGGATGGGCAGACCACGAATAGAGAGTTCAGCATCTTCGCTCATCTTAATAAGATACCCATCGGGGGTGTTCCATTGAGATAGGCCCCAGAAGTTAAACGGCGGGGCACAGAACCGACCAGCCCCATTCTTGATGATTAATATCTGTTCGACAATATCGTTAAGGATTAGTTGCATATCTGGTCCTTCATCGTCAACAAAATCGGGAGCAAAATCGACGTTTGATGAGATAATACTCCAACCGCTTCGCAGCTCTATTACTCTGTCAACGTAGCGTGGGATATCAATTGAAACTTCTATTGGAACCTCTATAACATCATTTTCCGGGTCATTGGATAGAATTGGAAGCGCTATATCGTAATCCCCATTGTCCGGCCAATCATCACCAAAAGTAAGAGTTACTTCAAGTTCTTCACCTTCCGCGATTCTGAATTCATCAGGTTCGACAGAAAACCACTCTACATCCGGAACATCTAATTCTCCAACCAACGCTTCATCGCCCACATTTCCAATCGTGAGAATCTCCTCGATTGCTCCGGTATCTTCCTCGATAGCGATTTGAAATTCTTCTGGTTCAATTACAATTTCCGGTTGAGGTTCGTTTTCTTCTATTCCTGTCCCGGCTAAAGTGAAAGGTCCCAATCGCATCCCCATTCCATTTTCAAGGAAAACCGATCCAACAAATTGTGATTGTGCTGCTCCAACCTGTTGGGGAGTGAAAATGAATGAGAAGAAACCAACCTCATTTGGCGCGAGAATAACCTGTCTGGGATCAATTGAAAACGGTTGATTCGGCTGATTGAAATTAACTCGAATTTGCCCATTGCTTACATTTGTTGCACTTAAAGCAATAACACTTTGCTGTCCAACAGGAGTGTCGGGGAATTGGATTGGCTGGTTTCTCTGAAGAGGGGGATCAAAAGCGACCTGCCCCAGTAGAATTAATGGAAAGAAAAACAGTAACAAACAAAGGAGCATCGTGCGAGTAAACATATATACCTCACTGACTAAAATTATCTTTCGGTTTCTTCCCCGTTCTATAAGATTGGGATCTACCGTGTAAAATGATAGTTGCTCTTACAGGAATAGTGCGCAGGAATTAATCATGCGCACTATTTAATAACTTTCTTTTGTTTTGTCTATATTACCTTTTATCATTCAGGTTCAGGTGGATATTCAAAGGAACAGTCTTCTGTAGTCTTGACTAAGATTCCCTCACCCGGAGTTATGAAAAACTGCCATCCGAATCCGAATTCAGGTGAATAAAACTGACCTAATTGATTTTTTGCGAGTATCAATTGATCGCGCTCAACTAATTCACGAAATGCATCGCGATATTGAAGGTTAAACGTCGGATAATAGGCAATCATATTCCAGCTCATATCCAGCTCTATTCTTCGATCAAATGGAATAGGTAGTCCATTAATCGCGAGCTCGGACTCTTCGGTTGTTTTTAAAAGATAACCTTTAGGTGTCTCCCATTGTTCCAAACCCCAGAAATTAAATGGTGGGGCGCAAAAATCACCGACTTCGTCTTTTATTATCAGCACTTGTTCAACAATATCGTTAAGGATGAGTTGCATATCAGGTCCCTCATCATCAACAAAATCAGGAGCGAAATCGACGTTTGATGAGATCATACTCCAACCGCTTCGCAATTCAATTATTCTGTCGACGAAACGCGGGATATCAATTGAAACCTCTATTGGGACCTCGAGGACTTCATTTTCAGGATCATTCGAAAGAATTGGAAGTACTATATCGTAATCCCCATTATCAGGCCAATTATCACCAAAAGTAAGAGTTACCTCAAGTTCCTCACCTTCTGCAATTCTGAATTCATCCGGTTCAACAGAAAACCACCTGATGTCAGGAACATCGATTTCCCCAACCAGCGCTTCATCCCCTGCATTGCCAATATTCAATATTTCCTGAACAGGTCGATCTTCCACATCAATGATTACCTGAAATTCCTCCGGATCTAATTCGATTTCGGGTTGAGGTTCGTTTGCTTCTATTCCTCTCCCATTTAACGGTACGGGACCAATTTGCTCCAGCATCATTCCAATAGCGAGAATACCTGTCATTTCAACTCTAAAATCCCCTGCCTGCTGTGGTGCGAAAGTCAAGGTGAAAGCACCTATCTCTCCCCCATTGAGACGGATTTGTCCGGGCTCAACTAAAAAAGGTGCACCAGGTGGATTGAGTCTGACCTGACATGCGACGTTCCCATTGTTAGCCACATTGAGCATGATAACACTCTCCTCACCTACCGGAGTGTCAGGGAACCATAAAGGATTGTTTCTGCCGATTACTGGATCAAAGATGACCTGTCCGGAAACAACAGGGGCCAGGAGTAGTAGACACACGAAAGTGGTGCAGATAAATCTCATCGTTCACCTCATCTAAACACATATATAGAGTAGCTAAATAAAAATCCTGTGGAGTATTATGATACACCACCGAACTCTTAAATATATGAATGGTAAATCTTTAAATCAATGGTTGTTTAACAGCTGTCAGTTTGTTTCTCAGTATCAATCATTCCCCACAAATCAATGCGGACACCGTTGGGTGACCTGAAATATCCGGTGTACATTGGTGATGCTTCGTCTTCAAATGGTTCAGGTTTCCGTTCGAATATAATCCCACGCGCTTCCAATTCTTTTGCTGTACCGATGATGTCCTCAATCATGAACTGGATCCGGATAGAATCGGGAGGGGTTGTTTTATTCTCCGTTGTTGAACATGCAATGGAGAAGTAGAAAGCTCGATCGGGGCTGCTGAACATCGCGTAGCATTTATCAAAAGCGTTCGGGGGAAAGCCGAGAATGTCAATGAAAAATCCAACCTCAGAAACAAAATCATCCACGAAATATTCAATGCATTGTTTCCAGCAATCTCCCCATTTGAAGGGATAGTCGTATTCCGGATCTTTCCAAAGTTGTTTCCAGTCTTCAGGAGTTTTGGCTTTCTCAGCAACTTTAATTCGATTTTTGCCCAGTGATCGACATTTTTCAGTAAGGCTATTCTTATCCGGCATAATATACTCCTCGAATGAATGAGTAGCTAATTATGGTTCATCCGGTTAAAAAGTACTTTTGTGTCGAACAGTAATGGCATTT